>CAVQND010000032.1:0-112276 GCA_963713735.1 uncultured bacterium
CAATATTGCACCAGCTTTTCCTCCAGCGTTGGAATGCCCAGGGGCCTCCATTTGCCCTGTCCCTTGGGGATGTATTTCCGTCGCACCAGCCGGGCGTGATAACTCTTGTTCCTGAGCCGCCGGACGAGGTCGCCAAGGTTCTCTTCCAGGTTCTTTTCATAGTCCTGGAAGGTCACTCCATCCGCGCCGGGTGCCGCGTCCTTGCGCAGGTCGTAGAAGCACTCCCGCAGATTGGCCTCGTTGAGCAGCCGGTAGAGTCCGCCAAACCGGTGGTGAGGGTCTCGCGCAGCTTTGGTGGCTATGGCCCGCAGGGAGGTTCGCCAGCTTGCTTCCGTCGTTCTTACGGCGCTGGTTTCCTTTGCAGACTGTGTTGAGGTGTTGGCCCCTTCGCCCGCCTCGGTGCCGCGTGGACCTTGCGGCGGGTTACTATGGGCCAATCTGATTCCCGGCTTTCCTTCAGGAGGCTCTCCTTGTCGTTGAGCTTCCTTTCCCGCTTGGCCCCCGCAGTTGGTGCGGTGGGAGTCCACCGGGCTTCCCAGGTTCCGAGCTACGCCTTCGGCACGTGCCACGCTCTTCGACCCCGGCAGGCCGACGCTAACCTCACCTTTGGCGGCCAGCGTCTTGTTGGGTTCCGACAATGCAACATCGTCCCCGCCCGCGTCTGAGTGTTTCGAGGCTGGATTGCTTAAGCGGGGTGCGACACCCGCTTGCGGCCCGTGCTTGTCCCTGTGTACGCTTCCGGGAGGTTGTTCGGTTGGGACCCTGGATTTCGGGGTCTTGGCCTGTCCTTCCCCTCGGCAACACTCGGGTTGGGGCGGTTGGTTAGACCTTCCCACCCAGGCCTTTCGTCCTGGGCCACTGTTCATGTTTTCGTGTTGTCGTGCATGTTCAGTCTGGAGGGGCTTTCACCCTCGGCGTTGCTCAGCTTCACCTGTGGCGCTCTGCATTTAGCTCACTGGGAAGAAACGGTGGCCGACACCCGCATTCACGGCACCACGCGCCAGCAAGTGCGCACGCATTTCTTGAAGGTCGAAAAGCCCAAGCTCTTGCCGCTGCCCCTGAGCCTGTTCCCAGTCTTCAACGAAGCTCCGCGTAAAATCCACCGCGATGGTTACGCCGAAGTGGACAAGGCGTATTACTCGGTGCCCCCGGAGTATGTGCGACGGAAAGTCTGGGCGCGGTGGGACGCCAAAATGGTTCGTCTGTTCAACGAACGCATGGAGGCCATCACCGTCCATGTGCGTCAAGAACCCGGAAGATTCAGAACCGATCCGGCTCACATTCACGATCATAAACGCACCCTCATCGAACGGGGCGCCGAATGGATCCTGGACCGCTGCCGACTGCTGGGCTCGGGGGCGGGCACCTGGGCCGAGAGTCTTTACCAGCAGCGCGGCCCCGAAAGCCTGCGTGTATTGCAGGGGCTCCTGGCCCTGGCCGAGAAACATCCCAGCCCGCAGCTCGACCACGCTTGCCAGTTGGCCCTGACTCATGGCGCGTGGCATCTGCGCGATTTGCGGGAACTCCTGGCCCGACCCGTGGCTCAGGAACAGTTCGCGTTTATCGAGACTCACCCGCTCATCCGCGACCTGAGCACCTATGACAATTTGGTGCCGGTCTGTTTCAGCCCGGCCTCCCAAAGCAACCCCAACCCCCCAATGAATACTGATGAGCATCCCTAACCTGGAAACCACCCTCAAACAACTGCGCCTCTCCGGCCTGGCGGGCACCTTGAGCCTGCGCTTGCAGGAGGCCGCCGCCAACCGCCTGAGCCACGAAGAGTTCCTGGAGATCCTGCTCCAGGATGAACTCAACGTGCGCAAGGAGCGGCTGCTCAGCCGCCGCACCAAAGCGGCGGACTTCCACCACCTCAAAACGCTGGAGGATTTTGACTGGCGCTTCAACCCCGGCATCCCCCGCAAACAGATCTACGATCTGGCCGCCGGCCAGTTTATCCGCCAGGCCGCCGACCTGTTGTTTATTGGCCCGCCAGGAGTCGGCAAAACCCACCTCGCTCAGGCCCTGGGCTACGAGGCCATCAAGCTCAACTTCCAGGTCCTCTACCGCTCCATCTTCGACCTGGTGCGCGACTTCATGAGAGACGAAGCCTTCAACCAACAGGACCGCGTTCTGCGCCGCTACCTCAAGCCCGACCTCTTGATCGTGGATGACATGGGACTCAAGGCCCTGCCCAAGCACTCCGGTGAATACCTCCTGGAAGTGGTCATGCGCCGCTACGAGAACGGCTCCACCATCATGACCAGCAACCGCCCCATCCAGGACTGGGGCAAGCTCCTGGGCGACGTGCCCGCCGCCAGCGCCATCCTGGACCGCTTCCTCCACCACGCCCAGACCATCGCCATCACCGGCCGCAGCTACCGCCTTAAAGATCAAAGCGCCGTCAGAGAGGAAAAACCACACCCCAAAGCCACGGAGGAACCCTCACATGACTGAACCCGTTGGAAACGCGGAAAAGCTCTCGGCCCTGCCCCTGGAGGCCTTGGCCCAGGTGCCGAGGGAACAACGTCGTCCGTCCGCCTTCACCCCCTTAGAACCTGAAGGCCCATTACGCGGCACTTTGAAATCGCGGACTTCGGAGGTCATCGGCGCGCCTATTTGCGCGGGCGGGGCGAGTCCGTTACGCGTGGCGACCGGCGGAAACGCGAACTGGAGGTTCGGAGTCCGTTCCCGCCGCTCGCCCGCCCGCACAAATAGACGGCGCGACTACGTCAGGAGACTTCGGAAAACACCTGGCGCCCCAGGGGTCTCCGCGCGCCAGCAGAACCTCGGAGACAATAACCGAGCAGAAAATCCCGTTTTTACCTTGAACCAAACTGAATAAGTGATATGAAGTTCTCGCCTCAGAGTGGCTGGTTTTGAATCGCCCACAGGTGGCTGGTTTTGAACCGCCCGGTGACATAAGGCCCAAATCCGTGTTTATCCGTGTCCATCCGTGGTTAAAAAAAACACCAAGCCCCGCCATCACTGAGCCATTACAAAAAAATACAAATCCCTCTTGACTATTGTGTAGCAAAATGATACAGTGTCGCCATGAATCGCGCATCCGCCGCCCTCCTCCAGCGCCGCCAACGCCGGCCCCTATGCCTCTGCCTCCAGCACGGGCAATTCCGCCGCCTCGCCGCCGAGACCCTCCTGCAGGCCGTCAAAGACCCCCGCTTCCCGCCAGCCCTCGGAGCACCCTTCGACTACACCGCCGCGCTTAACCATTTCGGCGCAGTCCTCTTCCGCGATTTATGGAAGCCAATCCGAAGGACCTCTCATGAGTAAAATGCGCAATGATTCTACCTGGAACCAGCTCACACCCGACCAACGCGAGACGCTCGAATCCTGGTTGTTCGATGAAAACCTCGGCTACACCGAAACCGTCGAGCGTGTCCGCCGGGAGTTTGGCCTCCAGGCCACAGCCTCCAGCGTCGGCCGCTTCCGCCGCCGCCGCGCCGCCGAGCGCCAGGCCGAAGATCTGGCCGATGCCCAGGCCGTCGCCCTCGATCTGAACGACCTGCCCGTAAACGTCGCCAGCCTGCGCGAGGCCCTCGTAAAACTGGCCGCCAAGACCGCCTTCAGGCTCGCCACCGAAAAACCCGACGATTTGCGGCCCGCCGTGCCGCTCATAAAAGCTGCTTTTCGCCAGCGAAGCCATCGACATCCGCCGCTCCCGCCTCAAGCTGGCCCAAAGGCACTTTGATTATGATGCGACCGCTGCCTCCCTCAATGAACTTCCCAACTTGAGGGCTTACCTCAAGGCCCTCGAAGACGATACCGACTTGACCCACGACGAGAAGATCGATCGGCTCAGGGCCGTCCTGTATGGGTGGGATTCCCCAAAACCCGGCGCCGAGGAGCAGATCCCTTCCCAGCCAGGGCCGGTGGACCCATCAGGCACTGCTTCAAACTCGCCTAAACCCGCTTAAATTCGCCTGAATTCGCTTAAGTCCGCTCAACTTCACTAATTTGTTCCGAATCAAATGACCTCGCTGGACCGTATTGGTTGCGCCGCCCGCCGGCAGCCGGTGGACCGGGTTCCGGTCGCGCCCTATATGGGCAATCTCGATGCGGTGGAGTTGCTATTCCAAGGACTTGCCCCTATTTTCGTGCCGGTTCGACTATGAAAATATCTGCTTCCATTGGAACCAGCCTTGGTTCCACCACCCTGATGCAGTGGGGCCGAGGCCTCGCATGTGTCTGCCTGGCGTGGCTCTTGGCCGGCAGTGGTCTCGCCGCCCAGGACCTGCCCCGCTTCCGCGAGCAAGTCATCAGCAAGGCAATAAAGTTCGGTTATCAGCTTGTCGCGGTGGACTTGAATGGCGATGGGAAGAAAGACCTCATCGCCGTTGACGAGCGGGCCACCGAGGTCGCCTGGTTCGAAAATCCCACCTGGGAACGGCATGTTTTGGCGACGGATGTTCCGCGCCCGCTGAATGCCGCCTGCTGCGACATCGATGGTGACGGGATTCCCAAGGTCATCCTGGCCTATCGGTTCGAAACCCGCCCCGAGCAGAGCGTCGGCAACGTCGTGCTGCTCACTCACGGCAAGGACGTGCGCCAACCCTGGACCGCGCGCGAGATCGATCGCGTGCCGACGGCGCACCGAGTGCGCTGGATCGACCCGGAGGGGAACGGAAAAAAGGTGCTGCTGTTGGGGCCGATGGTGGGGCAGCGCTTCCCGCCCGTCGAGGGCGATCCGGTGCCCATCTATCTCTACCGGCCCGGCACCTGGCAGCGGGAAACGATCTCCACCGAACCGCGCGGGGTGCTGCACGCGATCAATCCGGTGAGCTGGGACGGCACCGCGCGGCAGCAGTTGCTCACGGCCAGCTATGCGGGGCTCCACCGGCTCGAGTTCATCCAGGGCAAGTGGGTAGCGACGCTGCTCTCGCGGGGCGATCCCCGGCCCTGGCCCCTGTGCGGCAGCAGCGAAGTGCGCCTGGGCCATCTGGGTCCGCAGCGCATCCTGGTCGCCATCGAGCCGTGGCACGGAAACCAGGTCGTGGTTTACCTGCCCGAGGGCCAGCAGTGGAAGCGCGTGGTGCTCGATGACGGAATGGACAACGGCCACGCCCTGGCCGTGGGCGACCTGAACGGCGACGGCCGGGACGAAATCGTGTGCGGGTTTCGCGGCAAGGGCTGCCAGCTTTCGATCTATCAGGCCGTGGACGCCAAGGGCGAGCACTGGCGAGAAGACCGTCTTGGACGACGGCGGCATCGCCGCTGCCGATTGCGTTATCGAAGACTTCACGGGCGATGGCAAGCCGGACATCGCCTGCATCGGAGCCTCCACCGGCAACGTGAAACTCTACGTGAACCTGGGCAAGTAGCCTGCCGCATGAATCCGGCGAGTAAAGCCTATCCGGAAAATAAGTTGGAGGGGTTTTAAGCCGGAGGCGATGGGTGAGGCTAACCGGTGGCGTGTTTGGCAAGCGGATTGGCGCCTTTTGCCAGTGACAGATTTGGGATGGAGGTTATCTTGAGGCCATGACTATGACCAAAGTACAAGCTTATGCCTGGTATCTCGCGTTGGTTCTGTCGAGCGCGACAGCCTTTCCAGGCTCACCAGAGTCCTTCGATTGGCCGCAGTGGCAAGGCCCCGACCGGAACGCCATCTCCAAGGAACGCGGTCTGCTCAAGGAATGGCCCAAAGAGGGCCCACCGCTCGCCTGGAAAATCAAGGGACTCGGCGGCGGCTACAGCGGTCCCTCCGTTGCCGCCGGGCGGATCTTCGGCATGAGCAATCGCGGTGACGATGAAGTCATTTGGGCCCTGTCCGAGAAGGATGGCAAGGAACTTTGGGCCACGCGCCTTGGGCCGGCCCTCAAGCAGCAAATGCCTCAGGGAAAAGAGGGGCCGGGGTGCACGCCGACCGTAGATGGCGAACGGCTCTATATTCTGGGCTTGGGCGGCGACCTGGTGTGCCTGCAGGTCGAAGACGGCAAGATCATTTGGCAACGCAGCCTGCAGCGCGATTTGGGGGGAGGGTGCCAACCTGGAGTTACCGCGAATCGCCACTCATTGATGGCGATAAGGTCATCTGCACCCCCGGTGGCCAAGACGCGATGCTGGTAGCCCTCGACAAGTTGACCGGCAAGACGATCTGGAAGAGCCAGGTGCCCGGCGGTCCCGGCGGCGGCCCCGGTGGTCCCGGCGGCGGCCCCGGTGGACCCCGCGGTGGTCCCGGTCGTTCCGGCGGCGGTCCCGGTGGTCCCGGCGGTTCTGGAGCGGCCTACGCCTCGGCCATCGCAATCGAGTTCGACGGGCAGCGCCAGTACGTGCAACTCACCGGGAGAGCACTTGTCGGGGTGGCGGCCTCGGACGGTAAGTTCCTTTGGAGGTATGACCGGCCCGCCAACGGCATGGGCATTAACTGCTCCACGCCGCTCTACCACGATGGCCTGGTGTTCGCCGCCTCGGCCTATGGTGCGGGCGGAGGGTTGGTGAGGCTGAGCAAGGATGCGAATGGTGGCGTCAAGGCCGAGGAAGTCTATTCTACCAGGAAGATGCAAAACCACCACGGCGGCATGATCCTCTTGGACGGCTGCCTGTATGGCGCCAACGGCGGCAATGAGGGTGGCTTCCTCGTCTGCCTTGACTTCAAGACCGGCAACGTCCTCTGGGACGAGCGCGACAACGCCGAGCGCCGGGCGCCGAAAGGCTCGTTGGCCCTGGCGGATGGCCGACTCTACTATCGGACCGAGAAGGGCCCATGCTCCTGATTGAGCCGAACCCGAAGCAATACGCCGAGTGCGGCCGCTTCGACCAGCCCGACCGCACCACGCAGCCGGCCTGGGCGCACCCGGTCATTGCCAACGGCAAACTGTACTTGCGCGACCAGGATGTACTGCTCTGCTACGACGTGAAGGCGAGGGCCAGATAAATCATGAACGATCAATTCCGGGTTTCCAACCTCCTGGCACAGCGTCTGGGAGAGCATCAGGTGTCGCTGCCGGCATTACTGCTGCGGGCCGCTGCCCACCCCAAGAATCAGCCTCAACCGCGCCACCTTCGCCAATCGGTCGCGGGTCGCGCGCGGCCTCCGCCCAATGCCGCCGGCAACGACGGCGGGCGAGAGATCAGGTTTCTCCCCAAGCAGTTTCAGGATCTTCGCGCTCAACTCGGCGAACTCCGGCTCCTCGTCCTATTCGCCGCGGCATTCTGTACCAAACACCCAAAAACTCCTCTTGCTCCGAACTGAAAAACGTGGCAAGCTTCGGCTATGGAAATCGGCCAACTGATAGTTAAAGCTCCCGGAACCTGCGGGGGCCGCGCCCGAATTGCGGGAAAGCGGATCCCGGTCAGTTCCGTCTATCGTTGGTTTCTCCAGGGGTGCGAGCCGGAGGACATTCTGGAAAAGTTCGACGGAGTCGCGCTGGCTGAGATTTATGCGGCCATTTCCTACGCGTTGTCGAACCTGGAGGAGATTACTGGCGAAATCGAACGCGAAGACCGCCTGAGCCCTCGGGCGTCCCGGACCGCAGTCGTGTCTGCCGCATAGCACCCCGTGAGCCGAATCCGGATCCATCTGGACGAGGATTGCCAAGCCCATGTGCTGGCGAAGGCGCTCCAGCAGCACGGGATCGACACCAAAACTACCAACGAGCTTGGACTCGGCGGAGTCAATGACCACAGGCAGTTGGAGGCCGCGCACCAAGCTGGCCGGATGCTGGTAACCAACAACATTTGCGATTTCGTTCCGTTGCACGGCCGGTGGCTTGCCGAGGGCCGCACTCATTCAGGCATCGTTGTCTTTCCTCAGCAGGAACTCTCGACTGGCGAGACCGTGCGAAGATTGGCCCGGCTCATTCATGCACTACGCGCCGAGGATATGTGCAACCGGCTGGCGTGGTTAAACAATTGGGGCGTACCAAGAACGGGAACCCAAGGGAAACACGACTGAACGGACTTGCAGCCGCGCTACATCCTCGGCCGATAAGAGAAGAGGGACCACGCACCAGGCCACCGGCCTACACTCCGAATTGCCGGGCCGCCGATGGCGTGTTTGGCAAGTGGATTGGCCCGTTCTGCTAGTGACACCTTTTAGACGGAAGTTATTTTGAGACCATGACTACAACCAAAGTCCAAACTCATTCAAAAATGCAAAAGCGTAAATTGGGGAAAAGCAATCTGGAAGTCTCGGCCCTCGGGCTCGGCTGCATGGGAATGAGTTTTTCTTACGGCCCGCCCAAGGACAAGCAGGAGATGACCGCTCTTCTCCGGGCAGGCGTGCAGACGATCCGTCGCGCACACGCG
Source organism: uncultured bacterium (assembly GCA_963713735.1). Taxonomy (GTDB): domain Bacteria; phylum Verrucomicrobiota; class Verrucomicrobiia; order Limisphaerales; family UBA8199; genus CAVQND01. The sequence continues at coordinate 8,263 of CAVQND010000032.1, forward strand.
GTCCAGCCGGTCACTGCCCTCCAGAGCGAATACTCGCTGTGGACGAGAACCCCCGAGAAGGAAGTCATACCGACCCTCGAGGAACTCGGAATCGGCTTCGTGCCGTACAGCCCTCTGGGCAAGGGCTTTCTCACGGGGAAGATGGACGAGAAAACGACCTTCGACAGCTCCGACTTCCGCCGCACCCTGCCTCGCTTCACACCAGAGGCTCTCAAGGCGAATCAGGCCCTGATCCGTCTGCTTGGCAGCATCGCGGAACGGAAGAAGGCGACACCTGCTCAGATCGCGCTCGCCTGGCTGCTCGCTCAAAAGCCGTGGCTTGTTCCCATCCCAGGCACCACGAAGCTGCATCGCCTGGACGAGAACATCGGAGCAGTTGCAGTCGATCTCACGCCCGACGATCTGCGTGACATCGATGACGCCGCCTCCAAGATCACGGTGCAGGGCGCTCGGTATCCCGAAAGGCTCGAGCAAATGACCGGTCGCTGAGCGTCTCTCTACCGAATGGAAAGAAGCCAATCATGACAGCACTCGCCGAAGGGGAGAACTTCTACGTAATTTCGGGTCGTCTGCTGGCGGGCTGATCGGATTGCGGTTCGTCGTCATACCGAACTGAGGCGAGAAATACCAATTGCCTCCATACTCCTCCCGCCGCCATTCCAGTTTGGTCGTATGGCCGGGGAACGGGGTTGCGGAGAACAACAGCCGAAAGCCCTTCTGAACCTGAGGAATGTCAGCCACAAGCACGTCGATCATCCTGTCCGCGCAGCGCGGTGCCAAATGCGGCGCGAGTCCCTATACACCTCCCGCACCCGATGAAAAGGCACGCGATGCGTCCGCCCCTCGGCCCGGTCGTAATAACCCAGTTGGAAGCTCCCTTGGGCGAACTCGGGGTCCCACCGGATGCGGTTGAGCAACTCGTGAATCGGGGTCATTTGCCAATTGTTTCCAGGCGTTTCGTCAACCACCCGGCTTCCTCTTTGAACCCAGCCTGTTCGTCGAACCCCGCCAGGTCCTGATACCGCTTGAGCGAAGGGCTCTGTCCCGCAGGGAAATCGCCCAGGGGCTGCAGGTAACGTCTGATTCCAAATCGTGTTTTACCACATCCCGGCGCGCAATCACTTCGGGGCAATAGGTTCCTTGCTGGTTCTCATGTTAATGCGTTGGCTTCTGAGCGGCCAGGCGGGTCATATAGCTCCTCCAGGCGCGCATTGATTTTCCCAGGTTTTCCTTTTGGTCACCCTTGATGCTGTAACACTGCAGCCCGATGGGGCCCCGGTAGCCCGCCCGCTGGAGCGCAGCAAGCATTCCGAAGACATCGAACTGGCCGCGATCCAGAGTTTGGATGTAGTTGCTCCAGCCGCCGGCGTCGTCCTTCTTGTCCGTGGCGCCGCAGATCGTGGCCAGAAAGAGGCGGGGCGCGGCCTTGGCGATGACCTCCTGGAGACGCGGCCCGTTGCCCGAGGCCAGTTCGTGGCAGAGGTTGACCGTGACGCCCACGTTGGTCCGCGTGACGGGGGCCAGCACCCGCAGGGCATCCTCGGCGGTGGCCACGTAGAGGCCGAGATGGGGATAGATCGCCACACGCAGGCCCTGCTGGGCGGCCAATTCCGCCAGGGCATCGATGCGCTGGGCCGCCACCGGGTCATACTCGCCACCGGTTCGCGGTCGGGCAACGGTCACCCAAAGGATGGTGCCGCTCCCTCTGAGCATCGGGAGGGCCTGGCGCAGGCCTGCCGGGTAGGGGTCTTCCTGGTCGAGCGTGATGCCGAAATAGAGGCTGTAAAGCTTCAGGCCGCGCGGCGAGAGGGCCTTGAGCCAGGCGGCGAGATCCTCCGGCTTGGTGTAATTGTAGCCGATGCCGTCAAAGCCGAGTTCCTGCAAGCAGGCAGCCTGTTGAACCGGGGTCCAGGAGCCCCGCCCCACGCCGTTGTCGAGCGGGAAGAACTCGGGAATGCTCAGGACCGCCGTTTTCTCCTGCGCGTCCGATATCGGGCTTACGCCACACACGGCAAGCAGGCTAATGCTCGTGAGCACACGAGAGAGAGCAATCCGAGCGCCAGCGTGCCTGAAGGTGCCTTCTTGGGCCACTTTGAAACCGGCCTTCATAAAACGCTTCGATGTCGTTGACAGAATAAGGTCTATCCAGCAGCCCTGGATTATCATACAGGGTTGCCTCATGAAAGCAGAATTAAGGCATGATCCTCGCGCTCCGGGCACTGAGCATTTCGACGCCCCGGAGCGGCGATGCCCGCCCCATGCCCATCGGCAGGGTTGAAATCCGTGACCCCGTGTTCCGTGAACGCCTGCCACACTGAACAGCCGGCCATCCAAGGTTCTTCTCATGAGAATCCCCTTCATTCCGGTCTTGTATGAACACGCCGCCCATTCGCAGTGGACCTCGGCGGGCTGGATGGACGCAGCTATGGTTATTGTTTAGAATGAAATCCATGTTACCTGGTCCTTTGAGCTGCAATCGCCGTGCCTTCCTGAAGTCGGCCGGCCTGGCCACAGTGTCATTGGCCGGAGGGCAAGCGTTGGCTTGGGCTGCGGCGGCATCGCCGAGCACGCGAGTCGCGCTGGTGAATGGCAAATGGCATATCAACGGCGAGGTCACTTCCCGTGGCGCGGCCACGGAAGGGCTGCTGATGAACGTGCGCATGGTCAACGCCGTCTTCGAGGATCGCCACAGACCGGACTTCGACGCGGAGGCCAACACGACGAAGTTCATCGAGAGGCTGCCCGACTACGCCGCGAGCGGCATCCGTGCCGTGACGGTTTGCCTCCAGGGTGGGATGCCCGGCTACGAGGGTGCGTTAAACTCGGCCTTCGAGCCGGACGGCACTCTGCGGCCTGCTTACCTCGCGCGCGTCGAGCGTGTCATCCGCGCCTGCTCTCGCCAGGGCCTGGCTGTCATTCTCGGCCTTTACTACCAGCGCCAATCGGCCCTGCTGCGCGATGAGGCGGCCGTGCGCGCCGGCGTGGTGAACGCCGCGCGCTGGGTGCGCGAGCGCGGCTTTGAGAACGTGCTGCTTGAAATTGCCAACGAGTATCCGCACCGTGGCTTCGCCCACGCGTGTATCCGCGACCCCAAAAGCCAGGCCTCGCTCATCCGCCTCGCGCGCGAGACGGCGCCTGGGTTGCTGGCCTCGGCCAGCGGCTACGGCGATGGCAAAGTCCACGCCGAAGTGGCCGAGGCCGCCGACTTCCTGCTCCCGCACTGGAACAGCACCCGGCCCGAGCAAATCCCCGCCCGCCTGTCCGCGCTAAGACAATATGGCAAGGCCATCGTGGCCAACGAAGATGACAAAACTGGCGCAGATGCCGTCGCCGCCTTGCGCGCCAGCGTGGACAACGGCGCCAGCTACGGCCTGATGCTCCAGAAGCACAACCAGACCTTCCCGTTCCACTTCGACGGCGCCGCCGATGACCCGGTGTTCTACGCCGAATTACGCAGGCTCACAGCAGCCGCAGAAGCCCCGATGGATTATTGGGTCGCGCCCATGAAGGAGACCCATGCCCATTTCACCGGCACGCGCGGCACCTTCGCGCAGTTTGGCGATTCCATTTCATTCACGCTCGCGTTCTGGGCGCCGCTGGCTTGGGAGGCAAAGCACTTGGACCCGCAGGCGGCCCAGGCCCGCCAGCGGGTCCAGCATTACATGAAACCGGAGTGCTGGAACAAGTGGAAGGGACCCCAGTTCGGCAACCAGGGGTCCATGACCATCCGCTGGGCGCTTGAAAACGTGGACACGTGGCTCAAAACGCTCAACCCGGAAGTGGCGGTGATCCTGTTTGGCAGCAACGACGTGGGCCAGATGGACGCCTCCGAATACGAGGCCAAGACCCGCCAGGTGAGCCAGCGTTGCCTGGCTAACGGAACGATTGTGCTGCTCACCACCATGCCCCCGCGCAGCGGGCAACTTGAGAAATCCCGCCAATTTGCCCAAGTGGCGCGGGGTCTGGCCCGCGAACTGAAAATCCCGCTGGTGGACTACTCGGCGGAAATCCTGCAACGCCGCCTCGAGGACTGGGATGGCTCACTGTCCCAGTTCAAGGACAGCCCGGGCGATGAATATCAAGTGCCCACGCTCATTGCCCGTGACGGGGTGCATCCGTCCAATCCCGCGCCGTGGGTGAGCGACTATTCTCCCGAGGGCTTGCGGCACAACGGCTACACGCTGCGAAATTACCTTACGCTCTTGGCCTACGCGGAGGTGATCGCCAAGGTGCTTGAGCCCGCGCCGTAAACTCCCTGAGCCGCAATTATGAACTCACAAATCTTGCTTGCCCTTCTGTTGCTGGCGCCGGTGACTGGAACCATCCCGTTGCGGTGCGCAACGAACCACCGAGGTCATACCCGGGCGGCCACATCATAAGCTCTTGAGCCTGTAGAAGCGGGCGCCCGCGGGGGCGTGGAAGATCACCTGCTGTTGGAGGCGCGCGGGATTCAAGACGGGTTCCCCCGGCACGTCCGTCCAGTTTGGAGCGGTCAGATCGGCGCTCTGCTGGAGGACCAATGGCATTGACGGCACGGTCCAAGAGAGGAGAAGATCGGTTCCGGAGGGGGTTGCGCTCAGGACAGGTTTCGGGATCGTCTGACAGGTGTAGATGCTCCCCCCGCTCTCGGCAGCCACCAGCCTGCACCCGTCCGCAGAAGAGGCAACGCAGACCCACGCCAGGTATGGCGCACTGTTCGAGACCCAACTCGCTCCTGCATCGGCCGAGCTATGGATAGAAGGAGTATGTGGAGAGAGGGAGGCGACCGCCACCAGTCTGGAGCCGTTTGCCGATGAGGCCACGGCCTGCCAATAGTTGCTCGGCGCACTGGTCATCGTCCAGGTGCAGCCGGAATCCTTGGAGGTATAAATGACGCCGGGGGACAGTGCTTTAGTCATGTCCCAGGAAGCATAGGTCGCCGCCACCAACCTGGTCCCATCCCACGAGCTGGCCGCGGACGACCACGTGGTATTGGTGGGGGAAAACAATGCCCAGGTGGCGCCCCCGTTCGTGGAAGCCGCTAGCGTGGTCCCCGCGGCGACGAGGGTGGACCCGTCGGCTGACCATACGCAGTGATAGGCATTCGTCACCGCCGCCGCCGTCCAGCCTACACCCGAGTTCGTCGAGGTCCAAGCGCCATAGTAAAGGCCCTGGCCCGAGACCGCCGCCAATTTGGTCCCATCTCCCGGAAGCGGCCAAAGACTCCCAGCTCCCGATGAACGGGTCAGTGCTGGTCCACGTGCCGCCCGCATCGGTTGAAATGAAGAATGGGACCGGGTACATGACATCGCCGGGAGGCCAGCCTGCGGCGAACATTCTGGCTCCGTTTGCCGACAGGGCGACATAGCGCCAATTCATATTGACTAATGACCCGTCTGCGGCGCTCTCCGGAGGGATGGACGCCCAACTGGCGCCTGAGTTTGTCGAGCTGAAAACCGACCCAGGAGAGCAAGGGCCCCATGTGCTGAGGCCAAACGCGGATGCCACGAAGCGGCTCCCGTCCGCCGAACAGGCGATGGAACTCCAATTCGTCAGGGGGGCTTGCGTCAGCGTCCAAGGTTGGGCGAAGGCCAGCTTGGCCGAAACCAACAGACCGCCGGCCACGGCCACGGCCGGCAGCAGGCGTTTTGCTTTCATAAGCTGGAACCCGGATTACTTGGCATTTCTATCAGTTTCATGGGCCGAGGTCAACCGTCCGAGCAGGGCCTTCCTGCCGCGCAAGCCGACAGGTCGTAAACCCGAGAATCGCGCCGCCCCGATCAAGCCTTCGCCGACCACCGCGCAGTGGGCGTTGCCGAATCTGCTCGCATAGTGGAATTGAACGTTTCAAAATACGAACGAATGGTCCATTGAATAATTCCTGGCGCGATGACGAAGGCGCAACCACACAGCCGTCTGCTTGATTGGCTTGACCAAAGGAAGGCCTGGCAGTTCCGCGGGGCGATCAACATGGTTGGATGGACCATGCTCGTCTTGACGTGAGCGCCTCAGCGTCCGTGGCTCAGCCGGTCACCAGGCCAATTGCTGCCGTCTCACTTGAGCCCGCCGTGCTCCACTACTTGGTGAATAACCGTCTCGAACGTCAAGGCAGCGGCACCAGGCGGTAGAGGCGCGGGGCGTGGAAGCTGCCGGTGGCGTCGAAGTAAAGCTGCGAGGTGTTGGTCAAAGTCACTGTCGCCAGGGGCGCCCAGGCGTCGGTGGGGCCGAACTGGTTGATCCAGTCGAGCCGCACTGAGCCGCCAATTGCTCCGGTCAAGGTGATGACGGTGCCCGCTTCCAGGTTCAGGCTTGGGGGTGGGGCTGCCGCGTTCGTGTGCCAGCCGCGGTAGAAACGTTGTGGCGCCAGGGGAGCATCGAGGTCGAGGCTCAGTTGCGAAGGGCCGCCCAACGTCACATTCGTCCAACTCACCCACTGCGGCGGTGCCCCAAGCGCCTCCGTATAATCCACGTTCAACGTGAGCCCGGGCTGGCCGTGGAGCGTGAGGCCGGCGGCGGGCCGCCTCGGGACAGGCGCAATGACGTTGAGCAGCGCTGCCAAGGGGCTCGAGGACCCGGCGCTATCGGTGACGACGACCGCATAAACACCCGCTTGGGACGGCTGGACGTTGGTCAACTCGAGGACCGGACCCGTCGCGGCGCTCAGCGCGTTAGTGCCGTTGAAGAACCACTGATAGGTCAGCGGGCCGGAGCCATTGGCCGCGACCTGGAATTGGACGGTGCCGCCGACCTCGACGGTTTGGTCCTGGAGCAGGGTCGCTATCGTTGGAAGGGGAAGCGCCAGGCTGAACAAGACGCCGGCGCCATAAAAGCCGCCGCTGCTCGTCGTGCCATAGAGCGTCGAACCGGACAAGACCACGCCGTTCGGGCTGGAGCCATCGGGCCCGCTGAAGTTCCTGAGCACGGCGTAGCCGCTGCCGTCAGTGTTGATTTTGAACACAGTGCCCTTGCCGTAAAGGCCACCCGCGGTAGTCGTCCCAAAGAGCGTGGAGCCGCTGGACACGACCAGCTCGGTCCAAGGACAGCGCTCGTCGGCGCCGAAGGCCTTGAGGATAGCGTAGCCGCTGCCGTCGGTGTTGATTTTGAAGACTGTGCCGCTATCGGAAGGCCCGCCCTCGCTCGTCGTGCCATACAAGGTGCTGCCGCCCAATACCAGGCCCGCTTCCGGGAAGGTCCCATCGTTGGACGAAGCGCCAAACGAGTAGAGCACCATGTAGCCCGTGCCGTTGGTCTCGATGCGAAACACCGACCCCCAGCCGTTCCCGCCGCCGCACGTTGTCCCATAGAGCGTGCCGCCCGCTAGGACCAGGTCCCAGGGAAACTGACGGTTGTTGCCACCGGCAGTGAGGCTCAGGAATTCCGTGAAGCCGGTGCCGTCGGTGTCTAGTTTGAAGAGGCCGCCCTCGTCTGTCCCATACAAGCTCGTGCCGGACAAGACCGGGGTCGTTTCCGAGTTCCAGTAGGTGTTGGTCAGATACCTGAAGCTGCTGGAGGTCCCGTTGGTGTTCAGGCAATAGACGGCACCTGGAGAGGAGGAGCTACTGCTGGTGGTGCCATAGAGCGTGCCATCCGGGCCAACGCCCGGCGGCGCCGAGGTTATGCCGGACGAGCCCGAGGGAGAGTCGCCCGGTTGGCCGAAGTTGTGGAGGATGGAGAACCTCGACGTGCTGCTCGGGTCCGGGGGCGCGGCCCAATAGCACTCGGCCACGGTGTTCACCAGGACGGCGCTGATGCTGCGGAGGTCATTGGCCGCGCAGCCCGCGGCGCCCGGCGGCACGCCGTCGCCGCCAGGGCCACCCACGCCCGCATTGTTGGCGAACGTGCAGTTAGGCGGCGTAAATAAATAAAGGTATCAAGTTGGTTCACCCGTGAGGCTCGATGGTATAGTTCCACTCACCATGGAACTTGTTAGGCTTTAGGTTCACTTGCTTCATCTGCTCGCGTGAGACTTTTCTACCCGTCGGATACTTTCGACGATCCAGCCGGCAGGTCACCGTCAATCCTTTGGCCGTCGTTGTGCTGGCAATCAGGTTCACGACCGTCTGGTAATCTCGCAACGGTTCACCGCGCCAGTTGGACGAAATGAACGAAAAGAGTCGGTGTTCGATCTTGTTCCACTTGCTGGTGCCGGGCGGAAAGTGGCAGATGGAAAGGCACAGCCCACTTTCGTCGGCAAAGCCCTGCAACTCGAGTTTCCAGAGTCGCAGCCGCCACCCATTGCTGCCTCCGCCATCGGCGGTGATCCACAGCGTCCGGACCGCAGGATAAAGTCTTCGCCCTTCAAAGCGCCACCACCCACGAATCGAGGCCACCGCAAAGGCCCCCGTGTCATGGTCGGTGCCCACGTTTACGAATCCGCTGTTGCGCCCCAAGTCATAGATGCCGTAGGGATAGGCGCGAGGCACCTCGGGACCCGGGAAGTCGTGCCCCTTGACCCGTTGCGGTTGTTTCGCCACACGCCATTGTTGGCCGCTATTGGCGTAGTTGCCCACCAGTTCCTTCTTCTTGGTGTCCACCGAAATGACCGGCTCCCCCGCCGCCAAGGCCCGCTTCACGCACCGGTTGATATGCCGAAATTGGGCGTCGCGGTCCGGGTGGTCCTCCCCTTCCTCCAGCTTCCGATTGCTCTGCAAACTGTAGTCCTGCTCGTGCAGCAGTTGGGCCACCCGCATGTGGCTCACCGGATGAGCTTGCTGGCTTAACTCCTCGGCCAGGGTCCGAGTGCTCTTGCAGACCCAGCGCAAGGGAGATTCCGGATCGCCGCGAGTTCCGCCCTCAATCAAATCGTCCAGCGCCGCCACCAGCCCGGAATCCAACACCGTGAGGTTCTTGCGTCCGGCGCCCGGGCGCCGGATGCGCTCCGCCAGCGAGGAGTCGCCCCGCTCGATTTCGCCAATACCCTTGAGGATGGCTTTGCGGGACAAGCCACAAGCCCGGTGAACCACGCAGACACCGCCATAACCCATCTGCATAGCTTCATTGGCGGCGGTAAGGCGCCGGGTCCGCTCATTTAGGAGTGGCCAAATGGCCCTGAACTTCTGCGTCAGCGCGGCAATAGCACTCATGTGCAGCTATCATACCACGATTCTCAGAAGTTGATACCTTTATTTATTTACGCCGCCTTAGTGAGGTAACAGGAGCCGGCAATATCGCAGATCGCTCCGAACCCGCAGCCGCCGGCCCCGCCGCCGCCGGGTTGTGGGCGCCCCCACTGGTCCCAGTGCCACCCACACACCTCCCCGGCGCCTCCGAACCCTTGGTTCCATACGAAGGAACTGTCGGCCAGCCTGGCTACGCCGGCATTGAATAGCGCCCCGCCGTTGCCTGGACAACCCGCCCCACCGCCCAAATTCGAACTGCCGGGCTCGCCGGTGACGGTGTTGCTCACAAAGCTGCTGCCACTGACGGCCAGCACGCCGAAATTGCAGACGGCGCCTCCATCGGCGGGAGCGCCCAAAGCCGAGTTTTTGTAAAAGGTGCAGTGGCTGGCGTTCAGCGTCCCCGCGTTGTAAATCGCGCCACCACACGCCTCGTGCACGTATAGGCTGCTGTAGAACAGACTTGTGAATTCGGAGCAATTGCCGGCGAAGATGCAATTCTCGAGGTTGGCCAAACCGCCCTCATTGGCGAGTGCCCCGCCGCGGCACAAATCCTCGAAAACGAACGTCTCACCAATGGCGGTATTGCCGAAAAAGGCGCAATTGGTCGCCCCAAGGCTGCCACCCCGGTTGAGAATCGCGCCGCCTTCGGCGAGCGTTGTGCCCCGGGGGCTGGTCGCAGCCAAAACGCCGTTCGATTGCACGACGGTATTCAAAAGGATCACGGTGCCGCCGTCGTTGAGGATCGCGCTGCCGCCGTTGGTGCCCAGGCCGTTGGCGATGGTCAGGTTGGCGACGCTGAAGGTTACATTGCTGCTCACATAGAAGACCGGCACCGCGTTGCCGCCACTGATCACCACCTGGTGCCCGGTCCCGTCCAGGACGGTATTGGTCGCGATCGTAATCGTGTTGGTCAAGGTGATCGTGAAATCGCCGAGGAAGACGACGCGGCCCGGCGCCGCCAGCGCTGTCTGCAGAGCTTCTTGAGTGGGAAAGCCCACCAGGGAAGTGCCGGGATCAGCCACGTAAAGGATGGCCGGAGGGCTGGTGACTGCTCCGTAGGCGTTGGTGATTACCACCGAGTAATCCCCTGCCTGGCTGAGCAGCAAGTTCGTCAGTTGCAGAGTGGCGTTGGTCGCGCCGACGAGTGCATTGGTGGCGTTGAAGAACCACTCATATTTCACCGGAGGGTAACCAACGACCACGACGGAGAAAACCGCCGTGGACTCGAATTCCGCACTTTGACTTGCCGGAGTAATGAGAATGCCCGGCAGACCGAGTTCGTAAGCCCCGATATCGGAGGCTGGGCCGGCTGGGCGAGGCACGCCTCGTTGATCAACTGGGGGGGCGGCGCTGTCATCGCCCGCGTCAATCGCCGGGCTGCCGGGCAACAACGCCACGGTCCAAGCAGCCCCGCCATTGTCCATCAACGGACCCAGGAGCGGGTCGGAGTTGTTGAGGCTGCCGGGAATCTAGAAGAGACAACTGCCATCTGAGCTGAGATTGTGGCCGCCGTCGATGATCGCGCCGGCGCCATTGACGGGGCTGTTGGTGGCCAACAGCACGTTGATTAGGAACGAACCGCCGCCGCTAGTGATGCCGCCGCCGCCGGCCGCGCCGGCCGCGCCGGCATTACCATTGACACCATAGGTATAGGCGCTATAGCCCGCGCCTCCGGCCCCTCCCGCGCGGCCCATCGCCGGATTGAACGCCACGGTGCAGTTGGTGAGGAAACCATGGCCGGTCAGGTCATAAACGCCGCCGCCTGAACCGAGACCGCCAGGGCCGCCGCTGCCGCCATTGGAGCCCCAGAGGGGGTAGGAGGAGGCCCCGCCGCCCGCGCCGCCACTGCCGCCAGGGCCGCCGGTGCTCCCATTTCCGGCCAGGGTTGTGTTGGCCAATCGGGCAACGGCCGCGTTGTAAAGGGCGCCCCCATAGCCGGCGCCACCCGGTCCCCCACCGGCACCATCTTCCCCGCCCGAGGGGCCGCTCCAGCCAGCCCCACCAGTGCCCCCCAGCCCTCCGGAAGCATTGTTGCCGCCGGCCGTACACCCGGTCAACGTCACTTCGTTTGAATTGCAAATCGCGCCGCCGCTGCCGGTGCCGCCCAGGCCACCCAGGCTGCCCGGGCTGGGGTCACAACCGAAAAGGCCGCCGGTGCCGCCATTACCGCCGATGCTCCCGTTCCCGGCGAGGGTTGTGTCGGCCAATCGGGCCGCGCCCCCGTTGAAGAGCGCGCCCCCATAGCCGCCCCCGCCCGGTCCGCCGCTGCCGCCGTGTTCCGTCCCCGGTAAGAGTCGGGCCGCTGTTGTCTGCAAGCGGACCCACCACGCCGGAATTGGTGTTCATCCAGAGATTATAATTTGTATTGATAAGGCCGCTGACGATGTCGGGGAACGGCGAGTTCGCTACCAGCAGCGTGTTCACCATGGTCGCGCCGGAACCGCCGTCGCCTACGACCGAGCCGTCTTGCCCGTGGTATCCATGGGTGGGCTGGTCGCTTTGTCCCATGGGAGGACCCGTGCCGCCGGGTGCGCCCGGGCCGCCGATGGCTGAATTGCCAACCAGCGTGCAATTGGTCACGAAGAAAAGTCCGGAGATTCCGCCCCCGACGCCATCGCCGCCGCCCCCGCCGCGGGCAACTATGGGCGGGTACCCGCCCGCCCCCACCATGGGGGTATCGGCGCCCGCTCCGCCACCGCCTCCGGCGCAGGTGTTCCCCGTGATAGTGGAATTGGCCAGGCTTGCGGTGCCGTCGTGGCAAATGGCTCCGCCATAAGCAGAGCCGCCGCCGCTGCCATCGCCGTTGGCGTATCCGCCGGGCGCCCCTGCACCCCCAGCAGCGGTGTTTCGCGCCCAGGTCGAGCCAGCGATCTGCGCCGCCCCGACGTTGTACAAGGCCCCGCCGCGGCTGCTGCTGCCGCCGCCGCCGCTAGCCGCTCCCAGGCCCCCAGCAGCGTCCGATCCCCCGGCGCCTCCGGCGCCTCCGGCGGCGGCGTTGTCCGTGCAATCGCTGGTCGATAACGTCAACGTCCCGGAGTTGTAAATCGCGCCGCCGTTGCCGTCCGCGCCCGGAGACCCGGCGGTGGCGTAGAGCCTGGGCCCCCCGGCCTGATCGAGGCCCCCCGCCAGCGCCTGCGCCGCCAGCGCCTCCCGCAACCGTGTTGGAACTAAACGAACAGCCGGCCAACGTGGCTGTCCCGACGTTAAAAAGCGCGCCACCGTTGGCAGCGCCTCCGGCACCGCTGGAAACTGTGGGCAACGGCCACTGGGTGAGACCGGCGACGCCTTGACCCCCTCGGGCTGAGTTGCCAATGAAGGCACAGGCACGGGCTTCCAAGGTGCCCGTGTTGTAAAGGGCGCCGCCGCCCGCGTCCGTAGCGCCAGTAACCGGGGCAACGCTCGAACCGTCGCTCCCGCGGGCGGCATTATTGACGAGCCGGCATTGCTCCAAGGTGAGCTGTCCGCCGGCATTGTAGATCCCGGCGCCGAAATCGCTGCCGCCAAAGGCAATCGTTACGTGGATGGCCGTGAAGTGGACACCGCTATCCACGTAGAACACGCGCGTGCCGCCACCCCCACTGATGGTCACGTCCAAGGCTGTGCCGTCCAGGACCGTGTCGTGCGCGATCTCGATTGAGCTGCCAAGGGTGATGGTGCCGTTGGAGGCAAACGTGACGGTTCCCCCCGGCACCAGGGCGGCACGGAGAGCTGTCTCAGTCGAGCTGGTCACCACGGGAGAGGTCAAGGTGAGCGTGGCCACCCCGCTGGTGACGGCGCCGACGGTGTTGGTGACCACCACGGAATAGCCGCCAGCCTGTGCGGGCTGCAGGTTGGCCAGTGAGAAGATCGCATTGGTCGCCCCTGGCAGGGCATTGGTGCCATCGAAGAACCACTGGAAGCTCAACGGCGGACCGCCGTCCGCCGCCGCTTGGAAGCTTACGGCACTTCCGAGCCACGCCGTCTGGTTAGTGGGAGACAACGTCAGCTTTGGCGGCGTCGAAAGGACGGTCAACACAACTGGCGAACTGGTAACCGCTCCGTAGGCGTTTGTGATGACCACGTTATAAGCGCCGGCCTGCAAGAGTTGCACGTTGGTGAGTTGGAGCGCCGGGCTTGGCCCGGTGGCTATGAGGTTCGTGGCGTTGAAAAACCACTGATAGGAGAGTGGCTGAGCGCCGGTCGCGAGGACGGAAAACTGCGCCGTGGAGAACAGGGTGATCGTGCAGTCCTGCGGCGGCGTGACAACGCCTGGCGCGGCCGCTTCATAGGCGCCGATGTCCGCGCCGGCTCCAGCAGGCCGCGCCGCGCCGCGCTGGTCTGTTGGCGGGGCGGACGCGTTGTCGCCAGCGTCGATGGCCGGACTGCCGACCGGCAGGGCCATTGTCAAGGTCGGCCCCCCGTTGCTCGTCAGCGGGCCGATGATGCCGGCGGCGTTGTCGGCCCAAAGATTGTGGTCGGAGTCGATGCCGGAATGAGCGGAGCCATTCATCGGGACGTTGGCGACCAACAAGGTATTGGCGAGCCACGCTGCCGAGACGGGTCCGCCCGAGTCGCCCGGCGAGCCTTCAAGGCCCGCCGTTTGGCCCGAACCCCCGAGCCCCGCCGCGCCGCCCTCTCCCGAATTAAAGGCCAACGTGCAGTTTGTCACGAAGCATTGGCCGGCGATGGCCGCGGCTCCAGACCCGCCGGAACCACCACTGCCTCCGCCTCCCTCAGGGTCACCCCTGATTGGCGAACCGCTCCATCCACCCGCGCCGCCGGCACCCCCAACGCCTCCGTTCCAGGCAAACGTGCAGTTGACGATCGCCGTCACCCCACCCCCGAAGATCGCGCTGCCGCCGCCCGCGCCCCCATCACCTCCAGAACCTCCAACACCACTGACGCTATTATTTCCACCACCCCCTCCACGACCGCCGGTCGCCGTGTTCCAGACAAAGGCGCTGTCAGATACCGTTCCAGTACCGATGTTGAATATCGCCCCGCCCTCGCCGGCACCTCCAGACCCGCCACCCCCGGCAGGGAATCCTGGCATCATGGTGCCCGCGCCCCAAGCACCCACGCCACCCGTCACTGAGTTGCTGGCGAACGAGCTGCCTGCGACCTCCATGAGGCCAAGGCTGCACATCGCGCCACCCAAACCGGCGCCCCCCGGGCAGGAAGCGGGGGGGGGCCCGAGCCAGGGGTCCACGTGGGGGTTGAGCTGCCGGCGGCCGAATTGCCAGCGAAGGTGCATAGCCGGGCTGTCACTGTGCCAGAGCTATAAACAGCGCCGCCAGCGGCATCGCAGTTGGTGGAAGCCGAGCTGGTGTTGGCCCCGCGCGCGGCATTGCCCGTAAAGATGCACCGGTCCAGCGCGACCTGCCCGTTGGTATTGAAGATGGCTCCGCCTTGGGCCGGGCCGCCGGTCGCATTGGTGGCCAGGTTGCCGGTGAAGGCGCAATTGGTGGCGTTCAGGGTTCCCCCCGCGTTAAGGATCGCCCCGCCCTGGCCATCCGAGGCGACGCCATTGGCGATCGTTAAGTTGAGCAAGGTCAGGGTGGTATTGGAACCGACGCAGAACGGGCGCACGGCGCCGCTGCCGCTCAGGATCACCTGGTGGCCCGTGGCGTCGAGCGTGGTGTCGTTGGTGACAACGATAGTACCAGCCAGCGTGATAGTGCCGTCACAGGCAACAATCACGCGGCCAGCCTGAGCCAAGGCAGCCCTGAGGTCCGCCTCGGTGGGGTTGGCGACGACGGGAGAGGCCACCTGGAGCAGGGCGGGGGCGCTGGTCACGGCGCCGAAGGCGTTGGTCACAATCACGGCATAAGCGCCGGATTGCGCCCGTTGGACATGCGCGAGATGCAGCACCGGATTAGTAGCGCCCGGGATCGGGTTGGTGGCGTTGAAAAGCCACTGGTAAGCCGTGGCATTGGAAACGGTTGCGGAAAGCTCGACGGCGACGCCGGAACCGACGGTTTGGCTGTGCGGCGGGACTTCAATGACCGGAAAAAGCGTCAGGCTGAAGACCACTCCGCAATCCAAGTCTCCGCCCCCAAAGGTCGTCCCGTAAAGCGTAGTGCCGTTCAAGGCCAGGCCCGCATATGGCATCCGGCCATCCGTGCCCGTGAAAGTCTTAACCACGGCGTAGCCTGTCCCGTCAGTGTGAACCCTGAAGATCGTGCCATCGTCTGAGCCGCCGCCCGATTCCGTCGTCCCGAAAAGGGTGTTCCCCTCCAGCACCAGACCCTCGCGTGGCCTGGTCCCATCGCCGCCGTCGAAGCCCTTGATCGCCTCGTAGCCGCTGCCGTCGGCGTTCAGCTTGAAGACCACGCCGAACTCCGAACTGGTGCCGCCGGACCACAGCGTCCCATGAGATACGCCGTCCGCCAGCACGAGCCCCCCACCCGGCTGGTAGCCCTCGCTTAAGCCGAAGCTCTTGAGCACCGTGTAGCCCGTGCCGTTGGTGTTCAGCTTGAAGACCACGCCCAAATTCAAGCTGCCGCCGCCAGACGTTGTCCCAAACAGCGTATCGCCGTCCAAGGCCAAGCCTGCCTGCGGGCTCTGGCCATCGCTGCCGGTGAAGTCCTTGAGCACGCCGTAGCCGGTCCCGTCAGTGTTGACCCGGAACACTACGCCATGACCGGAACTGCCTCCGCCTTCGGTCGTCCCGTAGAGTGTGCTGCCTGCGAGAACCAAGTTCCCGGCCGGGGATCCGCCATCTGTGCCATTGAAGCTCTTAACCACGCGGTAGGTCTGAGCGGAGGCGCCGCCGGCCAGCGCCAGGGTTAACGCCGCCCCCAGGCTGAATATCCGCCGTTGGCAGCGGGTTCCTCGGCGGCGAGTACCTGCACTTGCCCGAACCATTCCAAGTCGAGTTGTTGAGTTCATAATCTGATAAGTGCCGCTCGGCAGTGCTCTTGCTTCAAAGCATCATGGCATGACCGCGCGGTAAAACCGCTGCGTTTGGCCGGCCGCAGTTGGGTCATGGAAGACAATGGTGCCGCTCGAGCCGAAGGAATTTGTGGCGATGGCCGTCCAGTTGACGAGGTCCGGGCTGGCCAGCAACCGGCAGACCTGGCCCGCCCGGCCGCTCACGGAGAGGTCAATCCCCCCTTCCGGTGCTCGGGGGGCCTCAAGGCTCGGCGGGTAGCCAAACTCATAAGCCCCGATGTCGGCGGAGCCGCTCGGACGCGGGAAGCCGCGCTGGTCGGTCGGCGGCGCCGATGCGCTGTCGGCGGCGCCGATAGCCGGGCTGCCGGGCAGCAGCGCCAGTGTCGGCGTCGGCCCGCCATAATCCGCCAGGGGACCCAGCTTGGGATCAGTGCTGACGAGGCTGCCGGGGCCGGTGAACTGGGCACTGGCATCGGAACTGAGATTATGCCCCAAATCAGTGATGGGGCCCAGGAGGTTGCCGGCGCCAAGGCCGTTGGTCCCGTAGGACTGGCCGGCCGTGCCCGAATTAGTAGCCAGGATGCAATTGACCAGGAGCACGGTCCCGGTCCTGACCTGGAATAGCGTGCCGGTATTACGGATCCCGCCCACGGCGTCGCCGCCTGGGCCGTCTTGCCCGGGCATGCCGCCACCCCCAGGGAACCAGGAGCCGGCCTGGCCGCCGCTGCCGCCATAGGCGTCGTTGAGGGCGAGGGTGCAGTTGGTCAGGGCCGATAGTCCGCTGAGGTTGGCGATGGCGGCGGCGGCGCCGCCGCCGGCGCCGCCGTCGGCGCCGGGGCTGCAAGAGCAGGCGTCGCCCAGCGGCCCGCCCTGGCCGCCCTGGCCGCCGGAGGCCCCATTGTACGCGAGGGTGCAGTTGACCAGGATAGCCGTTCCCGCGTTGCAGAGCGCGCCGCCAAGGCCAGACCCTCCTTGGCCGCCCTCACCGCCCCCGCCGCGCCATGTGCCTGGGGAACCCATGCTGCCGTCGCCGCCCCCGGCCCAATTGCCGGAGAGCGAGCAGGCTTCCAGGACCAGACTGCCCGCATTGTAGATGGCTCCGCCCTGGCCGGCGCCTCCCGACCCACCCCAGCCCCAGGTGTCGCCGCCCAGAGCACGGCCACCTCCGGCGCGGTTGTTTATGAATGCACACCGGGCGGCGTGGAAATTGCCGCTGTTGTAAATCGCGCCGCCACTTCCATCCTCGCCGCCAGGCCAGTTGGTCGTCCCGTTGGCCCCCGAGGCGAAGTTGCCGGAAAACACGCAGTTGGTGGCGTTGACGGTGCCGTCATCATTGCAAAGGGCGGCACCGGCCGGCTCCAGCCCTCGGCAACGGTCAGGTTGGCCAGGGAAAACGTTACGCCGGTGGGCACGGCGAACAAGCCCGCGGGCCGGCCGCTCAGAGTCACACGATGGCCGTTGCCATCCAGCAGCGCATTGGTCGTAATCGCGATCGTGTTGGTCACCTGGATCGTAGCGTCGAACGGAAACACCACACGCCCGCCGCAGACCAGCGCCGTCCGCAGGGCCGCCTCGGTGCAGTCCGCCACCGCGGTGATGCCCGGCGGAGTGACGAGCAGCCTGGCGGCCGAACTGGTGGCCGCGCCAAAGGCATTGGTGACAAGGACCGAGTATTGCCCGGCCTGGGAGAACTGGACGTTGTCCAATTCGAGCACGGGGCCGGTGCCTGCAGCCACCAGGTTGGTCGCGTTGAAGAGCCACAGATAAGCCAGCGGGACGGAACCGCTCGCGCTCACTGAGAAGTCCATGGTCGCGCCGGCCATTACCGCCTGGTTTGCGGGGGAGATCAGGATGGCGGGCGGAACGCCGACGACCGTGAGGAGCGCGGGCGGGCTGGTGGCGGAGCCGAAAATGTTGGTGACCACGATCGTATAAGCGCCGGATTGGGAAAGCTGCAGATCGGCTAATGCCAAGGTGGTGTTGGTCTGGCCGGGCAAGGAATTGGTCGCATCGAAGAACCACTGGTAGCTCAAGGGCGGGTAACCCGAGGCGGCGACCGAGAACGCCACGCTGGCATCCAGGACCACGCTCTGGTTGGTCGGAGCGGCATCAATGCGCGGCGGCGGGGTCAAGACCTCCACGAGAGCGGGGGGGCTGGTCACGGCGCCAAGGGCATTGGTGACCACGACGGTATAGGCGCCGGCTTGGGAGAGTTGGATGTTCGTCAGCTCGATACTGGGGTTGGTGGCCCCGCTCAGGGCATTGGTGCCGTTGAAGAACCAGAGATAGCCGAGCGGAGCGGCGCCGCTGGCGCTCGCGGTGAGGTCAACGGTGGTCCAGATGGTGGGCGTTTGGCTCGCCGGAGATGTCCAGATGACGGGCGCCGTGTTGGTGTATGGGCCCCAGATCGGCGAATCGGAGCCGGCGCTGGCCGGACCTACACTGGCGGGGTTCCAGGCGAAGGCGCAGTTGGCGAGGTGAGCGACCTGAGTGGTTAAGATGGCTCCCCCGTAAGCCTGCCCGTTGGTGCCGGGAACTTGGGGCGGAATCCATACGGGCCCTATGGGCGGAGAGACGAAGTTATTGCTGTACCAGAACCCAGGAGCACCCTGGCCCCCAGGGCCGCCGGTGGCCGAGTTGCTGGCGAACAAACTCCCATCGATGGCCAGCGCACCCAGGCTGTAGATGGCGCCGCCTTCCCCTGAGCCGCCGGAGCCCGCTGCAGGATAATCGTAGTAGAGGCCGCGGGGCCACGACGCCGCGGCCCCGCCGCTGGCAGCATTACCAAGGAAGGTGCAAGCAGCGACGCGCAAGGCGCCCTGGCTGTAAATGGCGCCGCCATAGCCGTCCCAGCCCGACTCAGCCCAGAAAGGCTCCCCCACACCCCAAAGGTCGGCGGCGACTCCGTACGCGCCGTTGTCAAGAAAGGCGCAGTGATCCACGTTCAGTTGGCCGGCCTGGGAGCAAATGGCCCCGCCCAGGGCTGGCGGCAGCGACTCAGGCCACTCCCACGACGGAATGTTATAGTCCCACCCCTGCCCCCTGGCCGTATTGCCCGAGAAGGTGCAATTGGTGGCGTTGATGATTCCGCCGTCGGTGTAAATCGCGCCGCCATTGGTGCCCAAGCCGTCGGCCAGCGTCAGATTGGCAAGGGTTAGCGTGACGTTCGAGGCGACCTGGAAGAGCCGCACCGCGTTGCTGCCGCTGAGGGTCACACTGTGGCCGCCGCCATCCAGCTTGGTGTCGAGCCCCACAGTGATCGCCCCGGTCAGGCTCAGGGTCCCGTCGAACGCCAGAGCGATGTTGCCCCCATGCTCGATAGCCTGTCGCAAGGCCTGCTCGGTGCCGTTGGTCACCACGTTCGCAGGCAGGACGTTCAACACGGCCGGGGGACTGGTCACCGCGCCGAAGGCGTTGGTGACGACCACGCTATAGGCGCCCGCCTGGGAGAATTGAATCGCCGCCAGGCTCAGCAGCGAGTTGGTCGCCCCGGCCAGCGCATTGGCGCCATTGAAGAACCATTGGTAACTCAACGGAGGGGAGCCGGTCGCCGAGACCCAGAAATCAACCTCGGCGCCTGCGCCCAGCGTGCAGCCAGTGGGAGGCGACACGATAGCCGGCGGTATGCCATAGACGGTGAGCGCGGCCGGGGGGCTGGTCACTACGCCCACGGGATTGGCGACCACGACCGTGTAGGCGCCCGAATCGCTCAGTTGGATATTGGTCCGCACCAGCGTGGCGTCCACCGCCTCGGCCAGGGCGTTGGTCGCATCGAAATACCATTGGTAACTCAGCGGCAGGGAGCCGGAGGCGGCGACCGAGAAGACCGCATCAGCAGTCAGCGGCAGCGTCTGACTGAGAGGAGCGGCATCGATGTGCGGGGGGACCGACAGGACGTTGAGCACCGCTGGAGGGCTCGTCACGGCGCCGAAATCGTTGGCCACGACCACCGTGTAAGCCCCCGATTGCGAGGGTTGGATGTCGGCCAGGGTGAGGGCATCGCTGGCTGCGCCTAAGACGGGGCTGGCGCCGTTGAAGTACCACTGGTACGTCAGCCACGGCGTGCCGGTGGCCTGTGCCGTCAATACCACATAGGTGCCGCTCACAACCGTCTGGCTCAAGGGCGCCCTCACCAAGGAGGGCGGCCCCAGTGACAACCGGTACACCACACCGCAAAATCCTGGCCCTCCCCAGTTGCAGCACCCATAAAGGTCCGTCCCGCTCAACACCAGGGGCCCTTGGGGACCCCCGCCGTCGCTCCCACTGAAGCGCTCGAGCACCGCGTAAGCCGTCCCATCCAGGCTCGCCTTGAAGAGGATGCCCCCGCTCGAGCCGTGGACATCATACGCCGGCCCGTAAAGCGCGCCCTTCGCCAGCAGCAGACCTGCGCACGGCGGAGGTTCATCGCCGGCAGTGAACGCTCGGAGAACGTCGAAATCCGACCCGTTCGTGCTTAGGCGGCGTAAATAAATAAAGGTATCAAGTTGGTTCACCCGTGAGGCTCGATGGTATAGTTCCACTCACCATGGAACTTGTTAGGCTTTAGGTTCACTTGCTTCATCTGCTCGCGTGAGACTTTTCTACCCGTCGGATACTTTCGACGATCCAGCCGGCAGGTCACCGTCAATCCTTTGGCCGTCGTTGTGCTGGCAATCAGGTTCACGACCGTCTGGTAATCTCGCAACGGTTCACCGCGCCAGTTGGACGAAATGAACGAAAAGAGTCGGTGTTCGATCTTGTTCCACTTGCTGGTGCCGGGCGGAAAGTGGCAGATGGAAAGGCACAGCCCACTTTCGTCGGCAAAGCCCTGCAACTCGAGTTTCCAGAGTCGCAGCCGCCACCCATTGCTGCCTCCGCCATCGGCGGTGATCCACAGCGTCCGGACCGCAGGATAAAGTCTTCGCCCTTCAAAGCGCCACCACCCACGAATCGAGGCCACCGCAAAGGCCCCCGTGTCATGGTCGGTGCCCACGTTTACGAATCCGCTGTTGCGCCCCAAGTCATAGATGCCGTAGGGATAGGCGCGAGGCACCTCGGGACCCGGGAAGTCGTGCCCCTTGACCCGTTGCGGTTGTTTCGCCACACGCCATTGTTGGCCGCTATTGGCGTAGTTGCCCACCAGTTCCTTCTTCTTGGTGTCCACCGAAATGACCGGCTCCCCCGCCGCCAAGGCCCGCTTCACGCACCGGTTGATATGCCGAAATTGGGCGTCGCGGTCCGGGTGGTCCTCCCCTTCCTCCAGCTTCCGATTGCTCTGCAAACTGTAGTCCTGCTCGTGCAGCAGTTGGGCCACCCGCATGTGGCTCACCGGATGAGCTTGCTGGCTTAACTCC
Source organism: uncultured bacterium (assembly GCA_963713735.1). GTDB lineage: Bacteria > Verrucomicrobiota > Verrucomicrobiia > Limisphaerales > UBA8199 > CAVQND01. The sequence goes on from CAVQND010000032.1 coordinate 29,567, forward strand.
TCGGCCAGGGTCCGAGTGCTCTTGCAGACCCAGCGCAAGGGAGATTCCGGATCGCCGCGAGTTCCGCCCTCAATCAAATCGTCCAGCGCCGCCACCAGCCCGGAATCCAACACCGTGAGGTTCTTGCGTCCGGCGCCCGGGCGCCGGATGCGCTCCGCCAGCGAGGAGTCGCCCCGCTCGATTTCGCCAATACCCTTGAGGATGGCTTTGCGGGACAAGCCACAAGCCCGGTGAACCACGCAGACACCGCCATAACCCATCTGCATAGCTTCATTGGCGGCGGTAAGGCGCCGGGTCCGCTCATTTAGGAGTGGCCAAATGGCCCTGAACTTCTGCGTCAGCGCGGCAATAGCACTCATGTGCAGCTATCATACCACGATTCTCAGAAGTTGATACCTTTATTTATTTACGCCGCCTTACCTTAAAGAGGACGCCGCCGCCCGAGCCGCCGCCGCCCATCGTGGCCCCGTAAAGCGTGTCGCCCGCCAGGACCAGGTCTCCCACTGGTGCACTTCCGTCGCTCCCGTAGAAACTCTTGAGCACCGCGTAATCTGACCCATCCACGTTCACCCTGAAGACCACGCCATTGTTCCCACTGCCCCCCGCCAGGGTAGTTCCGTACAGCGCGCCGCCGGCGAGGAGCAGGCCGCCGGACGGGGAGTCCCCGTCGTTGCTGCCGCCGGCGAAGCCCTTGAGGATGGTATAGCCCGATCCGTCCGTGTTCATCTGGAAGACGACCCCGTTCCCCGGATAGCGGCCACCCGGGGCTGTTCCGTAGATTGTGTTTGCCCCAAGGCTCAGAACCGCAGCGGGATTCTGGCCATCGAGCCTGGTGAAGGCCTTGAGCACAGTGAAGCCCGACCCGTCAATATTCACCTTGAAGACCAGCCCAGAACCCATGTTGGCTGGCCCGACGAAGTCGGGACCGCCATTGGCGGTCGTCCCATAGAGCGTGCTTCCCGCCAGGGCCAAGCCGACCGCCGGATGTGCCCCGTCAGTGCCGTTAAAGCTCTTGAGCACATCGTAGCCCGAGCCGTCCATGTTCATCCCGAAGACCACGCCACAGTTGGAACTGCCACCTCCGTCCGTTGTGCCATAGAGCCTGTTGCCCACCACGACCAAGCCTCCCACCGGATTCGCCCCATCGCTGCCGGTGAAGCTCTTGAGCACGGTATAGGTTTGGGCGCCGGCGTCGGCGGCCAGCGCCAAAGCCAAGGCCAAGCCCAGGGTTTGCCCCAATGGCTTTCGGAAATTCCCGCCGTCGCAGCAACAGGGTGTCCCGGAGGGACGTTTGAGAATAGCCCAAGGCTTCAGCCTTGGGTTCACGTGCCGCAAACGGTTCCGTCCCCAAGGGACGGCTGAGGGATTGGAGCGGCGAATTTCAACCGTCCCTTTGGGACGGGTGCTTCTCTCGCCCCCGGACCCAACGCTGAAGTGTTGGGCTATTCTCATGAGGTCCCTCCGGGACCGGGCGCCAGTGAATCCCTGAAAGGCATTGAGGCTCGGATCTCCCGGCAGTCCTGGCCGGTGGCCATCTGCCCTTCTCCAAGGCATTCCAGGTGCATTTGTTGAGTTCATAAGCTGATGTGGTGCCGTCTGGTTGTGAATCTCGGTTCACGGCATGACCGCGCGGTAAAACCGCTGCGTTTGGCCGGCGCCGGCTGGGTCATGGAAGAGAAAGACGCCGCTTGGGCTGAAGGCGTTCGTGGTGACGGCCGTCCAGTTCAGCAAGTCGGGGCTGACGAGCAATCGGCAGACCTGGCCGGCCCGGCCGCTCACGGAAATGTCCGCCCCGCCCCCTGGCGCCTGGGCGGCGGCGAGGATCGGCGGGTAACCGAATTCGTAAGCCCCGATGTCGGCGGAGTCGGGCGGCCGCGGAAAGCCGCGCTGGTCGGTGGGCGGCGCGGCGGCGCTGTCGGCGGCGCCGATGGCCGGGCTGCCCGGGAGCAGCGCCATCGTCAGGGTCGGCCCACCATTGTCGGCCAGCGGGCCGAGGATGCCGGCGGCGCTGTCGGCCCACAGGTTGCGGTTGGTGTCAATCACGGCGCCAGTTAGACCGTTGGTGGGAGTGTTGCCGGCCAGCAGCGTGTTGAGCAGCCAAGCAGCCGAGACTGGGCCGCCCGAGGTCCCCGGCGATCCGGGGCGGCCAGACGCGCTGCCGCCGCCGCCGGGACCGGCGCCGCCGCCAGCAACGGAGTTGAAGGCCAGCGTGCAGTTCGTCACGGTGCAATTGCCGGCGATGGCGCCGCCCCCGGGCCCGCCGGAACCCCCGTCGCCGCCGGGGGAGCCAGGGAGGTCCTCGGGTGCCCACGGCGTTTGGCCTTCTCCGCCCGCGCCGCCGGCACCCCCGACTCCTCCGTTCGACGCGAAGGTGCAATTAATAAGCGCTGTCACTCCGCCGCCAAAGAGTGCGCTGCCATCCCCCGCGCCGCCGTCGCCTCCCGGACCCCCGGGTAGAGGCGAAGAGGAGATGGGAGTGCTGCCGCCTGCGCCCCCAGCGCCGCCAGCGGCCAGGTTCCAGGCGAAGGTGCTGCCGGACACCGTCCCGGTTCCGCCATTGAACAGCGCCCCGCCCTCTGCCAAGCCCCCGGAAAAGCCCCCTCCGGGCCAAGCCGGCGGCATGTGGACGGCACCCAAACCGCCCGCGCCACCGGTCACCGAATTGCTGGCGAAGGTACTGTTGGCGACGTCCATGAACCCAAGGCTGCACACAGCCCCGCCCAACGCGCCGCCGCCTGGGCCTTCGTAGGCGAAACTCCACGTGGCATCAAACCCGCGCGCGGTATTGCCCGTAAAAACGCAGTGGTTCAGCGCGACCTGCCCGTTGGTACTGAAGATGGCCCCGCCTTGTGCCTGGCCGCCGCTGGCATTGGTGGCCAGGTTGCCGGAGAAGGTGCAGTTGGTGGCGTTGAGTGTCCCGCCCACGTTGAGGATAGCCCCGGCCTGACCGTCCGAGGCGAAGCCATTGGCGACGGCCAAATTCACCAAAGTCAAGGTCACATTGGAACCGACGCAAAAAGGGCGGACGGCGCCGCCCCCGCTGATGGTCACCTGGTGTCCGCTCCCGTCCAGGATCATGTCCACCGAGTTGGTGATCGTGCGGGAGAGCGTGATGGTGCCGTCGCAGGCGAGAACGGCTCCGCCCCCGGCGGTGGTAGCTGCCCGCAAAAGGTCCTCCGAGCAGGCGGACACCGTTACGGCGGAAAGCACCGTCAAGGTTGCCGTCGAGCAGGTGACGGCGCCGAAGGCGTCGGTTACGGCCACGGTGTAGGTTCCCGCCGCATTTGGTTGCGGGTTCACCAGTTCGAGCAGGTTATTGGTAGCCCCCGGGATCGCGTTGGTGCCGTTGACGAACCACTGATAGGTCAGCGGCAGCGCCCCGACGGCGTCCACGCAGAACCGGGCGGCCGTCTGGACGGTCGTCCCGGCCGTGACCGTCTGGTTGGAGGGCGGGGTCAGGATGACCGGCGCGGCGCCCCGGACGGTGAGCATGGCGGCCGAACTGGTCACCGCCCCACCGAGGTTGGTTACCACGACGTTATAGGCCCCACATTGGAGGGGCTGAACGTTAGTCAACTCCAGGACCGGGTTGGTGGCGCCCGTGAGGGCATTAGTGCGGTTGAAGAACCACTGGTAGGACAGCGGGGCCCAACCGATGGCGGCCACGATGAAATCAACGGTCGCGCCGAGGTCAGCGGTGAGGTTCGTGGGTATGGTGATTAGACTCGGCGGCGCCACCACGGTCAGCACGGCCGCCGGACTGGTCACCGCCCCAAGGAGGTTGGTTACCACGACGTTATAGGCCCCACCTTGGAGGGGCTGAACGCTGGTCAACTCCAGGACCGCGTTAGTGGCGCCCGTCAGCGCATTGGTTGCGTCGAAGAACCACTGGTAGGAAAGGGGCGGAGCGCCGTCGGCCACGACGCCAAGGTCCAAGGTGGACCCGGCTCCCACGGTTCGAGTTTGCGGGGGCACGGCAATGGCCGGCGGGACGGGACCGGGGTAAACCAGCGCCAGGCTGTGCTGCTGTCCCCCCGCGATGGCAATCACGTTGCTCAGACCGGCGGGCACCGTCGCTTGGCCATGCGAGTTGTCTCCCCATGCCACGACGGTCCCGTCCTGCTTGAGCGCCAGGCTGTGAGAGCCTCCCGCCGCGATGGCTATCACGCCGCCGAAACCGCTCGGTACGCCCGTCTGACCATAGGTATTGTCTCCCCACGCCACGACAGTGCCGTCCTGCTCGAGCGCCAGGGTGTGGGAGGCCCCCGCCGCGATAGCGACCACCCCGCCTCCCGACAAGTCGGCAGGCACACTGGCCTGGCCATACGAGTTGTCTCCCCACGCGACGACCGTCCCGTCCTGATCGAGCGCCAAGCTGTGGAAGTACCCCGCCGCGATGGCGATCACGTTGCTCAGACCGCTGGGCACGTTCGTCTGGCCAGAGCCGTTGTTCCCCCAAGCCGCGACCGTCCCGTCCTGCTTGAGCGCCAGGCTGTGATAGCCACCCGCCGCGACGGCAATCACGTTGCTCAGACCGCTGGGCACGTTCGTCTGGCCATCGGAATTGTCGCCCCAGGCGACGACCGTCCCGTCCTGCTTGAGCGCCAGGCTGTGATAGCCTCCCGCCGCAATGGCTGCCGCATTGCTCAACCCACTCGGCGGCAGCGGCTCCCTCCCCAGGCGACGACCGTCGCGTCCTCCTTGAGCGCCAAGCTGTAAATGCCTGCCGCCCCGATGGCAATCGCTCCGCCAGTCAACACGCCGGCCGGCACCGTGGCCTGGCCAGAGCGGTTGTAGCCCCAGGCGACAACACTTCCAGCCAACGGCTGAGCCCCGCGCTGGGCCGCGGCGGTCTCCGGCAGCCACACGGTCGAGGCCATCACCATTGCCAAAAGGGCGGACTCGATTTGCATTCGCTTATGAGCCGGCGGACGCCATTCCCCGCGGGCAATCGAGTTCCGGAGTCCGAGGCGCTGCTTCGATAATTGTGCTTTCATACCATGCTAAACCGGGGATTAACCGATGGGAACAGCCGGGCGAGACAGGACAAAACGTGAGGACCTCCATCGGGCACGAGGTCGTGTAAAAGCGCCACGCTCCGCCACCTCCACGCTCCGCCATGCCGTTGTCAGGTCCATCCTACTGGCAAGGGAGTTGCGCCGCGAAAAGAAGCAAGCCCCGAACCGAGGCTTGCTGATTTCGAGCAGCTCGATTGCGCAACCATTGACGCCACAGACAATGCCCACTGTCAAGCCCGCGCTGGGCTGCTTCAGCGCGCTTCAACGCGGTAATAGCGCACCGGGTTGGTCCGGTCAAAGAACCGCACACTGGTGGCGCTGCCGTCACTGCCGGAAAAGGCCTCGAGCACGCGGTAAGTCTGGGCGGGCGCGCCCGCGGCCAGCGTCAGCGCCAATGCCGTGCCCTGCCCGAGTCTCCGCCAACGGCGGCGAACGCCTGGCCAGTGATTCCTTGCGCTCCCCCAAAACACTCCAAGTCGAGTTGTTGAGTTCATGAGTTCATGAGTGCCGCATCGTAGTGAACCCTCGTTCAGGGCATCACGGCGCGGTAAAACCTCTGGGCTTGGCTGGCCCCGGCTGGGTCGTGGAAGAGAAAGAAGCCGATCGAGCCGAACGAGTTTGTGGCGATGGCTGTCCAGTTCACCAGGTCCGGGCTGGCGAGCAACTGGCAAATGCGGCTGGGGCTGCCGAAGACCGAGAGGTCGAGCCCGCCACCGGCAGGTTGAGCGGCCCTGAGCATTAGGGGGGTGTTGAACTGGTAAGCCCCGATGTCGGCGGAGCCGCTCGGCCGGGGGAAGCCGCGCTGGTCGGTGGGCGGCGCGGAGGCGCTCTCACCCGCGCCGATGGCCGGGCTGCCAGCGAGCAGCGCCATCGTGAGGGTCGGGCCGCCGTTGTCGGCTAAGGGACCGAGCTTGAGAGTAGCGGCATCCGAGCCGAGGTTGCTGCCGGCGACGGTAACTGGGCCTGAGGCGTTGGTGGCGGACGCATGGGTCGCGACGAGGGTATTAACCGCGCCGGGTCCAAGGACCCCCAAGTCCTCCTCGACCCACTGCGGGTTCCCATTCGTGCCGGGCGCAGCCATGTTGAAGGCGAGCGTGCAATTGGTCAGGCAGAGCCCACCGCAACCGGAGCCACCGCCATAGCCGGCGATGCCGTCGGCTCCGGCAGGGCCGCCCACAGGCTCGGGCCGGCCGTCCACATAAACAGTGCCTGACCATGCAGGTCCTCCCCGTCCCCCAGCGCCGCCGACGCCGGTGTTCCCACAAAAAGTGGAGTTGACTGCGCTGGCCCTGCCGCCGGCGCACAACGCGCCGCCAATGCCGCTGCCGCCGTTGCCGCCACTCGCGCTGTCCACCGGCCACTCAGTCCGACTATTAAAGAAGCCGCTCTGGCCATTGCCGCCACCGCCGCCGCCGGCAGCATTGCCGCTAAAGGTGCTGCCCGAGATGCTGAGGCTGCCCGAGCTGGAAATAGCGCCGCCATAGCCTGAGCCGCCCGGACCGCCGGCGAGCCCGGAATCGGGATAGAAGACCGAAAAGCCGCCGCTGCCCTGTACCGAATTCTGCTGGAAGATGCACGCGCTGACAGTCAAGCTGCCCTCGCTGTGGATGGCGCCGCCATAGGCGTCGAACGGGCCCATGCCATCCTCGTCGTACCCGGCAACCGCGCTGTTGCCCTGGAACACGCAGGCCGCGAAACTCACTTGACCACCTTCGTTCAGGATTGCCCCACCGGAGGGGGCGAGGCCGCGGTAGCCGTAAGACGCGCCCGCGCCGTTGCCCGCAAACGCGCAATTCGTGGCATTGATCGTGCCGCCGTTGCGATTGGCGACGGCTCCGCCACCGGCTCTGGCCGAATTGCCCAGGAACGAGACTTCACGCAGGTTCAAGGCTCCGTCATTGAGGATGGCGCCGCCGCGCATGCCAGGGGAATCCGGCGCATCGAGTGCCTGCGCGAGGCCGTTGGAGATAGCGAGATGCATGGCGGTAAGGGTAACGTTCGAGCTGACATAAAAGGCACGGTTGCCGTTCCCAGGGTCACTGGGGGTGGGATTGGTGCAGGCAATGGTGACCTGGTGTCCCGTGCCGTCGAGCACGGTATCGTTGGTGATCACAATCTGGTTGGTCAGGGTGATGGTGCCGTCGCAGGCGAATGAGACGGGCAGGCCGGCCGTCAGCGCGTAGCGCAGCGCCGCCTCGGTGGTGTCCACGACCACCGGACCAGACAAGGCGAGCGTCGCGGGGGAACTGGTGACCGCCCCGAAAGGATTGGTCACCACCACGAGGTAAACGCCGAGCTGCGCTGATTGCACGCCTGCCAGGTCCAGGACGGCGTTGGTGGCGCCGCTCAGAGCATTGGTAATGTTGAAGAACCACTGGTAGCCCAAGGGAGGAGCGCCGGCGGCGGCGGCGGCAAATTCGACGCTGCCGCCAGGGTAGGTGATGCAGTTGCTGGGCATGGTGACCAGGCTCGGCGGCGCCATCACGGTCAGCACCGCAGGCGGACTTGCCACCGTCCCGCCCAGGTTGCTTACTACGACGTTATAGGCCCCGCTTTGCCCAGCCTGAAGGTTAGTCAACTCCAGGACTGCATTGGTGGCCCCGGCCAGGGCATTGGTGCCGTTGAAGAACCACTGGTAGGCCAGCGGGGCGGTGCCAGCGGCCTCCACGGCGAAATCCACCATCGCCCCGGCATTGGCGATGCAGTTTGTGGGCAGGGTAGTCAGGCTGGGCGAGGCCACTACGGTGAGCACCGCCGGCGCACTGGTCGCCGCCCCGAATGCGTTGGTCACGACCACCGAATAAAGCCCCGACTGCGAAAACCGGACGTTGGCCAATTCCAAGACCGCATTGGTGCCGCCGCTCAGCGCATTGGTTCCATCGAAGAACCACTGAAAACTCAGCGGCGGCAGGCCATCGGCCAAGGCGTAAAGGTGTGCGGTGGACCCGGACGCCGCCACCTGAGGGGGCGGTGGAGCAATGATGGACGGCCCCACCGAGCTGGGGTTCGCCAGGGCCAGGCTGCGGTCGAGTCCCCCGGCGATGGCGACCACCCCTCTCAGACCGGTCGGCACCGTCGCCTGGCCCCAATCGTGGAACCCGGTTGTTTGTCCGGGCCCGCCTGCGCCCCAGGCGACGACCGTGCCGTCCTGCTTGAGTGCGAGGCTATGGTAGCCACCCGCCGCGATGGCAATCACGCCGCTCAGGCCCGCGGGCACGCTCGACTGGCCATCGCTGTTGTCTCCCCACGCCACGACCACCCCATCCTGCCCTGAGGGCCAGGCTGTGAGAGCCTCCCGCCGCGATGGCCTTGTAGCGCGCGCCGGTTGGCTCCCACGGCGTTACTTGAGCGCCCCAACTGACAAAGGTCCCAGTGGGCTGCTGGGCCGCGGCGCTTGCCGGGAGCCGGCCTGCACACGCCAGCAGCATCGTCACGAGAGCGGGCGCAGTTCGTCCGCAAAGCAGCAAACGCACTGTGCCGCGGGCAATGGCATTTCCGGATCCGAGCCGTGGGTTCGAAGCTAGTCTGTCCATACGTTCATGGATTGGGGAGATAGCGGATGCAAGCAGCCAGGGAGCCGATAACAGCGTGTGGAATCCCCTTCAGCTTCGGAGTCCAGTAAAGGCCCCGCGCCTTGTTATCATCTGCGGTCCACGATGGCGACGTCAGGTCCATCCGGCTGGCAAGGGAGTTGCGGCGGGAAAGCACAATGCCAGACCGTAAACCGGCTTTGGCTGATCCCCGGACAACTCGTTTGCATTAGAATACAGGCAAAAACCAGGCCATTTGTCAAGAATATTGATTCTCGGCAGCCGAAGCATGAAGCTCAAGTCCTTCGTAGAGGTCATTTGGGCAGAGCATTGATGACGTCGCCGCGCAGTTCGAGCCGTGCCGGAAGCAGATCGGGCCTTGCCGCGAGGGCTTCGGCTATGAGCGCCTTGGCTTCATCGGTGCGCCCGCTGTTCTTGCGCACCAACCCCAGGAGGTAGCGCGCTTCCGCCCGATAGTGGACGTTGTTCGAGTCGCGCTCGGAAAGGGCGAAGTTCTCAAACCGCTGTCTGAGTGGGGCCGCTTCGGCTGGCCGGCCCAGCTTCTCCAGCACGGGCACCATGAAGAAACTCTCGCCGTTCCAGCTATCGCGGTCGCCCGAGAGTTGGGCGAGCCCCGAGACGGCGCGCTCGAAGTTCTGCCGGGCTTCAGTGTGCTGGCCAAGCTGCTCGAGGATCAGGCCGGCGTAGTAGTCCAAGCGGGGCGAAGTCTGGCCCAGGAAATCGTCCACGCCCAAGGAGGCGGGCGGCGCGCCCGCCTCCCGGATTTGGCGCAGCGCCGCGGAGTAGTCGCCGCTCCAGTAAGCGCGAGCGGCCTGCCCGTAGCGCATCACCCGGTACTTGTCGCGAAGGCCGTAGCTGCGATGGCGCGGGGCGAACCGGTGTTCCGCCAGCAGTTTCTCAGCGTCCGCGTAGTTGCCTTCATTCAGATGCGCGGTCAGGACCCCTTCGGCGAGGTCGTCGTCAGCCGGTGATCGGGCGAGCGCCTTCTTCAGCAGGTTCAACTGGTCTCCGAAACGCCCGGCACGCGCATAGAGGGAACCGAGATCGTTCAGCGCGCGGGCGTTGGCCGGCTGAAGTTCGACCGCGCGCTCCAATTGCGCGGCGGCTTTCTCGATAGGGAAACCCTGTTCGGCATAGGCCAGGCCCAGCGCCCGACGCGACGAGAAATCCGATGGATTCGCCACGACAGCGGCTTCCCACTGCTCGATGGCCTGTGGCCGCTGGTTTCGGTAGTAGAGGAGGCAGCCCAGCAGAAAACGGGCGAGCGCGTCGTCCGGACGGGCGGCAGACCGCTTCGCGGAGCACGGGCTCGGCTTCGTCGCGATAGGGGAAGCGGTCGATGTTGCCGGCGGCGGCCCGCGCTTTTTGCGACGAAGCTTCGGCTCCGGCGGCGTCTCCGGCGCGCTTCAGGCAATAGGCCAGGGTGTAGTAGAACTCCGGCGGCGTGCCCCAGGGGTCCTGGTTGTTGGATTCGACCAACCGCAGCAGGCGAACCGCCTCCTTCCAGCGCCCGAATTGGCGGTAGAAATTCGAGACGGAGATTGCCTCCTGGCTTTGACCTCCCAGCAGGCGGAGGAGTTCCCGTTCCACCGTCTTGTTGGCCGAGGCGAGATATTTCTCGGCGAAGATGACGCGGTGATTGGGATCGATCCTCTCGACCGCGGCGAGCTGTTCGCGGGCCTCTGCCGCGCGGCCGAGTTCTCTGTAAAGCAGCGCAAGGGCGAGACGCGAGAGCAGGTCGCGCGCATTAGCGTCCACCGCGCTGCGGAAGCGCTCGATCGCGGCGGCGTTGTCGCCGGCGCGCAGCTTGAGCCGGCCGAGGTGGAACTCGCGCTCGCCGTAGTAGGCGCTGTGTGGCCAGATGTAGTAGAGGTTTCTTTCCCCTTCCTGGTCGCGGCCGAGGGCGAACTGCGACATCGCAAGGTAATAGTAGGCCTCGTCCGCATACGCATCACGGGCGATGGCTTGTTCGAGGCTGCGCACGGCATCTTCGTGCTTGCCGGCCGTGAAAGCCTGGATGCCCAGCAGCAGGTGCGCCCGCGAACTGCCCGGGTCGCGCTCAAGCGCTTTTTCGAGCTGCGCCGTTGCGCCGGCGGGATCGAGTTCCTTCAACCGAAACTCCGCCGCCAGGACGAGTTCCTCGACGCTCATCTGCTCCGGGGGCTTCCGCGGCAATTCCAGCGGCTTGGTGAAGGGCGTGTATTCCTTGCGTCCGGGGTCCGAGTCGGGGCGGCGGTAATCGAGGACGGCGCGGCCGCTGGGATCGGTCACCCGCACGCGCAACTCCGCCAACTCGCCGTTCCCGGTTAAGAAGTCCCGGCGGAATGGTTTGGCGGGGGCCAGGTCAACGTCAGCCCGTCCGATCTCGCCGGCGCGGGTGCTGAGCACCAGTTTCGCGCGCGGGATTCGCCGGGCTGCGGCCAGGGCAATTTTGACGGTCCCTTTGTCCACTTCCAGGTTCAGCGCCGCGTCCCTGGTCAGGCTGGTGACGCCGTGAGTCCCGGCCACGGGCACCCACCACTCGCTCCAGCCCTCCGTTTTGTGCGGGGCCACCCATTCGTAATGCCCGTCCCACACGTGGCGCCCGCTCTGCAACTCGACGTAAGGACCCGCGTTCTCGGTGTAACTACGCTCGTGGTCCTTCGCGCCGGCGCCGTAACCGAAGGTCCACAGCTTCATCCCCTGCACGATGCGGCGGTCCGCGTAACGGAACACACCGTAGTCGGTGTCGAACTGGTAGGCGCCATTGAAATCGTCGTAAGCGTCGATGCCGAACAGGCCCAGCATGTGCTGATTATTGCGGTCCCAACTATAGTTGATGCCGTTGTGCACGGGCCAGTCGGCGATGTCGGCGGTGGTATGCCCAACGGTGCGCGACATCTGGTAAAGGAACCGTGTCTTGGGCGTGGCGGGGACGGCGCTGTTGACCCAGAACATCTGCGGCATGCGCGCGTCGCGCGGGTTGTAGCAGAAGACGCTGACCTCCAGCGCGGCGACGCCCGGATGGAGCGTTGCGGACAGCGTCACCTCCATGTGGTAGATGGGGTCGGTCTCGCCGAGCACCAGCGAGACGGCTCCGCCCTCGCGAGGGACAATGCGGTGCGACCAGAACGGCTCGCCGTGCAGGGTGAGCGTATGGACGTCGTGCGGCCCGGTCAACTCGAGCCCGGACTGCGGCCAACTCATGCGAGGGTTGTAGGGAGCCGGCTTGATGACGTCGTTGCGGTAAAAGACTTCGCGGCTGCGGAGCTTGTCGAACACCGAAAAGATGCGGCCCCCCAGCTCGGGCAGGCAGGTCAACTTGAGGAACTCGTTCTCGAGGAAGACGGCATGGTAGGTTTTCGGCGCGGGCGACCCCTCGCGCCATGGGCAGGAGATAGCTCGGGAAGGGGTACATTCCGCCGACGGTCGAGTTCGCGAAGAGCGCGGGCTCCAGTTCCCGCGCGCCGGGCTCGTAGGTCGGAATGGTCAGAGCGCCTTCATAGCTCCGGATGGGAGGGTTCGCGGCGCTGGCCGCGGCGGCAAGAAACACGAACAGGAGGATGCAGCGTTTCATTCAAATTGTATGCTGCCAGATTTGTGCGAAAACCTCGAGTCAGGATGTAAGGACGACCGCTGGCCGCTTTACCTGGACATGATCTCGCCCGCCAGGTATCGGGAGAGGGCCTGGCCGGCCGAGGGAGAATACCTCGGCTCCCATCCCTCGATAGTGAATTGCACAAGGAAAACAAACGTCAATTGAAGTGCTTATGAAACCGCCCAAACCATCTTTCTTTCGGAGCCTTTGGTTTTCACTGGCAACAGCTTTTTTCACCGGCGCGCTCGCCGCGGCCGAGGTCGTGCCCCTGGACGGCACCTGGCTTGTCGAGGAGGGCGTCGCGCCGGACACGATGCCGGCGTCGTTCTCGCATAAAGTCCCGGTGCCGGGGCTGGCGCACGAGGCGCGCCCGGCGTTTCCTGACGTGGACCAATACGAGACGCACGAGTTTGTGTTCACGATGCAAAGCCACGGCTTGCCGCCAGGGGCCGTGCGAGGGCACCGGCCGCACGCGGCAGCAGCGGAACTTCTTCTGGTATGAACGGACGTTTCGCGCGCCGGTTCGCCGCGAGCACGCCACGCTGGTCGTCAACAAGGCGCAGTTCGGCACCGCCGTCTGGCTCAACGGGCAGAAGATCGGCGAGCACGCGGGCTGCTTCACGGCCGGCCGGTTCGACGTCACCGGCGCGATGAACTGGAGCGGCGACAACCGGCTGGTCATCCGCATCGGCGCGCATCCGGGGGCGATGCCCGACTGGGCATTCTGGGGCAGCGACGGCGAGAAAGGCCCGTGGACGCCCGGCATTTACGACCACGTCGAGGTCCGGCTCGCCGACAACCCGGTCATCGAGGACGTTCAGGTCGCGCCCCGCATCGCCGGCGGCGAGATCGTCGTGCAGACGCGGCTCAAGAACTTCGGCGCGGCCCGCGCGGTGGAACTCGCCCAGCAAGTCAGCCGTGGAAAGGCAAGCGACCCGCCGGAGCGCCGGAGCGGCAGCAAATCCAACTGGCCGCCGGCGAGGAAAAGACGATCACCCAGACCGTGCCGGTGCCCAACGCGGTGCTCTGGTCGCCCGACAATCCCTTCCTCTACTTGCTGGAAACGAGCACCGGCGGCGACACGCGCTCGACCCGGTTCGGGATGCGCGAGTTTCGCTTCGACCACGCCACGCGGCTGCCGATGCTCAACGGCAAGGTTTGTTACCTGCGCGGCGCCAGCATCACACTGCACCGGTTCTTCGGCGACCCGCAGTGCGGCGGGCTGCCGTGGAACGAGGCCTGGGTGAGGAGATTGCTCGCGGATATTCCGCGCCGGATGAACTGGAACGCCTTCCGCATCTGCATCGGCCCGGCGCCGCAACAATGGCTCGATGTTGCCGACGAAGCCGGGTTGCTGCTGCAATGGGAGTTTCCCATTTGGAGCGACCGTGAGGCGACGGCCACCAAGCAGCAGCGCCATGAGCTATGGAAGCAGGACGACATCACCGAACAGGTGCGCGAGTTCATGCGCGACAATTGGAACCATCCCAGCGTCGCCATCTGGGACGCTTCCAACGAGACCCACTGGGATTTCCTCCGCAAACTCGTGCCGGCCGTGCGCGGCCTCGATCTCTCCGGCCGGCCGTGGGAGAACGGCTACATGGCGCCGGACGCGCCGGACGATCCCTACGAGGTTCACCCTTACAAGTTCATCAATCATGCGTTCGGCAACAAGCCGCCGTTCTTCCAGATGACCGACCTGGAGAACGCGGCCCAACAGGGCCTCCCCGCCGGCTGCTGGTCGGCCCCGGCGGCGGCCCAAGCCGAGCACGCCGCGCTCATCAACGAATACGACTGGCTCTGGCTGCACCGCGACGGCACGCCGACGCATCTCAGCCGGAAAGTCTATGACCACCTCCTCGGCCCGAACGCGACGCCGCAGCAGCGATTTGCGCTCAACGGCTATCTGCTCGGGGGTCTGACGGAGTTTTGGCGGGCGCAACGGCGATACGCCGGCGTCATGTATCTGGCCTACCTCGACGGCGACTTGCCGGACGCCTTTACGTGCGACAACTTTCGCGACATCGCCGCGCTGAAACTGGAGCCTCGTTTCGAGGACTACATGCGCGAGGCCTTCAAGCCGCTGGGCGTCTATCTTGACTTCTGGCAGCCGGCGCTGGCGGCCGGCGCGAAGCGTTCGTATCGCGTGACGCTCGTCAACGATATGCCGGCGCCGTTGCGGGGCCGGCTGACGCTCGCGTGGCAAGCGGCGCGCGGCGGCAAAGTCGTTTCGCAGACGGAGCAAACGTTTGAAGTGCCGGCGGCGGGCCTGTCGAATTACGATTTTGAACTGGCCGCGCCCTCTGGCGAGGGCCAGTATCAGTTGACTGCGAAAGCGTCCTGTGATGGTCAACGATGGAGTCCAACGCTCTCGCGGCGACAGGTGATAATTGGCAAGGCCGAGCCCAAATAACCGGAGACAAACCGCGAAGAGAATCGCCCCTTCCACGGACACCCTGGCCCCATCCAGCCCGGCCTGCTTGCCCGTTTCAAAGCCGGCCACATGACCGGCTTTCCCGACGGGCTTCGCGCCAGCGCACTTTGGCGACGGCCCGAGGACCTGCGTCAGTCAGTACCGCCGGCGCGGGCACGAACTTCCGTGGCATAGCGCGCCGCCTTAGCCTTCCGAAATCTCCACGCGCAGTGGTTGAAGCCGGAAGCCGAGATTTTTCAACGCCTGCGCCGCCACGCCGCCGCCTTCACGGAGCAGCCCCAGGAGCAGGTGTTCGGCGCCAATCACGGGGTGCTTGAGCCGTTTGGCTTCGCTGCCCGCCAACCGGAGGGCCTTTCGCGCGCGCGGGGTCAGAGGGAGCAGGCCTGGGGTCGCGCGCGAAGGCAGGGGCGCCACTAATCGCTCGATTTCCCGGCGCAGGGCGTCGCGATCCAACCCGCGGTTTTGCAGAACCGCACCCAAGCTGCCTGTTGCCGACTCGAGCACTCCGAGCAGGACGTGTTCGGTGCCGATGAAATCATGGCCCAGCCGCCGGGCTTGCTCGCGTGCCGACTCGAGCGATTGCCGGGCGACGGGTGCAAGGGCGCGCGAAGGCGGAAAGGCGATGTCAATCTCCGGTGGAACCGGCCGGTTCGGAGGAATCGTTTGCGGCCCCGGATTCGAGGGCGGCAAGGGAGCCCCCGAGCCGCCCTCCTGGCCGCTGTCCATGCCGGCTGCGCAAGGAAAAAGGCTGATAGCCACGGCGGCGTAGAGCAGCCAGATGACCATGCTCGGGACGATCCCGGTCCCGAACCGGATGATCCCCAAGGCGCTCAGCAGCGCCCAAACCGGCACGAGAGCCAGCAGGAGGCTCGCAACCTTGAGCGTCGCCATAAACCGCACCCAGGCCGCCCCGGAAAGCAGCCCGCGCAGGAAAGGCACGCTCGCCAGGTACACAGCCACAAGGACAACCGCGCACAACCCCGCCACGCGCTCGGCCGCGCCCAGGTCGTACTCGAGCAGCGTCCAGGTGTTGATCAGGAGGACCCCCGCCGCGGAAATAAAACAAACCCCCCGCGCGAATCTCCTCCGCGGCCGCCGCAGGCGCGCCCGGTCCGCCTTCGTGAATTCCTCTCCGAGCGCCCCGGCGGGTCCTAGCCGCCGGACGGCGGCGGCGAAGGCCTGCCCCGCGTCCGCCCCGGACCGCACCTGCGCTGCCACATCGTCGCGGAGATGGCTTTCCAGTTCGTCCAGCACTTCGGCGGGATGGACGCCACCGGCGGCCATTTGCCGCCGCCACGCATGAATTGCCCGTTCAAGGTCAAACATACTTCTCCTTCCACAGTTGCCGGAACACGCCCGTGACGGTGGCCCACTGATTGCGCTGCTCCTTCAAGGCCTTCCTTCCGTCCCGCTTGAGCCAATAGTATTTGCGTTTGCGTCCGTTTTCCGCTTCCCCCCAGCGCGATTCGATCCAGCCCTCCCGCTCCATACGGTGCAGCACGGGATAGAGCATCCCGTCGGTCCACTCGATTTGGTCCCCGGAAAGCCGCTTCACCTCCTGGACCAAGGCGTAGCCGTAGCTCTCGCCCTGGGACAGGAGCGACAGAATCATCGGCTCGGTTGAAGCAGCCACAAGTTCTTTCGCAAGCACGGCAACACTATGCATTGGGATGCTATGTATGTCAACAGAAAAAAAGACGCGTTTGCCGCTTCAAGCTCCAGATGTCCCTCCGGGACAAAGCCTCAAGGTCCATCCCCGGGCGAGCGTTGGCGCCAAACCTGGCCCCACACCTGAACAGTGACAAATAAAATGTAACCTTCGCGCGCAGTTGCTTCTTGTTACAGGTGGACACATGGCGCATCGATGATAACGGGAAATGCAAAGACTGCGGCGCCCGAATGGGCGGGGACACCCCGGAGGGTGAAAGGGGCGGGGACGGCTCGTCCCCGGTTCCGCTCCCCACCTGCCGGCAAGAAGCGGGGACGAGGCCGTCCAATGTCGCCAGGATTTGGCGCCGAACTCAGAGGCGCGCCTCGACCAAGTGCTTGTCCCGGAGGGACATCTGACAATAGCCCAACGTTTCAACGTTGGGTAGGGGCGCCCAAACCGTCATGCGTCCCGAAAGGACGGCTGAGTGGGGGGCCGATGCCAGCCGTCCCTCCGGGACCTTTTTGCCTTTGTTTGGCTAGCTTTATGAGTTGGCCCTGCCGTGAGGGTGTGCATCGAAACGCACACTTGCCGGCCAAAAGCAGGTCTGCTATAAACGAGCCAGTCCAACATCCGGGTGCGGGAGTGGCATTTCAACCAGCTTGGGAATATGGACCGGCCTCGCCAACGAACTGAGTCGAGCGACGGCCTCCGATCTGCAACGAGGCCCGCGGGAATTTCAGCCTTCACCCTCATTGAACTGCTGGTGGTGATCGCTGTCATCGGCATCCTGGCCGCCTTGCTCCTGCCGGCCTTGAACCGGGCCAAGGAACAAGGCCGCTCGGCAGCCTGCCTAAGCAACCTCCGCCAATTAGGCGTCGCCTTGGCCTTGTACGTAAACGATTATGGAGCATACCCGATTAATGCGGCGGGAGCTTTTCCAGACAATCCACATTTTTTGACCTGGTATCAAGTGCTGTATCCCTACACCCGGTATCAATGGGTGGTTAACCCCCCCTGGGCCTTGAGGATTGGCGGGGCCAGCGCCTCTTTCAACAACCAATGGAAGGGAACGGGTGTTTGGAGCTGTCCCAGCCTCGCGGCTTTGGAAATCGGCTGGCCAGTACAATTTGGCGGCTATCAATATAATTTACAAGGTTGTGGGTCAGCAGGCCCTGACGGGAGAACCCTTGGTCTGGGAGGTGACACAATATGGCGTGGCAGTCAGGTGTCGGGGTGGCAACCCATTCGTGAGGGCGACGTTTCTGTCCCAGCGACGATGCTGGCCATGGGCGATGTGGATGCCTCGCTCGTGATGGGAGGGATGCCCGCTTCGTTTCCGGTAGTTCTCTGCGACAAAGGGCGTTTGGATCCGGTCTCGAGGGCCGGTTGGATTGCCGTCGGAATTCTGCCGGATGAGCCCAACAACAAAGATCTCAGGGCCTGGCAGCAGGCGACGGGAAGACGCCACGATGGGCGTTGGCAGATGTCGTACTGCGACGGGCACGTGGAGAAAAACAGGATCAACGACCTGTTCGACACGCGAAACCCGGCCGTGCGGCAGCATTGGAACCGGGACAATGCCCCCCACCCCGAGATAACCCTCCAAATCAGCGTTTTCGATTGATCCTTCCCGAGCTGAAGCGGCACCCGCCACAGCGCCTTCACGCCGCCGCCAGAACAGCTTCGGGGTATTGGGCCGCCACGCGTAGCAGTACACGTGCGGCCCCATTGGGCCGGCGCGTGCCCTGCTCCCAATGATGCAGCGTGCGGACACTGATGCCCAGCAACCGGGCAAACTGCGCCTGCGAAAGCCCAAGCCTCTGGCGTGCAGCCGGAATGCTCTTGCTCCACGCCGCCTTCCTGGCGCGCTGAAATGCTTTGGGGTCCACCGCTTGTCGCGCGAAGCCACCCTTCCCGTCCGGACGCACTTCCCACACGCCCGCGGGCGCCGCAGCGCCGCTCTCGATCTTCTGTTTGGCGCGGATCATCTCCTGGATTTTACGAGGTTTCATTGAATTACTCTTCGCTTCAGTTTTTCGATCCCTGCGGCGGCCAGATCTTCCTGTTGGCTTTTGGCGTAGATGTCCAGCAAGAGAATTTTGTCATCGGCCATCCACCAGAAGTAAATGAGCCGCAGGCCGCCGCGCTTTCCGCGGCCCCTGGCCGCCCAGCGCACCTTGCGCAGCCCGCCGGACCCAGGAATAACCCTGCCCACGCCCGGATGGACCGCCAGCCATTCCATCAACCCGAATAACCCTTCTTTGTCCAACAAGCCCTTCCGCCGCCTCTGGAAGCCGTGGTCTTCGATGAAAATCACGAAAAGAGAATATGCGCCATTGGGGGAGAGAGTCAAGTGGCCGGCAGTCTGAAGAAGTCAGCGTCGAAATCCCGCGAGTAGATTTGAAGCGCCGCCTTCACTGCCCGGCTTCGGGCTTCCGCGCACGAGAATACACCCCGTCGGCGATTTCTTGTTTGGCCCGCCGGATCTTTGCCTTGAACTCGCCGCTGACCTCCAACTGGTCCTCGAGCAAATTCTCGGCCAGGCTCCGCACGCTCCACACGCTCCCCTTGCTCGACACGGTCCACGCCTCCGTTGCAGCTCCGCCTCTCTGTGCATTTTACTTCCCGGGATTACCGCTTAACCTTCCCTCATGCGCGTGTTGATTGTCGGCTGCGGCTACGTCGGGCTGCCCCTTGGGGCGGCCCTGGCGGCGCTGGGAAATGAGGTCTTTGGCCTGAGGCGCGTGCCTTGGAGCGCACCCGGGCCGGAGCCGGACGGGATCAAACCCCTGGCCGGGGACATTACCAGGCCGGAGGACCTGGCCCGATTGCCCGCAGAGTATGATTGGGTGGTCAATTGCGTTTCCTCCTCCGGCGGCGGCCCGGAGGCGTATCGCTCGATTTATGTGCAGGGCACGCGCAACCTGCTGCAATGGCTGGCCGCCCGGCCGCCCGGCACATTCGTTTACACCAGCAGCACCGCAGTCTATGGCCAGCACGACGGCTCGACGGTCAATGAAACGGCCCCCACCGAACCCCTTGCGGCAACCGCCAGGGTGCTCGTGGAGGCTGAAAGGGTCCTGCTGGAGGCCGCGCGGGAAAAGGGATTTCCTGCGATCGTCATGCGCCTGGCCGGCATCTACGGCCCGGGCCGGGGCTACTGGCTCAAACAGTATTTGAACGGCGAGGCGCGAATCGAAGCCGGCGGCGGGCGCATCCTGAACATGATACATCGCGACAATGTCGTGGGCGCCCTCATCGCCGCCCTCGAAAAGGGCCGGCCTGGCGAGATCTATAACGCGGTGGATGACGAACCGGTGACGCAGCTTGGCTGTTATCAATGGCTCTCGACTGCGCTGGGCCGCCCCTTGCCGCCGGCGGCGCCCCAAGGGCCCGGGACAGCGCCCAAACGCGGCTCGGCCAACAAGCGAGTCTCCAACCGCAAACTCAAAAGCGAACTGGGCTACACCTTCAAATACCCGACCTTCCGCCAAGGCTACGGGGTGGAGCTTGCGGCAGTGGTTTCGATGAGGGCCGCCACCCGGGCGCAAAGCCGGGCTGAATCGGAAGGCGAATAATCCGTCGTGAGTTTTAGGTAAGGCAGCCGCAACTCCTTTTCGACCATGCGGCGCACCCGGAACGATTCGACATCGTATGTCAGACAGGCCTGCCAGACCAGTTCGATCACGCAATCGGGCCGGAATTGGCTCGCCAGCGACCGCAGCATTTCCAGCCGGCGGTCATTGCCCATCATCACCGAGCAGGGCAGGTGATAGGTACTTGTTGGCGATGGCCCGAATCGGGTCCGGCGCCTGCGCGTCCACGTCTTCGAGGATCGGCTTGAGCCCGGTGCAATTCTCCTGGCACACCACGACGGCGCCGCAACTCTCGATGAGTTCGATCACCCGTTCCGCGCCGTGGACCACCGGCACGCCCGTCAACAAGACGCGCACTTTGCGCGCCGCCGGCCGGCCGCCGGGTTGCGCAGCGCCCGCCCGGCGCGCATCGCCAAACCAGGCCAGGGCGGCGGCATATTGCTCGAGGTCGGCCTCGATTCCGGAGATGATGCTCTTGAACTCGAGCAATTGCCGCCCGCTGAGCGGCGGCGGGTCGGTGGCCATCAGGCCGGCCAATTCCCGGCGGCAGCGGCGCTCCCGATTCATCAGCTCGATGGCGGCCCGCAGTTTGGCGTCGGTCACCCTCGTCTTGAAGCGGTCCTCGAGGTGGGCCTTGAGCTTGCGCACTTCCCCGGTCCAGTGCTTGAGCCCGTCAGGGTCATCGGCCTTCTGCGGCAGCTCCAGGACATACATCGGCTTGTCGGCTGCCAGGAGCTCGAACATCTTTTTCTTGCCGTCGCACGTGGTCTCCGCCACGACCAGGTCGGCCCATTTCAGGAAGGGATTCGAGCCTTGGACGTGGTAGCCGAAGGTGGACTTGATCAGCGGGCAGAGATTGGCCGGCAGGTACTGTTCGGCGGCGGGAATCGTTGAGGCCGAGCCGCCGCACAGGCAGACCGGCACCGCCCCGGCCGCCAGGATGACCTCACGCGGGGTGAACTCGCACAGAATGCCGACAATCGGCCGGCCCTGGTTCCTGGCTGCCTCGGCAAAATCGTAGCAGTGGTCAATCATCCGGCCAAAGTACTCGAGCGGGCCCCCCCGGCCCAGCCGCCCCCGAGGGCGCCGCCGCAGGTTGGCATGACCCGCGGCCATTGGCCTCGGACGAAGAGCAAGGTACTCGCATGACCCACCTTGCGGCTGCCAATGCAGCGTTGTCAAATGCCTTCACAGCCTCTTGGCCAGCCGCGCCGCCAGCCGGTCCAGGGCGGGCGAGCGATCCAGCCGAGCCAGATGCACGTCCAGCAAGCAGAAGCCCTCGGTCCAGCGTTCGGCCTGGGCCAGCGCCGCGTCAAGGTCGGCTTCGGTCTCCACGATGAAGCCGCGGCCGGCGCCCAGGACCTCGGGCAGGCGGCTGTAGTTCCAGGGCCACACGTCGTTGTAGGGACCGTCCTGCATCTGGCGCTCGGTCCCGTAGCCACGGTTGTTCAGCACCACCACCACCGGATTCAAACCATTGCGCGCCACTGTGGCCAGTTCCATGCCCGTCATCTGGAACGCCCCGTCGCCCACCAGAACCAACGGCCGGAGCCTCGGGTTGGCCAGTTGGATGCCGACGCTCGCCGGCACGGCGAATCCCATCGAGGTGTAATACGCCGGGCTGATGAACTCCGTCCGCTCCCGGATGAACAAGTCCGCCGCCCCGAACAAGGCGTCCCCTACGTCCGCCACGACCACTATGTTGGCCGACAGGAAGGCGTTCAACCTCTCGAAAAGCCGCTTCACGCTCAGTTTGCCGCCCTCGGTCCTAAAGGGGCCAATCGGCGCCGGATGCGGCATTTTGTGCGGCGCCCGCCGGCGCAGGCCCAACCCCAGCAGCCCGGTCAGGAAGTCTTTGAAACGCACCTCTTCGTATGTGTGATAGCGAATCGAGAGCTTCTCGCTCGTGGCGTAGATCGAGCGGACCGGGTCCAGCCGGGCCGTATAGACGCCCAGGTTAATATCCGTCATGAACGCTCCAAGCAGAATGACGCAATCGCTGGACTCGACGTAGCGGCGCACGTCTTCCCGCCCCATCGCCCCTTCATAGACCCCGAGATAAAGCGCGTGCTGCTCGCCGATGACCGATTTGCCAAGCATGGTTGCCGCCACCGGGATCCCGGTCTGCTCCACCAGCTTAAGCACCCATTCCTGCAGACCGAACCGGTGGACCTCCACGTCGGCCAGGATGACCGGCTGGCGGGCGCCCTCGATCATCTCCCCGGCCTCAGCCAGCGCGGCGCGCAGGCTCGGCCGATTGCTTCGCTCGTGAATTTCGAGGGTCCGGTGGTGCGGGATGCCCGCCACGTCCACGAGGTCGCGCGGCAGCTCGATATAGACGGGCCGCTTGAAGCGCAGCGCCGCGTGCAGCACCCGATCGATTTCCTGGAAGGCAGTCTGCGGCTCGCTCAGCACCGTCGCCGCCACGGTGAGCTGCTCGAAGACCTTCTTTTGCGTATCGAACTCCCGCACTTTGTGGTGGAGCAGCGGATTCTTCCGCCGCTCTTTCATGCCCGGCGCGCCGCTAATGACCACGACCGGAGATTTTTCGGCAAAGGCCTCCGCCGTGGTATTGGCCAGCTTGAGGCCCCCAACGCAATACGTCACGCAGACCGCCCCCAGCCCGCGCACCCGCGCGTAGGCATCCGCCGCAAACCCCGCCCCCTGCTCGTCGCACGTATTGATGACCCGCAGCTTGCTCCTCGAAAGCTGATCGTAAAACCCCAGCACGTAATCGCCGGGAATGCCGAACACGTGCCGCACCCCGTGCGCATAAAGCTGCTGGATAAGATATTGGCCGATCGAGGGCGAGGTTTTCATCTGGTCCAAGGAAACGATGGCTCACGGCCGCACCTGGCTCGACACCTGAAACGCCAAGGGGCGCATCCCCCCACATTTCCAGTCCCAGGCCGCCACCCGCCGAAACCTACCACCTTCGGCCACCCCTTCCAAGGTCAAAAAGGTCGAAAACACAGTGCCAGTGGAAACCGTCTAACTGTTCAGGTGGGGCGCAGATCTGTTTTTGTGAACCGGTTCTGTTGGGCGGCCGGTTCCCCCTCACCCTGGCTCTCTCCCCGAGGGAGTTGCTGCCGCCGAGACTCGCGAAGCGTTTGGAGTGCGTCCAGCTTGCTGGCGCTTTCGAACGGTTCCGCCCATCCGAAAGCGGGAGCGAGCTCCTCACCCTTACCCGGAAAGATTAGTGCTAAACATCTTCCTTCCAACCGCGCAGTCTTAGCGCGTGCTCGGAGCGGTAAAAGTCGGGGGGCGATGGGTGGGACCGCCGTTCCCAGGGACCGCCTCCACCATGCCGCCAACTCATCGAGGAGTTTTGCCGCGCCGTGGGCTGGCGCGATGCCCACGGGGACGTTGGGATGGACTCTGCCAGCGCGGCGTTGCGCCGGCTGGAACACTGCGGACCGGTGCGACCGCCTCCCATGGCGCCGCACCAAGAAGCCAAAGAGCCCCGCTACGTTGGATGGCGTTGAGCTCGTTGCGTGTGGGCTTGCCTGGCGCATTGCGCTTCATGCCAAACCAGCGCCGCCAGTATGTGCAAACCCTCGGCCAGAATCTGTGCGCCTGGGTGCCCGTTACCGGCCCGGCCCCAAAAGCCTGCCAGCATGGCCACCAGGATGTTGGCTTGGAGCAACTGGAGCTTGGGGCTGGCAGCGTATCGGCCGGTCTCCTTTTTTTTTACGGCCAGCACCGCCAACTCCTCCGGGCTGTAGAACAGTTCGGCAGGTAACTCCGGGTGCTCCTTGCCCAAGCGGGTGAGCAGCAATATTCGAGAGGCCACGATCATATCCAGCGCCAAGGCCCGCGCCAGGTGGTCAAGAGCAGCCACTCAATGGGTTCGACTCCCGCCGGAGCGCCTACCTCGCAGGCCAGGACCGCGTAGAGCTTAAGGGTCGGCCAACTCTTCTTCAAGGCCACGGCGGGGGGCTTGACCTCCACCTCTGTCCAGCGCAACTCCAGCGTTGCGGTGCGGGCCAGTTGACTGGGGCGCCGGGGCACCTCGACCTGGAGCGTGCCGCCCAGGGGCAGCTTGGACAGCGACTCCCTCAACTGGGTGCCGTCGCTCAAACACCGATCATGCTGGCCGCGCACCAACAGGTGGACATTCGGCGGTGCGGCCTGCTTTTGATCGTAAAGCTCATAGATGTCCGCTTCGCGGTCGCCGCAGACCAGCACCACCGTTTGGGGCATTTGGCGCGCCAGCTCATTGGCCGCTTGCAGCGCCCGCACCCAGCGTCCGCTCTCCTTCTCATCGCAGGACCGCTCATTGCGCCGGGCCGTCTGGCTCTCTGGGTCTGGCGCCCACACCTCCGTCCAAGCCACGCCCAGGGGAATGCCGTCCAGGCGAAAGGCCTGCAAGCTGTGGAGAAAGAGTCCCCGAGTGCCCTCCTGGCCAATGGAGCCTAACCCCTCGGTCCGGAGCAGGGTATTGTGGCTCAACCCGGTGGTGTCCTGGGCCATCAGCACCACCTTTTCGGCGGCCATCCGCCGGGCGGTCTGCAAATGGTGAGGGGCGAGCAAGCTCTTCAAACTGATTTCACAACGGGGGTTCTCCACCAATTGATAGGCGCCTTTAGCCTCGGCGGGAGTATCGAAGCTGCGATAGAAGCTGCTGCCCGGCCGCTTCCACCGCTGGGCCAGCATGCGTGGGGCCCGCCCATTGAGCCGCTGGTCTCCCAGGTCCACTCCGGCCATTTCCTCCTGCGCCCAGTCCGTTTTGAGGGCCGGGGCGAACACTGAACGGGGCGCCACGGGCGGGAGGGCGCAGGCTTGCAGTTGGGCGCGGGCCTTGGAGCCCAGTTCATAGACCCACACGTCCTTGGGCGATTGAGGGTGCCGACGCCCAGGGTCATCCCGCCCCCGGCCCTTGCTTTGGCCCAAGCGCCGCCAATTGGCCGCGGCCAAGGAGCGGCCCTCATGGCGCACCCGATCCACATACGTCTCGACTAACACCGGCCGCACGCCATGGCGGGCTCGCCAGTCCTGCGCCACTTGCCGTAGCGCCAGCCCGTAGCACTGGGAAGCCAGATTGGGCACCTGCAGCTTGTTGCGAATGAGGAAGCGCGACAAGCCGATGACCTTGCCCCGGTTCTGCTCCCGGGCTTGGGGACTCCAGCCAATCCACTGGTCTCGGCACTCCAGATGAAAGGCCGGTGGGCCAAACCCGAACGCGCCCACGATCCCGGCGTCACACTCCACCAGATAACGCAACTGAGCACCCACCAAAGGACGCCGCCCCAACGGATGCTCCCGCACGATGAGCCGATTCCAAATCCGGTGCGCCGGATCGTGTTCATCCTCGATCAGGCGCAACCGTAATCCGGCAACGCCGCCGCCCCGCGGCAGCAGCTTGGGCAGTGGCGGCAAGGGCTGGTCATCGTCAGAGAGGCCGCGGGGTCTCGTGGCCTGGCGGCGCGGCGCCATCGGGGGCAGTTGGACCAGTCCGCGGCGTTCCAACCGGCGCAAGGCCGCGCTGGCAGAGCTGAGCGCCACTTCCCCGCGGGCATCGCGCCAGCCCACGGCGCGACAAAACTCCTCCAGGAGCTGGCGGCGTGGCGGAGGCGTGGG
Source organism: uncultured bacterium (assembly GCA_963713735.1). Classification (GTDB taxonomy): domain Bacteria; phylum Verrucomicrobiota; class Verrucomicrobiia; order Limisphaerales; family UBA8199; genus CAVQND01. The sequence goes on from CAVQND010000032.1 coordinate 54,974, forward strand.
TCCCTGGGAACGGCGGTCCCACCCATCGTCCCCCGACTTTTACCGCTCCGAGCACGCGCTAAGACTGCGCGGTTGGAAGGAAGATGTCTGGCACTAACACTACAGCGACGTTTTGAGAGATTTCCATTTTTTCAGCTCTTTCATTCGGTGTTTCCGGTGGGAGAGGTAGGCCTGGTAATTGCGTCGGGTGTGGTACTTCAACACAAGCAACACGTAGCCGGGTTGACGTTTTGGGTCCGGAAGACTGCCCTCCATCAGCAGGCGTGCTTGCGGCAACGTCAAGGCGGGAGCTTTTTTAAATTTGACCTGCAGACGCAGCAGGAACAACTGCGCCAGACACACCAGGCGCATGTGCCGATGCCACGCCGTCCAGGAACGGTGTTCGTAATGATCCAGTCCGAGCTCGGATTTGTCTTCCTGAAAACAGCGTTCAATGGGCCAGCGCGCGCCGCTGACGCGCACCAGTTCGCGCATCGGGGTCTGTTGCGGAGCGTTGCTCAAGGCGTACTTGATTTCGCAGTTGGCGTCGTTACGCAGCAGCAGCCAACGTTCGCTCTCCGGCGTCCGCTCCGGGCCGTCCAACTTCAGGGCGATCGCCTCGACATTCTTGCGTTCGGCGTCGCTCAAGAGGCCTTGCAGGTAGAGTTCAAAGAGGGCCGCCGGTTCGCTCCGACCAAAGGTCGGTCCGAACAAGCCGGTGAACTCCTTGAACTCCCCAACGACCCTTTCCACATCTTCCACGCTCAACTCGCACTGGGATGGGAGCCTGGGTTTCCATGACGTCAAAATCTTTTTCATCCGCATTCTCTTGGTGAGGGATTGTTTTTCTTCACTCCGGCGCCGGGCCAAGAGAAAGGCGCGGCTCAATAAGGGCTGGCAGCCATCCCCGTGGATGAACTGCCGCATCCGTGGTTCCATCACATAGACATACACCTCCTTGCTTTGGCCATGATGCACGAAACGGCTCTGCCGCTTGGCAAAGCCGCGCGTCCAACCAATCGCTTGCCAATTGGCCGCCCGATAGCTGGCCCCGCTGAAACGTTGCCGATCCACGAAGCTTTCCGCCAGCCACACTGGCACCCCGTAGTGCCCAGGCCAATCGCGTTGCAGTAAACCAAGATTCTCACTCAATATCACCGACGCCAAATCCCGCACTTGGACCCAGGGCAACACCAGAAAACGCACGCCGTTGACCACGTGGTCCAGCCAGCGCGCCCGCTGGGCCGCATTCCACCCCAGCAGCCGATCCCGACAACCCAGGTGCTGCACCGCCAACTGCCAGCCCAGCGCCCCCAAGAGTTGGCCCGTGCGCTCATACACCAGATACTTCAGGTTGGCTCCCACTAACGGCGGCGCTCCCAGATAGTGATGCCGCTCAAGCAACTGGCGCCACTCGCGCCGTTGAGCCGTCGTGCCGACCAACTCCCAGCGTAGCGGCCGATATTGGCTTAACGCCCCGTCCACGACCCTCTCCGTCCTTAACGCAGCCACCGCTGCGCGGGTCGGCCCGGGACCGCGTTCCGGCGCTGGCAACCCAATCCACCCTTGGCGCTCCAACTCGGTTAAGATCGCCAGCGCCGAGCGGACCTTCCATCGCCCGTTGGGAGCCCGCCATTGCCAATGCGCGCACAGGCCACGAGCCAACCCGGAACGTCCGGCCTGAGGCTGCTCGACAAGCAACCGCCTCACCGCCTGTAGGTCCGCAGCAGTGATCGTTCGGCCGCGAATTACCCGCGGTTCGATTATCTCCGGCCCAGCGCCATTCAATTACGCGAGGCAAGCTAACGCATGCCCGCGGCGGGCGTAAGTGCCAAATGACGCTGTAGTGTTAGTGACAAAGTCCGTCGAGCCGTTTCGGGCAGGCCACTTTGGAGTGCGGTGGCAAGCGGAGCGCGACACCGCTTTGGCTCGGGCAGCGTCTGGCGGTCTTGGACGCCCCGGGCGGCCGAAGGCGCCGTCGCCGCTTCGCTATGCCGGCGCACTTCTGAAGACCACCTTGTCAACGGCCCTGCCCAATTTCTTCAAATCAGGGGTTTTGGCTTGATCTGCAGCTCGGTCCGCTGCAAGGCTGAGGGGCGTAATTGATACTTCATACTTCATACTTCATACTTCATACTTCATACTTCATACTTCACCCTTGATGAAAGTCTTTGGCCTGACTGGCGGCCCGGGGATGGGCAAGTCTGCTTCCGCCCAATTGCTGGGCGCGCGCGGGGTGGCGGTGGTGGACACGGATGAGTTGGCCCGGCGTGTCGTCGAGCCGGGCCGGCCTGAGCTCGAGCAGGTGCGTCAGGCCTTTGGTCCCGAGGTGGTGGCTGCGGATGGCAGCTTGCGCCGCGCAGAGCTGGCGCGGCGCGTCTTTGCCGATGCGTCCGCCCGCAAGCAACTCGAGGCCATCCTCCATCCGCCCATCCGGGCGCTCTGGCAGGCCCAGGCCGCCGTCTGGCGCAACGAGTCGCGTCCGCACTGCGTCATCATCATTCCGCTCCTCTTCGAAACGGGCGCGGAGGCCGAGCTGGACGCGACCCTCTGCGTCGCCTGTTCGGCGGCGACCCAGCGGGCGCGTCTTCTGGCCCGAGGCTGGACGCGGCAACAGATTGAGCAACGCCTGCGCGCCCAATGGCCCATCGAGGAAAAGATGGGCCGCGCCGATTACGTCGTGTGGACCGAAGGCGGTCTGGACACTCCATGCCGCCCAACTGGCGCGCATTGGGCTGGGCGTGAGAGCGTGAGAGCGTAGCAAGTGCTGCGGTGCCCTCACGCTCCACGCTCCGGACGCTCCACGCTAAGAACCGCCCGGCTGCGCGTGCAAGCGGGCCAGGTTCCGGGCGGCGTAGTCAATCCAGTCAGCGGCGGGCAGGGCGTAGGGGCGGAAGGTTTCGAGATGGCCTTCCTGCTCGTTGAAGAACAGGGCGCGGTGGAGGCCCAGGAGGCTGGCTTTGGGGCTATCGATGAGGCTGGCGGAATCGCTGGCGCTCATCTGGAAGAGGACGCGCATCTCGAATTCGCTGAGGGCCTTTCGGCTCAGGAACCGGTTCACGTTATTATAGGTGTCGCAAGAGGCGATGACGTGGAAGCCGAGGCGGGTCCCCTCGCAGACCAGGCTGTTGAGGACCGCCGCCGGGTTTGCCGAGGCGGCGGCATCGGAGGAGAAACTGAAATCCTCTTCATAGCGCAGGCGGGAATATTTCTGGAGCGCGTGAATAATGAGGAAAGTCGGGGGCGCAGCCTCGGCGTCTGCCGCCTCGACCCGTTGCTTCAGCTCCTCGGCCAGGCCGTTCATGAGGTCGGCCAGGTTGCCCTGTTTGGCCACTTCAACCGGGTGCGGGATGGCCTGGAGCACGCGCTCGAGGAAGGCGCGTTGGGGCGAGCCTGGAGCGGTGCCATCGCACAGGATAAAACGGGCCCCGCCCAGGGGATACTGGGCCGCCAGGGCGAGCAAGTCGACCGACAAGATGGCCAGGATGGCCTCTTCGCGCTGGCCGACCAGCAGGAGGTTGTTGCCGCTTTGCCTGTAGAAGACAGCCTCGGTGGGCCCTTTAATCGAGTTCGGGGCGCCCAGCCAGATGCGAGGGGCCACGGGCGGTTTGAGAGACGGGGCCTCGAGCAGGCTCCGGAGCACCGGGTTTTCCCGGACGTCGGCCGGGGCATTGCCTTCGAAGACAATGGGGGCGGCAAGGGCCGGACGGTCACGGTCGGCCCGGGCGCGCACCTTGGCCAGGTAGGTTTCCCGCACGTCATCGGGCAGCCAGACGACTTGGAAGGGGCTGTTACCCTCGAGCAGGCCGGCCGAATCGTTGTAGATGCCTTCGCCCGGGCGGGAGAGCAGGCGGGGAGCCGGGTTGTTGTCGTCCATGATGAGGTAGGCATCCGCCTCGTTGCACTGGAGGGCGATGCGGATGACCATCTGGCCCAGGGTGGTGCGAGCGACGGTGTAGGCGCCGCCCAAGGTTTGGGAGCCCAGCAGCACGTGGATGCCAAAGGCGCGGCCCTGGCGCACGATGCGGTCCAGGAGCAGCGAGGCGGTCTGGGCGATTTTGTCGTCTTCGACGAAGAACTCCTGGAATTCATCGATGAGCAGCAGGCACCGAGGCATCGGCTCGGCGCCGCCCGCCCGCTTGTAGCCCGGGATGTCCTGGACCCCGAGGGCGCGGAACAGGTCGCCGCGGCGTTTCAATTCCTCGTCCACGCGCTGGAGCACGCTCAGTCCGAACTCGCGGTCGCTCTCGATGGCCACGACGCGCGCGTGCGGGAGGCGATGGACGGCGTAGCATTTGAATTCGACGCCCTTCTTGAAGTCGACGAGGTAGAACTCAACCTGTTCGGGGCTGTACCAGAGGGCGAGGTTGGTAATAATGACGTGGAAGAGGGTTGATTTGCCCGAGCCGGTTTTGCCGGCGATGAGGCCGTGCTGGCGTGTGCCCTTGCCGATGGCCAAGTATTGGAGCTTGGTCGCGCCGGTGCGGCCGATCGGGACCCGCAGTTCGGTCGTGCTGTCCAGGCTCCAGACCTCCGCCTCCGGGGGAGTCACCTGGGCAAAGGGGACTTCCACCCGGCTCGAGTCCCGGCTCTTGAAGCCGATCTGGTGAATGAGGTCGATGGCCAGGTTGGGCGGCGGGGGGCCATCGATGACCAGAGCCGTCCCCGGCATGGAATCCGCCGCGGCGACGAAGGCCTGGGCTTTGCGGCCCACGCAGAAGCTGCTCTTTCTGAGTTCATCGGGAATGAACTCCTCGGGCAAAGGCTGGCGCCGGTCCCAATGGATGAGCATATAGACGCCGCACCGGGCGCCGCTGGCGGCAATGCTCAGCAGGCGTTTGGCGGCGGTTTCACTGAAGTTGACTGGAAAATCGGCGATGACCAGGAAATGATATTTCTCGGCAATCACCCCCGCCTGCTCGTTGTATTCGGCGATGGTTGCGTATTCGTTGCGCAGGTACATCTGGATGACCTTCTCCATGTGCTCGTTGAGGTCGGCCAGACGCTGTTCGATCTGCGTCGTTTGCGTCCAGATGCGGCTGTTGATGATCTGCTCTTCGTAATCGGCCAGGTGCATGACCCCGGCGAAATTCTGCCCGAGGCCGACCGGGTCGAGGATGGAGAAGTTCAAGCGGCCGGGCGGGGCGGTGGCCAGGAGCCGGAGGATGATATTGTTGAGGGCGCCGATGGCCTCGTCGTGGCCGGTTTCGGCGGTCTCGAACAGGATCGAGCCCGCCTCCGGGAAGGCCAGACAGAGCGCCAGTGAGAACCGGGCCGGGCCGGGCAAGGCCAGGCGCGGGTCCTTGGGAAGGCCCTCGCAGAGCCGCGCGACGTCCACTTCCAGGTGGCCGAATTTGGCCGCGCCGGAGAATTTGTCCGGCGCCTGCCAGTTCTTCCACGCCGGCGCCGGCCACGGGGGGAAGAGCTTGTCGGCGAAGGCGTTGATGCCTTGGATGGCCGCATAAGGGGGCTGCAAGCGGGCCTCCCACTCGGCGGCCAGCCCTCGCCACTCGGTTTCGTGGCCGGCCTGAAGCTGCTTCTCTCGTTCCTCGCCGGCGGCGATGAGGGCCTGGCGTTTGGCCTCGGCCTGTCGATCGAGGCCCTCGAGGGTATCGGCATGGCGCAGGGCCAGCCGTTCCAACTTCAAGGCGTGGAGCCGCTCGTGCCGGGCGGAGACCCGCACGCTCTTTTCGTCGGCGCGCATCCGGCAGGACACCCGCGCCTCGCTGGCCTTGACCAGGGTTTGTCTCAACTGCTGGTCAACACTCTGCGTAGTCTTTTGGTAATTGTCCTGGAGACGCTGTTGTTCCTGCTGGAAATGCGCCTCGGCTTTCTGCTGGCAGGCATTGTGCAGCAGGCGGGTCGTGGCCAAGGCCGCGGCCAGGGAATCGGCCAGCCAACGGCTCGAGCGCGCCGCGAAGTGGCGGAGCGTGAAAAGGGCCGCGAACGCGGCGGCGGCCGCGCCGGCAGCGGCCGGGCCGGAGAGCGAGTTTATGCCGAAATGCTCGAGCATCGGGACCAACGGGATAGCGCAGAGGGCGATGGCCAGCCAGAGAGGCCAGTAGCGGAAAAGGCGGAGCAGGAGGTTCTTGCGGAACCGCCCGAGGTCGCCGGAGGCCTTGGCCAGCAGGCGGCGAAGCTCTTCAAGCAGCGCGTCCTCGTCCGCCGAGAGATCGGCCTGGGCCTTCTCATAAGCCCTGGCAAAGAGGCGCATGAAAGTCCGGTATCCGCTCAAGGCGCCTTGGGCGGCCCTTTCCAGGCCGGCCAGGGTCTGCTCTTGGGCAGCCAGGGCGGCCTTGTATTCCTCGAATCGCTTGAGGTTGGCGGCCAGACCCGATTCACGGTCGCGCTCAGCCTGGAGCATCGTCTTCTGGAACTCGTACTTTCGAGAGCCGGTTTGGTTTTCGACCTTCTCGAGGCCCTTTTCCTTGCTGGCCTGGTAGGCCTTGCCGATGCGGATGTTTCGGTGTTCGCAGTTCAGCTCGATGGCAGTCCTGGCGGCTGCCGCCTCAGTCTCGGCCTGGCTCCGGGCCTCGGCGGTTTGGCGGGCCAGGTCATCGAGGGCGGCCTGGCGCCGCGCCCGCTCCCGGGCTATCCGGGTCCGCAAATCGTCGTGCAGTTTGTTGGCCCTGGCGGTCAGGTCCCGGACGGCGCCTCTGAGGTTCTCCAGCAGTTCGAGGGTCTTGCCGGGTCCGGGATTGCTATTCACAGTCCCTCCTGATTTTTTGGAGAAGCTTATCCAACTGCTCGATGACACCGATGGTTTTGTCAACGCTGGCGATAGAGTTCCGCCAGGTATTTCTCCTCGAATTCCTGGGCTTTGGAGTCTCGCCAATAGGCCTTGGTCTGTTGCCATTGGCCCCACAAATCTTTGGTGATGCCCGAAAGTCTGCTGGCGTTGGCGTTCATTTGTTATGCCGGACGCAAACCATCGTAGGAGACGACGTAAGGAGTCTCTGATTGATTCTCGGGCACAGCGAAAGCCTGCTCCCCTCGGAGGCCACTGATCAGAGACTCCTTACGTCGTCTCCTACAGTCAGGGAATGGCGCCCGTTTCGGCGACTTTGTGAGCGGCCCTGCCGTGGCAGCCCCGCCTGCGGGTTCATACCTCATACTCCGTACCTCATACTTCATACTTCATAATTCATAATTCCCTGCGCCCTCCGCGTTGGCCGCGGCAGTCCCGGTTGCGGGGCCTGGGCCGGGGGCGGCGGAGGGCGGGAGGGTGCCCGCGTATGCGCTGAGCGTGCTCACGGCCTGGGCCAGATAGGCCATCGCCTTCACCAGGTCGTTGGCCAGTATCGTATGGACCTTTTCGGTTTGCTTGACCAGCGGCTGGACCCGGTTCTCAAAGTCGCGGTTCCACTGTTTGAGGATTCGCAACTTGCTCTCCGCTTCGTCGCGCGCGCGTTTGGCGCGATGGAAGGCGTTGACTTCGGCCGCCGTTTCCTTGCGCAGATTGGAGATCCGGGCGCTGAAGAGGGCCTGCTGGGCCTGTTCCAGCTCGCGCGTTCGGCGCCGCAACTGGTTCTCCCAATGGGTCCGCTGCTCGTTTTCCAGCCAGAGCCGGGTGCGGAGCACCTCGGCGCTGACCTCCTCGAGGGTCGGCCGCGCCTTGCTGATGTAAAGGACCAACTCGGCGCGGAAGGCCTCCAAGGCGTCCACGGCGGTGACATTGGCCTTTTGGGTCATGGCCTAGCGCTGGTTGAGATACTCCTCGATGCGCTGCGCCTTGCGCAGCAGGTAAGGCGTTTGTTGGTTGGAGATGTCGATGAACTTCTTGAGCGCCTTCATGATTTGTTTGAATTCATCCGCGAACTTGCTGTGCTCCTGGTCCTGCCACGTGTCGCTCAAGGCGGCAAACCGCGCCTGCAACGAGACGATCTTGTCCTGGAGGTCGCTGTTGAATCGCTTGAGTTCCTCGGCGAAACGCCGCACCTGCTCCGGATCCATGATTGCCTGGGCCATAATCGTTCTTTCTCTTTGCCGCTAACCTGAATCGGCGCCTGCCATGCCAACGGAATCGCTCTTGCGACGCCTCTATATGCTGCACTTTTTCGGCCTGGATCGCAATTTTTTTGAGGAAGGGGTTTCAGCGGGGGCGGGGCTGGCGACAAAGTCCTCCGCAAACCATTGTAGGAGACGACGTAAGCCGGCCAACCTAATTGCTGCCTGCAATTGGCGTTTTCATGGCCCCGGCAGGCGCTATTGGTGCAATTCCGCCAGGAGCTTGACGGCAGCCTCCACGAGCCGCTCACCGGACCCGGCTGCGCAGCGGGCACTCTCGGGTTCATAGTTGCCTTCGGCGTAACTGCGCCGGTCAGGAATGTAGCCGAGGCTCTCGTTGGCCAGTTCGACCAGGAAGGTGTGCGGGAAGGGCGAACGCTGCTTGATGGCCAGGCCCAGTTCGACAAAGATCTCGCCGGGCAAGCTCACCCACGCGAGTTCCTTGCCCAGCGCGATCACCTGCACCTCGACGCGATGCGGCTTGCCCTGGCGCTCCGCGACCTCGAGCGCGCGGTAGGAACGCACCAGTTTCATGAAGTTGGCGCCGCGGTCGTCCGGCGTTGCGCTGAGCGCTTGTTTTGCTGCCTCGACTTGCGCCGGCGTGATCTGGGGCAAGTCGAGTTCAACGGTCTCCGACTTGGCGCGCAGCGAGCCGGCGCTCACCGGCGCGAGATTCTTGTAAGCCTGGAAAACGGCCGCGCCGAGAATCGTGGCGATGCGATGCTGTTCGATGGCCGTTCCCTGGGGCCAGCCCCACGAGGTGTCGAGATGGTTCAGGTTGCCGCAGGCGCCGTTGGCCACCAGCGTGAGATGGTTCGTGCCGTGATAACCCGCCAGCACGCGGCTAAGCGCGCCCGGCCAGTCCGCGCTGATCCTGCTGCCGCCGCAGGTGTCCGGGTGCATGGCGAAGTTCACGTAGGTCGCGATGGACTGCGTCGGGCCCACGGCGCCGGGCTTCTCGATATAGAGGAGGCTGACTTCCGGATCGCTCGGGCCGGCGGGCATGACGATGTCGGGGTTTCGTTTGCCGGGGTTCCAGCCCACGCTGCCGTCGCGCATGAAGTAACGGCGGTTGAAAGTCAGATTCTCGCAGCGGCCCTTGGCCACCTTGAGCTGCGCGGGCTGGAGCCGCTCATTGGCAAGCCGCACGCTCTCGACGATCCTCGCCGGCAGCGCCTCGGTGTAGTCCACGGCGATTTGTCTCTGGCCGCCCATGTCGCCGCTGCGCTCGCCGCGATTGGTGAGTTCCGGTCCTGTGTGCGCGTGCGTGGCGCTGATCATGACGCGGCCGCCCGGGATGCCGGTGGCCTTCTCAATGGCCGCGCGGGCCCGGTCGGTGATCGCGCGGGTGATGCTGATGAGGTCCAGCACCACAAACGCCGCGCGCTCGCCGCCCGACTCGATGACCATCGCTTTGCCGAACAGGGGGTCGAGCACGCCCTCCGCGCCGCGGGCGTGGTAGTAACCTGCCATCGGAACGCCCATCGGCGGGGTAATGTCCACCGCCGCCACGCCGATGCGAATGTCGGCGGCCAGGGTTCCGCATGAGACTGCAGACCACAGGGCTGCCGGCGCCAAAGTGAGAATCAGGTGGTTTCGGAGGGTTTTCACCGGTCGGTTCTGCATCACTCCGCCGGCTTGGCGAATTTAGCAGCCTCAATCTGCACGTTGTGCTTCACGTCCGAAAACTTCATCGTGAACCCAATGTCCTGGCCGCCGACCGAGATGTGGAATTTCATGAGGCCGGGGTACTCAGCCCGTCAAAGGTCTTATAATCCTGGACCAGCACATTGGCATTGACGACCCCTTGCGGCCCCTCGAATTCCGATTCCTGGCGTACCAGCAGACCGCTTTTCGCGCCGAACCAAAACTTCTCCTTGCTCGAGGCCGAGGGCTTTGACTCCAGGATGTAAGCCTCTTCTTCCCCCACTTTCTCCGTCCCCTTGTACACCAGCCCCGGGCACACGGTCTTTAGTTTCAGGAATCGATAGAACTCCGCATCACGCTTCACCTTCGCCAGTTCGTCTCCGGCCTTGACCCGCAGGGCTTCCCAGGGTGTTTTTGCCCAGGCCACCGTCCCGTCGAAACCTTCATCGATCGCTCCCGTTCCCGCCAACTCAACGTGCGAGCGCATTTTGTTAGGCGCCGCCGCGAAGGCCTCCCCCTCGCTGTTAGCGAAGGCATCCGATTCAAGTGTGAATCGAAGCACACGTGAATGAACTTTCTCCATGGCCTCTTTGCCGCCGGTGACATCAATCATCTTCGCCAGGATGGAATCAACGGTTGGCGCGTCGGCCGCCGCCGCGGGGCGCGTGGTGGTCAGGGAGGCAATGATCAAAGCCGGCGCGATCAGTTGTGTTAAGTTCATATTCATAACAGCCTTTTTACACTTTGTCCCAAGAACCACCAGTACAAAACCGTCCGGGAATTATAAACGCCATACGCTGCCCGAGCCAAAGCGGTGTCGCGCTCCGCACCTGTAGCGGCGTCTCGGCAGAGCGCCGCAGTTCCCCCCGAGAACAGAGATGCCCCGCCTCGGCGCCAGGAGCCTTCAAGACCTGAGTGCGGCGCTCTACCGAGACGCCGCTACGGGTGCGCTTGCGACCGCACCCCAACGTGGCCCGCCCGAGACGGGGTCGGGAGAGTCGAGGAGCTGGGTGAGCCAGTCACGCTTTTGTTCGAGGTTTTGCCACTCGAGGAAGCCGCCCTGCTTCCACTGGGTCAGGTTGACTTCGTTGATGGCCAGGCCACTCCGCTTGTCTCCAAGCTGCAGGCGGGCAACTGAGCCGCACAGGAGCCGGCCCTCGAAACAGGCTGGCATTTTGGTCCGTTACGGGTTTAACTGTTCGCATGTCCAGAGTTTTGCTTATCGTCCTGTGGGTGCTCGGCGCCACTGACTCGCTGGCCACCGCGGGGGAATCCCCGATTGCCGCCAACGCTGAGCCGTCGGGCCTGCGCGTCGCCACGTTCGACGTGGATGCGACGCCGCCGGTGGGTTCGATGCTGGCCTACGACCCGGTGACCAACCGGTGGAATCTCGGGCTGCGCGCGCGCGGCATCGTGTTGCTCGGGGCGGATCGGCCGATTGTGCTTTGCGCCGTGGATTGGATTGGCATCGCCAACGAAGGGCAGGATGCCTTTCGGGCGGCCCTCGCGGGCGCCGCGGGCACCACGCCCGAGCGCGTGGCGGTGCACACGCTGCACCAGCACGACGCCCCCGACTGCGATTTCTCCGCCGAACGCATTCTGAAGGACGCCGGCCTCGACGCCCGGCAATTCGAGGGCCGCTTCCAGAGGGAGGCGCTGTCGAACCTGGCGGCGATGGTCCGGGCCGCCTTGCCCCGGGCGCAACCAATCACGCACCTGGGCTTGGGTGAGGCGCGGGTGGAAAAGGTCGCCTCCAACCGGAGGCTTCTGGGCCCGGACGGCAAGGTCCGCGCCACGCGCTGGACCGCCACCCGCGACGCCCGGCTTCGCGCCGAGCCGGAGGGGGTCGTGGACCCGGTGGTCTCGCTGGTGAGCTTCTGGCACGGCGAGCAACCGGTGGCGGTCTTGAGCTATTATGCCACGCATCCGCAAAGCTACTACCGCACGGGCATCGCGAACCCGGACTTTCCCGGGGTGGCCCGGTTCCTGCGGGAGTTGGCTGTGCCTGGCGCATTGCCGGTCCACTTCACTGGCGCGGGTGGAAACATCGGCGCGGGCAAATACAACGACGGGTCGCCCACGAACCGGCTGGTGCTGGCCGAACGTCTTGCCGATGGCCTGCGCCGTGCCTGGGAGAACACCCGGCGTCAACCCATCGCGCCCGGGGACGTCGGCTGGGCCGTGGCGCGAGTGGCGTTGCCTCCGGCCAAGCACCTTTCGATTGCCGCGCTGGAGGCCCAACTCGAGGCCAAGGACCCGGGGTTTGTGACGCGGGGCGATGCCAGCCGGCTGGCCTGGCTGCGGCGCTGCCGGGACGGGCGCCGAATCGAGGTCGCCTGCCTGCGCCTGGGCCGGGCGCGGATTCTGCACCTGCCGGGGGAGGCCTTCGTGGAATTCCAACTGGCCGCCAAGGCCGCCCGCCCGGATTTGTTTGTCGCAGTGGCAGCCTACGGCGATTACGGGCCCTGGTACATCGGGACGGCCGTCGCTTACGAACAAGGCGGCTATGAAACCAGTCCGTCCTCCTCGAACGTCGGCCCCGAGGCGGAAGCGATCCTCCTGGGCGCGATCAACGAACTTCTGCTGCCACCAGCATCTGGGCATTGACGGCCGGGCCGGTCTTTGGGAACCGGCGCTCGAGGTGATCCACGCCGATGGCAATACGTCCACCGCGTTGGTCTATGAGGGCGTGGAGCGGAAGCCGGAGGCGGCGGATGTTCAGCGCAGCCAGGCCGAGAGAACGTGGCACTCGCCGTCTTGGAGTCCGGCCGGCAACGACGCCTGACGACCCGCCACGATTTCGCTGCCCCACTTGGCCAACTCGCTGGCAGGGTCTTCCTTGAGCCAGCCCTTGAGCAGTGCTTGAGCCTCGGCGGTCCTCCCGGACTGCGAAAGCGCCAGGGCCCGGATGATTTCACCAACGCCCTTTTGCGGCGTGCTTCGCCCGCTGGCCAGAATTCGGTCAAGTGTGCGTCGCGCCTCCTCGGGGGCCTTGTCCCGCAACTGGCACTGGTAGGTCAGCCAATCCTCGAGCCGCTCGTCCACGTCCTCGGGATACGGTTCGCCTGCGCCCAAATGCTCCGGCCACTGCCGCCCCGTCTCGATGAGGCGCAATGCCTCGGCAAAGGCCCCGCTCTTCATGCGTTGGACCGCGAGCATCAACTGGGCTTCGCGAAAGAGCGAGTGCCCCTCGATGCTGCCCTCGCCGGGCAACATATTCAACGAGGTCAGCAGGTCGGCCGCAGCCTGGTTGTCCCCGGTCGCCAAGAGCGTTTTCGCGTGTAACAGGGCCAGGACGCCGTTGGCGGGGAACCGCCCCGCATAATCGGCTGACACCGCCAGCGCCGCGGCAAGGTCGCCTCGCTTGAGAGCGTGCCGCGCCAGCATCTCCCCATAGCGCCATTGGCCGGGGTCCAATTGCGCGGCCCGTTGCAGATCGCCCGCCGCCCCCTCTTCGCTGACCTGGGCGCGGGCGGCGTAGAACGGCCCGAAGCGAGGCTCTTCGCCGCAGGCGGCCAGCAGTTCCCGAGCCGCTCCGCGCTTTCCTTGCGACCAACGGATTAAGGCCAGGAAATACTTGGGCTGCCAAGCCCGGCCCTGTTGGCCAGCCCACTCGAAGACCGGGATTGATTCCGGCCGAAAAGGAAACACGAACGCGGGTGAGGCCGCCTCCGCTCGCGCCAGCAGCTCATGGTCGTGGCGCAAATACGCCAGCCAATACAACACCTCGGCAGTCGGCGGCGCCAACCCCAGCACCTTGGCCGCATCGGCCTCCAATCCCGCGTTGCGATACCAGGCCGCCAGTTCCAGATAGGTTTCCTGGGGCAGTTCATTGCGAATCAGCCCCGTGAACTCCCGGACGCCCGCTTTGCCCAGCAGGTATTTCTCGAACCGGGCGAAGTGGTTGAGCGGGTCCAGCTTCAACAGGGTCTCCTGCGCGGCCTCGGCTCCGGCGCCGTTGCCTTGCAGCCGACAAATGCAGGCCCGCAATGCGACGGCATCGAGGTTGTGCCGGTTGCCATCCAAACTCTCTTCGGCGCTGGCCAAAGCCCGGTCATATCGCTTCTGGCGCAAGAAGACCTTGGCCAGTTCCACGCAGGCGGCACTGCGCCAGCCCGGGGAAAGCGCGGCGATGCTCCAGGCGTCCTGGGCATCCGCCTCGCGCCCCAGGGCGGCGCTGGCCAAGCCAAATTGGTAATTGGCGCCCGGGTCGTAAGTGTCAACGCTCAGCGCCTCCCGCGCGAAGCCGCGCGCCCCAAGGTAATCTGCGCGGCGGTTTGCCAGCGCCGCCATTTCCACCAGCGCCGGGACAAAGTTGGGCTCCTTTTTCAAACACGACTCGAATTCCTCCTCCGCCCGATCATAGGCGCGTTCCCGCGCGCTTTCTTTGCCCTTGAGATACCTCCCGTAAGCCGAGGTCCAATCGAAATCAGCCGGCGCTTTTGTGGGCCGGCTCAACTCGTCGCCCTCCTCCGGGGCATACCGGAGCTTGTCGCCGCCAACACACACGTTGAGCTTCTGCACCGGGACCGCCAGCGGCGCCACTTCCTCCACAGGCTGCATTGGCTTAAGGTCCAGGTCCTTGGTGTAGAGCAGGCGATTGCTGTCGAACACCTCGAGCTTGTCGCGCCACCGCCGCGTAGGGCAGAGCCGGATGACCAACCGGCCCTCCTGCCGTGTGACATTCATCGCTCCCCACGGGCTGGCGCTGACAAAGCCTTTGGTGCCCTTGACCGGCATCCAGTGTTCGGTCCACGTATCCGTGGCGTAAGGGGCAAATTCCTTGTGCTTGAACGGAGTGAAGGTGCTTTCCTCCGCCGTCTGGTTGAAGAGCCGTCCGGATTGGACCTCGACGTATTGGCCGTCCGTATCGGTCAGCAGTTTCTCCCAGACCATCCCCTCGCGCGACAGCCCCCAAATCCAGATCTTCCGGCCCGGCTTGTCCCCGTAGTCGGCACAGCGCGCCATGCCGAAGTCCTCGTCGTGCCAATAGCCGCCGAAGAACTCGGCCAAACGGCCAAACACGTGATACGATTTGTACGAGCCGAAGTTGTTCTGGTCGTACCAGGAAAGGTCGTGCCCGTTTGCCGGGTTTATGGGCCAGTCGCCGACCTTGCCGTCATGGCCCAGATACCGTGTCCCGGGATAGACGAACTGCAGGTTGCCGGCCGCTTTGATGCCGGCGTTCATCCAGGTGTAGTAGGACTGCTCGGCGCCCGAGCCGTTGTGCCAGAGGGAGCGGGTCGTAAAACTGGCCTCCCCGGCCGCCAGGCTAATCTCCAACCGCCAGGTGCTCCGGGTAATCAGGTCCAGGCCCCCAAGGATGCAGCTTGCGCTGCCGTCGGGATTGCGGCGCGCCAGGTAATCCACCGGCGAGGCGCAGTTGGGCGTATGGCCATAGATGCCGTAGTTGGCCTCCAGCCCGCCGCTGGTCCAGGGCCCCCGCATGGCTACGTTGCGGAACTTGACGACGTGGTTGAAATAGAGCAAAGATTTGCCGGTGCTTTTCTCGATTGCCGCCCAAACCTTGCCCCCAATCTCCGGCAGTATCAGAACCTGCAAGTAATCGTTGGACAACTCCACCACCTTCCAGCTCTTCTGCACCGGCTGGTCGGTGTAACCATCGTAGCGGAAATAGGGATAGAACCTGGACATCGCCGGCACCGGGTCGGCGTCCGAATAGGGATACGTCGTAAAAACCCGGTCGTATTCCTTGACGACCGCCGCGTGGGACGGTGCGCCCGCGCCGATTGCCGCCCCGTGCCCACCGGCCATGAAGAGCAAAAGCAAGATGATTTTTTTCATGTGTTTTCCCGAACCGTGCTATCTCACCTTGACGCGGAAGAAGCGCGCGGCCTCCGACGGCGCCAAGGTATAAGGAGAAACGGCGTCCGTAAAACTGGTATAAGGACCTGTGACCCGGACCGCGGTTTGCAGGGTGCCACTGGTCCAGGTCAATTGCACACGGTTGGTCAAGAGGCCAACCGTGAGGGTCACCGGTGGAGGGTTGGACAGCCCATAAACATTCAAACGGTTGGAAAACGTGGCCAGGTAAACCTTCCCATTGGCCACCGTGGGAGGAACGAACTTGGCGAAGTTGCCGACCGAGTCCCTGGGGCTAACCTGTTCGGAGTTCCAGAGCTTCAGCCCAACATTCTGGGCGTTGTAGGCGTGAAGGATGCCGGGGCGCACCTGCTGATTGGCATCGCCGCTCAACTGATGAACCGCCCAGACGATGCCGCTGTCGGCGTTCGTACCCTGGGCCGAAAGCGCCAGCATTCCGCCGGGCTGCCCGGGAGGGGCCGCAGTCGGGCTTTGAGCCAAGGCGGGCAGGGTGAACCTGCCCGCGACCGGATCAAACGTGTACTGCTGTAAAAAAACCGAGGCCGGCCAGATGTACCCATAAGAATTGCCGGGACCATCCCACCAGATGGCGCCGCCGTGAACTTGATCGCTGCTGACTGAAAAACTCTGGACGATATTATCGTTCGTGGTGGTGGAACTCGTCAGCCCGCCCATAGTGTTGCGGTCCACCAGATAAACCACCCCCTGTTTGCCGCCGGAGAAGGCCAGGGTGGTGCCGGGGATCAGCAGCAGCCCGCCTGAACCGAGATCGAGGTCGCCATTTTCCAGGTCCTGCCAATTATAAGGAGTGAACCAGCTCGCTACAGTGAGGTTGGCGCCGTCACGGGTGAGTTTGAGGAAACTCTCGCCTCGGTTGGCCCCGCCCGAGGTGTCCACCGTGCCGTTTCCCGTCACCAGGTAGAGATTGCCACTGGCGTCGGCTGCCGGCGCCTGCCCGCTCATCCAGATGCCGCCGTCCGAACCATCGGGCGTGTCGTTGTAAACCACGACGCGTTCCAGCGTGATTTGGTCGTACCCCATTAGCCAACCATGATATGGACCGTTGTCGCAGTGGGAGGACCAACCGATATAGACAACGCCCTCAACGAGCGCCAGCCCCGGGCGCTGATTTTGGCGGATCGGATCGAACGCGATGACTCCGTCCTCATTACCGTCCCCGCTGCCGGGATAGGCCGCGTTGATGATCACCGGGCTGTTAGGGCGCTCGGCGCCGCTGGACACGTCCAGGGCGTGCAGCCGCTGGACGAAATTGGTTCCGTATTCCTTCGTCCGCGCCACCAGGTAGAGCGTGCCTGCCGCCGGGTCGATGACCGGCGTGCCGACGATACCCATGTTCCCGCTGAAATCCTGGTAATCTCCCCCGCAAGCCCCAATCGCGCTCATATCGGCGTTCGACGGAGGAATGATGTTGGGAGCATTGATGAAACTGGTCGTCCAATACGGGGTCGTCACGGAGGCATCGTCGGCGTCAAAGGCGTAAACGCTATCGTTGACGGTCGCCACCAGCACGACGTTGTGCGTGCCCCGCCCCGGAATACTCACGTTGGTCATCACCAGCGGCTGGGCGTAAATCTGGTCATCCACGGCCCGCGTAAACACCAGGCCAAACTGGTTGGTATTGACATTCGTGACGTTGAGTTGCGATTCGCTCAAATTCATGCCTGTTCGGCTGTTGTCGTTGTGGTGCGTCAGCACGGCGACAAAGGAGGACGGCGACTTCGTCGCCGGGGTAGCAGAGGTTTGGGACGGTGCGGCCCGGGCAGTGTCCTCGATAACCACGTTGCGGTTAAAACCGGTCACGGGGCTCGGTGTCATGCCGGTGGCCGCTCGCCCGGTGCTCAGGCACAAACAGAGGAAAACCAAGCAGCTTACGCCGGTTAAGCCTTGCGCCGATGCCCTCCTGCGCGGGCCTCGAAAATCGCAATCCCCCATCCAGGTCCGCTCAGAAATGGCATCGCTCATAAGGAAACAAGGGCGCCACAATATCACGGTCCCTAACGGCAATCAAGTTCTCCGGTTCACGGTTGGCCGGGGCCGCTTGATTTCGGCGAGGATCTCGGGCCCGGTTTTGCTTTGCCGGTTTGTGGCCGCCACTTATCTTCCGACTGTGCCTGAATTGCCTGAAGTTGAAATCCTGGTTCGAAATTTGAGACCGCTGCTCGAGGACAAAACGGTCCGCCAGGTGCGGGTGTGCCGTCCTAAAGTGCTGGCGCCAACCCGGCCTGGGCAGCTTGCCCAGGCGCTAGTCGGGGGACGGTTTCTTGAGGTCTCGCGGCGCGGCAAGTACTTGCTGTTCACGGTCCAATCTGCCGTGCAACCGGCGCCCGTGCTCGTTCTGGGCCACCTCGGCATGACCGGGCGCATGTACCTGCGGCCGGTGGGGATGCCGCTGCCGAGGCATGCCGCGCTGGTTCTGGAGTTGGGGCGCGAGGAGTTCATATTTGAAGATACGCGTTATTTCGGACGGTTCACCCTGGATACCGGCGCGATTGAGAGGCTGGGACCGGAGCCTTTTGGGAAGGAGTTCACCGTCCGGTATTTCGCTCAGGCGCTGAAACGCTCCTCACAACCCGTGAAAGTGAAGCTGCTCGACCAACGCCTGGTAGCCGGCATAGGCAACATCTACGCCAGCGAAGCGGTGTTCCGGGCGGGCATCTCCCCGCGGTTGCCGGCGCGGCGGCTCAAGGAGGAGCAAATCGCGCGGCTTTGGCGCGCCATCCGCGACGTCCTGGCCGAGGCCATCAAGTGGGGCAGCACTGTGCCGCTGAATTATTCCGGAACTGGCCGGCGAGACCGGTTGTTTTATTATGGCAGTGCGGACGGGGCTGGGCCCTTCAGAATGGAGCGGCTGCGCGTGTATGATCGCGCAGGCCAGCCCTGTCCGGGCTGTGGCGCGGTGGTTAAACGTCTGGCGCAGGCCGGTCGCAGCACTTATTATTGTCCCGTCTGCCAGCGCAGGTAAGCGACGGGCAGAATTGATTCGATTCGCTCTCATATTATCCCATTCCAATCATGAACAAGCTGAAGGCCATCACTGACTCCCGCTTTTCACGCCGGCTTTTTCTCAAGCGGTCCGGCGCCGCCGGCCTTGGATTGGCATCATTGGGCGGGCTGCAGCCAGGTCCCCTCTGGTTGCGCGCTGCCGAGGCGCCCGCCAACGAGCCAGATTGGGTTCGCCGCATCGGTGACCCGGAAATCCGCGCCGGCGTCGAGGCCGCCGTGTTCAAGAACCTCATTCCCGCCGCCACCGAACGAGTCTATCCGGGCCACTTCACGATCAATGCCGACGGCGGCGGCTACGGCAGCGACTCCACCTGGCCGGGGTTGGACTCCTGGCAGATGATCGGACCATATCTGCAACTGGAGCGCACGCGCCTGGTCCTGGATTACTTTGATTTCGTTCGGGCCTCGCAGCGCAAAGACGGCAACATCCCGTTTGCCATCTTCAACGGCAACACACGGCCCGGAGGTTGCCTGCGGGGCCTGAAATATCCTGACGACCTCTTCACCTTCAAACCGCCCAAACGCGAAGGGCTGCCCGCCTCGAGCCAGGAGGCGCGACAGTGGATCGGCCTGTTCGAGCATTGGCAAACCAAAGGCTACCCGCTCAGCACCCTGGCTCCCATCTGCTACGTGCTCACCGCCGCGGAGATTTTCGAGGCCACCGGCTCAAGGTCCTGGCTCAGGGAGCGGCTTGACTCGGTCGAGTCCGCCGCCAGATTCCTGCTGACCCTCCGGAAGGACAGCGCGCTGATCGGCGGCTCGGGATATTACATCGAAGCCCCGCCACGGGAAGGTTGCGACGGCGTCGCGCAGTGCTACGCGGTCCAGGCCTTCCGCCAACTGGCGAGCCTGTGCCGCGCCGCCGGCCAGACGGCCAGGCAGGCCGATTGGTCAAGCCAGGCGGACAAACTCGCGGAGGCGTTCCTGGGGGCCTTCTGGCGCGACGACCATTTCGGCGAGTATGTCCACCCGGAGCATGGCCTGGTGGACACCCACGGCCTGTCCGACGTGAACTGGGGGGCGGTGGCGTTCGGCCTGGCCGATGAGCGGAGACTCGATCGGCTTTGGCCGCGCCTGATGGCAGAGCCGGCGTTCTGGGCCGGAGACATGCCCACCCAGGTCGTCACCAAGCCTTTCGCCTACGAGAAATGGGAATTCAGCCGGTCGGTGGATTGCCCCGCCGACCCCCTCAACGACGTGGCGGCGATGGGGCGGGTCTGGTATCTCAAGGCCCTGGCCTGCCGGCGGATGAAGGCCCGAGCCCGCCTCGTGGATTCCGTCCTCAAGGTGTGCCGGGCTGCCAAGGGAGACGGCTATTGGCGCGAGCGTTATCACCTCAAGCCCGACGGCTCCGTGTCCCCTGACGGCTCGCAGAAGTACTGCGAATACCCGGCGGTCCTGGTGCGGGTGGTGTCCGCCAATCGAGAAATCTTCCTTCCATGAAGACGGCATTATCATCGCCCTCCTCCGATACAATAGACGTTTGATCAGCCACAAAAGCCTCTGGAAAGCCAACGGTGCTCGAAATTCAACGGCTTAGTGGGCAGCGTTTGATGAGACTGGTGCAAGTGAGACCCTTTGGTCATGGCGGCGATCATCCGCAGGTTTGGGCTTGACCACAGGCCAGTGCCAAGTAAAATCGAATCGGGCAAACGGGTGAAGAAAATGAGCGCGACCAGGAAGCAGCTCTCCCTTAGCTGTGCGGGTTCGATGACCGGCGGCGCGGCAAAAAGCCAACTCCAATCAGTCCGTGAAAGCTGAAACCACCATCAAAATCAGTTGCAAGTCCTGCAACGGTCCCATCGAATTCGAAGCCGGCATCGCAGGCCGCATAGCCCCCTGCCCGCATTGCGGGGTCCTGATCGAGCTCCGTGATACGAGGCTGCCAAGTCATGACGCGCCTCAGCAGTCGCCAAGCCTCGCTGCCCGAATTACGACGCTGCCAAGTCATGATGTGCTCCACCGGCCGCCAAGCCTCGTTGCCCGAATAGCTGTTTGGGTGGTGTTCATTCTGGTCGTAGCCGCCATCAGCATCTACGTGGTCAGACAGACTTGGGAATATATTGAACCCACGCCGCAACCCATTAAATACGGCTAATAGATGTAAAGTAAGCCAGCCGTACAAACCCATCTTGAAGCTCCATAGGAGCGGCATGGAGGGCTTGGGCGAGCCACCGGCGGCCGGATTGCAGTCGAGCCATGCCGCTCCTATGGAGCTTGGCGGAGCCGAATGGCCGCTGTGCTACAAACATGCCGCTCCTACAGGAGCTTGCACCGATCCGGAAATCCCGATTCGGATTCGGTAGAAGAAAAGCGCTGTCCGCATCCCGGGCCTTCAACTTGCCGGCCTCGAAGGCATCAATTCGGCGCTCCGACTCCACGGCCCAAGCGGCTTCACCTGATGCCTCCACCGCTGGCGCGCGGAGGGACCTCGTCGTGCTCGGTCCATTCCTCGGCATCGGCTCTTCGGCTCTGGCCGCCCTGGATTGCGGGGTCGAGACCTTCGTCGGGTTTGATCTCGATGGACCATGTAAAGGCTTGACTCCTTTTCAGGGCACCACCTGATTTCGCTTGCATTCCTTGGGAAAAGGGTCAAAATGGCAGGCGTTACAGATGGTCTGGGTGGTTGCGGGGGACTATTGCCCAGTCCAGGTGAGGCTTGAGACCTGCCGGAGTTGAGATGGACATGCTGCTTCTCGACAGGAGGAAGGTTTCTATGAAAACAACTAAAGCGGTATTCGGAATTCTCACAATCAGGTTGTGTCTTATGGGTCGGGCCTCCGGCTCATGGATTCTGCCGCTGTTGTTGCTGGCACTGCCCTCCAGGGGGCAAGCCCAGTTCACTTGCGCCACAAATAACGGCGCGCTCACGATTACTGAATACTCCGGCCCTGGCGGCGCGCTGACCATCCCGGACACGATCGATGGCCTGGCGGTCACCAGCATCGGGACCGAGGCGTTCGAGGGCTGCACCGGCCTGACCGGCGTCACGATCGGCAGCAGCGTCACCAACCTCGGGGACTCGGCCTTCTTTGCCTGCACCAACCTGGCCAGCGTCACGATCCCCGACAGCGTCGGCAGCATCGGGCGCGACGCGTTTGCCTACTGCACCGGCCTGACCAACGTCACGATTCCCAATAGCGTCACCAGCATCGAGAGCGGCGCGTTCATCTCGTGCCGCAAGCTGATCAGCGTCACGATCCCCAACAGCGTCACCAACATCGGAGACTACGCGTTCTCCGGCTGCGACAGCCTCCGCAGAGTCTATTTCCAGGGCAACGCGCCCACCCTTGGCGTGCAGGTGTTCGGTGGCGAGCAGGCGATCGGGTATTACCTCGCCGGGACCACAGGCTGGGGCGCGTTTGCCGGTCTTCGGACCCTTCCGTGGGACCCGCTGTCCCAAGCGGCATACACGAACACCGACGGCAGCATTACCATCGCGGGATATGCCGGCCCCGGCGGCGCGCTGGCCATCCCGGACACGATCAATGGCCTGCCGGTCACCGGCATCGGGGACTCGGCGTTCTTGGCTTGCGCCAACCTGGTCAGCGTCACGATCCCCAACAGCGTCGGCAGCATCGGGCGCAGCGCGTTTTCCAACTGCGCCGGCCTGACCGGCGTCACAATCCCCGACAGCGTGACCAGCATCGGGGACTTTGCGTTCTATGACTGCTCCGCCTTGGCCAGCATCACGATAGGCAACGGCGTCACCAACATCGGGTACGGTGTGTTCGGTTCGTGCAAGAGCCTGACCAGCGTCACAATCCCCAACAGCGTCGGCAGCGTCGGGCTCTACGCGTTTTCCGACTGCACCGGCCTGACCAACGTCATGCTCGGCAACAGCGTCACCAACATCTGGGACTCGGCGTTCTTTGGTTGCACCAAGCTGGCCAGCGTCACGATCCCTGGCAGCGTCTCCAGCATCGGGCCCGACGCATTTTCCTACTGCACCGGCCTGACCAACGTCACGATTCCCAACAGCGTCACCAACCTCGGGTACTCGGCGTTCAGTAGTTGCAGCAACCTGGCCAGCGTCACGCTCCCCGTCGGCAGCATCGGGCGCAACGCGTTTTCCTACTGCACCGGCCTGACCAACGTCATGCTCGCCAACAGCGTCACTAACATCGGACCCTACGCGTTCTTTGGTTGCAGCAACCTGGCCAGCGTCACCATCCCCAAGAGCGTCACCACCATCGGAGACGACGCGTTCTCTAGCTGCTACAGCCTCAGGAGGGTCTATTTCCAGGGCAACGCCCCCACCCTTGGTTTGCAGGTGTTCGATGGCGAGCAGGCGACCGGGTATTACCTCGCCGGGACCACAGGCTGGGGCGCGTTTGCCGGTCTTTGGGCCCTTCTGTGGGATCCGCTGTCCCAAGCGGCATACACGATAGCCGACGGCAGCATTACCATCGTGGGATACACCGGTCCTGGCGGGGACATGGCCATCCCGAACACGATCAATGGCCTGCCGGTCACCGGCATCGGGGTCAATGCGTTCGAGGGCTGCACCCTCCTGACCAGCGTCACCATCGGCAACAGCGTCACCAACATCGGGTACGGGGCGTTCTATGGCTGCACCGGCCTGACCAACGCCACGCTGCCCGACAGTGTCACCAGCATCGGGGACTCGGCGTTCTCTGGTTGCACCAAGCTGGCCAGCGTCACGATCCCCGACAGCGTCACCAGCATCGGAGCCGAGGCGTTCTTTGGTTGCACCAGCCTGACCAGCGTCACGATCCCCAACAGCGTGGCCAGCATCGGGGGCGTGGCGTTCGACGGCTGTGCCAGCCTGACCAGCGTCACGATTCCCAACAGCGTCACCAACATCGGGAACGGGGCATTCAGAGACTGCACCAGCCTTACAGCGATAACGGTCGATGCCCCCAATCCCGTCTATAGCAGTGTGGCTGGGGTCTTGTTCGATAAAGGCCAGACGGTCCTCCTCGAGTTTCCGGCCGGCAAAGCCGTATCCTACACGATCCCCGGCAGCGTCATCAGTATCGGAGTAGCCGCGTTCGCTGGCAGCACCCTCGCCAGCGTCACCATCCCCAACAGCGTCACCAACATCGGAGACTACGCCTTCTCCGGCTGCTCCAGCCTGACAGGTGTCTTTTGCCAAGGTGACGCCCCCAGCCCTGGCGTGGATGTGTTCGCTGAGGGCACGGTCTATTATACGGCGGGGACTTCCGGCTGGGGCCCGATATTTGCCGGTCGTCCCACGGCGCTCTGGAACCCGCAAAACCCCTTCATTTGTGCGACCAATAACGGCGCCATCGGCATCGCGGGATACACCGGACCCGGCGGTGCGGTGGCCATCCCCGGCACGATTGGTGGCCTGCCGGTCACCAGCATCGGGGCCAATGCGTTCAACGCCTGCTCGAGCCTAACCAGCATCACAATCCCCGACAGCGTCACCAGCATCGGGGACGCGGCGTTCTGGTTCTGCACCAGCCTGAACAGCGTCACGATGGGCAGCGGTATCACCAACATCGGGGACTATGCGTTCGAGCAGTGTTTCGACCTGGCCAGCGTCACGATTCCCAACAGCGTCACCAGCATTGGGGACGGGGCGTTCCTGGCCTGCACGAGTCTGGCCAGCGCCACGATTCCCAACAGCGTCACCAACCTCGGGAACTATGCGTTCGAGAACTGCTTCAGCCTGGCCAGCGTCACGATTCCCAACAGCGTTTACAGCATAGGAAACGAGGCGTTTTCTAGCTGCGCCAGCCTTACAGCGATAACGGTGGACGCGCTCAACCCTCTCTACAGCAGCGTGGATGGGGTTCTGTTCAATAAGAGCCAGACTACGCTCATCCAATGTCCGGGGGGCAGGGCCGGAAGTTGCACAGTCGCCGACGGCGTAACCTGCGTCGGAGACTATGCTTTCTACGGCTGCGCCCTTCTCACCAGCATCACCATCCCTAACAGCGTCACCAACCTCGGGAGCAACGCCTTCCGGTTCTGCATCGCCCTGACGGGAGTCTATTTTCAAGGCAACGCCGCCGCCGCTGATTCGACTGCGTTCTACGATGTCTGGAATGCGACGGTTTATTATTTGCCCGGAGCCACAGGATGGGGGTCGACCTTTGCTGGTCTTCCCACCGCGCTGTGGACTCCCCATGTGCAGACTGGCGATGCCAGTTTCGGCGTGCGGACCAATCAATTCGGGTTCAACGTCACCTGGGCCGGCGCCATGACCGTTGTGGTGGAGGCCAGCACCAATCTCGCCAGTCCCACCTGGTCTCCGCTGGCCACGAACACACTCACCGGCGGCTCGTTCTATTTCAGCGACCCCCAGTGGACGAATTATCCAGCCCGTTTCTACCGCCTGCGCTCCCCGTGAAGCGTGGCACTGATTCAACAGCTTAGCGAGATATGAATCTGATCATGGAACTCGGAAGGTCTCCGGGAGGCGCAAAGAAGTACTGGCAACGGTCTTTGCGCAGGGGGCATGTACTCCGGTTGGGCGCGGCGTTGGTCCTGGCGCTGGCGGGGGGCGCTCCCGCCCAAACCTACCGGGTGCTCAAGAACTTCACCGGCGCGGATGGCAGCGTGCCGCAAGGCACGCTGGTCTTATCGGGCAGCACCCTGTATGGGACGACGGCGCAAGGGGGCAGTTCGAGCAACGGCGTGGTCTTCAAGATCGATACGGACGGCTCAGGCTACCAGGTGCTCAAGAGCTTCACGGGCGCGTCGGATGGCAGCGGTCCGCAGGGGGGCATGGTGCTGGTGGACAGCACGCTCTATGGGATGACGCTGCAAGGGGGCAGTTCGGGCAACGGCGTGATCTTCAAGATCAACCCGGACGGCTCAGGCTACCAGGTGGTCACAAGCTTCCCCGGCGGCACCAATGGGGCGTACCCGCAGGGTGACCTGCTCCTGGCTGGCAGGACGCTTTACGGGGTGACCCAACATGGCGGCGGTTTCAACTCTGGCGTCATATTCAGGATCAACACGAATGGGTCTGCGTACACCGCGCTTCAGTCTTGCAGCACCCCCAATGGCGGTCTGGCACTGGCGGATGGCACGCTCTATGGGACGACCCTTTTCGGCGGGAACTCTCCTCCCAGCAGCGCGGGCAGTGGCACGGTCTTCAAGATGAACACGGATGGGTCAGGCTACTCGATACTTAAGGCGTTCAGCTTCACCGACGGCGCAAACCCGGCTGCGGGCCTGGCGCTTGGGGCCAACACGCTCTACGGGACGACCTCGGACGGCGGCGGAACTGGCCGTGGCGTGGTGTTCAGTGTCAACACGGACGGCACAGGCTTCGCAGTGCTCAAGAGCTTCAACGGCACCGATGGATCCTCTCCTCAGGGCGGCCTGGTCTTGGCCAGCAACATCTTGTATGGGACCACGTCTAGCGGGGGCGATTCCTATGCCAGCAACAATTTTGGTTATGGCGTGGTGTTCCAGATCAACACGGACGGGACGGGTTTTGCAGTGCTCAAGAGCTTCAGCGGCAGCGACGGCGCCAATCCTATGAGTGACTTGGTTTCTGCGGGCACCGTGCTCTACGGGACGACCTCGGCAGGCGGCAGTTCGGGCTGCGGTGTGGTCTTCGCTCTGGACTGGCTGGGGCCCACGCCGCCGACCATCGTCCAGCCACCGCAGGACCTGACCGCCCCGGCCGGCGATTCCGTTGCCTTGAACGTCCAGGTGGCCAACATCCAGCCGCTGGCATACCAGTGGGTTTGCAATGGCACTAATGTCCTTGACGGGGCGACCAACTCGGTCCTGCAACTGACGAACCTGCAGCCCACCCAATCCGGCGCTTATGCGGTCATCCTGACCAATAGCTATGGGGCACTGACGAGTTCTCCCGCCTTGCTCGAGGTGATTCCGCTCGGCACGACCCCCGTGGCCAGTTGCACGCAGGGGGCCCTCCGGGCTGCGTTGGCCGGGCCGGGACCGGTCACCTTCGCCTGCGATGGGGCGATTCTCCTGACCAACACGCTGGTCATTTCCAGCGACATCGTGGTGGATGGCAGCGGCCATTGGGTCACCCTGAGCGGGGGCAACCTGGTCCAGGTGATTGGGGTAAACTCCAACGTAACGTTCTCGGCGCTCAACCTGACCATTGCCAACGGCGTGAGCACGAATGGCGGCGCGATTTACAATGCGGGCGGCACCGTCAACCTCACCAATTGCACCTTCGTCGGCAATTGTGCCCGCGGCACCAGCAGCGATTGGGGGGCCACGGGGGGTAATGGGGATGGCGGGGCCATTTACAGCAGCGGCAGCGTCAACGCCAGCCTTTGCGCCTTCCTGGGGAATGCCGCCAGCGGCGGCGCGGGAGGAGAGGGCGGCACGATAATAACTGGCCCTTGGTGGCAGCCCATCGGAGGGCCCGGCGGCCCCGGCGGGCAAGCCAATGGCGGCGCCATTTGCAGTTCGGGGATGCTCACCGTGGACCATAGCCTGTTTGCGGGCAACACGGTCGCAGGTGGCCCGGGCGGCCCCGGCGGGGACGGCACTGACGGCTATAAACTGGGCACAGGAGGCGGCGATGGCGGTAATGGCGGCGATGGCTCCGGAGCGGCGGTTTTCAATAGCGGGATGGCCACGCTTCTCAATTGCACCCTCGCCGGGGATGCGTGCCTCGGAGGCCCAGGCGGCCCGGGTGGCCAAGGCGCTTACGGTTGGGCTGAGACCACCCATTGGACGGGCCGTAATGGCCTTAGCGGCAACAACGGCCACGCTGGGAACGCCACCGACTCCCAGAACTCGGACCTGAACGTGACCAATTGTCCCGTGGCCTTCAATTCCGGCACCCTCCAGTTCGTTCCGACCTTGTCCGGGGGACCCGTCATCCTGGTTTCCGGGGCCGCCGGCGACACGTGCCGGTTGCTCGTCAGTCCCGACCTGCTCAACTGGACAGCCGTCGCCACCAACCATTTCGGCCCCAATGGAACCCTCCTGTTCAACGACCCGGGCGCGCTTGGCCAAGCCCAGCGGTTTTATTCGACTCGAAATGCCGTAAGGCCCGGCCCTCAGCCGCACAAACCCATCTTGAAGCTCCATAGGAGCGGCATGGAGGGCTTGGGCGAGCCACCGGCGACCGGATTGCAGTCGAGCCATGCCGGTCCTATGGAGCTTGGCCGAGCCGGATGGCCGCGGCGCTATAGTTATCTTGAACAGGAGAAAACAGAGGGAACAGAGACAAATACTCGTTTCCTCTGTTGCCTCCTGTTTAACATACCACCAGGTATTTGAGAGACACTACACTAAAATGGCCATGACGGGAGGGCAGAGGAACTGTGCGCGCCTTGCCTTGCGCAACCTAGCAGGGGACAGCCTTCGAGATTTCGAACCGCGTTCGCCACGCCAACTGGCTGCGGGTAATTCTCCCTCTCCTCTGGGGAGAGGGCCGGGGTGAGGGGAAACTGGCTGCCCAACAAAACCGGTTCCCAAAGGCCGGTCCGCCCTCGAGTCGAACAGTTACAAAAAAACGTTCTTGAAGTTCAACCAAAAGTGCCCAAAAAAGACCGCTCGTAACGTCCCTCTGAAAGCCCTATAAGGAGGCCTTGGTATGCGATCAAGAAGTACAGCGCTATGACAAGATTTGCTCTTCCCGGAACGCTCGCTTTCTTGCTGCTGGTGCGGGCCGCCGCCGCCGGCGTGCCTTGGCAGCACTCTCTCTGCCTGGCCAACGGCGGCTATTGGGCACAGCGAGTGCCGGTTGCTATAACCAATGGCTCGGCCGAGCCGGTTGCCGGCGAGCCGTTGGGCCTCTCGCTTCGCGGTCTGGCCGGCGCGCGCGTGGAATCGCTGCGCGTTTGCCGCGCCGACGGCGTAGAACTGCTCTTCGACTTGCGCGATGCGCGCGGACTCGCCAAGCGCGTGGGCGAGTTCAGCGCGGAGGACAAACTCATCGTGCCAGTCGAGTGCCCCGCCCGCACGGCAACGACCCTGTTTGTGTATGCGGGCAACCCCGAGGCCTGGGCCGTGCCCGATTTCCTGCCCGGCAAGGTCGCCGAGCGCGCTGCCGGCCCGGGTAGCGCCGGTTTGGGCGTTTCGGTCGGTGAGGTCGAACGACTGCAGCTCAGGCCCGCGCGCCCCCTCACGCCCAAGCCTGGCCCGGATTGGCGAAACTGGGCCCAAGTGCGTGTGCGTTGCTTTAGCGAAGCGGCCGCCTCGACGGCCCTGGTCCGGGTGAACTTGCGCAAGGCGCTGGCCCGCTTGCCCGGCGTCTCCTCGGATTCCGCGGCGTGCGTTGCCTCCAGCGATGGTGTGGAACTGACCTCTTATGGTTTGGGGCGGGGCGCGGACCTGCTGTTCAGCGCCAGCCTGCTCCCGATGACCGAGGAACTTTTCCAAATCGGTTTCCGCCCGGGGTCGCAACTCGAGGCCAGCGCGGTCGTCGAAAATTACGGGCGTCTCCTGGCCGGCAGCTCGAACCTGGCCGCCAACGGCAGCTTTGAGAGCGGCAGCGACGGGCCGGATGAGTGGCTCAAGCCGGCCAGTGGCGGCCCGCACCGGGTCACCGCCGGTTTCAGCAGTGATGCGCGGTTCGGAAGGCGGTCACTCGAACTGACGGCGCTGGAAAACGCCAAGGGCGATTGGCTGGGCTGGAACTCCCGCGATATTCCCGTGAAGCCGGGGGCGACGTATCTCTTGAGCGGTTGGCTCAAGGGGATAAGGCTGCAAAGCCCGGCCGCCATCCACGCCCATTTCCATAATGCCCAGGGCGCTCTGACCCGGAGTGGCGCCATGGTGAGCACGCCACCCACTGTGAGTGGCGATTCGGATTGGGTGAACTCGATGGGCTTCTTTCAGGCTCCGCCCGACGCGGCCACCATCCAACTCCACCTGACGATGAACACGCAGGGCACTCTGCGCCACGACGGCATCGTCTTGTGTGAAGTGGTGGACGGAGAGGTGGGGCGCGTGCATTCAGCCGCAGCCCAGGCTGCCGTTCCCGGTCTGCAGGTCTGGGAAGTCAATCCACTGGTCAAAGTGTTCCCCGATACTCCGCCGCAAGTCCAGGCCGGGGCCGTCTCTGTGGAATTGGCCCGCAATGAACACCAGGCCTTTCAGCTTGCCCTCCGCACTGCCACTGCCGGCACGAACCACCTGGCCATATCGGTTTCTGCGCTCAAAAGCCGGGACGGCGGCGAGCTGCCGCCGGTGAAGGTCGAGCGCGTGGGTTATGTGCCGGTGGACTACCCCAGCGCCTATTACTCGAGCGAGGTCCCCGAGTGGTGCCGCAAGCTCCCCCAAGGCGCGGGGGCTACCGACGGTTGGGCGGGCTGGTGGCCGGACCCGCTGGCGCCGGGCTCGAGCCTGGAACTCTGCCCCGGCCAGACGCAGCCGGTCTGGTTTACGGTCCATGCTCCCAAGCTGGCGGCGCCGGGCCAGTACCAGGCAGAAGTGACGTTGAGCGCCGGCGGCCAGAACGCCCTCAAGCTCCCTCTGACCGTGCAGGTGCTGCCGTTCACCCTGCCTGACCAGGGCCGGCTCCGCGCCATCTTCGATTTCCGGTTCGGTCCGGGCGGCGGTTTTGGCAGCGGCGCCGATTCGATGGAGGATTACCGCAAATGGCTTCGTTTCATCGCCGAGCATCGGCTGGGCCTCGATGGCATCCGTCCTCCTCCGAAATTCAGCTACCACGAGGGCAAGGTGACCATGGACGCTGCCGAGTTCGACGAGATGGCGCGATTCTGCTTCGATGAGCTGGGCATGAACGTGGCCTACACGCCGGAGTTTTTCTATATGTTTGGCTGGGCCTATCCGCCCAAGAAACTCTTCGGGCTGGAGCCGTTCACGCCGGAATGGACCTCGGCCCTCCAGCAGGCCTACCGCCTCTTCACCGACCACGTGCGCCAGAAGGGCTGGCACGACAAATTCGTCTATTACGTTTCCGATGAGCCGCATTTCCAGCACGACTTTGTGGTGGAACAGATGAAAAAGCTCTGCGCCCTCGTGCACGAAGTGGATCGGACCATCCCCATCTACTCGAGCACTTGGCGGCACTGCCCGGCCTGGGACGAATCATTGGATCTGTGGGGCATAGGCCAATACGGCTGTTTCCCGCTGGACGAAATGGAACGGCTCCAGCGAGCCGGCAAGCAAATGTGGTTCACTTGCGACGGCCAGATGGCTACGGATACCCCGTTTCTGGCCACCGAGCGCCTGCTGCCTTACTACTGCTTCAAGTATGGCGTGCGCGGCTTTGAATTCTGGGGCCTGGCCTGGTGGACCTACAATCCCTGGCAGGTGGGCTGGCACCAGTTCATCCGCCAGAGTGATGAAGGCAAGAAGTATTACTGGGTCCGCTATCCCGACGGCGACGGCTTCCTGGCCTATCCCGGCAAGCAGGTGGGCCTCGATGGCCCGGCCAGCACGATTCGCCTCGAGCAAATCCGCCAAGGCCTCGAGGATTATCAAGCCCTGGCCCTGCTCGCTGAATTGGCCGCGAAAGCCAAACAGGCCGGCCGACCGGCTGCCGCCGCCGAGCGCGCCCTGGGCATGGCCAGGGACCTGGTCGCCATTCCCAACGCCGGGGGGTTGCGCTCAACCGAAATCCTGCCAAACCCGGACCGCATCCCTGCCATCCGCAAGGCCGTCAATGCGGCCCTGGTCCAGTTGACTTCCCAAGGGCCGGCGCCAACCGGTCAAGCGGCGGAGACCAGGTTTGCGAAACCGGAAGACCTGCGCCTGGTCCCATTCCCCAAGAGTGTCGTGCTCGAGCACGGCGGTTATTCCCTTGGGCAAACCCTTGTCCTTGAAGTCTCGGATACCCAGGCAGAATCCTGGGGCCGGCTTCTGAATCGCGAGTTGGAGCGGGCGGGCCTTCGCGCAGCGGAAGTGCGTCAGCTCGATTCGGCGGCGCCCGCCTTCCGGCTCGGAGCCGGGAACCACTCGCTCGTCCTCCCGTCTCCACCGCCGGAAGGCGCGTTGGAGGGCTATGCCCTGGATGTCCGCGCGGATGAAATCGTCTGTGCAGCCAAGGCCCCCGCCGGGCTGTTCTACGGCCTGCAAACCCTTTGCCAATTGATCCGAGCCAATCGCCAGGAAGACGCGCTCCCGCGGTTGAAGATCCGCGACTGGCCCTCGTTGCGCTGGCGGGCCTTCCAGGATGACTTGACCCGCGGCCCCAGTTCCACACTGGACACCTTGAAATTCGAGGCCGCTTTGGCTTCGTACCTCAAGCTCAATCTCATGACTTACTACATGGAGTGCCAGTTCGCCTTCAAGAAACACCCCGAGATCGGCCCGGCCAACGGCTCGCTCGCTGCGGAGGAATTGTCCGCGCTGGTGGATTACGTGAAACCGCTGCACCTGGACATCCTGGGCAACCAGCAGTCTTTTGGTCACTTCGGCCAGGTCCTGCGGCACCCCCAGTACGCGGCGTTAAGAGAAACACCGGACGTGCTCACCCCCGTTCGGGAAGAAACTTATCAGTTGCTCGATGATTTCTACTCGGAGGTCTGCCCGTTGCTGCCGTTTCCCTGGTTCAACGTCTGCTGCGATGAAACCGACGGGCTGGGCACCGGGCCCTCGCGAGAACTGGCGGCGGACATTGGCGTGGGCGGCGTGTACGTCCGCCACGTCAAGCGCATCCATGACCTGCTCCGGGACCACCACAAAAAGCGGATGATGATGTGGGGCGATATTATCCTGCAACACCCGGGCAACCTCGCCGATATTCCCAAGGACACGATCATGCTCACCTGGGGCTATGACGCCCGCGCCAGTTTCGATGACCAAATCGTGCCCTTCGCCAGGTCGGGGTATGAATTCTTTGTCTGTCCGGGTGTGAGCGATTGGAACCGCATCCTGCCGGACTTTAGCGCGGCGGCCGCCAATATCCGGAATTTTATCCGGGACGGCGCCAGGCATGGCGCCATCGGCATGATCAACACCGACTGGGAAGACGATGGGGAGGCCCTCAAAGGGGTCAAGTGGCACGCCGATGCCTGGGCCGCCGAATGCGCGTGGAACGCCTCAGCGACATCCTCGAGGCCTTCAACCGCCGCGTCGGCGCCGTGCTCTTCGGCGAAACCGGCGACCATTTCGGACAAGCGGTCGAGCGCCTGGCGCAGGCCCATCGCCTGCCGGCGATGAAAGACATGTTCAACGCGCGGTTTTGGGAAAAGGACTTTGTCCCCAGAGGCAACGCGGCTGCGGTTCAAGCGACCGCCTCCGACGTGTTGGCCGTGGTGCGGCCCGCGTTAGAGCACCTGCAAGCTTGCCAACGCGAGGCAACCTGCAACCAACATCTGCTCGACGTGTTCCTCTTTGGCGCCCGGCGCATGGAACTGATCGGCCAGCGGATGCTCGACGGCCTCGAGGCCGCACAGCTTTACACCCGGGCTTGCGCGGCGCCGGCCGATTCAAAGGAGCTGGCTGCGGCGGAACAACTTGTCCGCAGAAACCGCGATGCTCACGAGGGCCTGGGCCGGCAATTTGCCCGGCTGTGGCTTTCCGAGAGCAAACCCTACGCGCTGGACTGGACGCTCGAGCGTTACACCAACACAGTGAGCGAATATGACGCCCTGCTGCG
The DNA here is from genome assembly GCA_963713735.1 of uncultured bacterium. Lineage (GTDB taxonomy): Bacteria > Verrucomicrobiota > Verrucomicrobiia > Limisphaerales > UBA8199 > CAVQND01. The sequence goes on from CAVQND010000032.1 coordinate 87,984, forward strand.
CAGACTGGGCGCCGCCCGGGCTGCGGCTGCCAATGGCCGTTCTCTGCCCACCCCGGAAGAAATCGGACTGGCCCTGCCCGAGCCGCTGTTCCGCCGCATCCGGCCTCGCGAGGGCCTGGCCGCGGCCTTGGCGCCCGAGTTGCCCTGGGCGGAGAGTTCGGCCACGCATCGCATCGGCCTGGTCATCGGGGCCGGCGCCGCCGACCGTTTCGATCTGCCGGTAGAGGTGGAATTGTCCGAGCCGCCAAACCTCGCGGGCAAACCCGTGCGCGCCTTTCGGTTAAGCAATGATCAGGCGCTGCGCGAGTTGCCGGCCCAGTTGGAAACCGTGGATGCGCATGGCAAGGCCCGGCTCATTCTGGTTCTGGCAGGTCCGCTATCGAAGGGAACTGAGGCCGCGGTCCAGGTCTATCTGGGACTGAGCCAGGCGCCGCAGCCTTTGCCGGGCGCCGTCAGCACCAGTCCCGGAACTGACGGCATGCAATGGATGGAAAATGACAAGGTCCGCCTCTTGCTCGGACCCGAGGGCGCCCACATTTATCGTTGGGAAGTCAAGGCCGTTGGGAACCGGGACTTGACCATGCCTGGCGAAACCGGCTGGGCCGGGTTCGGCGATATCAATCCCCATCGCAATGCTCCCTATCGCCTCGAGTGCAAGGCCCACGGCCCCGCAATGGTGGAATATGAGTGCAGCGATCCCTGGGGCCACTCCCAGACCATCCGCTTGTACGCCGGCGCCAGTTGGCTCGAGGTCCTGCTCAGCGAGCCCTCTTCACTCTATTGGGATTTCGATAATCCAAAGAACTTTGCCGCCGACGGCCCGACTCCGGGCACGTGGCTTTTTTCCGATGGTCGCTCCGGCCCGGTAGGGCGTGAGGCCGACGGGGTGCCGGCGCAGGTCAAGGCGCCCAACACTTATTGGGGCGTAAAATACAACGCAGACCGATTGGCCTTGGGCTTGGTGACTCCCGAAACCGCCGCCTCCCACGTGATTGCCCCCGGCGCCGGCGCCGGCGGGGTCGGCATCGAAAACTCACCGCCTGTCCGGCACCTGGTGACATACGCCGGCCGGCTGGTTACGGCTCCTGCCGAGACGATGAACCGCCTGCGGAAAACCCTGGATCTCGAGCAGGCTATCGAGGTTCGGCTCTATGCGGCCCAAACGCGATGATGCTGAACTACCGCAGCGAATCGAACCAGGCCTTGGCGAGCAAAAGACTCGGTTGGGCGCAGGCGTCGTGGTCAGCGCCGGGAAGGGGGTCGAAGAATTGGACCTGGGTGTCGCCCAGGGCCTGGAAAGAATCCAAGGCGACCTGCGAGTTGGCGGGGTCAACGTCCATATCGCCGGAGCACTGGTAAAGGCGCATCGGCGCAACCGGCTTCCAGCGGTAAAGATCGTTGTCCTGGAGCGCCAGGCGGAGAGGGTGGCGCGGGTTCGAGCGGAATGCCGCCAGGAAATTGGTCTGCAGGATCTGAACCGCGTTGGTGGGCATGGCGGTGTTGATGTTGCTGCCGCTGGTGTTGCCGTTAAGGAGCGGGGGCAAAGTGGCGTTGTAGGGCGGGGCCAGCAGGCTGGCCAGGTCCGGCGCCAAATGGTACACCTCCTGGTAAGCGCCCAGCAGATAAAGGAAGTAGTAGGGATCGGGATTGGGGCCGCCGTTGAGGAAATCGTCCGTGGTGACGCCCGACAAGTCGTAGGCCCCCGCCATGGGAGCGCAGGCGGTGACGGTAAACTCGTTGGTGTGAAAGGCCTCCAACTCGCGCAGCAAGGCCATGGTCGAGTGGCCGCCCTGCGAATAGCCGCAAAGGAAGAGTTGGTTCGTCAGGGCAAAGCCGTTGGTGGCGCAAATGGTCGTGACCGCGCGCAGCATGTCCACGCACGCGGTCGCTTCAGAGCGCGCGTGGTGGTAGGGATGCAATCCCGGTGAATCGCCCAGCCCCAAATAGTCTGGCACTGCGGCGGCGTAGCCCGTGGTGGCGAAACCGATGCCCACCGCCACTTCGCCGGTGAGGTTCATGGACGAGGGGGCTGAATTGGTTTGCGTGAGTGTGCCATGCTGGTAGCTGACCAGCGGCAGGGCGTAGCCCGTGTTTTCAGGCAGCAGCAAGGCGCCCGAGGCGACGGTGCGCGCCCCCAGCGGAGTGATGGTCTCGTAATCAACCTTGTACAGCCGCACGTTGTACTGCGGCGTTATCGGGACCTTGGCGTAACCGAACAGGAACGCCAAGGCGGCTGTTGACAGGGTATTGCTATAGGTGAGGGCGAGCACTTTGCCGCGTTGCGCGGCCGGGACCGCCACGACCCGGTAAAGGCGGGCGGCGTTGGTGCTGAGCGCATCGAGCCACTGGTTCGACGCGACCGGGAACGGCGCGGACGAGGCGGGCGACCGCCATATCCCGTCCTGCAGCGTATCCTGGAATTGGACGGTGTAGGCAGCGCCCGTGGCGGCTGATTGCCAGCCGAGCAGCCAACCGCCGTCGGTTTTTAGGAGATTGGTAATCGTCAAGGACCCGGCCGCCTGCGCCGAGACCGGAACCACGGCGGCGGTTAAGGCGAGCAGACCAAGGCGGCGGATGAGTGATCTTAGCTCGTTCATAAGCGGCGGCGACGTAACACACGTTCACGAGAATGTCAACAACCGTGAGCAAGACGCCCCAACCGCGCTTTGCCCTATGGCACGTACTCGACGCGGAAGAAGCCGGCATTACCGCTGACATTGAAGTACTGGGTGCTCGTGGTCGAGGTGGGAGTGAACGGGATGCCGAGATTGCTCCAGGCCCCGTCGGCGGCCGGGGTGAAGTCGAGTTGGTAATTGTCGTAGGGCGAAAGGCATCCAAAACCCAGTTCCACCACCTGAGTCACCATCGGCCACAGGGCGTTTGAGGGAGGCGGCGCGATGACAATGGTGGGCGTGCTGGTGTAACCGATGCCCGCACTGGTGATAGTGATGCCGGTGACGGTCCCCCCGCTCACAGTGGCGATGGCCGTGGCGTTGCTGCCGCTGCCGTCGCTGAGGATGGTCACGGCGACGTTGCTGCCGTATCCCGACCCTCCATTGGTCACCGTCGCCCCTACCACGAAGCCGTTGAACACCTGCGCCGTGGCGTAGGCCTGGCTGGGGACCGGCGCGCCGGACAGACAATAGTCGTTTGCCGAAACCGTTCCCCAGACGTACTGCGTGAAGGTGGGGCCGGCGGCGGTGAAAGCCGGTCCGATGTTGAGCCATGCGTCCGCAAGAAAAGACCGAAACTGGTAATTGGCGCCCGCCGCCAGATTGGTGAAGCTTAACATGGACAGCGCCGCAATGCCCATGGTGGGCTGCGGAATGAACGGTGGCGCGATGACGATGGCCGGGGCGTTGGTGTAGCCCTCACCGGCATCCAGAATGTTGACCGCAATGACCACCTGGTTGCTGACAACGGCCACCGCCAGCGCCCCGCTGCCGCCCCCGCCAATGATTCTTACAACGGGCGTGTTCGTATATCCGAGCCCTCCATCGGTAATGGCGGCGCCCACCACAAAGTCATTTACCACGGTTGCCGTTGCAGTCGCGGCGTGTGGAACCTGAAGCGTCAGCAGTGCCACCGCACTCGTCGCCGAGCCGGCGGAGTTGCTGACAACCACAGAGTAGCCGCCCGCCTCCGCCGGCTGAACGTTGTTGATTAGGTAACTGTTCGTCGTCGCCCCCGCGATCGTCCCACCGTTGAAGAGCCACTGGTAGCTGAGGGGTGGCGTGCCATTGGCGGCGACAGTGAAGGTTGCAGTTTGCCCGGGACTCACCGTCTGGCTTTGCGGTTGCACGGTAATCGCAGGCAGCGCGTTCTCCCATAACTTCGTCGGACGACCGCCGAACGTCGTGCCCCAGCCCGTGCTCCCGGGCAGGTAATAGACGGTCGCTTTGTTGTCACCCTCGAACACAGGCGAATCCACGCCGGGGGCGTTACCCTGAAAATAGACTCCTGTCAGGCTGGTGCAGCCGTCGAACGTATAGACCCCGATGTTGGTGACGCCGTTGCCTATCGTGACGCGGGACAGGCTGGTGCAGCCACAGAACGCATAGTCCCCGAGGCTGGTGACGCCGTTGGGGATGGTGGCGGTGGTCAGGCTGGTGCAGTCAAAGAACGCCCAGTCCCCGAGGCTGGTGACCGGCCGGCCCGTGATCGTGCCGGGGATGGTCGCTGACCCGCCAGGGACGGGACCGTTGTATCCCGTAACGATGATCGTGCCGTTATTGGTCGTGTAAGTGAACTGGGCTTCCACCGTGGCAGGCAGCGTCAACAGCCACAGCAGCGGCAGCAGCCAGGCGGTTCTTAACCTGGAAATCTCATGCCTTGCGACGTGCCTGACAGCTCCGGCTGTTCTCGCAATGGAGGTTCCTGTTTTCATGCTTCTCCGCCTGCTGGATTGACAGCGATAGATAGCAGGAATGTTGGCGGACGCGCAACCAGATTCCAGGAAATCGGGCGCGGCGCCCCAGGGGCAGTGAAAAAGGTCTCCGCAAACCCTTGTAGGAGACAAGGTGAGTCCCGATTCGGAATCGGGATGATTGATTTTTGGGCACAGCGAAAGCCTGCTCCCCTCCGAGGCCATTGATTAGAGACTCCTTACGTCGTCTCCTACAGTCAGGGAATGGGGCCCGTTTCGGCGACCTTGTCAGCCACCTTGGGCAGCAGCCCGGGGGCGCATCTCGACAGTGCCACCATAGTGGTAAGAACCCTGGGGTGGACCTCGGGTCTGCCGGGGCTTATCCCGCAGGGATGAAAGAAGGTAGCCGGGGGTCGCTGCGTAGCGAGACCCCCGGTCCCGCGGCGGCGTGCTCCCCGCATCCCGGAGGGATGCCAGAAGGCTGCTTACTCAAGGGGCGCCTCTGTTTCTGGCACCCCGTTCCGGGGTGCAGAGCCCTCGCCGCTCTTGACCGGGGGTCGCCGCTGCGCAGCGACCCCCGGCTACCTTCTGTCAACCCTCCGGGTTGCTCACCATCTCTGCAGGCTCCGGGTCTGATCCATGATTCCAACTGTTTTGGTGGTAATGTCCAGATGCGCCCGCAGCCCGGGGTGGAGTGAAAAAACCGTTGACGGTGGACCGTTTGTCCACTAGCATGGAGCCTGTCCCAAGAGCCCGGCGAACGGAAGATTTTGTCGCAACCTTTGTCGAATTGGCCATTCTTCGACAAAGTTGGCGACGAAGGTTGCGACAAAGGTCCGGAATCGGAGCTTTTGGGACAGGCCCTAACATAGTTGCGTCCAGATAGGCGGTGCCGGAGATTGCTTTTTCGGCGCTGCTTATCCGTGCGCCAATGTGGGCCGCCGTGTAACACGTGCAGCACGCACAACAAACCAATTGCTTATGAGGAAAACTGCGGCCACCCCGCCGGGGACCCAAGCCAAACCTTCGCCCAAACGGACTCGCTCGCCCGCCGGCAAGATTCATCCAGTCGTCATTTACCCGTTCCGGCAACCGGGCGATTACTCTGACCTGCAGGCCCTCTATCAACTCGTCAGGCGATTGGGCGCGGAAAAAGACCGCTACGCCCACCCCATCACGGTCCTGGATCGCAAGACCCACTATTCGATGGACGGCGACAAGGCGTTCCGTGATTTCCGCAGGCACACCCTGGCGCGTTGCTCAGATATGCTGGACGTCTGGGCGGTCGATACCTGCCAGATGTGGTACGCCGGCCTGGGCGCGGCCTTCGAAACGGGCGGGGCGCGCGATGTTTATTGGCTCATCCCCGGCGATTTCAACTACGGCACAGCGGTCGGGCAGGAAGTCCTGGGCCGGCTGCACGATCTGCCGGAAATCATCCTCGAACTGGAACAGGACCTATGCATCGGCGAAATCGCCACCGGCCACGGCAATTCCAAGCAGCTCATTGATACTTATGGCACTTTTGCCCTGCTCTACAATTGGTTCCCGGCCGAGGCCCAGGAAATCCGCCAGTTCACCGAACGTCCCCGTTCGGAGTTTTTTGCGGTCAGCCACGGCTTTTTGGGCGAGGCCTTGCGCCAACGGTGGTACCCCTACGAGCAAACCGTGGTCATGCTCTTGCAGGCGGTCTTCGGCAAGAAAAGCATCAGCCGGTTTTTCGTCGGGAACATCTCGGACCTGCCCGAGGGGCGGGAACCGCTGGCGTCGGCGATGCAGCAGGTCGAGCGGACCGAGCGGGTGCTCAAAGCGGTTTGGCGCGAACACCACCAGGCCGATCAAGACTGGATCGAGCAGTACCGCCGCCTGGAAACCAGGTCCGAGCAGGTCCGCCGCACCGCGCTGACCATTCTCCAGAACCTGCTGCACTGAATTATGCGTTCGCTCGATTACCAGAAGCCCATGCGGGCTGTCAATTTCGTCTGCAACGCCCCACAGGCCAAAACTGTCAGCCTGGTCGGTGATTTCAACCAATGGAACGCGGCGGCTCATCCGATGAAACAGATGCCGGACCGTTCCTGGCTGCTGACGGTTGAACTCAAGCATGGCCACCATCGCTATGCCTTCCTGGTGGATGGTGTCCTGACCCTCGACCCCTACGCCCAGGGCATCACTCGCAACGACAAAGGCGAACGCGTTTGCCTCGTGCCGGTGAGCTGAACGAATCAAGGGGCGAAGTCGTGGATGGGTGGATTGAGGGAATAAACAGGGTGACCGTCGCCAACTCAGTCCAGGTGGAACACCTCCTTTAATTCACCACATACCGGCGAATTGCGTGTCGAATCATGGCGTGAGGGGGTGACGGGTCAGGAGGTCTTATGTTCCATCCAGAGGGGTGTGGCGGCCAGCCAGGCCACGGCGGAAACCAGCAGCCAGAGCTTCATTGCCGGCAGGCTGAGCTCGTCGGCGAAGAACAGGCACGGGGGCAGAATCGTGCCGGCCAGCGCGAGGACGGAAACCGCTTGGGCGATGCGTTTCATGATTCAGGCCGGCTGGGATGGCGAGGGGGCGCCCCGTTGCAGAATTGCGCTCAGTGCGAGGTAAAGCAGCACCGTGACAAACCAGCCGGGGAGGCTGACGAAGAACAGCTTGTCCCGGCCGAAGGCGGCAACGATTCCGGTGCAGAAGGCCATGCTGGCAATCCAGGCGGCGCCTGCCGCCCAGTTGAACGTCCGCCCGGTGGCCTGGGCGAAATTGCTCCGCAACCCCAACCGTGGAAGCAGCCAGAAATCCGCAAAGATCACGGCGCCCATCGGCATTAGAATCATCCCCCACAACGCCACGAAATCCAGCAGCTTCATCGTCACGAGCGGGAACACCGCGCTCACGCTGGCGATGAGGCCGGTGAGGAGGGTGACCTTGAAACGGGATGAATTGGGGATGAGCGATTGGAAGGCGAGGCCGGCACGGTAGAGCGTTGGGTTGGCCGTCGTCCAGCCGGCGGCGACCACGCAGAGCAGCCCGGCTAACCCGCAGGCGTGGTAGGCCAGCGGCCCCGGGAGCACGGCGGTGTTGAGCGGGTCGCGTTTGAGCTGGACGGCGTAAAGCGTCGAGGCCGCTATCCACGCCATAAAGTGCCCGATATACATGCCGGAGGCGGAGGCGAGTCCATAACGCGATTTGCGCGCGAACCGGAACAACGAGAGGTCCGCCATGCCGATGTGCCAGGCCATGTTGCAGAACCAGGCGAAGAACAGGACGTGCCAAAACGTGAATTTCACCTGCCCCGCCTGGGGGGCGCCGCCGGTCCAAACCTTCGTGCTGGCCACCTCCCAGAAATCACCCGGCGAGGTCAGGCCCATCTGGCGCAGGCCAACGATGCCGAAGGCCACGAACACCAGCACCATCCACGGGACGGCGATGTTGGCAAAGCGCGCCACAAACCGGTAGCCGAAAGCGGCGACAATGGAAAAGAGCACGCCGGTCAGCAGCACGGCCACCACCCACCCTGGACCCGGCGGCAGCGTGTCGGTCAACTGCGGCATCGAGAACTTGAAATAGACCCCCAGCGTCGTCGCGGAAACGGTCATCATGGCCCCGGCCAGCACCGTGAACATGACGCCGTTGGCGGCGTTATAGATGACGACGAGCCTGCGCCCGCAGATTTTTTCCAACTGGCAGTAGAGCGTCAGCCGCACGCGGGTGGCGATGGGCGCGGTAAGGAAAGTCCAACTCAAGACTGCCAGGAGGTTGCCCGCCAGGAGACCGACGATGAAGTCGAAGGCGCTGACGCCGGCAGCCAGGAACAATGGCCCGATCATCAATTCCGTGCCCGCAACGTGTTCGCCGGCGAACTGGCCGACGTAGCTCTTGAGCCCGAGCCAGGCCCTTTCGGGCACCGGCTCGCGCTCGTATTCTTCGACCGGCTCGCGGTGTTGTTGGGGTTGTGACATTGGCATCAAAGGGCCTTGGGCAAACGGAATACCAACTCGATGTCGGCGAGCTGCTCTCGCAGCCGCTCGAAGGTTTTCCAGTCCAGGAGGTCGGTGTCGGCCAGGCCGGTGACGGTTTGCACGATCCTGGGCGAATCCAGAAACGGGCTGAGCGTGAGCGGGGCATGGCCCTTGGCCTCGGCCCGCAGGCGGACGGTGGCCGGCACCGAGATTTGTCCCTGGCCTGTGTTCAAGGCGTGACGTTTGCCGTCCCGGCCAACGGGTCCCTCGAAAGTCACTTCCGTCAGGAAGCCGGGGAGGCACTCGCCGGATTGAGCATCCAGAATCCGGGCGCGGACTTGCGCCCGAACGGGCGGGGGGGGCCGATAGTTTTTGGCCGCGAAGTAAAAGGCGCCGCTCACGGCGACTTGTCGTTGGGCATCGCTGCCCAGAACGCGCACACAGTACCAGGCGCTCTCGGTTTCCTGGAGCTCAAAGTGGGTGCGGACGGAGTTGGGCGGCTCGTCGAAGGCGGCCTGCTTGAACGGCTGCCCGTTGCGCAGCAACTCGATGCGGGCGATTCCCCCTGGGGCGCTGCCGCAGGCCCAGGCCTCGGCGGCCAGAAGATGCTTCCGTCCGTTGGCGGCCAGGACGCAGCCCGGGGGCGCGCCGTCCATCGTGGCGATGAGCAAAGGGCCGGTGGTGGCAAAGGTCCTCCCGGCGGCCGTCGCCTGGGCGACTTTGGACAGCGAGAATTGACCCGGCACGAAGGTGTAGGTGCGGACAATGCCAGGCACCCCGCCGCCGGGCCGATCGAAGCAGGCGTCTGACGAGGCGGTGGCCGCCAACCGGTAGCCATGGTTGAGAAGCAACGACCACAATTGGAAGGCCTTCGCATTGGCAGCGTATTCGCCCGAGGTGGTGATCACGTCCAAACCATCGTAGGTCGGCCCTGCCAGCGTGTCCAATGGCAGCTCGACGGCCATGTTCGAGACCCGCATCCGCTCCACCCTCGGGTAGCCGCCCTGTCCGCCCCAGGACCCCATCCACCATCGCGCCGGATGAGAATAAAAGACCGCTCCGCCCTGGGAGTGGATGAGGCGATGCGATTCGAAGTTGGCGTAGGTCGGCTTGCTCGATTCGTAATCCCAGGCGCTGGCCTCCAGCGGAATGGATAACGTCCAGGCCCTTGGCGGTTCGCCCCCGCATGCCGAGGTTCCAGCAGTGCCCCAGGCATCGGCCCGCGTCGCCCTTGTAATAATTCTTGGGGGCCTCGAGGTTCCAGGTCAGCAGGCAATCCCGGGTCGAGTGCGGCTGCAGTTCCGCCTCGAGGGCTTCCGGGGTGGCGGGCTCGACTATCCAGCCCTGGGCCAGGCATAGATACTGGAGGTCCTCGGCCCGTGCAGTGAGCGCCACGAAATCGAAACCGACGGGCACAGTCCGTTCTCCGTGCAGCATATGCGCGTGGCCGTCGCCGCCGTACCGCCCGCGTTTGCGCAGGTCAACACGGCGCCGCAGCACGAAAGCCGCTTCCGTCTCCCGACCGGCCGGCAGCTCGAGGTCCCGCTCAACCGCCTGGGTCTCGAACCCGCGAGTGACGCGGATGTGCGTTCGGCCCGGAGGCAGGTCCTTGCTGAACTGGCCGGCACAACGAAAGCCGGAGTTGAAGGAGTCGCTCTCGACCCATACCTTTCCATTGGCGTCGGTGATGGTCACGGTGCAGGGCGTCAGCGCGCCGGTTGCTTCGTCTTTAATGGTCCCCCGCAGGGTGGCGTTCTGGGCCGCCAAGGCGGCAATTCCGGCTTGCAGAATGACTGCCGCGAGCAAGCCTCGGATCGGTTTCACGGCCCAAGCATGACCAAACCGGCTGGGTCTGTCACCGAAAAGATTTGTGCAAGCGCAAGTCGAACGCTGTCCGAGGCCGCCGGCCTGGCAGGGCCAGTGACAAAGTCCCTGACCGTAGGCGACAACGTAAAGAGTCTCTGATTGAGTTTGGGGCACAGCGAAAGCTTGCTCCCCTCCGGGGCCATTGATCAGAGACTCCTTACGTCGTCTCCTGCAATGGTTTGGGGCGTCACAGTGAGTTTACCCCGAAGATATCGTTCTTGTCGTTCCGAAAGTCGAGATACTTCCACATCTCGACATGGCCCTCCGCGAAGGTCACACCCGCTCTGAGAACGTGTCGGCAGGCCGGTTGCTTCTGCGGCACGCAGAGCTTCCAGCCGGTCTGCGGGTCGGGCGCGAAGGTGACGATCTCCGTCAGGTAGCCGCCTTGGGGGACATTGTCCGGGTTCTTCGGAATGCCGGTGTCCCCCATGAGCCAGAGCTGGCTGGGACAATGGAGGTCAGTCAGCCGCCGGCTGCCCAGCGGACCCACTCCGCCCGCGTCCAGGAAGGCATAGCGGATGATGGTGCCTTCCACCGGGCCATACCCTTCCCACCGCGCGCCGAAAATCACCTGGATCTCGCTCTCTTTTACGGCCGGGCACCGCCAGACATTGTTGGAGGTCGAGTTGGCGGTGATGTACTTGCCTTTGGAGAGCGTCTGGAACCACCAGTCTCCGCCCGGTTCCGGGCCGGCGTTGGCGCCGAGCCAGGCCTTGGTGTAAAGGTTCGGGAGGTGGTCGGCATTGTCGCCGGCGTACAGGAGAAACGCCAGGCCAAGTTGCCGGCTGTTATTGACGCACTCGGTGGCCTTGGCCCGCTGCTTGGCCTGCGAGAGCGCCGGCAGCAGCAGGGCCGCCAGAATCGCGATGATCGCGATGACCACCAGCAACTCGATGAGTGTGAACCCGCTCGACCGCAACCTTCCAGAATTTGCAGAAACCATAAACTCGACCGGGGCGGCCCCAGGACCACCCCCGCCTTCGACACCATCGCCGGAGGCCCAACCTCAATCAAGCTTTTCCTTGATTACGAAACTGGCGGAGAGCCCCCCGAGAAACTTTCATGTGCATTTTTGATGAAAGAGATTAGATTGGTGGTGATGAAACGGGCAGATCGCGTATGAAAAACCCACTTGCGTCTATTCATGCGGTCCAGATTCACAGCTCGCGGCGCGGCTTTCTCCGCCAACTCAGCTTTGGGACCGCATTGTTCACTGTGCCGGGTGTCTTTGCCGAAGAACTGGCCCGAAGAACGCCTTGGCTGGCGGAGGGTCCCTTCTACCCTCCGAGGCTCCCCCTGGACACTGACAACGACTTGATCATCATCAACGACTCAATCACCCCTGCCGTTGGGCAAATCGCACACATCAGCGGGCGATTATTGGACACCCGGGGCGACCCCATTCGGAACGCGACCATTGAGCTTTGGGAGGCCGACAGCCTGGGGGTTTACCTCGCGGACCGGCCGAACCGAAGCCGGTTCGACTCTCATTTCCAGGGCTTCGGCCGTTTCTTGACTGGATCGACCGGTGATTATTACTTCCGCACGATAAAGCCGGTGGGATATGCCGGCCGCCCAGCTCCCCACATCCATTTTAAAGTCAAGACGAAGGGCCGGGAGCCTACACGACACAACTCTTCGTCAAGGGTGAGCCCGGCAACCAGCAGGACCGCATTTGGAGGGGCATAGGCGACCAAGAAACTCGGGGTTTGGTCACCGTGGATTTCGCCCGGATCAAGGAGTCGCCTATAGGAGAGCTGGCTGCCCGTTTCGACATTGTGCTGGAGTCCACCCCGGAGGCTTGAGCCGCTGAGACACCTTCCGCCCGTGGACTCCTCTCCAAAGACGGCAGAGATCTTGCGCTTCAGCCGGCCACAACTCTGCTCCAGCCTTTCCAGCCTCAGGGTACTGCTCGCCCATCTCCGCCGCCACAAACCAAAAGGCGCAACACCCCAAAAGAGCATTGCGCCTTGTCAAAATGGAAAGCTCTACAGCCTCGACCTGCCCGCCCTCCTCGCCTTTGCCCATCTTGCCTTCGCAGCAGCACGGATGTTCTCAATGGCCTCTGGACTGAACTTTCTCCTCCTTTTCCGCCTCCCATTCCCCGGCCTCTCAGGTGCTTCAATGGCAACTTGGGCAGGGGCAGAAACTTCACCGCCCAGGAGTTCATTCAGTTCATTTTGCAGCCCGTCAATCCTCTCTTTAAGGTCGGCTGCGGCACGCAGTTCTTGTGCTGTCAAATTGCTGATGTTCATGAGACTTCAAATATGTGGGGGCAGCGTGGCCGGAATTGTCCCGGCTGGCAAGAGTTTTCGTGGAAGGCTCTTGGAGAGGTAGCCGCGGAACGTGTTGATCCTGACCAACGCTTTCTACTGCACCTGTGCATGGTAAAGACGCCACGAGTCGGTCGCCGTGGTATCCGTCAGGGTCTTGATCGTGCCGTTGCCCGGGGTTTGGGCGGCGGCGTTCCATGTGGGCGCGGTCAGGTTCGTCTTGTACTCTAAGTAATAGGTAAAGCCGCTGGTGGTGACGACCTGCGCGGAAAACGAATTGCCCGACCGCCGTGGTGTTTGGAGCACCGGCGCCGGCGGCGCGGCAGCCACGACCTGGACGTAAAAGGACTCCTGCTGGGACCACATGCTGGACGAGTAATATCCCGCCATTTGGCTGTTGATCGTGTAAAAGTCAGCCGGCGTGTTGGTCTTGACCACCAGGTTGAAGGTCCAAAGGTTTGGGCTCTCGCTCGCACACCCTGCCATAAAGAAGTTCGTGGCGGTCCCAGGGAAGTAGCGGGCCCAAGCCGGGTCTGCCGTGTAGGCCAGGTGGTTGCTGCTGTTGTTGACGCCCCCGGCGTCGAGGTTGTTGAGGTTCAGCGCGTAACTGCCGCCGTGATTGTTGGTGACATTGAGCTGGATAACGGCCGTTTGACCAGGGCTGACCTTGAAGACCTTGCGCAGGCCTTTCCCGAGGTTGGTAGTGGTCTGAAAGTTCACAATTGCCATCCCGTCTTGGGGAACGGTGTGGCAGCCCGCGCAGTTGATGTAAAAGGCGGCGGTGGCACTGCCGCACAACGCGAACATCACCATAAGTACGGTCGTGACCGCGAGGGCGTGGCGGGTGGTCCGGGCACTGGAACTTCTAATCGCCATGACGATTAACGGCACAACAGCGGCGCAGAGGATGCCGGTCACATCGTTTTGCAAGGCTTCGATCTGCTCTTTGGGGTCGCCTGCCTGGCGTAGTCGCTCTGCTGACAAATTGGTAATGCTCACACGGGCGCAGCTTGGCTGAAATGCAGCCAAAGTCAAGCGTTTCGTGAAGATTCAGGTTGAATGGAACCGCCACCGAGCGACGAATACGGACCAAGCTGATCGGCTGGTTCCCATCCGCTGGATGCCGTGGTTGGGCCGCTTCACATCATTGCAGTGGTGGCCCGACCAACTCGATTCCATATTTGGCTGCGGTAAGGACGAAGAGAGGATTCTGGGGGTTGAGTGGGCCCTGGTCAGGCGCAGACGAAGACACGCGGTCATTCAGAGGGCTGAGAACCGGCAGAATACTTCCTTGAACAGGCTTGAACGGCGTTGAATCTGTTATGCGAGAATGTTTTGCCTGACCTGTAGTATTTCTGTAAGTCGTTGATTATGAGGATGGCGGAGAGAGGGGGATTCGAACCCCCGATACGGCTTTTGACCGTATAACGGTTTAGCAAACCGCCGCCTTCAGCCACTCGGCCATCTCTCCAACCGTTGGGTTTGCCGAGATTGCGCTTCCAGTCTCGCCCAACGACCGAGGGCATGTCAAGGGCGGAAAGAGATCCTCGCGCGCAGACGGGTGCTTCAGGGCGCCTCTACTGTGAAGCCCTCGGCAAGGGTTTCGAAGTCGCTGTGATTGTCGGTCAAAAGCACCTGTACACCGGCTTTCTTGGCAGCCTTGGCATGAATCCAATCGTGAAGGGCATCCACCAACGCCGATGAGTCCCAGTAGCGTTTCATCGCGCATCCCGGTCGGCCCGCACCGCCGCCGCCACCACTTCACGGTTTAACCGGATATTGGCTCCAACCCACTTTCCATTGACCTTGCGCGCCCGGACAACCGGAACCTCCGCGGGCACCAACTCGGTCAGCACCACCCGCCCGTCCGGCTGTCTCTCGGCATCGTAGGGCGTGTTGGGCTTGAAGATATCCCGGCTGGTGAGCCGGCATCGTTCGTCTGTGACTAGCTTCATAATGGGATTATCCCCCAAATCCTGGACAATTCAAGCCCTTTGGCCTGGACACCACCAACCGCCTGCGGGAAAACCTGCTTCGGAGAGAAATGCGGGACACCAGCCGCGTGAACCGTTGCGCTTGGCATTCATGCTTCGCGCCCTTTCCAACCATCGGAAAGGAGAGTGAGTGTGGAAGCGGCGCACTGGTTCGCGTGCGCGCAGCTTCTGAACGGCCTCATGGTGCACCGCTAGACCGCTGAAGGCCCCTTTGTGGTCCGCCTCGAAGTGAGAAGTTATTGTCTGACGCCTTACCTTGGCAGGGACGCTGGACATTCGAATGTGCGGAACTGACCGGCTTATGGATGCGGTGACCGCCGAGGCGAAGACTAAAATGAACCAAACTATGGTCGAACCCCTTTTCCCTTTTCCGTTGCGGGAAGGCGCAGGCGCCTATCCTCCGAGGGGCTCTCAAGTCGTCGAGATCCTTCGGCCTAGAGGCGGCCCGCTTGTTGCGCAGAAGGTTCCGAAAATCAATCATGAAGAGGGGCACCTCCCGGGCAGGGCACGAAATCCGCAACTCAATCTTGTCGTTCCAAGCCTCGTCAAAACCGACTCCGTCTATCCGATTCAACAGGTCAATACGGTTAGGAGGACGGCCAAATTGGACGATAACACCGGGTTCAGAGAGTTCTTCGGCAGACTGGATGCCCGGAACGGTCCCGCCCCAGAACTCACGCAAGGCCGCGAAAATGGCCTGTACGTTGTCCGGGGCACCAGAAAAGAAAAAGTTGATGTCACCGGTGAAACGTGGATAGCCGTGGTAGATGACGGCCTCGCCGCCCACCACGACGTACTTTACCTGATAAGCCTGGAGCAACCGGATGAATTCCAGGATGTCCGGAGAAAAGTGGGAGGCCTCTATTGAGTTTTCCGGCGCGTGTGGCATTCTCGCACATCCGGTTGCTTGCCCGGAAAGAGACGGTCCTTTAATTGCCGGGCGGCCCGCATTCTCTCGACCGGAGTCATACTTTGGTACTGCCGCCTTTCCCATGCCTCGGCTTGAGCAAAGCCGCTAGACTTGTTGACAAGTCGCTCCATACACTCACCCATACTAGTGTGGTGTCCCCGAAATAGCCATACATTTGTTGCGCCGCATTTGGGTTCTGGCTAGCCGCGGCGAGGGAGCATGTCCGCATGGACCTGTGACCGAGCCGCAACAACGCCAGAACCCAAATGCGGCGCAACCCCCTGGGCGGCATGTCTTTTCCACTGCCGCAAATGTATAGCTATTTCGGGGACACCACACTAGGACGCTTGGGCCGTCGAGGGAAGCCCAAAGAAGATGCCCGCCAGGAGGACTTGCGCCAGGTGCGGTTCGCCCTGGTGGAGTTTTGCGCCCTGCCCATCCCGCCAACCCGGCCCCAGTTCGGCATCGAGTTGACCGCCGGCTGGGCGCGCCGGGGCTGGCAGGGCGGCATCGCCCGAACGCGGCTTCACGCGTGAGCGCCGGGCAAGCGCGACCGGAGGGTTGTGCAACGGCCCTGCCCCAGATCCTGACACCAGCCCAATCTATGGTCTGACCCCACCCTTGACGGCGACCGTCAGGTCGAATTCCGCGCGTCGAGGGACGCTCGGAACTCCCCGGGAATGTGGGGGAAGCCCCGCGCTCCGTGCCAGAAGCGGACAATTTCCGCCAGGTCGGATTGCGCCAACGGCCCAATGATTACTTGCCAGCCCATTCGGCGATTTTGGCTTTGACCTTTTCAATGGGAATACCCTCGCCGCGATCCAGTTCGTCGAGTCCCTGCTGAACGGCCTGGCGAAACTCGAGTTCATAGATAGCGTCATTAAGCGTAGCATCTGGCGGCAATTTTTCCGCCACCTCCAGGAGAATTTCTTTCGCACTCATCGTCTCAGTAAATCAACCACCCAGACCTCACCGGGATTGACCAAGGGCATCGTCCGCCTCCATGCGGTCAAGCGTCCACTCGCCATCCCGCGCCGCTTCGTTGCACAGCTCAATATCCTGGTTTTGCGCCGCCAGTTCGAGCAACCGCTGGCGCACCAGCCGCAACTCAGCCTCGGTCAGCCTCGGCAGCTCATCAATAATCTCGGTCGCGCTCACTGTTGGAAGTTAATGCGTGTGGGCGGGCTTGTCAGGTCGAAAGTTGAATCCTGGACACGAGCCGCCTGAACCGCAGCGGGAAGCCGTTCCGGCATAAGCGGGCCATCTGGGGGCTGCGCGCCAACGTGGCGATCACCCCAGCCGGCGAGGTTTCAGTGTTTCAGCAATTCAGCCACGTCCACAGCCGCGTCGGGGAAAGCCCGCGGCGCGGCCCTTTCGCCTGCGCGCAAAATGGTTTTCGAGCCGTAGCCCGCGAAGTGCGGTTCGCGATAAACTTCAATGGTTTCCTCGTTGAGGTTCACAATCCACACTTCGGCAATTCCCGCGCGGCCGTAGGCGGGCAGTTTGTCGTCGCGGTCCGTCGTGAGGGAGGTATCAGCAACCTCGATGAGCAGATAAACATCGTCGGGTTGCGGATGGCGTTTCCGGTAAAAATCAGCAGACGGCTTGAGCAGCAGCAAGTCCGGCTGCGGCTCGGAATCAGCACTCAAGTGCAGCGGGTTCTGAACCGCGGTCACCCACCGGCCCCGGCGCGCAGCCGTGAAAATCTCGATCAGAAAATTGATTACGCCTCCATGAAAAGGACCAATCGGTGACATATCAATGATTTCTCCATTGAGAAGCTCCACGCGCGCGTCCGGCTTCAATACGCCCATTTCCGCCATGCGGTAATATTCTTCCACACTGAAACGATGTCTGGTCTGAACCGGCATGTTTGGAAAATATCAGATTATCGGGGTCTTGGCAACCCGGCCTTCGCCGCCGCTTGTGCCAGGTGCCGCAAAGACGCCGGCAATGACCTCTGGTCGATCACCAACTGCGCGCAGGGAGACTTGCTCCGGGGCGGAATGCGGGACACCAGCGGAGTGAACCTCAACGGGAAGCCCTTCCGGCATAAGCGGGCTATTCGGGGACTAGGCGCCAGCTCGCATACGTCATCTGGCTTGCCGTGCCCGCCGTGGCGCTCCGGACCGCAGTTACCCCATTTGGCCCGGGTGCTTTGCCTCTCCGCGCATAACGGAATCGAGCCCCTCATTTCTTCGCGGTCTGGTGTGCGGGGAGATAAAAATCATCCGGTTTGAGCTCGCACTTCGCGGCAATCCGTTTGCAGTAGGCCAGGCGGCCGGCATTGCGGTTGCGCGCGTCTGACCCGAAGGTGAATTTCAGCCCCTGCTCTTTGGCCAGGCGTATGAATTGCTCGTGGGGCGTGTGCGACATGTCGTTTATTTCAAAGGCGATGTTTCGCCTCTTCGCCGCCGAAATGAGCTGCTGCATACGGTCCTCAGTCCAGAGACTGTAATAGTCTCGCGCGATACAAACCGGCAGGAACAGCGGCCATCCAAAGATGTTGATGGGTTCGTTGCGGAGGATTTCGAGGCTGTAAGCCATATACCTCTCCATGAATTCATCCGTGTCTTCGACGTAGGTGCTGAATTCCCAAATATGCATGAATTCACCATTCCCCAGTGGAATGGTCTGCGGGTCCATCAACACATAATCAACCTGGGCCAGCAGTTCTGGGGAGAAGCTCTTGGACCATCCCAGGCGGATCGGCTGCAAACCCACCAGGACCGGGAACTTCCGAAGGCCGGCGAGATAGTTCCTCAGGTCGGTGTCGGTCCTGATCGGCCCGGGGGCAGGATGCTCCAAGATGCCGAAGCGGACATTACGCTCCTGGGCGAGTTCGAGGATTTGCTGGATCGAAAACCCTTGCGCCATGTGGACATGGAGGTCCCACAACGGAGCATCGGGGCTGTTCGCGGCGCCGGCGAGGTCTGACAAGGGCCAGGTGGCCATGAAGCTCGCCGCCAGGGCTGTGTTTTTCACGAAGGCACGACGTTGCATACCAAGTTACTTAGAAATTGTGCTGCTCGATGAACAGCCTTCTTTTTCAGTTTGGAGCCGGAGGATGGAGTGGCACCTTGCTGGGCCTTGGGTTTGGGATCGTAGCCTGCTGTGGGTCACGCGGGAATTGGCTGCGGACCTTCCCTGGTTTCCCTCCGCACCGGTGCCAGGCAGACCGCGAGAACCCCTAAACCTGCGGGCCACAGCCATTGGAGATTCGACGCGAAGGCCATCAGCGCTCGTCCCCATCGCCAGGAGACCCTTCCGCTCATTTGCGAGTAATCAAACGCCGCCGCCAGCCTTCGGGACAATGATTCCGTTGTCCCCAAGCCATTTGGTCAACTGCTCCGGGATGGTGCCTTCCGGATCATGGGGATCAAACGGTTTGTAGAGCTTTCCGGCCAGGTCGCACGGAAGGGTCTTGACCGTCTGATCCTTGAGCAAGAGCACAGGCTTGCTCATCGCCATAAGGTAGCCGACTTCAAGGCCGATGTTCGCGTTTTGTTCCTCTGTCTCAATCCGCTCATAAACGGCAATCCCAAAGCCACAGCCATGCAGAAAGGTGCGGACGTTCCCCCAAAGGTCGTCGTGAAATTGCCTCTCATCTGCCCGAACTATTGAGAGTTTGTGCTTTTGCCCAGTGTTCTTAACGGCCCGCACGATGCCCTGAAAGGGTCCCGTATCCGTGAAGCGCATGATCAGGAAACCGAGTTTCTTCGGGTCGGGGTGCTCGGTGCGGAGCCGGTCAAGAGAGAAGGCAATCTCTGGCGGATGGGGTTGTGCCAGCGTCGAAATCGGCCTAACTGCTTCCTCATCTACAAAATTGGAGTCCACCGCGATGTAGATCAGCCCGGTCAGCGTACAGGTACGGCCTTGACGGCGAGTGCCATTTATCACCAGCATTTTCGCTTCGGCAAGTGCATCAATGGCCCCAATCCTCACCCCTGGGACGTGAACATGGATTGGTGATTGAACAACGTGGATTCGCGCTTGGGTCAGGTGGTTTGACGATTGAACCGGCTTAGTGGTTCTATCCTTGTCCATGAGTTCTGCGAAAAAAAGCCCCAGGCCACTCAGATCCCTCATCTCCTCTACATGAAAGCTCTCAGGAAGGTCTTGCGCACGAACCTGCCCGACGATGAAGCGGGCCAGTTCCTTTTGCTGCTCTGTCAAGTTGTATTTCATAAAGCCGCGCCCACACTTTAGCAGTGTGCGCGGCCAAAGCGAGGCGCAAAAGGAGGTCTCGGGCTATTGCCCTGGTCGCGTCTGGAAGTGGACCGTTGCGTTTCTCGCTGAAACCGTTAGAGTAGTGGCATGACGCTCACGGTTGCGGAAGCACAAACCAAACTCGCCCAAATCATTGCCAGGGCGGAAGCTGGCGAGGAGGTCTTCATCGGGCGAGAACCAGACCACCCGGCGGTCAAGTTGGTGCCGCTTGGCTCCAGCCGCGCCCGGCTTTCCCGGCACCCTGATTTGATCGGTTCCACCGTGACGCACGACCCGGCGGCGCTTGTTCAACCTCTGCCGCCAGAGGAGTGGGGCGATCTCGCCGGGACGGAAGAGCGCCCCAATTGACATCCGCCCGCACGTGCCCGCGGCATGAAATACGTCCTGGACACCTGCGCCTATTTCTGGCTGGTGGACGACCAGACCAAGCTCTCCGCCCCAGCACTGGCTGTCATGGGCGACGCCAACAACTCCCTTCATCTGTCCGCTATCACGGTCACAGAAATCCATCGGCTCGTGCGCAAGGGCAAGATCTCGATTCACGCACCGAACGGGCTGGAGGACTGGTTTCACAAGGGCCTCACCCAGCACCGGGTCACCTGCGAGCCGATCACTCTGGCCATCGCTCATGCGGCTGAAATGCTGCCTGCGATTCATAACGATCCCGCCAACCGCTTCATTCTGGCCACGGCTAAGGTTCTCGCTGGGAGAATTCTCTCGCCAGACACGGTCATGCCGAAGTACCCGGGCGTCACCGTTGAGTGGTGAACTCACGTCGGATGCAGGATATTCGTCCGCGCTGTTCATCAACTCACTTGTTGGCAACCGGCCTTCGGCTTCGCTTGCGCCGGGCACCAAGCAGATGTGGGCAACAGCCTTTGGGCCGTGACCAACCGCGTGCAGGAGAATTTGCTCCGGGGCGGAATGCGCGACACGAGCCGCGTGAGGCGCAGCGGGAAGCCCTTCCGGCATAAGCGGGCTATCCGGGGACTCGGCGCCAACGTGGCGATCAACCTTGGCATCTGGACGCTGGCCGAGAGCTTCCGCTCCTTGAATTGAGCCGCTTGGACCGCGGGCAGGCTGGAAACGGCCTGCGCTCCTTTTTCACTTTATGAAAGCCCGCACCAAGCGACCCGCCCGCAGTACCCTACATTTTCGGGGCGGGACCAAGCGGCAGTGGCCCGCCCAGCTCGCGCACGCCATCCGGCTTGCCGTGCCCGCCGTTGCGCTAAGGACGGCAGGCGACAAGCGGCCCGTTCAGCCGTGGGATTTCCAGGCCGGCCGAGCATGGTAGCGGCCAGAAGGGCCTCGCCCTTCTGGACTCCCCGCTCTCCTTGTCGCTGTGCTGGCCTCAACGCTCCCCGCCCTCTCCGGCAGGCGGAAACCAGGCTTGCCTCGCCCCGATGGAGCTAAATTCCTGTGCCGGACGGCCGGACGGGGGCGCTCGCTTTTTAGGTTGACCAACTTCCACTTCCACTATACAAATCATCGGTTAGCTAAACAGATTGCCAGAAGAGGGAGCGATGCCGGCAAAGAGTAGTCCTAGTATAATACCCCGTTTCGTTGGTTCGGCAGGGCGGGCCAACCTGCGCGCGGCTGTCTGCGCTCAGCAGTCTGTGGCAGGGGACATGGCATTGGCACGGCGGCTTATCGGCGCAGGCGCTTTGCATGAGTATCCACCCGGCAAGACTATCGTGACGCAGGGAGACGCTGACAACGACATGTACATGATCCTCAGCGGCTCTATACGTGTGCTCATCAACAGACGCGAGATCGCGGTCCGAAGCAGCGGAACTCATGTCGGAGAGATGGCGCTCCTTGACCCTACGGCCCGGAGGAGTGCCACCCTTGTGGCAAGGGAACGCACCGTTGCTCTGAAACTCCCGGAAGCGGCCGTAACCCGAATCGGCGCAGCGTATCCCGGATTGTGGCGACGTTTGGCGGTGGAGATCGCCACACGATTGCGCGAACGCACGAAATTCATCCGCGAGCCCAATGTGCTGCCCACTGTGTTCATCGGGTCATCAAGCGAAGCTATCGCGGAAGCCACACACCTGAACCGTTCCCTTTCTCGCCGCGACTTGACGTGCCGACTATGGACGCAGGGCGTTTTTCAGCTATCGCAAACGACGATCGAGGATCTCGTCCGTGCGTCCCACGAGTGTGACTTTGCGGTGCTGTTTCTAACACCTGACGATATGACGGCGAGCAGGGGGCGGAGAAAGTCCGCGCCTCGGGACAATGTCGTTTTCGAGCTGGGTCTGTTCATGGGCGCCATCGGCAGGGACCGGACCTTTATCGTTAGGCGGCGTAAATAAATAAAGGTATCAACTTCTGAGAATCGTGGTATGATAGCTGCACATGAGTGCTATTGCCGCGCTGACGCAGAAGTTCAGGGCCATTTGGCCACTCCTAAATGAGCGGACCCGGCGCCTTACCGCCGCCAATGAAGCTATGCAGATGGGTTATGGCGGTGTCTGCGTGGTTCACCGGGCTTGTGGCTTGTCCCGCAAAGCCATCCTCAAGGGTATTGGCGAAATCGAGCGGGGCGACTCCTCGCTGGCGGAGCGCATCCGGCGCCCGGGCGCCGGACGCAAGAACCTCACGGTGTTGGATTCCGGGCTGGTGGCGGCGCTGGAC
This sequence comes from uncultured bacterium, assembly GCA_963713735.1. Classification (GTDB taxonomy): domain Bacteria; phylum Verrucomicrobiota; class Verrucomicrobiia; order Limisphaerales; family UBA8199; genus CAVQND01. The sequence goes on from CAVQND010000032.1 coordinate 110,216, forward strand.
GATTTGATTGAGGGCGGAACTCGCGGCGATCCGGAATCTCCCTTGCGCTGGGTCTGCAAGAGCACTCGGACCCTGGCCGAGGAGTTAAGCCAGCAAGCTCATCCGGTGAGCCACATGCGGGTGGCCCAACTGCTGCACGAGCAGGACTACAGTTTGCAGAGCAATCGGAAGCTGGAGGAAGGGGAGGACCACCCGGACCGCGACGCCCAATTTCGGCATATCAACCGGTGCGTGAAGCGGGCCTTGGCGGCGGGGGAGCCGGTCATTTCGGTGGACACCAAGAAGAAGGAACTGGTGGGCAACTACGCCAATAGCGGCCAACAATGGCGTGTGGCGAAACAACCGCAACGGGTCAAGGGGCACGACTTCCCGGGTCCCGAGGTGCCTCGCGCCTATCCCTACGGCATCTATGACTTGGGGCGCAACAGCGGATTCGTAAACGTGGGCACCGACCATGACACGGGGGCCTTTGCGGTGGCCTCGATTCGTGGGTGGTGGCGCTTTGAAGGGCGAAGACTTTATCCTGCCGGTCCGGACGCTGTGGATCACCGCCGATGGCGGAGGCAGCAATGGGTGGCGGCTGCGACTCTGGAAACTCGAGTTGCAGGGCTTTGCCGACAAAAGTGGGCTGTGCCTTTCCATCTGCCACTTTCCGCCCGGCACCAGCAAGTGGAACAAGATCGAACACCGACTCTTTTCGTTCATTTCGTCCAACTGGCGCGGTGAACCGTTGCGAGATTACCAGACGGTCGTGAACCTGATTGCCAGCACAACGACGGCCAAAGGATTGACGGTGACCTGCCGGCTGGATCGTCGAAAGTATCCGACGGGTAGAAAAGTCTCACGCGAGCAGATGAAGCAAGTGAACCTAAAGCCTAACAAGTTCCATGGTGAGTGGAACTATACCATCGAGCCTCACGGGTGAACCAACTTGATACCTTTATTTATTTACGCCGCCTTACGCCGAGGGGCACTGATCTGAAGCTGCCAACTGACCTCCTTGGCGTAACCCACTCGCCATACGCGCGCCGAGGCCCTGCCTCGCGAGGCCAACGACTCCGGCCGGTAGCGCGACTCTTGTGGCGCAGGATTAAGCAACTTGGATCGAGATAACGGAGCACCACGATCATGAAAGCTGGACACGAAATCATCGGGGAGATCAAAGCCATCCTCGCAACGAAATGGCAAACGCGTAGAGGCACGAAAGTGCCCGAACCCAAGGATGTGAAACTCGCCAATGATGCGGTGCTGCTGGACGGCACCGTCCTGTATGCGGACATGGCGGATTCCACTGGCCTCGTGAATGGCTACAAAGATTGGTTTGCGGCGGAGGTATACAAAGCCTACTTGGTGGCGGCGTGTCACATCATCCAAAACAACGACGGCGTCATCACGGCTTTCGACGGCGACCGTGTAATGGCGGTTTTCCTCGGAGACGTCAAAAACTCGAAAGCAGCAAAGACTGCGCTTCAACTGAATTGGGTTGTGACGGAGGTGAATTCGGCATTGAAGCTCGCGTATCCCAATTCGTCTTTCCAGATGCAGCACTCTGTTGGGATAGATACGAGTGCTCTCTTCGTGGCCCGAACCGGGATCCGAGAGTCCAACGATCTTGTCTGGGTCGGATGCGCTGCAAATTACGCGGCGAAGCTTTCGGGTGTATCAGACCCCGCCTATTGGGCATTTATAACGGAGCCCGTGTTTAGCGTGTTGTCAGACGATGCCAAGTATGGCGGGAATCCAAGACAACTGATGTGGCAGAAGTCCCATTGGCAGGCACACAACCTTACTATTTATAAGTCCAACTGGAGCTGGAAGCCATGAAAGTCGAACCAAAGGCTTGAGCGGAAAAGGGGTTCGGCCATAGCTTGCTTGATCTTGCTCCGGTGCGCGGCACGGCGATGCGCGGACATTACCGGCGTCCGTCTTTCACCAGGCTCGCCCGGAGTGCGTGGAGCTTGCTCCCGCTGTCGTACGCCCCAGCCAATCCGAAAGCGCCGGCAAGCTGGACGCACTCCACACGCTTCGCGAGTCAGCGCGCCGGCAAACGTTGAAAGTGTT
>CAVQND010000033.1:0-370798 GCA_963713735.1 uncultured bacterium
TTAGGCTGTGAAATATCCAGGCTAGCTAACCGGTGACCCCTGCTGTTTTTGTCTTGCAGGGGGCCGGGGTTTGAGGCACTGCACAGGCGCACATGAAACAAAGCAGACTTCTGGGCAAGACACTGCGCGAGACGCCCAAGGACGCGCAAACGGCGGCGCATTCCCTGATGCTGCGGGCCGGCTTCATTCAGCAACTCTCCGCCGGGGTTTACATCTATATGCCGCTGCTTTACCGCACGCTGAGCCGGCTCTCGCAAATCGTGCGCGAAGAGATGGAGGCCGCCGGCGCCGTCGAGCTGCTCATGCCGGCCCTCCAGCCGCGCGAGTTGTGGGAGGAATCCGGCCGCTGGGAGCGTTACACCGCCGTGGACGGCATCATGTTCGCCTTCAAAGACCGCCGCGGCGCCACCGCCTGTTTGGGGCCGACCCACGAAGAGGTCATCACCGACATCCTCCGGCGCGAGATTAAGTCCTACAAAGACCTGCCCAAGTGCGCCTTTCAGATTCAAACCAAGTTCCGCGACGAAATCCGCCCGCGCTTCGGCCTGATGCGCGCCCGCGAGTTCATCATGAAAGACGCCTACAGCTTCGATGCCGACGAGGCGGGGCTGGAGGCCTCCTACGACGCCATGCGGCGGGCCTATCACCGGATTTGCGAGCGCATCGGCTTCCGCTACCGGGCCGTCGAGGCCGACCCCGGCGCCATCGGCGGCAGCGGCAGCCAGGAGTTCATGGTCCTGGCCGACACCGGCGAGGACATGACCCTGCTCTGCGACCAGTGTGATTACGCGGCCAACCAGGAACGGGCCCAGTCCCGCTTGCAGGAATTCCCCCAGGACCCCGAACCCAAACCGATGGAGGCCGTCCTGGGCGAGGGCTTGATCGGCGTTGAAAGGCTGGCGCAGTTCCTCGCTATCCCGGTCTGGAAAACCACCAAGACGCTGGTTTACCAGGCTGACAACCGCGTCGTGGCCGTGGCCGTGCGCGGCGATTGCGAGGTGAACGAAGTCAAGGTGGCCAACTTTCTCGGCTGCAAGGTCCTCCGGCTGGCCTCGGCGGAAACGATCAAGGAGCTGACCGGCGCGGAGGTCGGCTATGCCGGACCGATCGGGCTGCCCGCCTCAGTGCGCATCATTGCCGACCACTATGGCGGCAACCGTGTTAACTTCGAATGCGGCGCCAACCAAACCAACTACCACAACATCAACGTCAATTTCGGCCGCGACCTCCCGTTGCCGGAGTTTGGGGACTTCAAGCTGGCCAGGCCGGGCGAGGGCTGCCCGCGTTGCCACGGGCACCTGCAGGCCGCGCGCGGCATCGAGGTCGGCCACATCTTCAAGCTCGGCGCCAAATACTCCGAGGCGATGAACTGCCGCTATCTGGACGCCCAGGGCAAGACCCGGCCCGTCATCATGGGCTGCTACGGCATCGGCGTCTCCCGCATGGCCGCCGCCTGGATCGAACAGAACCACGACGACAAAGGCATCATCTGGTCCCCGACAATCGCCCCCTTCGATGTCCACCTCATCGGGCTGAACCTCGAGGACCCGGCCGTCTCCGCCCAGGCAGAGCAGACCTGCCGGCAACTCGAGCAGGGGGGCCTGACGGTCCTCTTCGATGACCGCCCGGCGCGCGCCGGCGAAAAATTCAGCGACGCCGACCTCATCGGCATCCCCGCCCGGCTCACGATAAGCAAGCGCACCATCGAGCAGGGCAAAGTCGAGTTCAAGCTCCGCCGCCAACCCAAGGCAGAACTGTTGTCCCTCGACGAAGCAATGGCCCGTGTTCGGGCCGGAGGTAAACTTACAGTAGCTGTTTAGGTGTTGGGCCAGCGTTGAGGTGAACGGTCAGGCGCGGCCAACTTGCAGGCTTGTCCCGGAGGGACATCTCGAGAATAGCCCGGCGCTTGAGCGCCGGGTACCACGCCCAAAGTGGCCGCGTCCCGAAGGGACGCTTGAGGCGAAATCCCAAAGATGGCGCTCGCCGCACTCAATCCGATGCCTCTTTCAACCGTCCCTTCGGGACGGAGGCAACACTGAACGGCTTTCCCGGCGCTGAAGCGCTTGTCATTACCCACATCTTTTCCTGCTAAAACTGAGAGGATCTCATGGTTCTATGGGCTTCAGGCCAACGGCCTGACTCATACCAGCCCAGGGCAACGCCCTGGGTTCTCGGGCCGTTTTATCCTCTTGCAGGCCAACGGCCTGCCTCATCGGGTTGATTGGGGCCGCTCTCCCCGTCCAATGGAACACCGCCGAACCCCAACCCCACGGCACCATGAGTCGCGCTTTCAGCGCTCAGCATGGTCTTTGGCCGACAAACCCAGGGCGTTGCCCTGGGCTGGTATGAAGGACGCCGTTGGCGTCCTGCACAGGCGCGGGGCGCTGCTCGGCTTGGCTCTCCACGAGGTGTTCCTTGGGCCCAGAAGAGAAAGGGGTCAAGCCCCTACATTGTCATTGCTCTAGAAAGGGGTCGCAGATTTGTGGGTGCGGTGCGGGATTTTGTGGTTTCCCCCTCCCATCGGTTCGGAGCGAATGGGAGGGGACAATGATCCACGCTTCCACTCTGCCTGGCGCGGTGGCCTCGCCTGTGCTGCGCTCCGCGAGGGTGAAGTCGGATTGGGGGCGGCGTCCGGATGCGCCACGGGCGGGGGAGAACTGGTTTTGCGCGTGGCTCGTTCTCTTTTCGTGCCGCCATACGAGGACAAGGCAAGCGGCAAGTGCCGCCGGTTTCCTGCGGGTTTGGGCGCGGCGAGCGCGCGATGGCGCGTCGTCGGGCCTGTTCGACAAAGGGATCCTTGGGGCCCATGTCCGTCCAGGCGGCAGGCAGGTAGGCCATCTGGCCGTCTTCGGCAACATAGTACGCCCGCCACTCTCCCCAGCGCCGCCGCCAGTCGATCAGCTCGAAGCGCTGGCCGCGTCGGGGGTGGAACGGGTGAGTTATCGTGAAGTACTGTTTCGATTGGTTCGCACGGGGTGCAGTGCGCACCCGAGAGCCAGCTCCGGTAGGAGCGACATATTTATAGCGCAGCGGCCATCGGGCGCTGTGAAGCTGCGTAGGAGCGGCATTGCTCGACTGCAAGCCGGTCGCCCGAGGCTCGCCAAAGCCCTCCATGCCGCTCCTACGGAGCTTGAAGATGGGTTTGTGCGGCTGGCTTGCTATAAATATGTCGCTCCTACTGGGGCTTCGCCAAATGGCTCCTTGGCCCATGAAGATCCGTGCAAGGAGCAGAGCAAGCTCCACGCACTCCAAGCGTTTCGCGACACGCCTGCGCTTTGGCTGCCCTCCGCCATCTTTCTTGTTATGTTTTTCCCGATCCTGGAACAGAATAGTGAAAGTCAAAGCGGCGCGCATTTCCTTCCGGCAGGGGGGAACGCGCGGGCGACGATGCGATGGAACGACAACAAGAAATGATGGCTGAGTTTGTGGCCGGCCGCCACAATCTCTTCGCGTTCATCCAGGGCTTCGTCCGCAACCCGCACGACTCGGAGGACATTTTCCAGGAGGTGTGGGTCCGCTTCTCCCGCGCGCTGGCCGATGGGGTCGAGATCCGGGAGCAGGCCAAATGGTGCCGCGGCACGGCCCGCAACCTCATCCTGCACTATTGGCGCGAGCAGCGGAAGGCCGCCGTGCCGGCTGACGAGGAATTGCTGGACCTGGCCGAGCTGGCTTTCGCCGAACAGTCGGCCAACCAGGACTACTGGCGCGCGCGGCAGGAGGCGCTCACCGAGTGCATCCAGGAGCTGCCGGAGCGCGCCCAAAGCCTGCTGCGGCTCAAATACGAGCACGGATTGCCCGCCCATGAAGTGGCCGGCCGCCTCCGGCAAACGAGCGCCGCCGTGCTGATGTCCCTCTCCCGCCTGCGCCGGGCGCTGCGGGATTGCGCGGAGAAAAAGCTCAAGCTGCAAGGTCTGCTACCATGAACAGTCTCGAACAACTGCTGGCCAAATGGGAGGCGGGCGACCTCTCCCCTGCCGAACTGGGAGAGTTGAAGCAAATGCTGGCAAGGCCCCAGGCCCGCGCCGAGTTGGTCGAGAATTGGCTGCTGGACGAAACGATCCACGACGCGCTCCGCTCGCAGCCGGCCGAGGCGCCGGCGCCAGCCCGGGCGCAGCTTTCGCCCGCGCAGCCGCAGCCGGCAACCCGGCCTTTCCGCGCGCGGCGCCGCCGTTTCCGCTGGCTGGTCTGGCATGAAGTGCGTTTTACGGTAGGCTGGTCGTTTGGGGCTGCGGCAGCCGCCTGCCTCGTCCTGGTGGGACTCCACTCTTATTTCCAGCGTGCAGCCGTGGGCAGCCTTGCAGACCTGCGTGCCCAAGTGACCGTCGAGCGCGGCGGGGCAAAGTGGCCTGCCGTTTCAGGATGGATGCTCTACCCGGGGGACATTGTTCGCGTGCCGGCCGGGGGAGCGGCGAGTCTGGCCTGGGCTGGCGAAGCGACCCGTCTCGACCTGGCCCCTGGCGCGGAATTGCGGCTGTTCAACCCGATGTGGGGCAAACGGCTTTTGCTCGAAACCGGCGCCCTCGAGGCCTCCGTCGCCTCACAAGCCCGCTGGCGCCCCATGATTATCGCCACCCCTCAGGCGGAGGCCAAGGTCGTGGGCACGCGCTTTTCCCTTTCGGCCACCCTCGCCCGCACGCACCTCGAGGTGCTGGAGGGCGTCGTTCGTCTGCGCAAAAACTTCCTGGCCTCGCCGCACGACAACCGGGAAGTCATGGTCCACACGGGCGAGGCCGCCACGGCCGCCCCGGACGTGAAACTTCAAGCCCAGCCCATCACCGGCTCCCTGTCCAGCGATGCCTGGGCCGTGCCACCCGGCACCGCCTTTGCCGACGCGCCGGCTCGGGGCACATTGTTGAGCCAGCGGGACCTCTCCGCCGCCCCCCTCAACACGGTCGAACGGCTGCGCGGCTATCTGCTGGCTCCGCTTTCGGGCGACTACACTTTCTGGATAGCTTCTCCCAACGGCGAAACTCCGGCCGAGCTCTGGCTCAGCACCGATGACGACCCCGCCCGCCAGCGCCGCATCGCTTACTTGAAGCCGCCCGCCACGCCCAGCCAGGGCACAGCGGCGGCTCGGCAAAGCGGGCCCTCGCGGAAACGCGAGCCCAGCTCCTCCCTCCAGGCCGACGTGCGGCGATTCCCGACTCAAAAGTCCGCCCCGCAAAGGCTGGTCCAGGGCCGCCGTTATTACCTCGAGATTTGGCATCAAGGGCTCGGTCCCGCGACGATCGCCCTGTGCTGGCGCCTGCCGGGCGAACCGGACGCGGCCCCGCCCAAGCTGGTCGATATCCAGGCCCTCCGACCCCTTGGCGATGCTGCGGGATTGGAAAACGGGACTGGAACAAAGTGAGGTAGTAAGATGATCATCGAGGGCAACTTCGTGCTGCGGCTTTATCTGCGCGACATTTCGAACGATTCAAGGGCCAGGCCGGACGAAGGGCGGCCGGCGGCGCAACCAGGCAGGCTCGACGATTCAGGCCGGCAGCAGCTTGTGCTCGGCCACCTGCCTCGGGTCGTGCGCATGGCCTTCGATTATCAGGGCCTCGGGCTGCCTCTTGGCGACCTGATTAGCGAGGGCAACATCGGCCTCATGCGGGCTGCCCAATTGTTCGACCCTGTCCGCAAAGCCACCTTCGCCTGCTACGCCAAGCCGTGGATTCGCGTGCAGATGCAGCGCGCCCTGAGCTACCAGGCCTGGCCGGTCAGCCTGCCGGCGGATTTTTCCTGGCGCCGCCGCCGAGTGCAACTCGCTCAGGAACGCCTGACGGCCAAACTCAACCGGGCGCCCGACGATACGGAGGTGGCCGACGAATGCGGGCTGGACTTGCCCGCCGTGCGGCGCTTGCGCTCAACCCCGCCCCCCTCCTTCGTGCCCCTGGAAAGCCCCTGGCCCGGCAACGAAACCGGTCTGAGCCTGGCGGAGGCCATTCCCGACGAAACCTCCCCGGCGCCGGACCACCAGGCCGCCCTCCAGAGCGACCGTGAGTTTGTGGAGCGCCTCATCGCCGTGCTGACCCCGGCCGAACAAAAGGTCATTCGCCTCCGGTTCGGCCTGGACGACGGCTGCCATCGCACGCTCGAGCAGGTCGGCCAGTTGCTCGGTTATGGCCGCCAGGGAATCCACCGCCTCCAGTCCGTCGCCCTGGCAAAACTCCGCCAGCGCGCCCGCTCCTTGCAGTTCACGCCGGCGCAGGCATCCCCACATCGGCGTAGAGCTTGTTGGCGGCCTCGGGGTTCGCCCAGCGGACAAGGGCCATGAAGGTCACCAGGGTGGGATTGTCGGGCTTGGCGTGGAACATGCTGCGCAGGCTGTTGACCACTTTATGGTAGATGGGCGCATACTTCTCATGGGTCAACCGGCTCACATAAGTCCCAATCACCGGCAAGGCAATCGCATCCGTCTGTCCGTCCGTCCGATAGGGTATCTGGCAGAAAATCCGGATCAGCCCGATGGAATCGGCCTCGATGAGCGCCAGCCAGCTCTGCCGGATTTCGTCGGCATCGTATTTGGCATTGAGCCGATCGCGGATGGCAGCGGCGATCGTGGTTGCGTCGCCACGCCGCGCGACCATCTCCTTTATGCTTGCCCACGCCCTCTGCCGCTCGTTTTCGAGCGGGTCTCCCTTTTGCGCCCCTGCGGGGACCAGTTCGAGCCCCAGTTCGGCGGCAACGGCTTTGCCCAAGGCCTCCGCCTCCTCCTTGCGGACCCGATCGCAGCCCATGATGAACCTGACGACCAGGCGCTGCATGTCCGGGCTGACCAGCCGCAGGAGGGGGACCAGTGACTTTGCCGGCGGCGCCTTTTGGGCGGGGATCAAGTGCCGGATCAGCTCGGCGACGACCTGGTCCAGCTCCGTTTCCGCAGCCTTGGCGCTCCGCAGCCGGAGGATGAATTTCAAGGTCTTGGCCAGGCCGCCGCCTTTGCCCACGTTGTTGATGATCATCAGCCGATGATCCGGGTTGACGACAAAGGCCAGGAGCGCCTCGGCCGAGACGATCGATTTTTCATCCAGTCTGTCCCTCAAGCCCGTGAGCGCCAACTGCTCGATCAGCCCCGGCAGGCGCTGGGCGAACAGCAGGTCCGGCGCCTCGGTGTCGGAGTGTTCGTAGTAGTGAAGCAACTCGATAAGGAATGACATCCGCTGGAAGGCGCTCCGCTGGGCGCGGGGGTGGTCGGCGGCCGCCTTGCTGCGCTGCACCCGCCCATACAACGCCAGCAGGTCCTGGCGCCGGGCCGCAGCCACGCCCGGGTTTCCCTCGAGCAGCGCCTCGAAATTGTCCTTGAAACCCAGCACGATCTCCTCCGCTTTCGGACGCGGATTCAGCTTGGGGTCGGTCGTCAGGTCGTTGAAAAAGACCAGGGCCTCTTCGCCGAATTCCCGCACGATGCGCTCCCGGGGCACGTAGCCCTTCGCAAAACAACGATTGGCCCGCACCACGCGCGGTGAAAAGAACAGGTCGGGCTGCGTCAGCAACGACCGCAGCACCTGGCTCTCCAGCGGCGTGTCCAGCTTGATCAGCTCCTCGACTGCCGGCTTCAAAGCGGCGGCAAGGTCACGCTTGTGTTGGTCCAGGGTCTTGAGCAGCTCCGGCTGCGACAACACGCCGGCGCCCGCGTTGTGGGCCAGGGCGCCGTGGAACTGGCTGGCGTTGGTGTTGTGCTCAACCAGCTTGGAGACGATCACCCCCACGTCGTTGAGCGGGAGCTTGCCCACCAGGTTGGTCACGATCAATACCAACTCGGTGTGCGACTTCTGCCAATGGTCGATGACACGTTCCAGCAGCAGGCGCAGCGACTTGTTCTCTTGCGCCGCGGCGCTCAACTCGGCTTGCAGTTGCGCCACTTTTAGCGTCAACTGGTGCCAGCCCCGTTGCACCTCTTCGACAGAAGCGGTTGGCGTCGACCCGGTCTCTTTGTCGGTCATGTGTCGTTCAGCGCGGCGCAGCCCGGACGAGATTGGCTCCCGCCCATGCGCACAGAGATCAGTTTATCTGCCCGCCACCAACCGTCAAGACAAGAGTGTGCCCGCCAGGCCCTACGGCGCGACAAAGGCGAACTTCCGGCGGTCCGCGTCGCTGATCGCCCACAAATTGAGCGGCCAGGTGCTCAGGCCGTATCTCAGATAGCGGACGCCTCCATCCACAAACGTGAAGTTCGAGCCGCCCGCCTTGGGCATCCGATTGATGACGGAATGGCAGCCGTGCTCGATTCGATCCACATCGTTGCCCGCCCCCTCGTACATATCCATGAAATAGTCCATGGCTCCCTGGCCGCTCGGGTCGTCTTGAATATTCTTCTTTTCGCCGAACATGACTGTCTCCGATGGTTTGACAACGGTGGAATCCTTGAGTGAGGCGCGCGCAAAGGTGCCGCCCATGTAAGCCGCAAAATCGCCGGCGCTCAAGGTTTCGCTGAAATAGTCGTTCCAACCATTAATAAAATAACTGCGCGCGGCGCGGTCGGCCGGCGTGGGCGAAGTCGTGTCGGTTTGCGGAGTGCCCCGCCGCGCGTCGGTGGGGCAGACCAGCAGGTTGGTCGTGCGGTAGTAATCCTGGAGCAGCGTCGGCCAGCGATAGGAATTGGTGCGGGGCGGGAACAGGCTGCTATAGTCGTCAGCGTAGAGTTTGAGGGAGGTCTCGAGCTGCTTGAGATCGTTGACGCACTGGATCCGCCTGGCCGCTTCCTTGGCCCGCGCCAGGGCGGGCAGGAGCATGCTCGCCAGGATCGCGATAATGGCAATGACCACCAGCAATTCGATGAGCGTGAATCCGGGCGCCCCCGAAACCCTCTCCGCCTGGCAGCCAGGATCGAAGCCAGACGACTCGCAAGTCTCTCGTCTCATAACTCTTCCAATGCACTTCTCGAATATTTCCCGCGCCGCAGCGTCAACCCCTTACGCTTATGACGACCAAACAACGGATGCTAATACTACTAACAATCACGTTGGGCGCCTTTTCGCTTTACCTTAATAGAGACTGGTTTGCCAGGGACAGTATTCAAGTTTACCACCGCTCCCGGCCCGCCCGTTTCGTCATGGGCACCTCCCCTGCCGGCTCCGAGCTCAGACGATCACGTTTGGCTTCGACCGTCGGCTCAAGCTGACTTCGATCAAGATGATCCTGCTCGATGAGTTCAAAACCAACCAATCCGCCCGCCCCGTCTGGGAACTGGTTTCCGATTCCAATTCCGTGCCGATCAAGGACTTCGCCTACGGCATGAACATCGGCGGCATGCGGCCCCCAATCGCAGGCCAAGTGCCCGAACCGCTCCAACCGGGCGTGCCCTACCGGCTCTTCGTCAAGGCCGGCAAACAGAAGGTCACCCACGATTTCACCCTCGAGCCCTTGTCGCCGTAAGCGCCCGCGCAAGCCTGGACCACAGGTCAGAGGCCGGAATCCGCGTTCTATATCAATGTGGCGGCAGTCTGGCGACCCCGGCATCGCGATACAAAAATGTGGCCATTTCGAGTTCGCTACACTAGTTTAGGGCTGGCGCGGCGGGCGGTTTTGGCCTCAGGCCATGTCCCCGGCATCGCGCGGTCGGCCACGAACCTTGATGAACGCAATTTTAGCACTGGAAGACGGCTCCCTGTTCCACGGCGCGGGTTTTGGCGCGCGCGCCTCAGCCTGCGGCGAGGTTTGTTTCAATACCTCGATGACCGGGTATCAGGAAATCCTCACTGACCCCTCCTACAAAGGGCAGATCGTGACGATGACCTATCCGCTGATCGGCAACTATGGCGTGAACCGGCAAGACGTTGAGTCGTGGAGGCCGCAGGTGGCGGGCTTTGTGATTCGGGAGTTGTCGCCGGTGGTGAGCAACTGGCGGGCGGAGCAATCGCTGGCGGAGTATCTGGAGCAGAACGACATTCCCGGCATCCAGGGCATCGACACTCGCGCGCTCACAAAGAAGCTCCGGGTGCGAGGCGCCTTGAATGGGTTCATCTCCACCGAGGGCCGTCTCGGACGAGGAAGCCGTGCGTCAGGCTCGGGAGTGGCCGGGCCTGGCGGGCGTGGATTACGTCCAGGCCGTCACCCACAAGGCGCCGTTCTTGTGGGACCAAAACGACGAGCAAAGCGCCAGCTTCAGCCTGGTTCACGGCGCTGGCAATGCGCACGGCCAGGCCGCCCGGCAACCGCTGCCGCCGGCCGATATCCCCATCGTGGCCTACGATTACGGGATGAAATACAACATCCTGCGCCGCTTGCGGCAGCACGGGTTCAAGGTCCAGGTCGTCCCGGCCGCCACCCCGGCCGCCGAGGCCCTCAAATACAAACCGGCCGGAATTTTCCTCTCCAACGGTCCCGGGGACCCGGCGGCGCTCCGCTATGCCGTGCAGGCGGTCCATGACTTGATCCGGACCGGCATCCCGATCTTCGGCATTTGCCTCGGCCACCAGATCCTCGGCCAGGCCGTAGGCGGCAGGACCTTCAAGCTCAAGTTCGGCCACCGGGGCGCCAATCAACCTGTCAAAGACCTCGAATCGGGCCGGGTCGAGATTACCGCTCAGAACCACGGATTTGCCGTGGACCCGCAATCGCTGCCCGCTGAGGTGGCGGTGGACCGCATCAATCTCAACGACCAGACGGTCGAAGGAATGCGCCACAAGACCAAACCGGTGTTCTGCGTCCAATACCACCCGGAGGCTTCCCCCGGACCGCATGATTCGACGCCGCTCTTTGGGCGGTTCCGCGCCCTGATCCGGCGGTCATAGAAGCTGTTCTTTACGTCAGGGGCTTGGGAATTTATTCTGGCCCTGTTGCGTTTGCGTTTGACTTCAACACGTCTGCGGCGATAATCCCGCCACATAACTGAGTCATCATATGGCGAAACTTGTCCTCCTGAGCGTGGGAATGACTGGCCGCACTCACCAACTGAAAGCGGAGAAGACCACTATCGGCCGCCTTGAGGACAACACCTTTCAAATCGCCGAGCCATCAGTCTCAAGCCATCACTGCGAGGTGCTCCTGCGGGGCAATGATGTCCTCGTCCGCGACCTCAACTCGACCAACGGAACCTACCTCAGCGGCGAGAGGATTGCCGAGGCCACAGTCAAGCCCGGCCAGATTCTGCGCCTGGGCCAGGTCGAAATGCGCCTGGAGACCGACACCCCGCCCGCCACGCCCAAAAAGCTGGACCAGACCATGGTGATGAAACGCGGGGTGAGCCTCAATGAACTGGTGGAGCATGGCACCCGGGCCGGCGGCTTCGATACCGCCAGCAGCGGTTTTGCCAAGAAAAACAACAAAGCCAACCGCATTTTCTGGATAGCCGCCGGCGCCTTTGGCGTGGTCCTCCTCGGCGTCATCGTCTGGCTCATCCTGAACAACCGCTGAGAATAATTAGCCCGCAGTTCGAGCGCATCCGGACCCAAGGGCCGAGTGTCGAGTGTCGAGGGAACGAGGCGCCGCCCCTCGACACTCGACACTCGACACTCGACACTCGACACTCGACACTCGACACTCGACACTCGACACTCGACACTCGGATGTCGGATTGCTTATGAACCGGGGTCTATCCCTCCTCAAGCCACCGCGCCGCTTGGGCGGCGGCGTAGGTAATGAGGATGTCGGCCCCCGCCCGGCGCAGGGCCAGCAGGCTCTCGAGCGTCACCGCCCGCTCATCAATCCAGCCGTTGGCTGCCGCCGCCTTGACCATCGAATATTCCGCGCTCACCGCGTAGGCCGCCGTCGGGTAGCCAAACTCGGTCTTCACCCGGTAGAGGATGTCCAGGTAAGCCAGGGCAGGTTTGACCATGACGATGTCGGCGCCTTCCTGGATGTCCAGCGCCACCTCGCGCAGGGCCTCCGCGGCGTTGGCGGCATCCATCTGGTAGCTGCGCCGGTCCCCGAATTTTGGGGCCGATTCCGCCGCTTCCCGGAACGGGCCGTAAAAGGCGGAGGCAAACTTGGCGGCGTAGGAGAGGATGGGCGTGTTGACAAAGCCCAGTTGATCCAATTGCGCGCGAATCGCCCGCACCCGCCCGTCCATCATGTCGCTGGGCGCTACCATGTCGGCCCCGGCCTCGACGTGGCTGGCGGCGGCGCGCGCCAGGAGTTTGAGGGTGGGGTCGTTGAGAATCTCGGCCCCGGCCCGGCCCCGGCGCACGATCCCGCAATGGCCATGGGCCATGTATTCGCACAGGCAGACATCCGTGATGACCAGCAGTTGCGGCAATTCCTGCTTTAAGAGCCGCACCGCCTGCTGGACGATTCCTTTGGGCGCGTAGGCCCCGGAGGCCTTGGCATCTTTTGTCTCCGGAATGCCGAACAGCAGCACCGCCGGGACCCCCGCCTCGCGGGCCTGGGCGGCCTCGCGCACCAGTTCATCGGGTGAAAGCTGGAAAACCCCGGGCATGGCGGCGATGGGCCGCCGCAATTTCCGGCCGCTGCGCACGAACAGGGGCAACACCAACTGCCCCGCGTGCAGGCGCGTCTCCTGGACCATCTGGCGCAGGATTGGCGATTGGCGCAGGCGCCGGGGGCGGTATTCGGGAAACTGTCCCACAAAATTCAAACTCATGCCCACAGTTTAGGCGCTGCCAACCGGCAAGCAAGCGTTGCGTGGCGTCGAGGCCCGGAGGTGCCTGGAGGACACAGCGTCGAGCGTGGAGAGTGGAGCGCGGGAGCGTGGCGGACGTACGTCGGGACTGTGGAAAGGTTCCCAAAAGATTAACATAAAAGAAGTTGACATGGCCATATAGCCATGTAATCGTTATCGGCATAACGCCATTTGGCGAACAAAATGAGAATATGAAAGGAAAGCTATGAGTTACGTTGACCCGAATACAGTCCTGTCACCGAAAGGATCAATCAAAAAACTAGAAGTCATTTACAACGGGGGCGAAAATAGCTGGTCACTGGCAAGGATGAAGTGGGACGATTCGCCAGTAATCGCCATGCGCTGGAACGGTGGTTTGTCGAACGGAAGGCCAAGTATCGGGAATCCATCCTCCCGTGGCTACCCGACTTGGTTCGTCGTTCCGGATAACGTCGGCGAGGCAATAGAGAGGATGCTCAAGCCAGCCCTGGACTTGCCAAACTCAAAACAGAATCATCAGGAGACCGCTCATGAAAAATCCCAGATTTAGCAAAATGTCGTCAGCGGAATTGGAAGCGACCGAAGAAATGGAAACATGGTGGGACGATCTCAGTGACGAGGATCGAGAGGGCTGGGAGCACAACATGACGAAAGACCCGGACTGACGACGCGATCCTGTTTTGCCTTGTTTCGCGTTGCTGGTGTTGGCTCTCGCCTTTCCGAAAGGCGCATCCGCGCTTGATTCCGATGGATTTGGAGGGCAGTATATTGGCCATGAGCTACAAGACGGTGGAAGTGGAATTGGAAAATGGCCGGGTGCATGCAGTCGGAGCGGAAACGCTGCCGGACACGGCGCATGCGTTATTGACAATTCTCTCGCCGCAACCTGTAAAACCTGAAGCACCAACAAAGTCGCTTGGCAAAGCAATGCGCGAGTTGGAAGTCATGGGCCGGGGCGAATTCGCGGACCTTTCCACCAACCCGCGACACATGGACGACTTCGGGAAATGAGTCAAACCATCATGGACAGCGGGCCGCTCGTCGGCTGGTTCTGCAAAAGGGACTCGCACCATGAGTGGGCCATGCGGGTTATTGATGATCTGCCTGTCGGGGCTCTCGTTTGCGAGGCGGTCTTGGCCGAGGTTTGTCATCTTGTGGCGAAAGACGGCGTGCCGGCGGCCGCTGTATTGAAACTTGTCGAGCGAAACGACCTTGTTCTCGTCTCCCTGGTCGGTGAAATATCCCCCATCCGTGCTCTGATGGAGCGCTATAAAGATGCTCCGATGGATTTTGCCGACGCCTGTGTGGTGCGGATGGCTGAACTGAATCCCGGAACCGTCGTTTGCACTACGGACGGCCACTTCCGTTTCTTCCGCAAATCGTCTGGCGAAATCATTGCCTTGCTGGCTCCGTTTGCAGGCTGATTTGCCCAAGCGATTCCCGAAAGCCTCTAGCGAGCCGGTTTTCTATACTCGCTTTCCACACTGACGCCTGTTTTTTGGACAAAAAACGGCGAACCGCGGCCAAGCCTGAAGGTTCGCAAAACCCCTATAAACACGAGGCGAATCAGCGATTATCAACGATAGCAAAAATCGGGTTCCCGGCTTGGGTGGCGGGGTCGCGCGGGTCAGCGTCTATAATTCTTCGCTCGACGGACTGGTTTGTATTTTGAAGGGGAGCGGTTTGACCGAGTCAACGACCACACGGCGGGCCGGCGACTATCACGAGCTGTCAAAGTTTGGCGGCTGGTGCGACGTGACGCTGTCCGAGAGTGTTTGCCGATATCCTGCGATTGTTCGAGCACAGTCTGCTTTGGTCGTCATATCCTCTGATGGCCCGTATGGGTGGGGTACTGCTGATGAACCTCCACCAAGGCGCTACTGTCATCGTATACTTCTTGCCGCAACCGGAGCGTATCTTCAAGCTTTGCGACTGGCCGCCTGGATTCTCCGATTTTAATTGCGACGACCCTGCGCGGGGTATATAAGCGGCCCATGCTCCGGTTCATCGCCACCACAGTTTTCGCCGGCTTTTTTGTCTCCTCCGATTCAGGGGCCCAGCCGGCGGGGCCTGACCTCATTTTGCATCACGGCAAGATCGTTACCGTAGATCGGCGCTTCTCGATTTGCGAAGCTTGTTCCGCTTCGCGGAAATCACTGAAGTCGGAGGCGGTTTGCTTCACACTTAACCAGGAGGGGGTGGCGAGATCTCCGTTGCGAGCGTGAGGCGAGAGCGGGCTCGGTGGGGCGTTGTCGCGCAGGCAACCGGGGCCGCCAAGATGGAGGGAGGCTGGTGAAACGAGGTTTTCAGGCGGGGCCAGCTTGGTTATAGAGGGTTCATGCAAAACATCTTCAAAACCTCACTGACCCCGCAGCAGTATGCCGATCGGAAGTATCATAAGCAAGTCAAGGCGCCGGAAAACTGCCTGAACTGCGGGCGGGCGCACAGTCTGGAGGCGTTGGCGTATTACCACCGGTATGTCAGTTGGCTGACGGGCGTGCTGATGATTTGGGTGCGGCGGTTCCTGTGCCGGCACTGCCGAGTGAGCGTGAGTTGCCTGCCGGACTTCGCCCAGCCGTATCGGGCGGTCAATAGCGAGACCATTGCGGCCGGTTTCAGCGGCCAGACCCGGACCCGGGAACAGAACCGGGCCGTCGAGCATTGGGGCACGGCCATCGCGGTTTACTGGCGCCGGTATCAAGGGCATCTGCCGGCGCTCTTGTGCATCGTGGGCAACGCGTTCGGGGCGCTGCCGCTTCAACCCACGGCCCGGGAGTTTTGGAACGTCCTGCTGGCGCGCTGCGGGGATCTGGCCGGCGCCACCCGAGAGTTGGTCCAGCAATATCACACCTGTTTGTTCGGGACTTACCGCTGCCATCAGCGGCGACCGCTTCGGGCTGCATGAGAGCCCCCGCCCGGGAGTCGGGCGCCGGTTAACCCCCACACACCCTTGCTATTCCAAGTGCGTGAGACCGGCCCCAGACTCGCGAGCGTATGAATCAACCAAGCGATTCCGAAGCATCGGCCCTGGCCCGGCACGCCGCCGCGAGCTGGATACAGGAAGCCATTGCGCAGAACTTCACGTTGGCCCGGGCCACCACCCTGGCCAGCGAACGGCCCTGGGGCGGCAAGCTCTACGGCGCCTCCACTCTGGAGGGCTGGTATTACTTGTGGCGCAACCAGGGGTTCGAGGCCCTGCACCGACAACCCCGCAAAGACAAAGGCGCGCGCAAGGCGCTCAGCCCGGAAGCCTGCCAGGCCCTGGTGGAGTGGCGCCAAAAATATCGGGACCTGACGGTCAAGTGCATCGTGCGCCAGTTGCTCGACAACGGCACGCTCCAGTTGGGCACCTTCAGCCTGCCCTCGGTTTACCGCGTCTTGGCGGCCCACCACCTGGACGCTCGTTCCCTCAAGGCCAATCCACCGGCCGGACTGAGCGGCCCGACCAAGGCCTTCGAGTGTGCCCTGGCCAACCAACTGTGGATGACCGACATGATGTTCGGACCCACGCTCAAGCTGGCCGACGGCCAGGTCATCCATACCCGGCTCTTCTCGCTCCTGGACGACTGCTCGCGCCTGGTCCCCCACGCCCAGTATTACGACTCGGAGAAGCTCTGCTGGTTCCTGGACTGCTTCCGGCAAGGCCTGGCCCGGCGCGGCTTCCCCGAAAAGCTCTACACCGACCAGGGCAAAATCTTCACCAGCTACCACCTGCAGATCGTCTGCGCCAACCTCGGCGTGCGCCTCTGCCACGCGGCCCCCTATGCCGCGTTCTCAAAGGGCAAGATCGAGCGCTGGTACCGGACCCTCCAGATGGACTTCGAGGCCCGTCTGGTGATTGACCCCGTCCACAGCCTGGAAGAACTCAACGCGCGGCTCTGGCGCTGGATCGAGGGCCAATACCATCAGCGGCCCCACAGTGCGCTGGGCGGCCAAACCCCGGCCGAACGCTTCGCCCAGCGCGCCTCCAACCTGCGCACCGCCGACGCCCAAACTGACTGGGAAGCCCTCTTCCTGTGCCGAGCCCAGCGGCGCGTGCGCCTGGACGCGACCTTCAGCCTGGCGGGCCAACTCTGGGAAGCCCCCGTGCATCTGCGCGGCCAACTCATCCAAATCCGCTTCGACCCCTTCGCCTGGCGCCGCCTGGAGATTTGGTGGGAGGGCAAGTTCCTCGCCCAGGCTCGCCGGTGCGATAAACAACTCAACGCCAAAACCTATACCGACCGCGATTATGAACGGCCCGATAAATCCGCCTGACCTGGACGTCGCCCTCAAGAGCCTGTGGGGTGCCACCGCCATGCCCTTTGGCGCCGCCGTTCCCAAACCCTATGCCGCGCAGAGCTTCCAGCAAGCCCGCCACCGGCTCGAACAGTTGGTGGCCGTGCGCGCCTGCGGATTACTTCACGGACCCAACGGCGTGGGCAAGAGCCTCTTAATCCAGCACTTCCTCTCCAGCCTGCCCGACAAACGCTTCAAGCCCCTGGTGGTGGCGCACTCCTCGGTCACCGGCACCGACCTGTTGCGCCTGCTCTGCGCCGAACTGGGCCAGAACGCCCGGATGCGCCGCTCCGACAACGTGCTGCTCATCCGCCAGGGCTGGCAGCAGTTGGAGCGGCTCTGGCCGGTCATCGTCATCGATGAGGCGCAGAACTTGAGCGCCACCGCCCTGGAGGAAGTGCGCCTGCTCTCTTGCGACCGGCGCGACACCCAGCCGCCCTTCAGTTTGCTCTTGGTCGGCGACGAGCAACTGCTGCCGCGCCTGCAAATGGGCATCAACGCGCCGCTCTTGGCCCGCCTGAGCTTTTGCCTGCCCCTGACGCTCTGGACGGCCGACGAACTGGCCGGCTACGTCCAGGCCCGCCTGCAGGAGGTCGGCATCCACGCCAACCCCTTTGACGCAGCGGCCCTCCAACTGCTCATTCGCGCCGGCAACGGCCTGCCCCGGCTGCTCAATCACCTGGCCCAGCGCGCCCTCGAAGAAGCCGCGGGGCAGAACTCCCGGTCCGTTACCGCCGCTCACGTGCAGCGCGCCTTGGAACTGCTGCCCTGGGTCGCCCAATTGGTTCCATGAACCCCGTGAGCTATCCCCAGCCCCCATCTGCGGCCCGTTCGTCAGGCTTGTCTGACGGGGTGAACGGGCCACCCCCAGGCTCGGTCCCGGCGAC
Organism: uncultured bacterium; assembly: GCA_963713735.1. Lineage (GTDB taxonomy): Bacteria > Verrucomicrobiota > Verrucomicrobiia > Limisphaerales > UBA8199 > CAVQND01. The sequence goes on from CAVQND010000033.1 coordinate 17,707, forward strand.
CCTGCTCCAACTCCACCAGACTTATTGCCAGCTCACCGGCCAAACCCTCAGCCTGGGCTTTGACCGGGAGCGGCTCTGGTTCGAGTTCCACCGCGCCGGCTTCACCCAGGCCGACCTCCTCCAGGTCGTGCGCTATCTGCAAAAGGAAATCCGCCACACCCGCCGCAATGTCGGCGCCCTCAAGCTCTCCAACCTCTTGCAACTGGATCGCTTCGAGGAGGACCTCAACATCAGCCGGGTTCGCCTCACGGCCCCGCCACCCCCCAAAACCCCGGCCGCCCTCCTGCCGCCAACCTGCTCACCGGCGCAACAGGAGCGCGGCCGACAACGCGCATTGGAGCAACTGCGCCAACTCAAAGAAACCCTTCGCTAAAGAGCCTATGCCACTGGACCTTTCCATCCTCGAAAAGCTTGAAATCGCTCACCGCCTCGTCGCCGAAGCGCTGGGCCGAGCGCCTCAACTCTGCGACTGCCGCCTCGATCAGGCTATGCTGGTCTTGGAGCTATCCATCAAACGCGCCCGGCGTTCGCCACAAATGCGTCTGCGCCTGCCACCGGACCGCCGCGAAGAGGCCTTCCTGTTCTGAGCCCCATCCCTTCGCCAAAACGGCCTCTCGCCCCGCCGCAGGGGTGTGCCGCGCAGCATCCGCCTCTCCGCCCCTTACCCAAGCCACCAGCTTCCTCGACTATCTTGATACGCCTTTGTCGAACCTCCTTGATTATCAAGATACTTTTCTCCCAGAAAAGCGTGAAGCGGAACACGAAGCTATCGCCATCCGGGGCGAGCGCATCGTGCAGGTGGGGTCGAACGCCGAAGTGCTGGCCGGCAAGGGCCCGCGGACTCAAACCGTGGATTTGGCGGGCAAGATGGCCATACCGGGTTTGATTGATTGTCACACGCATCCGCTGGAGTCGAGCCTGGTCGAGTTCGACCACCCGATCCCGCAGATGGATTCGGTGCCGGATGTGCTCGACTATTTTGCCGCCCGGGCCAAGGTGGCGCCGGAGGGACAATGGCTGGTTCTGCGCCAGGTGTTCATTACCCGCCTGCGCGAGCAGCGCTATCCGACTCGGGCCGAACTGGATGCCGCAGCCCCCGGGCATCCGGTGGTCTTTGCGACCGGGCCCGACGCGATGTTGAATACGCGGGCCCTCGAGCTCAACGGCATCGACCGCAATTTCACGGTCCCCGGGGGCGGCCCCGGGCGCGTGGAAAAAGACCCGAACACCGGCGAGCCGACGGGCTTGATTCGCACCTTCGCGCGATTTGTCAAAGTGCCGGCCGTCGGGCGGCAGCCGACCCTCGAGGAGCAGCAGCGGTGCCTGGCCGAATTGTTCCGGGACTATAATGCCGTGGGTATCACCGCCGTCTGCGAACGGGACGCCTATCCGGAGCAGATTCCGGTCTATCAGGCCTACCGCCAGAGCGGCGGCGCCACCATGCGCGTCGCCTTGTCGCACCATCTCGATTCGGAGGGCGACCTCGAAACCGTTCGCGAGAACGTCCGCCGCATTGCCCGGCATCCGCTTTTCAAAAAGAGAGACCTGATGCTGCGCATCATCGGCATCAAGACCTACCTGGATGGCGGCATGCTCACCGGCAGCGCCTATATGCGGCAGCCCTGGGGCGTCAGCGCCATGTACGGGATCACCGATCCGGGCTACCGGGGCGTCCGGTTTATTCCCGAAGAGCGCCTGCGGGACATGGTCCGCGCAACCGCGGAAGCCGGTTTGCAGTTCACGGCCCACAGCGTCGGCGACGGCGCGGTGCACGCGCTCCTGGAGGCCTACGAGGAGGTCGGCAAGGACCTGCCTTTGCGCCGGACGCGGCCTTGCGTGTCGCATGCCAATTTCATGAGCCGCGAGGCCATTGACCAGGCGGCGCGGCTTGGGGTGATGCTGGACATCCAGCCGGCCTGGCTCTACCTGGATACACGCACGCTGGTAAAGCAGTTTGGCTACGAGCGGCTGCGCTATTTTCAGCCTCTCCGCAGCATTTTCGAGGCAGGCGTCATTGCGGGGGAGGCTCCGACCACATGCAGAAGCTGGGTTCGCTGCGCTCGAACAATCCTTACAACCCCTTCCTCGGAATGGCCACGGCGGTCACGCGCCAGGCGCGCTGGTACGAGGGCCGGCTCCATCCCGAGGAGGCCCTCTCGCGCGAACAGGCCCTCCGCTTTTATACGATCAATAGCGCCGCGATCATATTCCTGGACGATGATGCAGGCTCGCTCGAACCCGGCAAACTGGCGGACCTGGTTGTCCTGGACCGGGATTTGTTGACCTGTCCGGAGGAGCAGCTCCTCGGAACCCAGGTCTTGCAGACCTATTTCGGAGGCAAGCTGGCCTATTCCGCGTCGGCGGAAGTGAAGTCCGAAAGACGCTGAACAGTTAGAGCTCGTGCAAAAACACATTCCGGCATCTGAATGCTTGGCCGGCATTTTGTTCTCGCTGGCGGTGGCCACGGTTGGCCAGGCTGCCGAGGTATCGCCCGGCGAGATGCAGCAGATGCGCCAATGGTTGGCCGGGCATTCCGGGGACGGCCTCGAGACACCTTTTTCGTTTCTGATAGACGGCCGGCCTTGGGCCGGTCACGGCGCCACGACCGTCAAACCCGCCGGGGCGCATCGGCTCCAACACGAAACCGTTTTTGAAGACCCGCACCCGGGCCTCCAGGTTCGATGCGCAATGATCGAATACGAGGACTGCCCGACCCTGGAATGGACCGTGTATTTCAGAAACACCGGCAGCAATGACACGCCGGTCATTTCAGACATCCAGGCGCTGGAGACTACGTTCGAGCGTCGGGCCGACGGTGAGTTTACCCTGCATCACTGGGCCGGAAGCCAAGCCACGCCGGACGATTACCGGCCGTTCGACACCCGGCTCGGACCCAGGACGGAGAAGCGGTTCGCCTCGAGCGGGGGCCGCGGCAGCGATGGGGCGTGGCCGTACTTCAATGTGGATTGGGGTGGCGAGGGGGTCATCGCCGCCGTTGGCTGGCCCGGCCAGTGGGCGGCGACGTTTACCCGCAACGGCACGAGCGGCCTGCACGTTCGTGCCGGGCAGGAGCTGACGCACTTCAGGCTCAGACCCGGTGAGGAGGTGCGGACGCCCCTGATCGCGCTGCAATTCTGGAAGGGAGGCAACTGGGTTCGAGCCCAGAATATCTGGCGGCAATGGATGCGCCAGCACAATGTGCCCCGCCTCAACGGCGAACTGCCCCCGCCCCTTTTGCCGGCTTCCAGCGCCAACCAACTCAGCGAGATGCAAAAGGCCAACGAGCAAAACCAAAAGCAGTTCATTGGCGGCTACCTGGCGCACGGCATTCACCTTGATTTCTGGTGGATGGATGCGGGCTGGTACGCCTTTCGGGACGGTTGGTGGAACGTCGGCACCTGGGAGGTGGACCGCAACCGCTTCCCCAACGGACTGCGCGCCGTCGCCAACTACGCCCACGAGAATGGGGTCAAGACGCTGCTCTGGTTTGAACCGGAGCGCGTCACGCCCGGCTCCTGGCTCTACGAAAATCGCAAGGAATGGCTCCTGGGCGCCGAGGGCCAGCAGAAGCTTCTCGATCTCGGCAATCCCGCCGCGCGGCAGTGGGTCGTCGAGCACGTCGAAAAAGTCATGGCCGAGGAAGCCATCGACATCTATCGCCAGGATTTCAACTTCGCCCCCCTCGGTTATTGGCGGGCCAATGACGCGCCCGACCGTCAGGGCCTCACCGAGATTAAACACGTCAGCGGCTATCTCGCCTTTTGGGACGAACTGCGGCGCCGGCACCCCGGCCTGCTGATTGACACTTGCGCCTCCGGCGGCCGGCGCAACGATTTGGAGACGCTCCGGCGCTCGGTGCCGCTGCACAAGAGCGACATGGAATACCCCAACCTTACCGCCAAGCAAACCCAGCTTTACGGCATCGCCTTCTGGGTGCCCTATTTCGGAGCGCCCGTGTACCCCGCCGAGCGCGTGGACATCTATGGCTTTCGCAGCGGCATCGCCCCCATGACCGGCCTGGGTTACGACTCGCGACGTGATGACCTGGACTACGCGCTGCTGCGCCGCCTGGTTGCGGAATGGCGAAAAGTGGCCCCCATCCTCCTGCACGGGGACTATTATCCTCTAACGCCGTGGAATGCCTCAAGCGACGCCTGGATGGCTTGCCAGTTTGACTGGCCGGAAAACAACCAGGGTGTCGTGCAGGCGTTCCGGCGGCCCGACAGCCCATACGAGTCGGCCCGGTTCCCGCTCTGCGGGCTCAACGGCGCCGCCAATTATGAGCTGGTGAACGTGGACCAGCAGACCATCACCACCATGAGCGGCCGCCAATTGATGGAGACCGGGTTGCTCCTCACCCTCAAAGGCCGCCCGTCGGCCGCGCTCATCACTTACAACATGAGAAGACAGAGAGAACGGAGATAAAAGCCCCGTTAGGGTCAGTGACAAAGTCGCCGAAACGGCCCCCATTCCCCGGCTGTAGGAGGCGACGTGAGTCCCGATTCGGAATCGGGATGATTAATGGCCTCTGCGCGGAGCAGGCGTGAGACAGAATTCTTTGAGAGCACCATGGAACCGGCGTTGCGGGCGCATCTGAGACGCCGAAGGCGTCGCTCATACCAGCCCAGGGCAACGCCCTGGGTTTAGCCACTCCTGGTGTTCTATGTAGTGTACCAGTTCCTCCAACTGGCTCCAGCCTATCGAGAAATCGCCATAGCCTCCCTGCCAGAAAAACGCGCGGTATTGTTCGCCTTGGCCCTTAATCCAGGCGGAAGAGGTTTTCTTGATCTTCTCGAGGAGATCCGCCTGGCTGATGGTGCGTGCCAGCGGCGACCCAGGGCGTTGCCCTGGGCTGGTATGAGTCAGGCCTTCGGCCTGAAAGGGAGCGTTCCAGCATCACTGGATGCAAGAGCCGGAGGCGAGTTGCGTATATATGGACCTCATGTACAGAACCTCTCCAAATCCCCCCGAATCGCAGATGGTGAAGAATTCTGTCCCACACCCGTGCAGAGCAGGCTTTCGTCGGCCTGCGTTGACACTCCGGCGGCGATTGTGTAGTGTTGCCCGAGTTGGACCGGGACCATGATTTCGATGTTAAACCAACATGTGCTCGTGCTCAACCGCCTGTGGCAGGCGGTCAATGTATGCACCGCGCGCCGGGCCCTAACGTTGCTGTTTCAGGGCCACGCCCAGGCTGTGCTCAACCGCAACGACGGCTCCTTCCAGACCTACAATTTCACCGAGTGGCGGGACTTTTCCCGGCAGGAACCCCATCCGGAATCCGTGCGCTCTATTTCCTTCCGCATCCGCATCCCGCGGGTCATCCTCCTGCTGGTCTATGATCACCTGCCCAAAAAGGAAGTGAAGTTCACCCGGCACAATATTTTCGAGCGCGACAAAAACACCTGCCAATACTGCGGCCACGTCCTGGAGCGCAAGGACCTGAACCTCGACCATGTCATTCCGCGCGATCGGGGCGGCCCCACAACCTGGGAGAACATCGTTTGCTCCTGCATCGAGTGCAACACCCTCAAGACCAACCGCACGCCCCAGGAAGCGGGGATGCGCCTTATCCGAAAACCCAAACGGCCCAAGTGGCGCCCGTTCGTTCAGATCAACTTCACCCTCCACCACCACGATAGCTGGAAGCACTTCATCGACCTCGCCTATTGGAACGTGGAACTGGGCGAAGACGTGTAAGCGCCCGCGGAGAAACAATCCCGGTGCTTGGGGCGGGATTCTCACAAACTGGCTTTGCCTGGCGCCCGGACGGGGCGTGGAGCGTCGGGGCGTAGAGCGTGAGGCATCGCAGCCCTTGCCACGCCCCACGGCTCCCCCGCTCCCATGCCCCACGCCTGCGGCCCCCGGCTACGGCTTGGCCGCCGCGGTCGCGGCCTCAATTAACTCCCAGAACTTCGGGTTCTGCTGCAGCGCCTCGTCCTCCGGCAGCTTGAGTCCGGAACGGTAGAGAAAGTCCTTGAGCGTGTGGCGGTTCAGGATGCGATGCACCACCAGTCCCAGCTCGTGCCGTTCGAAATAGACCCGGTAATCGCCCACCCGAAAGCGGTGCAGCACGCGGCCGGCCCGCTCGAGTTTGCCAAACTGATCCAGCTCGGTCTTCATCACCTGCTGAGGCAGCCCGCGGAACTCGCCCAGGATTTGCAACTGCAATTCCCTGGGCATCCGGGCCAATTCAGCCGCGCTGGTGGGATTGAAAATGATCTGAAATGGACGCATCGAATGGTTGAGAGTTGAGGGTTGAGGGTTGTCAGTTTTGGAGAAGGGATCTCCTCAGGCCGCTGAGCATCTTGCTTTGCTGCTCGGCGGCGGCGTACAAGCGTTGGTAATCGGCCTCGTTGAGGTAGCCTTGACGTCTTGAGACCGCCGATTGGGACACGACTTCAAAGACCGAACCGGTCGCAATCTCGACGAAACGAGCAAAGTCCGGGCGCGAGACCCGCGAACTGCCTTCGGCGATGTTCGAGGAAATGGAAACCGCCGCCCGGCGCATCTGATTGATCAAGCCAAATCGCTCTTGGTCTGGAAAAGTCCGTGTCACGGAATAGACCAAATCTGCGAATTGAATCGCCTCCCTCCAAACATCCAGCTTTTCGACATTAAACATGCCTCTCCTGCGAGCTTTTTCCCCAAGCTTGGACATTCAATCGGCTGGAATCAACTCTCAACTCTCAACTCTCAACGCTCAACGCTCAACGCTCAACTCTCAACGCTCAACGCTCAACCCCCAACCACAATGGTAGCGCGTACGGGAATCGAACCCGTCTGACGAATCAACGATAGACCTCTCGGCGGTGGCGCACGCGGTTTACACGCACCACGCGAGTCTCGTCCGCAATCTCGTAAACTACGCGATAATCACCGGCGCGAATGCGCCAGTCGTTCTTGCTGCCGGCGAGCTTCCGGCAGCCTGGTGGGCGGGGGTTTCTCGCCAGCCTCCGAATCGCCTCGACAACGCGGTCGTGAATCGCAGGCGCAAGCCGCGAAAGGTCCCGCTCCGCGTTGCGCTCAAGGAGGACCCGGTACACAGTCACCTCTGATTGTGCTCGGCGAGGTAGTCTTCCAGCGGACGGTAAAGAAGGGGCTTCTTGCGGGCGCGCCTGAGCCACGCCATGTCGTCAGCGTCCTCTGCACGCTCCAGCAGCTCCTTGTAATCCCGGATGCGGAGGATGACCGAGACGGGCTTGCCTCTCCGCGTCACGATTTCGGGCTCGGGCAATGTCGCTTTCACGCCCTGAACCCTACCATCGCCGACGCCGCGAGGCAAAGCTCATTTCACTTCATAAATGCAGTCGCGTGTCCGTCGGCTCCTGAAGCCATGGTGATTGACCCGAGGCCCAGGCGATTACAGCGGCCTGTGAGGTCACGCCACCAGCCGAGCGATAGTAACGTCCGCCGATTCTTTTGTGCCGCAGGAAAGGCGACCAAGGGTGCTGCACGGGCTTCATTGGGGCCCGCCCCGCCGGGTGCTGAAATAGAGGGAGGTCGGCTCCGAGTCTCGGGTTCATGTTGCTGCACTTTTACTGCACGCCTTCGTAAGTCCTTGAAAATCAATGGTAGCGCGTACGGGAATCGAACCCGTCTTTCAGCCTTGAGAGGGCCGTGTCCTGAACCGATAGACGAACGCGCCGACCCGCAACTGCATCAAGGCTAGCCGTTGCGCCAGGATTGTCAATGTTCCGGAAGAACAAGATGCAAAAAGAAAGCCGCCCTCGCAGGCGGCTTTTTGAAGAGAAAAGGCTGCAGGACCCGTATTACTTCCGGCGGCGGAAGATCAACAGGGCGGCAACGCCCAGGCCGGCCAAGGCGAGAGTGCCAGGCTCGGGAACGGACGTCATGACCAGGTCAGCGGCGTTGTTCCAGCCAGTGATGGCCGAAGGCGGGGGAGTCGGGATACCGCTGGCGGTAGGGTTCAGGAAGGCAATCACGCCAGCGCGGGTGTTTACATCAGAGCCGTTGACCATCGCGGTCCAATTCGCAGCGGAATTATTCCAAGCGGCGAGCGCAAGGACAACCTGGCTGCCTGCGGGGCTGACATCCGGCATGTTGACGGAACCGAGCTGAATCGTGCCCGGAGCTATCGTCGCCTGGCCGGCAAGGGTCGCCTCCTTTATGAATCCGGCGTTTTGCATGGCACTGTAGGCGAGCAAGCCCGATGCCGGAGCGGGGGCGAGGTTGATACCAGCGGGAACGCTTGCGGCACCGTTCAGTTCCCACACTTCAAGGCTGATCGGGCCGCTGTAGTAATTACCAGCGGTGTCAACCGCTATGCCATAATTGATGCCGGAAGTATTGTCCAGGTTAATGGATCCTTGGGCGAAGGCACCCAGGGCGAACGCAAGCACTGCAATGCCTGTGAATACAAGTCTTTTCATAGTCGGTTTATTGTCTTGGGTTTATTGTGGTGTTCTCTCGTTTGTTGTTTGTTTTTGGCGTGTCTTTTTGATCGTTTATTGAACGATGAAATAGTTGCTCCAAACAGCGCCGGGTTGGCTGTTGATCCAGAAACCTTCGCTGATCCCGATGCTGGGTTCAGCCGGACTCCAAGTGGGGTTAGGCTGGCCCTTGAGCTGGACGAAGTTGTTGATGACGTAATTGTTCTTCGCAATGCTCCATTGATAAACCGCGTCACCGACCTTCGGCGTGTAGCCCAGGGCAGTTTGAAGGCCGCCCGAGAGGGGAACCATCGAGGAAACGAGGCTGAACCCACCGGCAGTCGGCAGGCTCGGACCAACCGACATGGCGCCTTGATTGACCTGGCCGACCGTGGTGAGGTTCGAGGCCGTTCCGGCGAGACCGCCGTTCGGGATATTCAGCCAAGCGCCTTGACCCGGATTCAGGGTGTAGGTGGTGGGGCTCCACGCTGGGGCGCTTTGGCCCTTGAGTTGGACGAAGCTGGCGATGTCGTACGTCGTGCCAACCCACGTATAGACCGCAGACCCGACGGGGAGGTTGGTCCCAAGGATATTGGCGGTTGAGTTATTGGTGCCAGTGCCATCGAAGTCGAGTTGGTTGGCGATCAGTTGGAACCCCTCGACAAGGGGGATGTTGATGTATCCGACAACGTTCAGCGAGTAAACGTTTTGCGCCATCAATGTGAAGGCGCTGGCCGCAGCGAGCGCCGCAGCACAGATTAGTACTTTTGTTCTCATTGTTTGTAGTTTGTGTATTACCGTGTGTGCCCAAAATATCTCAGACCGCAAGGAAAGTGTCAACACTTTTTTGCATTTTTTTTGAACGTTTTTTGGGCGGCCCTTCGCCGAGAAACAGGGCCGGCTGGCTTTTGTCATAAGTGACTGATAGCAAGCTAGTTATACCGTTGGAGGCGCTCCGGGCTGGAGACCTTGCCATTACCCGCATCTTTTCCCGAGCGATGTCAGTTCCGCCTCTGGACCCAAGGAACACTCGCGGAGAGCCAGGTCGAGCAGCCCCGCGCCAGTGCGGGACGCCAACGGCGTCCTTCATACCAGCCCAGATGTGGGTAATGACAAGGGCTGGGGACCGGAGCTACTTCCCGGGCTGGGGCGGCGGGGCAGGGGCCGGTGCCAGGCTGGCCTCGGGGGGCGGGGTGACGAGCGCATAAAGCCCGTGCGGGAATTCCGGTGATTCGAGCCAGTCAGCCAGCAAGTGCAACTCGACCGCCGTCAAGCCGAGGCTGGACCTGCGGTCGAGAGAGAGCTGGCCGGGACCGGTTTGGGTGACCTCAGTTACGGAGGGCCAGAGCTTGGGGCCGGCCGCGGTGAGCCAGGTCAGGGCGGCGGAGCGCGGGGGCAATAGGGCTTTTTGCGCCACCAGGCGGATGGTCTGCCCGATGCGAGTCCAGGCCTCGACCCGCGTGGCGGTGAGTTCCCAACCGTAAGCGACAAGGCCCTCTCGGCTTTCGAGGTGCTTGACCAGGTCCGCAGGCAGGGGGCGGCTGGCGTTGGTGTCTGCTGGGGGAAGGAAACAGGCCGGCAAAAACGTAAGAGTTGTTCCCGACCGCAATGGATTGCAGGAAGGGGTAGATGTAGGGAATTCCTTTCCAGGTGAGGCCGTTAAAGTCCTTGGCCTTCTGGAACTTGGCGACGGGATTGGTGGCAAACCACGGGCTGCATTTTTGCAGCAACAGGTCGGCGAGCCGGGAAACCTGGTTGCTGGCCTCGGGATGGGGGGCGGCAAAGAAGGTCAGCAGCGGCAGGCCCCGGAGGGCCCAGAAATAGGCCTGGTTTGGCGGAGTGCCGATGTGGAGGTCGTTCCAGGCCCTGAGGGAGGCCAGCCCTGGCTCGAAGCCGCGGACGGCGGTGAAACTGGTCACCTGGCCGGCGATGAGCGGGGCCGGGAGCGTCCACGGTTCGAGCTTGAGGCCGAGGGGTTTGGTGAAATTCAACTGGGCGTGTTCCAGGACGGTGGCGCCATCGCCGCGCGCTGAAAAGGAGATTCGCTCGAGGTGCTCGGGCAGGGGCCAGTCCAGGCCGAGGGCGGCTGCAAGGGGCCCCGGATTGAACTCGGTCTCGAGCCAGCCATTGGTGGCAGGGACCGGGAACGGGGCCTGGTCGCGCTCAATACGGGCGACGAACTCGCCCAACAGGGGATTAGAGTCTGAGGCCAGGCCCAGGAGGGTCCAGTCCCCGGCGCGCGTGAGCGAGAGTTGAATCATGGCGGGCGATGCCCCGTGTGTGACTGGTAATTGCCAACGGCACAGGCGGCCCTGGGCTGAGGCGGGAGGGGCGGCGGCGATGGCCTCCATCGCGGCGCTGAGGTTGGTTTCCCACAGGGCGGCGCGCTGGGGGTCAAGGCGGATGGCCAGGGCCAACTCACACGGTTGGGGGCCGCCCTGGCGGACCTCGAGACAGGACTCCCGATCAAGGAGATCCTCGAGCAAAGGCCGGAGCAGAGAGGTTCGGAGTTGAGGGTTGAGGCCGGGGGTTCGATTTGTGGCCGGCGAATGGGCCAGGGCGCGGGCGAGCTTATCCAGGGTCTGGGCCTCGAGTTTGGCGCTCTCGGGCAGGTTCCAGAGGGTCATTAGGCCGGCCGCATTGGTCTGGGCGGCGAGGCCCTTCTTGCCGAGCCAATGGCAGCGGGCGATGGTCTGGACTGCGGGCGCAGGGGGCTGGGAGAGGGGGGGCGCCGTCTCAGAGGGCTGCCCATCGCAACTGACCCCGGCCGCCGCGGCTGCCAGTAATCCGAGCACAACAGTTCTGATGCGCATAACGCGCAGGCTTGTACAAAAAGGAGTGCCGCAACGCAAACCGAATCTGAGCGGCTCAAACCCCAGGGGTGATTGAAGCTCGCCCCGCAACTGTAGGCGCCAACGCGAGGAGGCTCATTATTCATTCTGAACCCCGATCAGAGCCTCCTTACGTCGGCTCCTACAGAATCTTGATCCGCGTTGACAACGGTTTTGAGTGAATCGGCGCGGGGATGTGAGGCCAGGGCGATGGCCGCGGCAGTTTGATGGAGCGGGAATTGGTGGGTGACCAACCGCCGGGCGTCAAGCCGGCGGGAAAAGACCAGGCGCGCCACCTCGGCCTGAAGCAGAAAGTCGGAGGAGTAACTGCCGAGCAGGTCCTTCTCATCGACGCAGATCGCGGCCAGGTCCAGGCTGGCCGCTTCGCCGCGGCGGGTGTGGGAAAAGATGAGCACCTGGCCGCCGCCGCGGACCAGCCCCTGGGCCTCGCGCACCGCCGCATCCAGGGGCACGGCGATGGCGGCAGCGTCCAGGCCGCGGCCCGCGGTCACCCGCCGGACCAGGCCGGCCAGCGAGCGGGGCCGAGCGGCGCGGCGCGCGACACCCGGGTCCCTCCTCCCTCCGGCCTCCTGCCGGCTCCGCCGGGTGGGGACGGCAAATGTGTAGCGCGCGCCGAATTGGCAGGCCAGGTCCAGGCGGGACTCGAGCAGGTCGGTGGCCACGACGGTGATGCCCCGGAGCGCCAGCAGCCGGGTGAACATCAGCCCGATCGGTCCCTGGCCGGCTACGAGCACCGTGTCGCCGGGCAGCAGCGCCAGGCGTTTGACGGCCTTGAGGACGGTATTGACCGGCTCGAGCATAGCGCCTTCCAGAAAGGAGTTGCGCCGGGGGATGGCCACCACACCGGGCAGGACAAACGGCATGACGCGGACATATTCGGCGTAGCCGCCACCGGCGGGCTCGAATCCGGCGGTAATGCCGGTGCGCTTGTATTGGGCGCACTGGGCGAAGGCCCGGTGGCGGCAGGCATGGCATTGGAGGCACGGCACGTGATGGTGCAGCGCCACGCGCTCCCCAACCTTGAATTGGCCGACGCGCGCGCCGACGCGGACAATCGTGCCGGCGGTTTCGTGGCCGAAGATGCGCGGGGGCGGCACGGTGCCGTACTGGATCTTCTTGATGTCGGTCGGGCAGACGCCGCAGACGGCGACCTTGACGAGAAGTTCGCTCGGGCCGATGCGGGGCACCGGCACACTTTCGAGCCGGAGGTCATTCGGGCCGCGATAAACCACGGCGCGCATGGTTCCTGGAATCCTGAACACACCGCATTCTTAACCACGGGCAGCGAGGATGGCACGGACTTTTTGCCGAGAACTTTGCGCTGGCGCATGGGGTGCAACCCCGGCAGAATTGCATAATGCTCGTTTTTGCGATGACGATATTCACCGGGGCGTTCCTGTTGTTTCAGGTGCAGCCCCTGATCGCCAAGTACATCCTGCCCTGGTTTGGCGGCGGGCCCGGCATTTGGACCACCTGCATGCTCTTCTTCCAGGTGGTGCTGCTGGGAGGCTACGCCTACGCCCACTGCACCTCGAGGTGGTTGAAGCCCCGCGCGCAGGCCGTTGTCCACCTGCTCCTGCTGGCAGCCGCCTTGGCCCTGCTGCCCATCACCCCCGCCGATACCTGGAAACCGACCGGCCCCGAAGACCCCACCGCGCGAATCCTTTTGCTGCTGGGCGCCAGCCTGGGCCTGCCCTATTTTATGCTCTCCTCCACCGGCCCGCTGATGCAGCAATGGTTCAGCCTCTCGCACCCGGGCCGGTCGCCCTACCGTCTCTATGCCCTGTCGAACGCCGGCTCGCTGCTGGCCCTGTTAAGCTACCCGTTTTTCGTCGAGAGCCACTTTACGCGCAAAACGCAGGCCTGGCTTTGGGGCTGCGGCCTGGTGTTGTTCGTGCTCTTTTGCGCCGGCTGCGCCCTGGCAGTTTGGAAGGCCCCAGGGCGGAGGACGGAGGACTGCCTCGAGCACCCCGCGCCGGACCTCACCCATCCCGCATCGCCCAATACCGTCTCACCCCTGACCCTGGTTCTGTGGCTGCTCCTGCCTGCCTGCGCTTCGCTGATGTTGCTGGCGACGACCAACAAGCTTTGCCAGGACGTGGCGGTGGTGCCTTTTCTGTGGGTGCTGCCCTTGTCGATTTATCTGCTGAGTTTCATCCTCTGCTTTGACAGTCCCCGCTGGTATGAACGGATACCCTTCCGGTTGTTGCTGGTCGCAGCGCCGGGGCCTTGGACTGGGCCATTCCCCGGGGCAGCGAGACCCCGCTGCCGCTGCTGCTGGGGGTTTATTCGGCGGCCCTGTTCATCTGCTGCATGGTCTGCCATGGAGAGCTTTACCGGCTCAAGCCCGAGCCGGAGCGGCTGACCACGTTTTACCTGATGATAGCGGCGGGCGGGGCGCTGGGCGGGGTGCTGGTGGCGGTGGTGGCCCCGCTGGTCTTCAACGATTACTACGAATTGCACTGCGGAGCAATGCTCTGCGGGTTGTTGGTGCTGGCGGGGTGTGCGCGGGACCGGGCGCCTCATGGCGTCAGACAATGCCGGTGGCTGGCCTGGGTGCTGCCGCTGGTGGTGCTGGCGGCCGTGGACCGTTTATTGGCCGGTCTGGGCAGCCAATGGGGCGAGGACTTCAAGAGCGGGCTGGTGGTGCTGCGGATTGCGGCCGGAGCGTTCCTGCTGTATTTGGCCTACCTTGGGCTCGAGAGCCGGGCGCTGGACCGGCCCGGGGCGCGGCTGTGGCCTGCGCTGGTGCTCGTATTTGTGCCATGGGCGGGGAGGAAGCGTTTCACCCAATACGAGCATTGGCCCCGCCTGGCCTGCGGGTGGCTGGCGGCGGGTCTGGTGGTGCTGGGCGTCGGGCTGTGGCAGGAGGCCCACCGGATGGGCAACCTGGCGGTCGAAAGAACGCGCAACTTCTACGGCGTGCTGACGTTGCTCGAGGATGGCCGGGACGATCCGAGGCACCACAATCGTGAGTTGTTGCATGGCCAGATCCTGCATGGGCTTCAGATGATGGACCCGGTCGGAGCCACCTGGCCGACGGCTTACTTTAACGAGAAAAGCGGGGTGGGGCTGGCGATGCGGGCCTTGCCCAAGGGCGACCGGCGCATCGGCGTGGCCGGCCTGGGCATCGGCACGCTGGCGGCTTACGGACGAACCAACGACTACTTCTGCTTTTATGAAATCAATCCCGAGGCCCTGCGGATGGCCAATTCGGACTTTACTTATCTCACTAACTGCCGCGCGGCCAAGCTCTGCAAGCTCGGAGACGCGCGGCTGGTGCTCGAGCAGGAGCCGCCGCAGCACTATGACCTGCTGGCCCTGGATGCCTTTGCCGGAGATTCTCCCCCGGTGCACCTGCTGACCAAGGAGGCCTTCCAGTGTTACGAGCGCCACCTCAAAACCAACGGCGTTATCGCCGTCAACATCTCCAATAAATACCTCGACCTCGAGCCGGAGGTCATCACGGTCGCCCGCGAACTCAACTTCCACTATGTGGTAATCGAGGCAAATCCCTGGGACCCGGTGGTCGCGCAATCCAGTCCGACCGGCGAGACCTGGTGGCTGATGGCTTCTACCTGGGTCCTGCTGTCGCACGACCGCGAATTCTTCAACATCCCCTCTATCCGCCAGGCCGCCAGGCCCGCCCGCGTCCCCCCGGGCAAGGTCCACCTCTGGACCGACGACTTTACCAGCCTGTTCGAGGTGATGAAATGAGCAATAGGATTGAGTCATTGGAAAAACAGCTCGACAGTTTCGATGCCGGGCTGCGGCGGCAGGCCCTTGAGGCCCTATGCCGGCTGGTCCAGCAAGGGGACCTCCGGCTGCCTCCGCCCGGCCGCGAGGTGAACCTCCACGCGCATACGTTTTTCTCATACAACGCCTACGGCTATTCCCCCTCGAAATTGGCCTGGCTGGCAAGGAAGGCGGGGTTGGCCGCGGCGGGTGTGGTCGATTTCGACGTTTTGGACGGGCTGGAGGAGTTTCTCGAGGCGGGGCGGTTGGTTGGGCTCAAGACCTGTGTGAGCCTCGAGTCGCGGGTCTATGTGCCGGAGTTCGCGACCCGGGTGATCAACTCGCCGGGCGAGCCGGGCATTTCCTATCATATGGGTGTGGGCTTTACGCGCGTGGCGCAGCACCCCTTCCTGGCGCAGATGCGGGCGGGGGCCCAACAGCGGACGCGCGACATGCTGGTTCGGGTCAATCGCTTTATGCGCCCGCTCGAGGTGGACTACCAACAGGACGTGCTGCCATTGACGCCCAATGGCAATGCCACCGAGAGGCACCTCTGCGAGGCCTTCGAGCGCAAGGCCGCCCAGGTGTTCCCTCACCCCGAACAACGCGACGCCTTCTGGAAAGAGAAGCTCGGCGACGCCCCCCCCGCCGGGGCCAGGCTCCAGAACCTGATCCGCGCCAGGACCATGAAGAAAGGCGGGGCCGGCTACGTGCAGCCCGGCCAAGGCTCGTTCCCGCTGATGGCCGACATGAACCAGTTCGTGCTGGAAGCGGGCGCGATTCCAACGCTGACGTGGCTGGATGGGACCAGCGAGGGCGAGCAGTGCCTTGCGGAACTCCTCGCGATGGCTACCGCCGGCGGCGCCGCGGCCCTCAACCTCATCCCCGACCGCAACTACACCCCCGGCGTCAAAGACCAGAAGCTCGAAAATCTCTACCACGTAGTCGAGAATGGCGCAGCAGCGCCAGTTCCCGATTATCGTCGGCACCGAGATGAACGCGCCGGGCAACAAGTTCGTCAATTCGTTCCAAACTGCCGAACTGGCGCCGCTGCTGCCCATTTTCCTGCGCGGCGCGCACATTGTCTATGCCCATTCCGTCCTGCAGGGCCAGGCGGGGCTGGGTTACTTGAGCCTGTGGGCCAGAAAGACTTTTGACAACGTCACCGCCAAAAATGACTTCTTCGACAAACTCGGCCAGGAACTGACACCGGAGACCGAAGGACGTTTGCGCGGCTTGACGGCGGCGGCGACGCCGGAGCAGGTGCTGGCCTGTTGCACAGTCCGCAGTCCACAGTCCACAGTCCGTCAAGCGCGCAGCCAGTCCTAATCCTAATCCTAATCTCGGGCGAAGGCGGGGGAGATTAAGATTATGCGCCTCCCTCCCGCATCAAGTCAGCGGCGCTCTGCCGAGGCGCCGCTACGCGCCTAGCGGACTGTGGACTGTGGACTGTGTGGCGGTAAGATAGGCCGCTATCTGTGCCGCCGCGCGCCGGGCGTCGCGCACCGCCTCAAGCACCAGGCTCGGGCCTCGCACCAGGTCCCCTCCGGCGAAGACCCCGGGCAAATTGGTCATCTGGCCGCCATCCACAACCAGCCCGCCCCACTCATTGATGGCCAACTCGCTGAAATCCTCCATAAGCGGGCAAGGCAACGGCGCGAAGCCCAGGGCCTGAACAACCCAATCCGCCTCGAGGTCGAATTCCGAACCGGGCACAACCGAAACCGAGCTCCGGCCCGGGGCCTCCGCCGCGCCGGGCTCGGTGCGGATGAGCCGCAGGCCCGCCACGCCGCCCCGTCCCTGGTCCAGCACCGCTATCGGCTCGGCTCGAAAGACAAACCGGGCGCCTTCCTCGACGGCGTTCTCGAACTCGCGGCGGCTGCAGGGCATGTCCTCCTGGCCGCGCCGATACACACATAGGGCCTCGCGCGCCCCGTAACGCAGGGCCGCCCGCAGGCAGTCCATGGCCGTGTCGCCGCCGCCCACGACGACGACACGTTTGCCCGAAACCTCCACTGGCGGGATGGCCAGCGGGACTGCGGATGTCTTCTGGAGCAGGAAAGCAATGGCCTGAACCACGCCCGGCAGGCCGGCGCCGGGGACCTCGAGCGCCCTTGCCTGGCGGCAATCAAAGCCGAGATAGACGGCCTCAAAGCCGGCGCGCAATTGTGTGAGGGTCAGGTCTGCGCCCCACTTGACGCCCAGGCGAAAGACCACTCCGCACTTTTGGAGGAGCTCGATTCGGCGCTGAACAATCGACCGCTCGACCTTGAAGGCGGGCAGCCCGTTGACCAGTAATCCCCCCGGCACGAGCGCCGAGTCGAAGACGGTCACGGCATAGCCTCCCCTGGCCAGCTCGTCGGCGCAGGCCAGACCCCCGGCCCGCAGCCGGCCACCGCCACGCGCAACCCGTTGGGCGGCGCGGTGCCGGTGTCCGCCTGCCCGTGGGCCAGCGCATACTCGCACAGGAATTGCTCGAGGGCCCGGATGGACACCGCCTCAGACGTGCCGTTGAGAATGCAGGCGCCTTCGCACATCCGCTCCTGTGGACAGAGCCGGGCGCAAATCTCAGCCAGGTTGGTGGCCGACCCCAGGACCGCAGCCGCCTCCAGAAAGCGGCCCTCCGCCGTCAGCAGCATCCATTGCGGGATGGGGTTGCACAAGGGGCAGCCGCCGACGCAACTCGGGTTGGGACATTGGAGACAGCGGCTGGCCTGCTCGCGGGCGGTCTGTTCATCGTAGAGACCGTAGATTTCGAGAAAGTCGGCGACCCGTTCAGCGGCCGGGCGCTTGGGCAGGTCCCGGCGCATCAACTCGCGCCACGCGTACTTCGAGTTCAAAGCCTCCCTGCCGCTCGGGCTCATCCCTCAGGACCGGTTCTGCTTGTCTGTCGCACAAAATGCCAGTTCGGACGATAGCCACATTATCATGACAATTAGGCCGGGTGCAATGAGAAAACCGCGGCTCCACGTTCGAAGGGCGCGTTTCACTTTCTTGGGTGGCAGCTTCCGGCTTAATCCTGACGAGGCGCAGCCTCAGACCGTCTCTGCAATCGAATTTGCCGGAAGGGGTTCATTGAGAATTGAGCATTGGTCATTGGCGATTGAGTCCGTAATGACCAATGACCATTTTTCAATCCTCAATTTTCAATTCACCTGAAGGAATCGCTGGCTCAGTCCATTGCTGCAATCGCAGCAGAACTTGACCTGTTTGCAACGTCTTTTGGGATTCAAGGACTCCAGCAGCCCCGAAGCCCGGCTTGACCACTGGCGGACTCCGGCCTAGAGTATTGGCGATCACAGGGGAGCCAACCTGTCGCCGAGCGAGCGTCGGCGCGAAGGCTGAGAGTGCCGCGCGGGAGCGGGGCAGACCCGTCGAACCTGATCCAGGTAATGCTGGCGAAGGGACCCGGCTTCTCCAGTCATCCCCCCGGACCGAGGTTCCTGCTGGTAAAACGAAAGGCCAATTATGAGCGCGAGTGCGACTGCCCTCGGAGCCCCGAGCAGTGAGCCATTGCCCAATTCGCGGAGGGTCTATGTCCAGGGCACGATATACCCGGACCTCCGCGTGCCGTTTCGGGATGTCCTCCTGACTCCTTCACCATCCCATAGGGGCGGGGCCGAACCCAACGAACCGGTCCGGGTTTACGATTGCTTTGGGCCGTGGGGTGACCCGGATTTTGAGGGCAAGGTCGAGCAGGGCCTGCCGGCCCTGCGCCGAGCCTGGGTCTTGGAGCGTGGAGACGTCGAGGAAGTCCCGAGGGCCGCGCTCCAGGCTTCGGACGCGAGCGTGGATGCGGCGCCTCTGCCGCGTTCGGGGCGGCGCGCGCCTTTGCGGGCGCGGCCCGGGCGGGCAGTCACTCAACTGCGCTACGCCCGCAGCGGCATCATCACCCCGGAGATGGAGTTTATCGCCATCCGCGAGAACCTGGGCTTGGAGCAGTCAAAGGCACGGGCCGCGGAGCGCGGACGCCGGGAGCTGGACGGCGAACCGTTCGGGGCCGGCATTCCCTCGCAGATCACGCCCGAATTCGTCCGCTCCGAAGTGGCGCGGGGCCGGGCCATCATTCCCGCCAACATCAATCATCCGGAGTCCGAGCCGATGATCATCGGCCGCAATTTCCTGGTGAAGATCAACGCCAATATCGGCAACAGCGCGGTGGCCTCGAGCATCGAGGAGGAGGTCGAGAAGATGCGCTGGGCGGCCAAGTGGGGGGCCGACACGGTGATGGACCTTTCCACGGGCAAGAACATCCACGAGACCCGCGAATGGATATTGCGCAACTCGCCGGTGCCCATCGGCACCGTCCCGATCTACGAGGCCCTCGAAAAGGCCGGCGGCAAGGCCGAGGACCTCACCTGGGAGATTTACCGGGACACGCTCCTGGAGCAGTGCCAACAAGGGGTGGATTACTTCACCGTCCACGCAGGACTGCTTCTGCGCTACGTGCCCCTGACGGCCCGGCGCCTGACCGGCATCGTCTCGCGCGGCGGCTCGATTCTGGCCAAGTGGTGCCTGGCGCATCACCAGGAAAACTTCCTCTACACCCACTTCCGGGAGATCTGCGACATCCTGCGCGCCTACGATGTCGCCTTCAGCCTGGGCGACGGGCTGCGCCCCGGCTCGATTGCCGACGCCAACGACGAGGCGCAGTTTGCCGAACTGCGCACCCAGGGGGAACTTACGCGCATTGCCTGGGAGATGGACTGCCAGGTCATGAACGAGGGTCCCGGCCACATCCCGATGCACCTCATCAAGGAAAACATGGACCGGCAGCTCGAGTGGTGCGCCCAAGCCCCCTTTTATACCCTCGGCCCGCTCACCACTGACATCGCCCCCGGCTACGACCACATCACCAGCGCCATCGGCGCCGCCATGATTGGCTGGTACGGCTGCGCCATGCTCTGCTACGTCACCCCCAAAGAACACCTCGGCCTGCCCAACCGCAAAGATGTCAAAGACGGCGTGCTGGCCTACAAGATCGCCGCCCACGCGGCCGACCTGGCCAAGGGCCACCCCGCCGCCCGCCGGCGCGACGATGCCCTCAGCAAGGCCCGCTTCGAGTTCCGCTGGGAAGACCAGTTCAATCTCAGCCTGGACCCCGCCACCGCCCGCGAGTTCCACGACCAAACCCTGCCCCAGGAAGGGGCCAAGCTCGCGCATTTCTGCAGCATGTGCGGCCCGCATTTCTGCGCCATGAACATCACCGAAGAGGTCCGCCAATATGCCGCCCGCCAAGGGGTGGCCGAAGAAAAGGCCCTCGAAACCGGCCTGGCGGAAAAAGCCAAAGAGTTCCTCGAAAAGGGCGCCGAGATCTATACCCGGGGAGGCGGGGCTTGAGAAAGGCTTTCCGGGGCCGCGCTGCTACAAATAAGGCGCTCCCGACGGAGCGCGTGCCAAGGCGGCGGCTGGACTGAATACTGCTCGAAATGAAAATGGAGATCCTGTAATCTATTGGCCAAGAAAATGGCGACGCTGCTTGATGGTTTGTTGACCGAACTGGGCTACCGGCAGTCCTCCTTTTACCGGGAGGGCATCGCTGGCGCTGATCCGTCTGTCGCGCACCTGTTGCGGGATGCGCAACGCGCGCATGTCCGCGGCAGCTACTTCATCCGCACGGTTGGAGGCGACGCTGCTGCCGCTCGTGAGCGCCCGGCGGTTCATGTCGCCCAGGCGAACACGCCTGATGAAGCGCGCCGAATTCACAGGCAACTCTGGAACCAGGGAACGACGCCGTTCCTGCTCGTGTCTCTGCCTGGACAAGTGCGGATTTACACCGGCTTCGCATACGATGAAGCTAACGAGAAAATCGGGCAGGTCGAGAAGCCCATCGAACGCTTGGAGTCTGAGCCTCCAGGAACTTGCCGAAAGGTTGAGGTTTCTGCACGCGGATTCAATCGATTCCGGCGAAATCTGGCGCACAAAAGGCGGGCACCTGGGGAAAGAAGGGCGCGTCAACCGCTTGCTGCTCCGCACACTTCGCTCTCTCACCCGCCAACTGGTTCGCCGGCATCACTTGGATCGTGAAGTCGCCCACGCGCTCATCGGGCGGTTCGTGTATCTCCATTATCTGCGCGAACGGGAGATTCTCTCCGATCAATGGCTGGACCAAGGCGGGGTTGACCCAAATGCTGTATTCACGGCAAACGCCAGGTTGGACGCCTTTCGTCGCGTGACCGACAAGGTGGACGAGCGATTCGAGGATGGTCGCATCTTTCCCATCAATTGGTCCGCATCCTCGGCGCCAGATGCCGAAGCTGTGAAAGCGGTTGCGCGCGCCTTTGCCGGCGAGGAGCCGGGTTCGGGACAGATGGCGCTATTCCGCCCATTTGATTTCTCGTTTATTCCCATCGAACTCCTCTCTGCAATCTACGAGCAGTTCCTACACGACGAAGGCAAGGGAGCCAAGGAGGGTGCCTTTTACACTTCTGAGCCGGTTGCAGATTACCTCATTGCTGAGGTCGAAAGTGTGAAGCGGCTGGAACGGGGCATGAAGGTTCTCGATCCGTGCTGCGGTTCCGGGATTTTTCTCGTTCTTTCCTATCGGCGCCTCATCGAACAAGAGTTACGAAAGCGGAAAAGCCGCACGCTGGCCCCGGAGGAACTGAGTGGCATCCTGACCTCGAGCATATTCGGAGTGGAACGGAACGGCGAAGCATGCCTAGTCACGGAATTCAGTTTGATTCTGACTCTGCTGGACTACGTGGAACCACCCGAGCTTCATCAGCACGCGGACTTCAAGTTTCCCGTGCTGCGCAACCGGCAGATTTTTAAGTGTGACCTCTTTGAAGACAGCTCGGTGTTTTGGAAAACACCCGAACGCTTTGATTGGATTGTGGGCAATCCCCCATGGGTTGAACTCGATCCGGAAGACCAGGATGAGGAACCGGCCGTCAACTGGATTAGACAGAATCAACAATCGGGACGTACACCCGTAGCACGCTACCGGAGCAGCGAGGCGTTCACCTGGCGGGTACGTGAACGGTTAGCCAGCGATGGTGTCGTGGGTCTGATTACACAGGCCACGAGTCTCACCAACGATCAATCTGCTGACTACCGCCGCGCGTTCTTTTCGCAGAACGTTGTCCACCGAGTTACGAACTTCTCGAACCTTGCCTACATTCTGTTCGAATCGGCGGAAGAGCCGGCCGCCAACCTCATCTATTCAGTCGCGCCTCAAAGCACAGTGGCCGGAGACATCGTGCACTACGGACCGTTGGTCGCGAACCAGCCTGCAACAGCACCTGGCGCGAACCGCCGACGGCGCGTTCCGTGGGTCCTCACTATTTGTGAGTCGGAAATCCAGACGGTCTCTGCGGCCGAGGCGGCAAGGGGCGAGGCTACCACCTGGAAACGCGCGCTGTGGGGAAATCCGCGCGACCGGCGGGCATTTGAGCGATTGCGTTACGTCTTTCCGAGAAATCTAGGGGACATAGCTGACGAACGCGGCTGGCATCTTAACCTTGGCGTCCAGCTCCGAAAGGATGGCGGTTCCAAGTCCGACCCAAATCAAAGTTTCATCGAGATAAAACAAATACAGGGAGCAAGTGAGCCTGAGGCGAGACAGATGGCGAAATGGTTCGCCACGTTGAAGGTCATCGAGCCAAAGCAACTCCGGAGAGCCGAGACGCGTTTAACGGTGCAAGGATCTTGGCTGGTTCGCAATCGGTGGGGAACCTGGATTCGCGAGCGCGGCGGCGCGGAAGGGCTCAATGTAATCCACGCGCCCCATCTGTTCCTTTGGAACGAATTCGCGGCATTCAGCGAGCAGCACTTTATTTTCCGGCATCCTAAGATTGGATTGTCAGCGCCTTCGGCGGAGGTCAACTGGCTGCGCGCTGTTTCCGTGATTTGGACGTCCAGCATCACGCCCTACTGCCTGTTTCTCAATCTCAGTGCCGGTTGGGGGATCAGCCGCAGCACGATCGATCTTGGCGACGCTCATCGAATGCCCATGCCACACTTGACGGACGATTTGGTCGCAAAACTCGCAAGCCTGCATCGGTCGCTCGCCGCTGAGGAAGTCAATCTTGCCAATCGTAATGTCTGGCAACGGCGGCTGGACCAGGAAGTGGCGTCAATTCTGAAAATACCTTCGCAGGTGATGTTGCTGGCGCGGGAGTTCAGCGAATTTCGACTGCCGCTGGTAAAAGGCAAGGCCCCGCGCTTAATCACCAGGCCGCCTGACGAGCGACAGCTCGAAAATTACGCCCGTCGGCTCACCATGGAACTCGACGGTTTCTTGGAGCGTAAAAACCGTCGCCACCGCGCTACCATTCTCAGCGCGGCGCTTGGCGTCGTTGCCACTATCGAGCTCGTTAACAGCAGTCAGAGCGCAAGACCCACGGTGAGAATCGCGGGGCGCGCTGATCAAAGGCATGTGCATGACATCCTGCGCGCCGCCGAACAGGAATTCGCGCAATGGATTTACGTCCGGCGGAGCGTCCGCGTCTTCGCAGGCAGCAAAGTCCATCTTTGCAAGCCGGCGCGGCGCCTCGAATGGACGGAGACACAGGCATTGCTCGACGCCGCCGACGTTATTGCCGAGGTGGCCGAAGCTCGCAGCCGCAACGCATGAGTCAAGGAACATTAGACGGGCAGTGGGAGGACTACCTGACGGTACTTCGTGAGGATGCGCATCTGCTCCTCGCCTGGGGCCATGCCGACGCGCGCTCCAAACTTCCAACTGCCAGAGACGAATATGATATTACCGGTTTCCTTGCCGATGCAATGGACCGGAGGATCAACAATCCACTTACTCCTGAACGATTCTCACTCTATTCAGTTCATAATGAGCGGCCCGTCAGCCCAAACGCCGAGGTCGGGAAGGCCCGACCGAGACTTGACATCCAAATCGAGCGCTGTGGGGTTCGCCCCAAACGTTACTACACCTTCGAAGCAAAGCGCCTGCGCAATGACGCAAGAGCCAGTGCCTCGGATTCCCTTTCTCGCTACCTCGGCAATGAAGGAGTTGGCCGTTTCATCGCTGGCAAATACAAAGGCGAAGGCCTCGAGGCGGTTTTGCTTGGCTGCATTCAGGCTCACAACGCAGAATTCTGGCTGGGACTTTTTACGAGAGCTTTCGCCGAAGACGCTTCGTCAGGACGAAACAGATTAAACATCATCCAACAGCTCCAACGGTGTCACATCATTGCCGAATTGCCTGACGAAGCTTCAAGCGTTCACCGACGCGTTAGCGGTTCGACAATACGCCTGCTGCACATCCTTCTTGGATGCGTATAACACAAATGTGGGACCATCGCAAGGCCGGAACGCCGAACTGCAAAAAAGAGATGCCGCTCTTGCGGGTCGAGAAGGGCGCCAATCGCCTCGATCGGGGCGATGGCCCAGTGAACTGCCGGCCCGGTGCCTGGCTCGTTGCTGGCAGTGCCGTCCGGCTGGAACCGGGCACTGGCTACGGGGGCTGCGCCTGAAACCCCGTGACCCCGACGGCGGCGATGCTGAGAGGGTTCTCCAGGCCCGCATGGCGGCCGAATCGGTCGCGGCTGCCGATGCACCGCAGTATTGCGTCAAAATGTCGCGTTTTGAATCCCCGGACCTCAGTTCGCGCAAGTCATTGATAATCAACGATCTATTCTTTGGGTTCATGGTGGGGGATGGCTACTCAACAAGTTCGGTTACCGAGAACAGATCTGCGCCCGTTTTTTGGAAAGGCGCGCGCGCTTGCTAAATCCTCAATGTCATGTACTTTTGAGGTCATGAAACTGCCAATCAAGTTGGAAAAAGCACTGAACGACCAAATCAATCTCGAGTTCTCTTCCGCTTATGCCTATTTGGGCATGGCCGCTTATTTCGAGCAAAGCCCTTTCGCAGGTTTCGCCAAGTGGATGAGGCTCCAGAGCGACGAAGAACTCAGGCACGCCCGCAAGTTCTTTGATTACATCGTCGAACGCAACGGCAAGGTCCTCCTCAAGGCCCTGCCCGAGCCCAAGCTGGACTACAAATCGCCGCTCGAGGCCTTCCAGACGAGCCTCGCCCACGAACAGAAGGTCTCCGCCGCCATTTGCGGCCTCTATGAACTGGCCCAGAACGAAAAAGAATACTCTACGCTCTCATTCTTGAAATGGTTCCTGGACGAGCAGGTTGAAGAGGAAAAAACCGTCACCGACTTCATCGCCAAGCTCGAGTTGGTGGGCGACAGCCACAACGGCCTCTACCAGATCGATAAGCTGGCGGGACGCCGGGGCCAGGAGGAGAAGTAACCACCCCGGGCGCATTTCACCTATCCGGGTAGTCGCTCCTAATCCTAATCCTGCTCCTAATCTACTGATTACGATTAGGAGCCGGATTAGGATTAGGATTAGGAGCCGGAGACTGCCGCCCAAAAAAAGTGAAAGGCGACCCCACCCAGCCGGCGCCCGTCGTCAATGAGTTGCCAGACCGGGTCTGGCGCGATAGACTGAGTGGGCCGGAAAACCGTGCACGAGCTATCAATTATGCAGAGCGCGTTGGGCCTGGCGCTGGACCAGGCCCGGCAAGCCGGGGCCCGGCAAGTGCTGGTCATCCGCTTGCGCATCGGCGCCCTGAGCGGCGTGGCGCCGGACGCGCTCCAGTTTGCCTTCGAGGCCCTCGCGCCGGGAACCCTGGCCGAAAAGGCCGAATTGGCCATCGAGCCGGTCCCGGCCCGGTTCTGGTGCGCCGCCTGTCGCCTCGAGTTTGTCTCCGACGATCTGTTTGCGGAATGTCCTGGCTGCCACAGGCCCACCGGGGAACTCCGCGCCGGGCGGGAATTGGAACTGGCCTCTCTGGAGATTGAGTGATGTGTGAGAATTGCGGATGCGGATCGACGGCCGAGGATCCAATCAGTATAAGCGCTCGCCATGATGCGCAGGAGCAAGCGCATGGACATGAACATAAGCCCGGCAACGAGCACGGTCACGGTCACGACCATGGCCACAGCCACGAGGCGTCCCACTCCCACTTTCATTCTCACGAGGCCGCCGCCCCCGCTTTTTCCCAGGCCGAGGCGGCGGAGGCGCGCCGCACCGTCGAGGTGCGCCGGGCCATCCTGGACAATAACGACCGCCTGGCCGAGCGCAATCGCGGCTTCTTCCGCGCGCGCGGGCTGCTGGTTCTGAACGTCCTTTCGGCTCCCGGTTCGGGCAAGACGACCTTCCTGCGGGAGACCGTGCGGACCTTGGCGCCTCATCTCAAGGCGGGCGTGATCGTGGGCGACCTGGCTACGGACAACGACGCGCAGCGGTTGCGCGAGACGGGCGCGCCGGTGGTCCAGATCACCACCGGCACCGTCTGCCATCTCGAGGCCCGGATGGTCGCCCGCGCCGTCACACAACTCGACCTCGAGGGCCTCCAGCTCCTCATCATCGAAAATGTCGGAAATCTCGTCTGCCCCGCTGCCTACGACCTGGGCGAAGACCTGCGCGTGGTCCTGCTTTCCGTCACTGAGGGCGAAGACAAGCCGTTGAAATACCCGCCCATGTTTCAAGCGGCGGACGTTGTGGTCACCAGCAAGCTCGACCTGGCCGGAGCCTGCGGCTACGACCGGGACCTGGCGCTGTCTAATATCCGCCGCATCGCGCCGCGCGCGCGCCTGTTCGAGACCTCCGCCCGGACCGGCCAGGGAATGGACGATTGGGCCAGGTTCCTGGTCGAGCAAAGCGCGGAACTAAAAACCCGCGACCCGCTCGGCCCCGAACTATGATCTGCGCCGGCATCAATGCGGGCTCTCGCTCGACCAAGGTAGTGCTCTTCGACACAGAACAGGGCCGGGTTCTTGGCCGCGGCCTGGCCAACCAGGGAATGGAATTGGAACGGCTGGCGGCGGACGTGCTCGAACGCGCCTGCCACGAGGCCCAAGTGGACCGGCCCAGGCTCGGCCCCATTGTCGCTACCGGCTACGGGCGCAAGGCCGTGCGCTTCGCCCACACGACCATCACCGAAATCACCTGCCACGCCCAGGGTGTCTATCACCTGGCCCCGGAGGCCCAAACCATCATCGAAATCGGCGGCCAGGACAGCAAATGCATCACCCTCGAAAAAGGCGGACGCGTGCGCGACTTTGCCATGAACGACCGCTGCGCCGCCGGCAGCGGCCGGTTCCTCGAACTGGTGGCCGCCCGGCTCGAGGTGGACCTCCTGACGCTCGGCGCCCTGAGCCGGAAGAGCTCCAACCCGGCCCTGATCAGCAGCATGTGCGTCGTCTTTGCCGAAACGGAGATTATCGGTCTCCTGGCGGAAGGGGTGTCGCCCCCGGATATCGCCGCCGGCGTGCAAAACGCCATTGCCCAACGCGTGTTGGCCCTGGCCGGACGTTCTGTCCCGCCGCCGGTCTTCTTTACCGGCGGCGTCGCCCTCCAACCCGGCATGGTCCAGGCGGTGGAAACGGCCTTCTCCTGCCCAATCCAAGTGCCCCCCCTGCCGCAGTTCACCGGCGCCCTCGGCGCCGCCATCCTCGCAGGGCGGAAACTGGCCCCTTAGACCCGAGGGTCGAGTGTCGAGTGCCGAGGGGCGGCGCTTGCGTCCATCGGTAATCCCCCAATCATTGCGGAGGCTGGGCAGGTGCCAGGGCGTTGGGGCCAGGAAGCGAGGCGTAGCGGCATCTCGGCAGAGCGCCGCTGGAGACAGTTTCCGGGTATGGCGGCGCTCTGCCGAGACGCCGCTACGAAAAGACCGTTCAGCCGCCTTCACTGAGAAGGTGTGAAGAAATTGAAAAAGCCGGTCAAAACGCAGGTGGCGCCCCTTGGGAATCAACGACTTACGACAGCGAATTTCGGTGGTTTTCAATTTTTTCACACCTTCTGAGGCCTTACGTCACTCGACACTCGACCCCTACGCCCGGATACTTTTGGACTTGCGTCTAAACAGCCGGGCCAGCGGCGAGGGGGTGGGAGCGAAGCGCTGGAAGGCCAGCGTCCGGAAGCTGCGCCGCAAGTGCACGGCCGCCCCAACACTGAAACTCGCATCGGTCAGCAGGCCCAGAACGAACCATAACCCCACAAAAAAATGCCAGTTGAGCGGCCAGGGCGGCGGGGCGTCCTCAAGGAGGAAGGCGCTCAGAATCGCAAACGCGATGTACAGAACCCACGGCGCGACCAGGATGCGGACGATAGTCTTGCCGGTGACATGGTTGGGCTTCTTGGCGGTCATCGCTTCCCACATCCCCACCCAGCCCAGGGCCACCACATCGGCGACCAGCATCACGATGCCGGCCAGCCACAGGACCGGGTTGATCGGCTGGGCGTGAAAAGACTCCCGCTGCAGCGAGGCGGCCAGGAAAATCAGCTCCACGGCAATCACCACCAATAACGGTCCGAGGAATTGCCGCCGCAGCGCCAGCCATTGCCCCCGCAGTATCTCCTTGACGCTCAGCGGGGTCGAGACCACCAGCTCGAGGGCGCCCGAGTGCCGATCTTCGGCGAACTGCCGGCCGGCCTCCGAGGCCATCCAGAGTTTGAGAATCGAATTCAGGAGAATGGCCGTTGGAAAATAGACGCCCTCGTTGTACCATTCGCTCCCCGCGAGCGCGCAACCCCAGGCCCAAAATCCTGCCACAATGGCAACAGCGGCCCAAACGAGGACCGGCTTGATGCGAGCCCGGCTCGCCAGCCAGCAGACGGGATTGATGCCGAGCAAGCGCGCGCGGAACGACTTGCGTTGCTGTGCATTGCCATGGACCCAGTTCCGCCAGACCTCGCGCAGGCGCTGCCCCCGCGCTTCCGCCGGGCGGTCCTGCCACGAGTGAGGCGCCACCAGCGACGCCAGCCACAGAAACAGCCAGGTCAGCCCGTGAATCACCCCGGCCGACCACCAAAAATGCCGCATCCCAGCCCGATAAGAGTAGTCGTACGCCTGGTCCAGGGCATAGAAGGGGCTAGGCACGAGCACGCAATCGGCCAGAGGCTCCGATTGGCATGGGTCAGGAGCAGGATAACTCCCGCCGCGGCCGGAAAACCGGCCGCGAACAAGAGGACCAGGAAAAAGGCCCCGGCCCTGGCCTTGCGCCGGCTGCGGCTCAGGGCGGACACAAGGATGGCGGCAGCCAGTGAGAAAAGCGCCGTCAGGACCAAGACCAGGACCACCCGCCAAAACTGGCCAATGGTGACGCCCCCCAGCAGCAGCGGCACCGCCAACATCGGAGACAGGGCCAGCACCGCGTAAAACCCGCTCATCGAAGTGGCCGCCAGCTTGCCCAGAATGACGTCATAGCCCCTGAGATCCGTCAGAAACAGCAACCCAAGCGTCCCCTCCCGTTTCTCTTCGCTCAACGAATCGGCGGTGAAACCGACGCCCGAGAACAGGCAGTAACAGGTTGCGAGAAAGACAAGCCAGCCGAAAAGGTCCTCTGCGAAAGACAGCGATCCTGACCTGTAATTGGCCAAATAGACGAACACGCCAATAACGATGGCCAGCAGCGCGAACAGGGCGCGCCCCCAATAGGTGAGAGGCCGCCGCGCCGCCACGCGCAACTCGCGCCCCACAATCGGCAAAAAGGTCATAATTATTTCGCCCGCAGCCCGGGGGCATTGGGGTCAACCAGGCGCAGGACATTGGTAGCCAAACTCCGAACGCCAGGCTCGGGGGCCTTCAGGCAACGGGCAATCTCCGGCGCCACGGGTTTGGCCGCCGGGCCGAACTTGGCCAGGGCACCGAGCGTCTCCAATCGGGAATTGGTGTTAGTCGAATTGAGCAGCGAAACCAGCGGCCTCAGGCAAAGGTCCGGCCGCCGATGAAGCTGCCCGACGGCCATAGCGGCAACCATGCGCACCCGGTTGTTGGTGTGCTGAAACGCAGCCAACAAAAGCGGAATCGCCAGGTCGGCATTGGTGCCCAGGTGCCCAACCTCCGCCGCTGCGCGCTCCCATTTGGCCAGGTTGGAGGTGTCTTTGAGCCGCTCGAAAAACGTTTGGAAAGAGCCTTGGCCAATTTTGATTAGGGCCACCGCCGCCACCTCGTGAGAAGGCACCATCGCCACGTCGTTAGTCACCCCCTCGAGAACAGAGGCAGCGACGCTGGCCGCCGGGCCGATTTCCCCCAGTGCATGGGCGGCCGAATTCACTACCGAGCCCTCATACCGGTTGGCTCGGTTGCGATTCTTGAGCATCCGGACCAGCGCCGGCACTGCCTCCTCCGCTGCCGGACCGATGCGGGCCAGGCACTCCGCCGCCACGCACTGCACTTCGGGGTCCCTGTCACCCAACAATGGGATGAGCGCCGGCACTGCCGGCCGCGCCTCCCTGCCCAGCAGCCCAAGGCCCCAGGCGGCTATCTCATGCTTGTCCCATTGGGGCGGCAGATGCAGGAAATCCATCGAAGATTCGCGCGCCATCGCGCCGATAACCCTCCTGAATATTGAAATCCGGGTGCCTGCCATCTTCACCAGCATTGGCAGCGCGTTGGTTCCCAGGGCCCGAAGCGCGCGCTCCGCCCGCATCCGGGCAATCTCGGACTCGGGCGGGGGAACTCCGGAATGATAAACTGGCCAAAGCGACCCGTGTTGATAGGCCTCATTGAGCACCAGGCTCAACGGTTTGCCCTCGAATACCGGCTCGTGCGGGCGCAATACCACCCATGCGAACCCGCCCAGCAACGCCAGCGCCACGACAATCCACAGGTTCCGTTGTCCGTTCGCCATCCGCCCATTGTCTCCGGTTGCCGGCGAAACCAAAAGCCGTTTGTTGCTTTGCCCTGCATTGTGTCCCGGGGGGCCAGAAACCCCGCTAGGGGTGGCCTGTTTATAGGGAACCGCGACCCACCACCGTTCTTTTTGTTTTTCAGCGGCGCGGGCGGAGCGGGGAATTCGATAGGCGGGCCAGACCCGCGCCGCTGAAAAACAAAAAGAAGGAGGGGGGTGGCTGTGCTGGTGCTATAAACAGGCCACCCCTACGGGGTTTGAGATGGTCCGCATTGCGCCCAAAACGGCTTTGCCGAAGTAGCGGCTGGACTAATGGCTTTGGCCCATGAACTATCCAGGTCATGCATGTTGCCCGTATCCGATGACTGTTGACAGGAAAACCGAACCGGGGACGAAGGCCGCATCCGGGGCCTCTGAACCCAGTGACGCCGGCAAAACCAACCCGGCTTCGCGGCTCGGCCTGTCGCTTGGAATCGGCGCCGTCTTGTTCTGGTCGTTCGGCTCCTCGCTGGTTTTTCTGGGCGCGCGGCAGACAGGCCTATGGCCGTTCGTGGCCCTCTCCTCATTGACCGGAGCGGCGCTTCAACTGGTTTGGCGCCGGATGTCCCATGGCGAACTGCGGAGCGCCCTTTGGCTGCCCTGGCGGCTCTGGGCGGCGCCGGTGTGCTGCTTCGTGCTCTACGGCCTGGTGTGGCCGTGGGCCCTGGCCGCTTCCACTGCGCGGCAGGTTGTCGGAGTCAACCTCATCAACTATCTCTGGCCGATTCTGACGGTTTTCTTCAGCGCCTGGTGGGTGCCCGGAGTGCGGCTGACCCGACGGTTGGTTGGCGCGATGCTCCTGGCCCTGGCGGGCTTGGCATTGGCCAATCTGCCCCAGCTCCGCCAGATGCTCTCGACCGGGCCCGACGCCGGCCGTTCCCCAAGCCACCCCTTTTTGCCATACGCGCTGGCCCTGCTGGCGGCGGTGACTTGGGGGGCTTATTCAGCCTCCCTGGCGCGATGGCGCCATTGGGCCAAAGACTATGTCACGAGCCCGCTGAGCTTTCTCATTATCGGGACGATTGCCTGCATCATCGTGGCATTCACCGGAACTAGGCCGCCCAAGTTGGCCTGGCCCGCCCTCTGCCTGACGCTCCTCTACGGAGCCGGACCTTTGGCGGCAGGCTACCTGCTGTGGGAGATGGCCCTGCCCCGGGCGAAGGTCCAGACCCTGAGCCTCCTGGCCGCCGCCATTCCCGTCTTGTCCACCTGCCTCCTGTGGCTTTTCCTCAAGAACCCCCCCGGCCTCGAATTAATCGCCGCCGCGCTCCTCGTCAGCGGCGGAGTGGTCCTCAGCCTGCGGGATGAAAACGCTGCAGGCCAGCCAGAACAGCCACCCGCCCAGGACCATGGGCGAAAACACACAAGGCAGCGCCTATAAAGCCAAATGGGCCATCGCGCTTGACGACCAGGCGCACAGCCAGCGCCACGAGCAGGATGTCGGCCAAAAGGAGTGAGACCCGAATGAGCCTGGGCCCACGAAACGGGACAGACCGCGGCGGCTCCGCTTCGCCCTCGGATTGCGCCGCCCCGCTGCCGCGCATAAGCGCCGCCATGCCGGGCGACAGCTTATCCGCCTTCGGAGCAGGCCCTTCCACTGCCGCCGGCGCCGGCGCTGGCGGTCGCGACTCCTTGGTCCCGTTCATCAGCGTGCCCAGGCCTCGGCCCAAAGCCGCCCTTGTCCTTCGCTCGCTCACTTCACAAAGCATAACTCGGCGTCGGGAAAAAGAAAGAGGATGCATCCCGCAGATTTCCCGGCCGCTGCGAAAGAACCGGCGCGTGGGCAGGTCCCCTGAGCGCGTAAAATATCCGCCTCAGGCTCCACGCCCAAAGCGCTCCCCACGCTCCCACGCTCTCACGCTCCACGCTCCGCACGCCACGCCCCAAGCACCGCCTCGATTTCCGCATCCAACTGCGGGTTGAGATTCTGCTGGTCCGGATGCGCGCGCAGCCAGGCCACCGATTCGCCCACCCCGGCGCGGAAGGATTTGCGGCAGGCAAACTCCGGGACGAACCGTTTGATCTTCGAGTTGTCGAACACCCCCGGGTGCGCCTTGTCGCCCTTGAGGGTGCCGGTCAGGCGCGGGGCAACCTGGCAGATGAAATCGGTCGGCACTCTGACAATCTGCGGCGGCGGCGCCCCAAGGGCCTGGGCAATCCCGGCGTAAATCCCGTTCCAGGTGAGCACCTCGTCGCTGGTGATGTGGAAGGCCTCCCCCAGGGTATCACTTCTGCCCAGCAGCCCGGCCAGGCCGACGGCGAAATCCGCCGAGGCAGTCAGGGTCCACGGCGTTTGGCCGTCGTCATGGACAAAGACCGGTTTTCCGCGCTCGAGCCGGGCGGCGAAGGTGTAGCTCGAGCTGGACACCGCGTTGGGGACCCAGCGTCTCGAATAGGTGTGCGAGGGCCGCACCAGGGTCACCGGGAACCGGCCCTGTTCCCACCGCTGCCGCAGCCACTGCTCGCAGGCGATCTTCTTCTGCGCATAGTCCCACCAGGCATTGCCCAGCGGCATCTCTTCGCTGAGCGGCAACTTCGGCGGCGGCTGGGCATAGACCGTGGCCGAGCTGATAAAGACGTACTGCCGCACGGCCCCGGCGAACAACTGGAAATCCAATTCCACATCCGACAGTTCGTAGCCCAGGAAGTTCACCACCACCTCCAGCTCGACGCCCTTGAGGGCGGCCCGCATCGAGGCCGCATCTTTGCGGTCCGCCCGCAAGGCGCGCCACCCGGCCGGGACCGGGGTGCGGCCTCGGTTCAGGACCGTGACCTCATGGCCGCCCGCGTGCAACAACGCCGCGCACTCCGCCGAAATATTGCCGGTGCCGCCCAGAAAAAGGATCTTCATACGTGTCGAGTGTCGAGGGTCGAGGGTCGAGGGTCGAGTGTCGAGTGTCGAGGGGCGGCGCTTCGTTCCCTCGACACTCGGCCCTCGGCCCTCGGTCCTTCGGCTCCTAAGGCAACTCCAACAACCGGTAGAACACAGCATTGGTGCCGCCGGTTTGGGAACCGTCATCCAGGAACGAGAACACCCCCGCCGGCGAAGCAATCACGCCCGGAAAAGTGCTCCAACTGGCCGGGCCCAGGACAGGGCTCCACTGCACCTGGAATTGGCTGCCGGCAGGCGCCTGCCACTCCAACTGGATGCCGGCCGGGACGACCGAGACGCCCGTAATGGTCACGGAGCGGCAGATTGGCGCCGGGGGGAATTCCCTGCTGAATCAGGAAAGACTGGAACGGCGACGGCACCGGGATGCAAAAGGAGGTTTGAAAATCCGTGGCCACCAGCGTGCGGGAGATGTTGGTCCAATTTGTGCCGGTCGAATCGGTCGCGCCCTGCACGTAATAATAGAGTCCCGGCGTCGAGGCCCACGTGAAGCAGAGGCTATTGGTGGAAACCTGGTAGTCGAGGACGATCATGTTGGTGGCCATGACGGTAAACTCCATCGCCAGGATGGTATAGGAAACGGTGTTGGTGTCGCTATTGAAAACCCCCAGATACCACCGGCCCGGAGTGAGCGGAACGGGAGCGGAATCTGTCAGGACAAGAATCTGCTCGGCGTTGGTCGAGGGACTCGCGCTGGCGTAGTCGAAATTGGCCAGGGTGGGGAAAGGCAGACCGTATTCGGGCGTAAAGGTCGACGTTGCCGCTCAGGTTGACCAGTTGGAACGAGACCATCGTCGCCTGCCCGGAGACATCGTAAGCGAAATAACTCGGCGGACCATCCGCCCCCAGCGTGGCGGTCACAGGGACGTCATTGGCCAGGACCGGAACATCGAAATCCGTTTCAAAGGCGAAGCCGACGGGCACGGCACTGGTGTTTTGAACGCCCAGATAGCAGACCGCGCCCGGGACCAAGGGCAGGCTGGTTGGTGGACAGGGCCAGAACTGCGCTGCCGGTGGTCGAACCGCCCAGCAAAGTAAAATCCCCGGCCGCGTTGGTTCCGGAGGGTGGCTGGGATTGGTTGAACAACAGGTTCACCGGGGCCGTGGCCCACAACAGGGAATTGGTGGCGAACTTCGCCCAACTCGGAACGTCCAGGCTGAAATACTGGATTCTGCCCGGTCCAACGGTGTTGGTTTGGACCTGGTGATGCGTCAGGGGAATGGGCCTCGGAACCGTATCGGCGAAAACAAAAGTCAGTTCCCACCCCAGGAGCATCGGCGGAGAGTCTGTCCCGTCGGGCGGCCCGGCGCGCGTGTCCTCAATCTCCAGTCGCCATTGACCCAACGCCCCCTCCCCGGCCACCTTGGCCAGGGATTCCTCCGGCAGAAAAAAGATGCCATTCGATGCTGCCCCGCCCACGGTTACGGGCTGGACATTGGTGAACGGGACCGGGGCGAACTTGATCGGCAGGGTGGTCAGGTTTGTGTCCTCGGTAAAGGTCCCGTATATGAACCCGGGCGCGGTCGTGGTGACGATGTAATCCCAGACATCGTTGGGATTGGGATTGCCGCCTTCATTCATGATGATCGTGAACGCGGTGTTGGTGCCCGGGCCGTAGTTGATATTGGTCAGGACGTAATTGGCACCGACGGTGCTCAGCAGGCCGGAGTCGAAAATAGGCTGCCCATCGTAATAGACGCGCATGTTGTCGGGCACTAAATAGAAACGGTAAGCGATCAGTATCGTGCCCGAGGTCTGCCCGGTTTCCACGACATTGGTCGCCGGCGGCCGGACCGCCTGAGGAATAGACCGGAATGCTATTGGTCAGAATCACACTCAGCCCCATGCCCTCGGCGCTCGCCCCGCCCCGGTTCTCGTCCAGGAGCACCCGCGTCCCGCTCGGGCTGACCAGGTGTATCACCAGGTCCGAGATGCGCGGATGCGCAATGCGCAAGCCCGCATTGACCGCAACCACGGACGCATTACGGTCCACGTAAAGACCCGCCATAGTGACGGCGTCATCCGCTATGGGAACCGCGTTAGTGGACCTGTAGGTGACCGCCGGGACCGGGTTGGGATCGACCGTAAGGAAAACGAGGTTGCTCACCGTGACCGCATCGGGGCCTTGGTTGCACAGCCGGAGCACGTAATCGCCGGCGTTCAGGGGCGGCATGACGCTCTTGTTCACCGTCAGCAACCCGGCGGCATTCGTAGTCACCCCGGTCGAGAAACTGTCCACCGCCCCAGCCGGCCCCAGCTCCATCGAAACCGGCCCCGTTCCCGACAGGAGAGAAACCTCGGCCGTCAGGTTCGTGACTCCCGGCGCCACATAAATGTGGTCGTCGCGGCACGCGCCGGGCAATATGGAAGCGAGCAGGCCGCCGGACAGGTCCGGTTGCGCCTCCACAAACAGCCAAAGGCTCTCCTCGGTTCCGGTATGGCCCGGCACGGCATCCACCTGCCTTAAGGAGCCACTGCCCGCCCCCATCCTGGCCGGCAAAATCCCGCAGCGAGCCCGGCCCGTCCGGCGGCTGTCCGCCCGGAACATCACCCTGGCCGCTGTCATCATAGATAAACGTCGTCTCGACGACAGCTTGGTTGGTCGAGTGGTTGTTCAAAACGACGCTCCTCCCCAGGTGCGTCAAGGTGCCTGTCAGGTCACTCATCATTTCATGAGTCAGGGTGTTGGTGACAATTACCCGATGCACCGGGATTGGCCCCGGCGCCACCGCCACGATATAGGCGCTGCCGGGCCGCGCCGGCCTTCCATCCGGTATCGGCGCCGGCGCCGGAACGCCGCGCAAAACCACGTTGCCGCTGCTGTCCATCTGGCTGAAAGGCAGCTCGCTCATCATCGCTATCAAACCATACTCGGCTGCCTCCTGGGACTCCGACTTGACCCCGATGTAATACACGCCTCGAGAGGCGTTCGTATATACAATCGCCTCAGCCCCGCCCCGCCCCAATGACTTGTCCGCCTGGGCGATGGCATTCGTGTCAAGATTGAGCAGCCCGGGGTCCTGCGAGACATACAGATCAATATCCGCCTCCGGGCGAACGGCCTGGGAAGGGTCGCTCCCGCCGTCCGCGCCCAGGTCCAGGACCGAGAGCGCCGGCGCCAGGAATGTCACAAAGGCGGCATTAGTGTAAGCAGTGTCATTGGTCAAAACATAAAAATGCCATTGATTGACCGAGCCGAGGGTGATGACGCCGTTGCCGTTGCCCAACGGCACGGTATTCGTGCCCGCCAGCGGAGCGTTGGCGCCCGCACGTTGGCCCAGCAGGACTGCGCCCGCATCCGTGGGACTGGCGGCAAACTGGTTGGTCAGCACCGTCACGAGTGGAACGTCGAGCGATGCCGGCGACGGGGCGCCCAGCTTGAGGGCATTGGTGACTTCGCCGTCGCCGCTGGAAATCACCAGGGCGTAGTCCTGCGCCACGCCCTGTGCCTGCGCGCTCAGCGCGTTCACATTCACGCGCTGCCCCGTGACCGTTATCGAGTAATTCGCGCCCGGCGCCGCAGAGAGATAGACGTTCTCCACATTGTTCGCCCGGTCCTGGTTGGGCGGCGTGTTGAGGTTCCAGGGCCGATTCGTGACCGAGCCTGCCTGGATGTCGTTGCCGAAATAGACCTCGCCGGTCTCGAGATTCGTGACCACCAGATCCAAATCGTTGACCAGTTTGAGGCCCGCCGCCGGGTTGGCCGGCGGGTCGGTCCAGACCAGCGTCACCCGCAGCGGCAAGGCCCGCGCCTCCGGCGCCACGGTGACGACGCGCGTGCAGCTTTGCCCCGTCGCCAAAGCTTGCGCCGGGTCCTGGTCAATGAGCCACATCGAGGACGCCGCCGGAGCGGAGTTGAGGTTGGTCAAAATGCCCGGCAGGCTCGTCGGCAAATTCAGCCGGCCCCACCCCTGCGCATTGAGCGGGTTGGTGACGCAAAAATCCCAGGGGCTCCCCAGCGAGCGCGCACCGTTGATGAGCATGGCCTTGAGCAGGGCCGGGCTGTTGGTGCGTTTGAGGCCCTGCCCAAAAAACTCCTCCATCAACGCAAGCACCCCGGCCGTCTCTGCCGCCGCCAGGCTGGTCCCCGATTCATAGCGGTAGTAGGGCGGCCAGCCCAGCGTGTCGTTCAGATTGCTCAGCACCACGAGCGCGTTGCCGGAATTAGAAATGACCAGCGCCGGGTTCGTCGGACTGTAATAGGCCCCCTGGTCCCATGCTGCGGAACGAGCGGACACCACAAAAACCCCCGGCGCCACCAGGTCCGGTTTAAACCGGCCAAAGTCGCCTTCCAGCGCGATCCCCACATTCCCGCGGCTGGAAAACCCCGCAACCCGGTTGCTGGCGGCGGTCAACCCCAGCCAGGGCTGGTTGGTCAGCCAGGTCACGGCGCCGCTGGTCGTGTTGGTCGTGGCGGCCCATGCGCCGTTGGTCAGGTTGCGGTACTGCTCCAGGGCGCCCACGGTGATCACGTTCTTGGCCGTCGCCGGCGATTGAATGCTGTCCGCGCTGCCGCCCGTCCCGTCGTCGTCTCCGCCGCCGGCATTGCCCGCTGAAAACACAAAGACCAGAGGCTGCGAGCCCGGCACGTCGGGCAGGGCATCGCGCACCGCCGCATCGTAACTGGCCGCCGCCAGGTCATATTCGTTGTTGGCGTAGGTCCAACTGTTGTTCGAGATGAAGGCGTTGGTCCTGGCCGCCGTCTGCTGCAGGTAATAATCCGAGCCACCCGTCATCGAATAGAGCTTGGCCCCGGGCGCCTTGCCCCGGAACTGCCCGTTGGCCGCAGGCATGACCGAGCCCGAGGCGTTGGTCACCGTCCTGGACTCGGCGCCGTTGCCCGCGATGATGCCCGCCACGTGCGTGCCATGCCCCGCCACATCCACCACGCTGTTGGCCGAATCCCCAAAAACCCGGCTCGCCAGGTCCGGGTGCGCGGCGTCCACCCCGCTGTCAGTCAGGGCCACCAGCACATTGTTGCCCGTCAAGCCCAGGTAGTTGGTCGCGGTGACCGAATCGGCCGCCACCCCCGTTGTGACCCGGCTCAAGTCATTGGCCGGCACCCGCTCCCGCGCCAACTCCATCTCCTGCACCCCCGCCAGTTGCGCCAGGTCCGGCACCACGCCCTGGCCCGCCCAGGGCTGGGCGGCGGGCGGGCGCACCTCGATGACCGGCCCAAAGGGCGAGGGCTCCTCGCCCAGCACCTGCATCCCCAATCGGCCCAACTGGTCCAGCGTCTCGTCGCGGGCATCGGAAAAGAGCAACAGCCGCAGCGTGCTGTTGGCCGGCAAGGGCGTCTGCTCGACCGCCGCCTTCAACAACCGGGGCTTGAGCTTGTAGTAAGGCTCGTAGGCCAGCACCGCCTGGGTTGCCGGGGCCGCTGCCAACTGCCGGGCCACCGCCTGGGAGGCGCGAACCAGGTAGGCGTTGTTGGGAATGTAGGAAACGATGCGGGCGCCGGCCTGCT
This sequence comes from uncultured bacterium, assembly GCA_963713735.1. Lineage (GTDB taxonomy): Bacteria > Verrucomicrobiota > Verrucomicrobiia > Limisphaerales > UBA8199 > CAVQND01. The sequence goes on from CAVQND010000033.1 coordinate 56,697, forward strand.
TGAGCAGGGCCCGAAAGGCCTCATCCAGCGGCCCTCGGGCCTGGACCACCCAAGTGCCGGGGTCGCCCTGGGCGCGCAGCGAGGCCGGGATGGGCAGGTCCGCGGGCTGGGCGGTGTCGAGCAGCGCGTTTTCCAGCAGAATGGCCCTGGGATTGCGCAGCAACCGGCCAAGCGGCTCGGTCGTGTTGGCGAGACGGTAACTGCCCTTTCCAGCCGCGCTCGACGCCGCAGCCTCCAGCCCCCTGGGTAACCCTGCCTGACGAGTTAGTTGGGCAGACACAGGCCCTGACCTGGTTGCCGCCGCCTGCCTCACAACCCACCACAGGCAGAGAGCCGACAGCAGCACCGCCAGCAAAACCTGAGTTGCACGCTTGCACCGCATTGTCCACTCCATCTAAACCACAAGTCCTCGTAACATGCGATACAAAAAGCAGAGCGCGCGGAACACCGCCGTTGACAAAGTGGCCGAAACGGGCCCCATTGCCTGACTGTAGGAGACGACGTAAGGAGTCTCTGATCAATGGCCTCCGGAAGGAGACCACGCTTTCGCCGTGCCCCAAACAGAACTTTGTCGCAGGTCCTGCCGCGTGGATTTAGGCATGACATTTCCTATTGACAGGCACTGCGGCACCGAGCACTCGACCCTCGACACTCGCCACTCGACCCTCGGCACTCGTGCCTTTCCTATTGACAGCCACTGGGGCGGTTGCCAGGGTGAGCCTCGGATGCCGCGGAGCGGCGGGACTTTGTGAAAACGTTGCTCGTGCAAAACTCCGAGGGTCAAACATGCGCCAACATCATCCTCTCTCCCTTATCCTGTCCACCCTGCTGGCCTTCGCGGCCCGCGCGGACTTCGACACCGCCACGGTTCAAGGCGGCGACACCAACATCACCAATCTGTTTGGCGAGCAACCCGGCTTCCAAATCGGCGGCTCGAATTCCAAACGGCCCAGCTTTGCCGGCGTCATCGTCGGTCCCGACGGCGAACCCGCGCCCAAGGTCATGGTGAGCCTCTTCCCCTTCTCCTACGCCCAGAAACTCACCGATGACCAGGGCCGATTCAGCTTGCCTGCCGACCCCATCCCGGCCGGCTATCCGGTTTCTCAACATGTCCTTATCGCGCGCGACCTCGAGCGCAACCTCGCCGCGGCCCTGGACCTCGAGGAAGACGCCACCAACGCCGACCTGCGGCTCAACCCGGGCCTGACGCTGGCGGGGCGCGTCACCGACGCCAACGGCCATACTGTCTCCAATGCCCAGGCCCAAGCGATGTTCCGCACCGATCGCATGAGTTCCCAACTCGGCCAACCGGTCCGCGCCGATGCCGAGGGCCGCTTTGAAATCAAAGCGCTGCCCCCGCCGCCGCTACAGCGTCACCGTCTCCGCCAGAGGTTTCGGCCAGGATGCGCATGACGCCGATGCCCCGGAAGCCGGGAGCCGGCGCGTCGAGTTGGAACCGTTCCAACTCCTTGTGGCCGACCGACGCATCGCCGGCGTCGTGCTCGATGCCGACGAGAAGCCGGTGGCCGGCGCGCACGTCGCTATCCAAGGCGCAAAGCAACCTATGCAGACCAGCCGCAGCGATTCCAAGGGGCGCTTCTCGATTGACAAAATCTGCCCCGGCGCCATCCGCATCTTCGCCAACACCTCAGTCGGTGGCCACGGCAAAGGTTCCGCCAATGTCGAGGGCGGCGATACCAACGTCATCATCCGGCTGACTCCTGCCGGGTCCGGCGTTGCTTTCGCAGCGCCCCGGCCGGCCTCGCTTGCCGGCAAGCCGCTCCCGGACCTGGCCCCGCTCGGCCTGGCCCCTGCCGATGCGCCCGACGGCCAACCGCTGCTGGTCCTGCTCCTGGATGCCGAACAGCGCCCCTCCCGCCGCGCCTTGCGCCTCCTGGCCGACCAGGCCGCCGGCCTCAAACAACAGGGCCTCGGCGTGGTCATCCTCCAGGCCGGGGCCATGACTGAGGAGGCCTTTGCCGCCTGGAAACAAGAGACCGCCCCACCCTTCCCGGTTGGCCGTTTCCAGGATAAAGACGCCGCCGAAAAGGCCTCCTCTGCCTGGGGCGCCACGGCCTTGCCCTGGCTTATCCTGGCCGACAAGTCGCACCGCGTCGCCGCCGAAGGCTTCGCGCTCGAAGAGTTGGAGGCGAAGGTCAAGAACCTTAAGTAAGTGCGGCAGGCGGGGCGCGGAGTGAGGAGAAATCAGACCAATCAAGGCTTGGCGGCCATTTTGCGCGGGTTTGCGATTGACCCCCGCCCCAGCGCCGGGCAAATTCGGGCAAACGGCTCAAGCATGGGCGCGACCAGTAACCCATTCGCCTCACGCGCGCGATTCAATCACGTCGAGGACGTGATCGGGCTCGCCGGCCCTTTGCCGCGGCAACCGAATGAACTATCACCCATTATGAAAAAGCACAGTTCACTTGCGCTATGGCTGGCTGGACTCATCATTTGTGCAAGTCCGCACCTCACCCACGCCGCCGCCAACCTCCTGGTAAACGGCGACTTCGAGAATGAGCCTAACTGGGGCGGCGGAGTCGCCTACGACGGCGGCTGTACGGCATTGATCGGCAGTGAGCTTCCGGGATGGACCATCGAGCCGAACCACGCCGTCACTATCCATATCCGGCCCAGCCCCTATAATTACCTGGTCATCAGCGGCGCTTATAGCGTCAATACGGACGGCGAAGGCTACGATGGGCACAATGCGAATTTCTATCAGGACTTTGCCACCGCAATGGGGGCGAGTTACGAGCTGGATTTCGATTGGCAAAGCTGGGGATTGACCTATCCATCCACCACCGGCGCCTTGGAAATCTCCCTCCTCGATACGGTGACGAGCGCGGTCTTGTTCGACGGCCTCTACTATTACGACGGCAACGGACCGCATCCAGTGCATCATGTGAGTGCCGGCTTTGCGGGCACGGGCAACGGGCTGCGCCTGCGCATCCAACAGAGCCCCGAGTCGGGCTTCAACGACAATACATTCGTCGTGGACAATTTCAGTGTCACCGGGCAGGAATTGCCGCTTCTGCTCATCTCCCAGCCGTCCCCTCCACAGGCGACACTCTCCTGGCCAACCAACACGGCTGCCTTCATCCTTGAGAGCACCCCTGTGCTGCCTGCCTCAACCTGGGCTCCGGTGACCAACTCGCCGGTAATTGGGAGCAACGGCTTCTTCAGCGTCACAGTTTTGTCGACCAATGCCGGGCAGTATTTCAGATTGCGGCAGCAATGACCGCCAACCCACCGCAGACCAGCGGAGAAACCGTCGCAGCCTCACGGGATTGTCCATCGTGCGAAGATGACGGACAAACCGGGTGGCCAGCGGTGGCAGACAAAAAGCCACACTCAGGCCGAAGGCTGCTTGGTCTGTTGCACAAGTCGCGCCGCCCAAGAGGAGGGGGAGCAGAAACCGGCGAACTGGATGGGCAGATCGGTCATCAAGCGAAGCCCCCGGACTGGCGAGGCACCTTAGCGCCAGTGTGATGCCAATACCGTTTTGAATCAAAAGCCACCGAGCGCCACAAACCTACTACACGCTGCGTGGAATCCATCCTCAAAACCTGGATTGGCCAGAAGGTTTCCCGCTGAGACCGTGCGGCCATCGAGCATCAGGACCAGAAGCAATCCAATCCCAAACACGGCCGGCAGCCAGCCTGGCCAATCATCTATGTGCAGCGGCAGCGATTTCATAATCAAGAGCGCTGAGGAGGAGTTGAACGGAAAACAGCAGGATGCCGTCAAACCAGAAATGAAGACGGTGATGCCTAAAAGCCTTTGGCTTGCAACCGCTGCGATCCTCATCATCACCGCGACACCATCGAAGGCCAGCGACCCGCAGCTTTATTTGCAGGATTACGCCACTTCGTACACCACGCTGCGCGCTGGGTTTGTTCCCTACAAGGCGCAACTCGTCTTGGGCGAGCCACTGCAACTGACGTTCAGGGTCGAGAACTTGGGGCCGGGAAATTTCTCCTTCAGATTTGGCGGAGACTGGCAACCGACTGGCCGCCATAACCGGTTCAAGATCACCGTCACCGACACGAACGGCAACGTTCTTCCCGATCCCCGGCCCACGCAGTTTGAAATGGGGGGCATGGTTCAGCCAGTATGGCTTAGCCCGAGCCAGAGCTTCTCAAACGTCATCAATCTTCTGGACTTCCGCACCATTGAGAAACCTGGCGAGTACACCGTCAGGTGCAATTTCGCTTTCGATTCGCAATGGACCGTCAAAAAGGATCAGACCAATCCCGTCGTGAGCGCCGCTTTCAAGCTTTGGATACTAGAGCGCACACCCGACCGGGTGCTGCAGGTTCTCGACGAATTGGTGGCAAAGGCCCAGGCGTCTCGCGGCAAAGAACTGGCTGAGATCCTTGGTCTGGTGGCTCGCTTCGGAGGCAAAGACGGCGTTCCAGCCTTGGGCCAGTTTGCAGACCACGGGACCAAGGAGCAGCGGGTGGCCTCTCTCGGTGCCCTTTCCTTGATTCCAGCGGACCAATCCCTGGAAATCCTGTTGAGGGGAATGAACGATCCTGACACGGCCATTCGGATTGCGGCCATTAGCGCCCTTGGAGTCATCCAAATGCCCCGAGCGGTTGACGCTTTGATCATGGCCTTGCCCGGGGAACAATCCCCGGTAGCCAAGGCCCTGCTGCGGGCCCTGGGCACCTGCAGGTCCGAACGTGCATTGCCGGTTTTGACGAACGTGCTTGAGAGCGGCACGGTGGACCTGCAACGTGCGGCAGTCAATGCCCTGGCCATTTACGGTGGTTCAAGTGCCATTGCCGCGCTGAAACCGCACGTCAACGCAAATGACTTCGGGTTACGCCATGAGGTTGTTCTCGCGCTGGCCGAGAAGCTCCATCAGCCGATGTCTCCGGATTGGCTGCTGCCTATTCTGGTGAGCTGGGAGGAGGATGCCATGCACCACGAGTGGATCAACTCCCTCCGCTTGGTGCGGATGTACGCGGGTGAACAGGCCATTCCAACGCTCTTGAGTTGCCTGGATTATGATGCGGCGTGGAATGGGCGGAACTGGTGGATTCTCCATGAGGTAACCGCGTGCCGCAATGCCCCACCTGCTGATTACGAGTATGATCCCAATTCCAACGGGACGCCCGCGGCTTGGGCAAGGAATCTCCGGACCCTGGAGCGGCTCAAACCGCTTGCCGGACCCATTCCAGCTTTGGCGCCTCGTCCCAGAAAGCCACCTGTTCCCTTTCTCCGAACGGACCCGCCGATTGACTTCACGCCCAAATTGACGGATCTGGCGGACGGTGGCGCCGAGATCAGTTCGGGGTTTTTGACGTTGCAGATCCATCGCGGCACGGAAAAACACATCTACTCGCCTACTGAGGCGTACGGCTCGGCGTATCAAATCTCCAGCAGGGTCCTCTCATTGCTGAATCGGCCTGGGCTATATCCACAACTGGAAGTCACTCCCTTACAAGCCAAACAACTCGACGAGGCGCTCAGCCAATTCGCGCGGAGGCTTTGTGGTTCTCCTTTTTCGGACAAGAGGGCCGCTGGTTTGCGTCATCTGCTGGTTTTCATCAGAGTTGGCTGTGCTGGTGATCCGGACTGGCATTCTCTCTATTGTGCCTACAAAGAGGCCCCTGGGGGACAGCGGCACGATGAAGCTGAGGCTGATCTATGTGAATCAGTCCGGGCTTTCAGCCAGAATTACCATGCTGGGAGCATCGAGTTCGCGGAAGCAGCTAAACGGATATTGACGCAGCAGCAAATCGCCGCCATTCCGTGAACCGCCGGCTCCCAGGCCACGGCAGGAAATGAGCCTCAGAAGGACATCGGTAGTTGCTATGGTGCTCATGACTGCCTTGGCAACCTTTGTCGGCCCGCCAAGCCGAGGAGCCAAAACCAGCCGTTCCGCCCGCCGGGTCGGAAGCGGCCCCGGAAGCACCTGTTCAGCCCGGATACCGGCCTGTAATCTACTGGGCCAATCGAACCTCCTTTCGGCAAGGTCCGCTATAATATGGGGGCCTGCTATTTCTCCAATCCCATCTTCTTGAGCAACGCGATGAACCTCGGCTCCGAACGAAGAGCCTGCCAAAGCGGCTCAATTTTCAGATCCTGCATCAAAGTGGCTTTTTCCTCAAAGGCTTTTTCCAACCAATCCAAAGTTTTCTCGCGGTTCCCCAGACCATGGTAAACGAGAGCGAGAGCGTATTGGACTTCGTATCCCTGTTGCAAGAAACCCGTCAACTCACCGATCACGTTGCTGGCCTCATTCACTCTACCGGAAATCCCACAAGCATATGGGGCAGCGGATGGAAACTGTTTCAGCCGTTGGACTGGTTACCTGCGCGCGGCTCCATGAGCTGCCAGATGGTTGCTATGCGCCTCTTGCGCGTGCGAGACCTGCGCTGGCGTCGGGCCTTGATGAGGCGCGCGGCTGGCCGCCACTTCGGCTCTCGAGGGTTGTGCCTTGATTCCGCGTCTGCCGTTGAACGCGTGATTCGGACCCTGGATCACCCGAACCGCCGAGTGGTCCTCGTAAATATTATGCACGTTGTTGCGGTCCACGTGCGAGATGACCGTGTTATGCCGGAACACGCCCCCCTCCCAACGTCCGCCGTTGAAGCCTGAGCCGAAGTAGCCGTTGCCGTAATTGATGCCGCCGTAGAAGCCGACTTGCGGGCCCCAATACCCTTCGTGCCAGACGTACCTGCGGCCGACGAGGCCCCAATAACCGGGGGTCCAGAGAGCCCCACGCTGGGCGGGAGAACCCATTGACCCGGCACCCAGTAATAACCGTAATCACCGTACTGATAGTAGCCAGGCGTCCAAATGTACCCGTCGCCAGGACAGACGGGCTGCTCGAAGACGGCGATGGGCGGTGGCGCAATGTTCACCGAAAACTGAATTGCGGCGAGGGCGTGCCCTCCGAAGAGGGCGGCCAGCGCCAGAATCAAAAACATTGTGAGTTTGTGTTTCATCTTCGTGTTCATTTGCCAACGATTTTACGCCTTTGTCGGCTCACGGCAAGCTGTTTTCAGGCTCTTTGGGTTCGGGCAATGCGTGGTTCAAGGGAATAGCGCTGCAGATGCAAAGAATAGGCACGGAATATGCTGCCTTAAATGATGATGAAGCCCAGTGGAGCTTCACAGTTGCATAGTTGGTTGGGGGCGACTTGGGACGGCCAGGTCGCCCTTTATCTCAGCTTGGCTACACTCCGGAGGCATCCCTCAACCAGGGTATTCCCAAGCGTCGCTCCATAGAAACTCATGCTGGCTTCGTAGCCGCCGGCGCGATATTCATCGGCTGGCAAAGCATAGCTCACCCATTCATCAGCCAAGCCGCCAATAGTGATGCACTCAGCATCGGTCCTTTGCCGTGCCTGGGACTTGGCCTCCACTCCAAGTTGAGCTGCCATCTCACCTGGCACTCCGAGGATGACCAGGTCGCCCAGCCGCAGGCAGGTGCTGTGAGTTTGGGCCGGGACCAGGCGATCCAGAAACTCCTGCATCGTCGCCTCATTGAGCCCATATTCGGCGCCGCCCGTCTTCATGAAATCCGGGTGTGCCTGCCGCTTCGGCAAGCTGATGGTCTCAGTGGCATATCCAAACACTTTGGGTGAGTGGGGTCGGATCTTCTCCCAAACCCGCCAGGCCATGATGCCCATTTCCCGTCCGTACCGCTCCGCCCGCTCCCAGTTGCTGCCGCAGTCCGGCGGCGGCACCGGCGACTGATCCCCTTCGGCGCCGTTGTAAAACATCACGCTCACGCCTTGGCCGATCAAGGCCTCCATGCTGCGCTGCAAGTGCCCCGGCCAGTCGCCGGAGAACAGCATGTCTTCGGCATTCATGAACGTCGGGTGCGCCGTCCAGTTGACCAGCACGGCCAGGGGCTTGCCGAGAGCGGTATCAATCCGCGTAACCGTCAAATTCATATCGTGAACGCCGCCCCCACGCCGGCGATTGCGATTGCGATCCGGGACCGAAATCGTGGCGGAGCCGGCCGAGATCGCCGCCAACTCTTTGCTCGCGTCGCGAATGACCTTGGCCAGTTGGTCGGCCGTGCGTTCCAGCAGTTCCTTTTGAAACAGACCGACCTGCGGTACGCCGAAGATGTTCCCGGGATGGAGCGCCATCATGTCGATGCTGGTATGGGAATGGCTGGGCAAGAGCAGGATTTGGTCTGCACCCCAACCGTCCGGGGCGAGGCGTTCCATGACCGCTGCCTTGAAGCCAGGCGGGAAGGCCAGCACGTCGGCAGTAATCACTGCAAACTTGCGCTCATCCTGGGCCACCACCAAGGCCTTGGCCCAAACCGCATCATGCACTCCGAGCGCTGGCTTACTCAACCGTGCCCCGTATCCGCCCAGGGCTGCCTTCAGGTCCAAGGGTGGCGTCAAGTTGACTCGCCCAACGCCGGCTCGAATAGGGGATGCATCGGCCCCAGAAACCTGAACGCCGCAAGCCGGCAGCGCGACCACGACCAAGACGGCCACTCGAGAGCACAAAACCATGAAATTCACCTTCAATCTTTGCCGCAGTCTGTGCGGTGCTGTCAAGCACTGCGCTGGGAGTGGCCCAACCCTGCTTCCGGCTAGCTTTCACGAAACCAGGCCCCAGGTTCACAATCTCAAGCCTGGGCCGGCGCTGAGTGGCATCTTGAAGCGTACCTTGGCAACTGGATTCTGGTTCTGGAGGACCCTGAGCATAGCTGGGATGGCCGGCGCCATGACTCCACCCGGTTTCTACGCGCTTCGGTTCGTCCTCGGCATGTTTATGAGCTTGCGTCCCAAACGATGGTTGCCGAGGATGCGCGTCCATGAACTCGATATCACGCAGGACCTTCATCGGAACCACCGCCGGAGCCATGAGCGCAGGTTCCCTCGCCTCGCTCGGTGCGACCGCGCTCACCTCAACTGCCGCCGAGGCGGAGACTTCACCGGAGCCAAAGAAACCAAAGGACATCCGCGTAGGCATGCTGACGGCGCCGCTGCGCGACTTGCCCTTTGAGGCCGTCCTCGACATGGCCGTGCGCTGCCACGTGGCCGCGCTGGAAGTCGTTGCCGAGCCCGGGCACCCGCACATCGACCCAATGACGCTGGGCCCGGCGCAAGCGGAGGCCATCAAACAGAGGCTGGGCGAGCGCCAGCTTGAAATCAGCGGCTTGTCCAACTTCATGAACATCACGGCTCCGGGAAAATCCGGAGAAGCACAACAGGTCATGATTAAGACGGTTGACGCTGCTGTCCTGCTGGGCGTCCCAACGATCTGTATGAATCTCGGGACACCCGTTCAGGGGATGAGCAAGATTGAGACGATTAGGAAGGTGATTCCGGGACTCTTGCGCCCCATTATCGACCATGCCAAAGCGAAGGGGATCAACGTGGCCATTGAGAACTGGTTTGAGACCAACCTTCAGGGTCTGGACACGTTCGACTGCCTGATGGAGACCATCCCCGACGCGCACTTCGGCTTCAACTACGACCCCTCCCACCTAGTGCATCAGCAGTGCGACTACACCGTGCCCATCAAGAGGTTCGGCAAGAGAATTTTCCACACTCACGCGAAGGACTGCCTCGTGGACGAGCAGCAGCGGGCCTACCTGGGCGTGCTCGGGGGCAAATGGTATGTGGGTGTGCCAGGGGGCGGTTGGTGGCGCTATGTCATCCCCGGCTTTGGCGACATTAAGTGGGGGCAGTACATCGGCCATCTCCGTGAGGTCGGTTACAAAGGGGTGCTCAGCATCGAGCACGAGGACGACACCTTCGGCCCGGAGGAAGGCTTCCGGCATGGAGCGCATTATCTGAATCAGTTCTGCAACGCGTAGATTGAGCCAAGCGGAGGCCCTGAAATCCTCCACCTGAACGACCACCCGGGTCGGCAAGGTCGTCAAAGTGCGTCCTGGGGCAAACTGGGGCCTGAGATTTTCCGGCACCGACCCGCGCGCACCCATGCCCCATCGCTGCCGCCGGAGAACTGCTTGAGCACAGCAAAGCCCGAGTTGTCGGTCAGATGCTCAGACGTGCTGGGGCCGACGTGATTGTGACGGGAAGCCGCCGGTATTCCTGGTGGCACAACCTGGCACATGACCGCGCCGCTGAGCGAATCCGCCGGGTAGCCCCCTGATCAGGCAGCAGCCATTTAAGTGCCCCGCTCGATGCAGAGCCCATCGAGATCCTCTGGGTCCTGGACGGGGTCTTTTATCGGTGTCCGCCGCCATGCCCCCCGCCGAATCCGCCAGCGTGGCCCCCGCCGAATCCGCCAACGTGGCCCCCGCCGAATCCGCCAACGTGGCCACCGATTCCACCCCGGTAGCCGCCAATCCCGCCACGGTAGCCGCCAATTCCACCCCGATAGGCGCCAATCCCGCCCCGGTAGCCGCCGTAGTATCCGCGTCCGTAACCGCCCCACCCATAGCCGCCCCAACCATAGCCCCAAGGCCAGCCCCAGCCCAGCCCCAGCCCGCCGTATAACCAGCATCCGCCGATCCAGATTCCGTTGTCTCCCCAGTACCCAGGGCTCCAGTAGTAGTCGGGGCCAGGGCTTGCCGGGACCACCTCCTGTGGGTAGTAGGTCGTCGCCGGGGGTTGATCATAGACCGGGGGTGGCTGGACCTGCGTATAGACCGGGGGTGGCTGGACCGGGGGGGCGGCATGTAGGTCTGGGCCGGGCCTCGCATCTGTGTGTCGTGGTTGAGCATCGCCGCGATGACTTGAGATGAGACTCCCTGCCCCTTGAGGTCGAGGATGTCGTCCGCCGACAAGTGGAATGGGCTCGACACGTTCCTCACGTAGGCGGTGGCCACGTCCTCCGAGACGCCGGACTTGACCAGCTTCACGACTTCGGACGCGTTGGGCGCGAGGCCCGCATTTGCGGCGAGGGCGGTGGCGATGATAATTGCTGCTAGATAGCCGATGCTTTTCGCTTTCATGGTTTTGCTTTCTCTTTCGGTTCCGCAAAGATTTCCGGTTTGGCTCATCTGTTCATAGACTTAGTCTGATTGTCCGATCAATACACTTTCAGCTTTGGGTATGCCAAGCGCAAGGGAAACCACAGTTTCACTGATTTTTGAGGCTTTGGGGGTCGTTTGAGGCGAGGGGGGTCTTTCGCTTGTGACACATCCGGTTCCACGAGTGGTCTATGGCGAACCACTCCACGCCCATTCACACGCTTATGGGGTGTCAGCCTTGGGCTTTCTATTGTAGGCCATAAAGTAGAGGACCGGCACAGCCATGCGGCTGATGAGGAGCGAGGCGACCTCGCCGGCCATGAGGGAAATGGCCAGGCCCTGGAAGATCGGGTCGGCTAGAATCACGCTGGCGCCCACCACCACGGCCAAGGCGGTCAAGAGCATGGGACGAAAGCGGACGGCGCCGGCATCCACGACGGCTTGATTCAGCGGCAGGCCTTCGGCCAGGCGCTGCTCGATGAAATCCACCAGGATGATCGAATTGCGCACCACAATGCCTGCGCCAGCCATGAATCCAATCATGGACGTGGCGGTGAAGAACGCGCCCATCAGGCCGTGGGCCGGGAGGATGCCCACGAGCGAGAAGGGAATCGCCGCCATGACGACCAGCGGAGTAAGAAAGGAACGGAACCAACCCACCATCAGGATGAAGATCAGCACCAGCACCGCGGCAAAGGCAGTGCCAAGGTCCCGAAAGACTTCGATGGTGATGTGCCATTCGCCGTCCCACTTGAGGGAGGGCATATCCTCGGTGAACGGCTGGACGGCATTGAATATTTTAAGCGCGGCGCCAGTCCCGCCAAACTCACGGGTATCGAGCGCGCGGAGCGCCTGGTTCATCTTGAGAATCGCATAGACTGGACTCTCGACCACGCCCGCCACATCCCCGATGACGTAGGTAACCGGCATCAGATTCTTGTGGTAGATGCTTTTGTCCACGGTGGCCGGCTCGACCTTGACCAGTTCGCGCAGCGGCACCAACGGGGCGGAGGGGTTGGCGGCCGAACGCACTCTCAGGGCGAGCAATGCTTCGGGGGTGGTGCGACTGGCGCGCGGAAGCTGCAGAACGATGTCAACGTCTTCTTTGTCGCGTGGAACGTGGAGCAAATCCACGGCGTCGCCGCCCACCGCGATTCGCAAGGTCTCTGAAATCGTCTCCGCACTAATGCCGCTCAGGGCGGCCTTCTCCTTATCGATAGCGAAGCGCGCTTGAGGTTGGTCGGCCTCGATATACCAGTCGGTGTCCACCACGCCCCTGGTATGGTGGAAAACGTCAATCACGTTCCGTGCCAGCCCCAGACGGCTTTGCTCATTGGGACCGTAGATTTCAGCGACCAGGGTTTGCAGCACGGGCGGACCGGGCGGAACCTCAGCCACGGCGACGCGCGCGCCGTATTTGGCCGCGATCGCCGCGACGCGCGGGCGGACCCGTTTGGCGATGTCGTGGCTCTGGGCCCGGCGCTGGCTTTTGGGCACAAGATTGACTTGCAAGTCGGCGATGTGAGCGCCACGACGCATGAAATAGTGCCGGACCAAGCCGTTGAAGTTGAACGGCGCAGCCACACCCGCATAAACCTGGTAGTCCGTCACTTCCGGTTCGACCCGCACCGCCGCCCCGATCTCACGGGCGGCCTGGGCCGTGCGCTCCAGGGCGCTGCCCTCGGGCATGTTGAGGATGATCTGGAACTCGCTCTTGTTGTCGAACGGCAACATCTTGACTTTTACGAACCCGATGCCGACCAGGGCCATCGCCAGAACCAGCAGGCCAACGATACTGGCCAGAAAGGCATAGCGCCAGCGCCGGCGGGCAAGGAGCGGGCCCATAAACCGGCGATAGAAGCGGGTGAAAAAGTCCTCCGGGTGCGCTGAATGAGAATGAACGGCGCCATTGGCCGGGGCAACACCCGTGGTGAGCGAGGAGTATTTTCTGCCCCAGTGCAAAACCCGGATTGAGGCCCAGGGCGTCACGATGAAAGCGATCGCCAGCGAGAAGGCCATCGCGGCGCTCGAGCCGATGGGGATGGGCCGCATGTAAGGTCCCATCAGTCCACCCACGAAGGCCATCGGCAACACGGCCGCAATCACCGCGAACGTGGCGAGGATCGTCGGGTTGCCCACTTCGTTCACCGCTTCCACGGCAATCGCCGGCCAATTTCGGCCCTGGTTTTGCGGCAGGTGGAAATGCCTGACGATATTCTCGACGACGACGATGGCGTCATCCACCAGGATGCCGATGGAGAAAATCAGCGCGAAAAGGGTGATTCGATTCAGGGTGTACCCATAGACGTAGAAGACCAGCAGCGTCAACGCCAGCGTGGCCGGGATGGCGACAGCCACGATAGCGGACTCGCGCCAACCGAGCGTGAGGAAGATCAACACGGAAACACCAATGACCGCGATGCCCATGTGCAGGAGCAGCTCGTTCGACTTCTCTGTCGCCGTCTCGCCGTAATTGCGCGTAATGGAGATCTGCACCTCGGCCGGAATGATCCGCCCCTTGAGCGTCTCCACTTTCTTGAGGATTTGGTCCGCGACCGAAATCGCATTGGCCCCGGGCCGTTTGGCGACGCTGAGGGTGACGGCGGGTTGCTCGCCGCCCCGGCCGAGTGGCCCGCGCCCTCGCCGAAGAACACGTATTGCGACGGCTCCTGCGCGCCATCCTTAATCTCCGCCACCTCGCGCAGGTAAACCGGTTTGCCGCCCAAGACACCGACCACCACATTGCCTGCCTCCTGCGCGTTGGCCAGAAAACCACCGGTTTCGACGATCGTTTCGCGGTTGTCGCTCGTCAACCCGCCGGCGATGACCTGACGGTTGGCCTGTGTGAGCTTAGGCACGATTTCCGCCGCGCTGAGGTTGCGCGAGGCCAACCGCGCCGGGTCCAGCAGCACCCGCAACTGCCGCCGGGCGCCCCCAATGACCGTGGTCTCGGCGACCAACGGCACCTGTTTTACGGCGTCGTCCACCTGCGCGACCAACCGCCGCAGTGTCAGGTGGTCGTAACGCCCGCTATGGAAGGTCAGGGCGAGGATCGGCACGTCGTCAATCGACTTGGGCTTGATGAGAGGAAAGGAGACGCCGCGCGGGATGCGGTCGAAGTTGGACTGCAGTTTCTGGTTGAGCTTGACCAGGCTCTTCTCGACATCCTCGCCGACCTTGAACCGAACGATGGCCAGGCCCTCGCCGGGACGCGAGGTGGAGTAGATATATTCGACGCCGGGGATTTCCCACAACAGCTTCTCCATCGGCCGGGTGGCGCGCTCCTCGACCTCCTTGGCGCTGAACCCCGGCATCGACACCAGCACATCGATCATGGGAACCTTAATCTGCGGCTCCTCCTCGCGCGGGAGCATGATGACCGCCGCCGCGCCCAGAAGAATCGACGTAACGACCACCAGCGGCGTCAGTTTCGAATCAATAAACGCCCGGGCGATGCGTCCGGCCAAACCCACTCCAGACTTCGGACTTCCGCCTTCCGCCTTCTGCCTTCTGCCTTCTGCCTTCACTTCGCCTCCACCGGTTGCCCGTCGGCCAGCAGGGCGGCTCCTCCAACCACCACCGATTCGCCGGCCTCGAGGCCGGCGAGAATCTCAACCTCATCACCGATGCTCCTGCCGGTTTTCACCAAGCGCAGTTGGGCGCGCTGGTGGGCAACCACAAACAGGATTTCCAGTTGGCCTCGCAGGACCACTGCGGAGGCGGGCACTCGCACCGAACTGCTCTGCCCGACCGGGACGGCCAGTCGCGCAAACTGGCCGGACATCAGGCCCGCAGTCCGGGGCAAATCGAGCTTAACTTGCAACGTGCGGCTGGCGGGGTCGGCGGCGGGCGCAATCTCCCTCACGGTGCCGGCCAACTCGCCCTTCAAAGAATCGAGGCGGATGGCCAGCCGGGCATCCTGTTGAATCCGCGAAGCGATGGCCTCAGGCACGTCGGCCTCTAACTGAAGCACGGACGGGTCTTCAATATCGATCAACGGTTTGCCGGGGCCGGCCAGGTCGCCCACCTCAGCCCATTTCTTCGTCACCACGCCATCGAAGGGCGCCAGGACTTCAACGTAGCCCATCATCGCCTGCGCCTCGGCCACCGCGGCTTTGGCGACCTCGTGACGCGAGCCGGCCGCGTCGTAATCCGACCGCGTGGCGGCCTGCTGGTCAAAGAGTGCGGCGGTGCGTTTCCAGTCACGCTCGGCTTGTTGCAGGCTGGCTTGAGCCTGTTCGAGACGCGCTTTGAGTTCGGCCGCATCCAGGTGGGCGACCAACTGCCCCGCCTTGACGGCTTGCCCGAGCAGGACCGGCATTTGGTCAAGGCGCCCGCTCAGCTTTGCCTCCAACGTGGCGCGCAGTTTTGCCCGCACGGTGCCGGCCACTTCCTCGGTTGTCGCCTGCGGTTTGCTTTGAGCGGATTGGACCTGAACCTGGGCAACGGCCAAGCCGGGCTGTGAAGCGGAATGGGTTTCGGGCCTGCGGCCGCATCCTGACGGCAGAAGGGTCGCCAAGGCAAACAGTACCAGCGACAAAGTTCTCCGCAAACCATTGTAGGAGACGACGTAAGGAGTCTCTAACTGAGTTTGCGGCACAGCGGGAGCCTGCTCCCCTCGGAGGCCATTGATCAGAGACTCCTTGCGTCGTCTCCTACGATTACGAGCGGAGATTGCTTTCATTTCCTCTCAGAGTTCGGCCCAGGTTCCAATTGGGGCAGAGCCAGGGCCTTGCGAAGGGCGGCGATGGCGATTTGCCGGTCAGCCTCGGCCTCGGCGCGGCGCACCCGGGCGGCAACCAGCGCCGTCTCCGCATCGATGAGCTGCGTGGACAGCGCCGCGCCTTGCTCGAAACGGGCACGGGTCAGGCTGGCGCTTTCGGAGGCCTGCGCCACCACCTGCCCCGTCACGGCGAGCCGTTCGTTGGCGGCTTTGAGGTCCAACCGCGCCTGCTCGACCTCCAGGTCAAGCGCCAGCCGCAGCTTGCGCTGTTCTTCGCGCGCCGACTCCAAATTCGCGCGGGCTTCCCGAACTTTGGCCCGGGTCAGTTTGCCATCCCACAGATCCCATTGCACCAGGGCGCCCGCGGTGTAGCTGCCAGCGCCGCTCTCAAACCTCCATCCGTAATCGTAATCGAGGCTGCCGAAGGCGCTGACGCGCGGCAAATAACCGCTCTGGGCTCCGCGCACCTGCTCCTGAGCCGCGCGCTCGCGCTGGCGGGCGGCGGCCAGTTCGGCGCGCCGGGAAAAGTCGCCGGCATCAGGGGCCGTGACTCTGGGCGCGTCCTCGGCCACCTCGAAGTCGCCCTCCTCGAGGCCGAGCAGGTTGCGCAGCGCGCGCCCGGCCAGGGCGTTGGCGTTGCGGGCGCGGACCAGGTCCTCGCGGGCGTGCGCCAGCCGCACTTCGACGTCGAGCACATCGCTTTTGAGCAGGGTGCCGCCCTCGAGGCGCTTCCGGGCGATGCTCAGGCTGCTCTCGAAGGAACGGACCGCCGCCTCAGCCGCCCGGATAAACTGGCGCGTCTTGAGCACGCTGTAAAACCCGCGCGACACCTCGAACCCGAGGGCGTTGCGGACGGCCTCATTTTCCTGGCGCGCAGCCTCACTGTTGGCTTTCGCGGCTTCGCGACCCGCTTTGATTTTTCCGCCCCCGTAAAGTGGGACGGTGACCAAACCTCTCGTGTTGAGGTCGTCCACCTCGGGCACATCGTTGAAGTTGAGACCATCGCTCGGATAGGCCCGCTGATTGAGAATGCTGCCGAAAACGATCATCGGGTTATCCGTGCGGGTGTAACTGGACTGGAACTGCAGCCGGGGCCAAAAGGCCGCGTTGGCCTGCTCCAAGCCGGCCCGGGCGGCAGCGATGCGCTGCCGGGCCAGACGCGCATCCGGGTTCTGGTTCAGGGCCTGCTCCAACGCGCGCTCAAGCGTCCACGGCTCGGCGGCGAGCGCCGACACGGCCCAAGAGAGCAGCAGGCCGAGAATGCCCAATGGCCGGCTCATTTTGAGCAGCAGGTTCCGGCAAACCGGCGAAGGATAAGTTCCAGCTTCATACTTTCCACATTCCATCACTATCACGACCGAGCCGCGAGTGAGAAAAAAGTTACAGAACGGCCAACTGCTATTGAAGGTTCGTGTCAGCAAAGGCATGGAATGAACCGCCGCACCCGTTGTTCATAACGCGCGTAATCCGGGAATTGCTGCCGCAGAGGGTGGAGGCGCTCAGAAAGAGCAGTCCGCCAAGGACGAGAAGGGGGTGTTTCGATTCCTCGCGGCGGATTCACAGACGGGAGGGGCTCGCTCCAGGCCAACGCTTTAGCCCGAATATTTCACGATTCCCGGAAGCCGCGAAAGCTCCGTTAGGAGCGCCATGTTTATAGAAACGCCAGCCAACCGAGCCTCTTTCAAGCTCCTTTAGGAGCGGCATGTGCCTGGACGTTGCTGTTTTGGCGTAACATGCCGCTCCTAAAGGAACTTGAGGGTTTTCCGGGCGCTTTGACTATAAACATGGCGCTCCTAACGGAGCTTTGCTGAACCGGGGCGTGGGCAAGTTGCCCGAGCGTGTGAAGTATCCCGGTTAGTGGTTCTCCTGATTCGGATTCCCGGCCGCAAGTCGCTGCTTGGTCTGCTGGATCATCTCCAGGAGGCTCAGTACTTTGGAGGGAGGGGGAGAAGCGGCGGCGCGCTCCACTTGGGCCATGGCTTCCTCAGGCAGGTGCGCCCGCAGGAAGGCTCGCACGTCGAACTGTTCCCACCAGCAGTCCAGAATCAGGCGGCAGGGCTTGCCACCCGTTTCCTGCCGGCAGTATCCGAAAGCCACTTCGTGGCCAAGGCGGCGGCAACGCAGCAGGACATCCTGGTCGTGTTCGTTGAACATCGGCCCGATCTTACCGTGAGGTCGCCTGGAAAACAAGCGCTCAGGAAACATCCATGAACACGACGACAAACTGGCAGTCAATCCCGACAATCAGGAAGGCGACCACAGCCACCGCCAAGGCAAAAGCGGCCAGGCGGACCTGCAATGACGGGTTCTTCCAGGTGGTCTGCCGGAGACCACGGGTGAAACCGAATATTCCATTATTGAATTGTCTCATCGTCTCGCTCCATCAAAAAACCCTGCAAATCCAGGGCAAGCTCCATTCTGGTCGCGTTGGCACGGAACAGGCTTTAAACACTGTCGGAAGAATCGGACCGCGCATGACAACGAAAGCAGAAGTCAGGGGAAGATGCGGCCCAGGACATCACGGCGGGGGACAGGACCGTAACTGCGGCTGTCGGTGGAGTTCTTGCGGTTGTCCCCCAGGACGAGGTACTGGTCTTTGCCGCAGCGCAGCCATTGTTCGGGCAGCTTTCCTTCCGGGAACGTGGGCGTGCGGGCAGGGAGATAAGATTCCTGAAGCTTGTGGCCGTTGAGGCGGACGCTGCCGTCTTTCAAATAGAGCGAATCCCCCGGCGAGGCGATGATTCGTTTGACCGAGAGGCGCCGGTCAACCGGGTCACGAATGACGACGATGTCAGCGGTCTGTGGGGCGCGAAGATAATAGATCCACCGGTTGAGCAGGTATCGCCGGGAGTCCTGCAAGGTGGGAACCATGCTCTGGCCGACCACTTGCACCGACTGGAGGAAAAAGCGGCTGATGAAGAAGTAACTCGCCGCCGCTGCGGCCACCAGCGCCACGCACTGACACAGGTGATGAAGGAGGCGGCTGAGTCGCGGGCTGCGCCCAGAGGGGACCTGGGGCAAAGCCGGTCGCGCCAAGGCGGGCCCGGGCATGGCCAAGGGCGCCTGCGGCTCTCGAGTGCATCGGGCTGAGTTCATTCAAGTCCTTCGCATTATCGCCGTTCCTGCCGGCTTCAACAAGGTCGGAGAATACGCACGCGCGCGACGGGTAAAGTACGGATGCCGGGTCCGGCTGGCGGAACTCCTTGTCAATGGCGGCTTAGGTAGTGCATTTTAGGTGAGTCAGGCGGCTTTGGCAGGCATTCATGCATGAACTCGAGGAAGCGGCAACCGGGGCGGTCTTCGCCGGAGCAGGAGCAGGAACTGGCGCTCCTGGAGAAGGCCATCGGCATCGCGGTGGAGGCCCATCGGGGCCAGCGAGACCGCTACAAGTCGCCCTACATCCTGCATCCGTTGCGCGTGATGGGCCGTGTCGAGACGGTGCCGGAGAAGATCGTGGCCGTACTCCACGATGTGGTCGAAGATACGCCCTGGACTTTCCGGGACATCAAGGGGGAGGGGTTCCCGGAGGAGATCCTTGTGGCCCTGGATTGTCTTACCAAACGCGCCGGCGAGCCTTACGAAGAACTGATCGGCCGCGCCGCCGGCAATCCCCTTGCGCGCCGGGTCAAAGCAGCGGACCTCGAGGACAACATGGATATCCGGCGCTGTGCCCAGGTGGCCGGACCGGAGGCGAAGCGCCTGGCCAAGTATCTGAGGGCGTGGGAAACGCTGACGGGCAGGCGTGGGCCCTGAAAGAGGAACCATGCAGCCGCCCCTCCCTCCGCTGGTCCCCGGCACGCTTTACCTGGTGGCCACACCCATCGGCAACCTTGAGGACATCACGACGCGCGCCTTGCGCACATTGAGAGAATGCGACGCGGTGGCTGCCGAGGACACACGCCGGACGGGGCAACTGCTCCACCATTTCGGGATTTCCAGGCCCTTGCTGAGCTGTTTCCAGTTCAACGAAGCCAGGCGAAGCCAGGAGATTGTCCAACGGCTCCGCCAGGGTCAGAGAATCGCCCTGGTGAGCGACGCCGGCAGTCCCGGCATCAGCGACCCTGGGGAGCGAGTAGTCCGGGCTGCCATTGCCGCCGGCTTGCGGGTGGAGCCGGTGCCCGGGCCGAGCGCCCTGGTCGCCGCTCTGACGGCGAGCGGGTTGCCGACCCAGGAATTCCATTTTGCCGGGTTTCTGCCGCACAAGTCCGGACAGCGCCGAAAGCGCCTCGAGCAACTGGCGGGCATCCCGGGAACGCTCGTGCTTTACGAATCGCCCTACCGCATCGAGAAGCTGCTCGGAGAGATGCAGGAGGTTTTTCCTGAGCGCCAGGTGGTGCTGGCGCGGGAAATCACCAAGAAATTCGAGGAATATCTCCGGGGACGCCCGGCCGAACTTTTGCAGGCGGTGGCGGGGCGTTCGCTCAAAGGGGAGTTTGTCGCCCTGGTGGGCGGTCCGGAGCGCCAAGGGCTAAGCGCCAAGGGCTAAGGGCTAAGCGCCAAGGGCTGAGCGCCAAGCGCCGGGCGCTTACACGCCCTCGCCGAAGAGGTTGGCGAGGCGGGCGGCAAGTTTGCGGCGGGCGACGGCGTAGGAGAAGTATTTCAGGCCCAGGGCGTAGTTGGTCCTGGCCCAGGTCTCCCGCATGGCCTGGTCGTGGAGCAGGGCGCGGACTTGCTCGACAACGTCCCTGGTCACGAGTTGGGTGAACTCGACGGTCTTGAAGCCGAGGGGATCGATGTCGCGGGCATAGACGGCGTAGGTGTTCACCACGACCGGTTTGCCGAAATAGACGGCTTCCAGGAAGGCGTTGCCAAAGCCCTCATAATGGCTGGGATAGGTGACGAGGTCGGCGTGGGGATAGACGTCGGAGAGCGTGTAAACCTTTTGGCCATCGGCGTTTCGGCCGCGAGACTCGCCGACACGATGGGCGATGAAGCGCACGTCAACGCCCGCATCGGCGATGCGGTCGCGGAGCATGGCCAGGTAGGCATTGCCTTCGTCCCCGGTAGGATGCGAAATGACCAGCTTGGCGCGCGGGTCTTTGAGGCGACGGACCAGCTCGACGGCGTGCTCGATGCCCTTGCGCTGCACGACCCGGGTGGGCTGGAGGATGAACCAGTCGTCGTCGCGCAGGCCGATTTCCCGGCGCAGGTCCCGGTTGTAATCGTCCACGCCCGGCGGCGGCGTCTCGAAGTCCAGGACGTTGGGGATGACTTGGGAGGGGATGCCGAGGCGGCGAGCCAGTTCCTTTTGCTGCATGGAATTGATGACGACGTGTTCCATCCCATAGAGCAGCGGTGGAAAGGCGGCCTGAAGGTAGTCGTTGACGGCGTTGAGGGTGAACCGCTCCCGTTCCCAGGCAAAGTCGTGATGGTGGGCGACGACGGGGAGGGTGGTTTCGGCGATGACCTCGGTCATCGCCAGCCCCAACGGCACATGCATCGGGATGGCCAGGATGTTCTCGGGCACCAGGACCTCGAGCCGGAATTGTTCGATGAAGCGATAGAGTTGGTCCTTGAGCCGCTCCTTGATGGATTGGATTTGGTTGGTCACGGCGCGCGTGCGCAACGCCACGCCGAACAGTCTGGCCTGCACATCGGCGACTTCCGGATGGTTGAAGAAGGCCAGCGGCGCAGTGAGGCTGATTTCGGTTGGGGCATCCAGCAGGCCGGCCATCCAGTAGCAGGAGTGGTCCATGCCCCCGAGGATGTGCGCCCATTTGCGGGCTTCCAGGGTGACGCCATCGGTGCCGTGAAAGCGCGTCGAGATGAATCCAATGCGCCTCGGGGCGCCGGTGGTCAGGATGCAGGTGCTCATGTGCCGGGTGCTCCACAGGAGAGGGTAGAGATTTTCCGAGCGCAGTTTCCGGCGGAGGAACTCTGCCTGTGCGGCCTTGCCGGCGGCCGAGCGCGGGGCCCAGGACAGCAACGGCGGCACGAGTCGAAGGAAACGCTGCGCGTAGGCGCGCCCACCGAGCCATCGGGCTGCCGAAGGGGGCCACGGACTGGCCTGGAGCCGCCCCGCGAGCGCCCGTTCATGCCAGGTCTTGAGGAACGGATTGAGCGGGGCACAACGCTCCCACGATTCCTGGAGGGGCCGGGCCAGCACTTCCAGTTGCGCGGCCAGCGTCAGGCGGCTATAGGGCACGGGGCGCGGGTCGTTTCCCGAGGCCAGAACGGCAGGTTTCCCGGCCAGGCGGCTGGCCGCGCTGGGCATAAAGCTCTTCCACTGCGCGAACAAGCGCGCCTGGCGCTCGCGCTCGGCGTGCCAGTCAAACAACGACGGGTCCACGAACACCTCCCGATAGCACTGTGGGAACTTGAATCCGAACTTCGCCAAGTCCGGCGCAATGTTGGGCAGCCTTCGTGCCACGAGGGGGCGCCGGGCCGCCGCCGTTTCGAGATAGGACAGGCCGAAGCCCTCCTGAAGGGACGTGAGCAGAACCGCTTCGCTGGCAGCCAGCAGTTCAGGCACGGAGGGCTTCTGGCTTTCGTCGCCTTGCAGAATGCCCAGGCGCAGGCGCCAGCCATGCGTTTGGGCGGCGGCAAGGAGCCTGTCCGCGTAGGCCTGCTCTTCGGCAGAACTCACACCGCCGGTGGTGACGAGCCAGGCCCCGGGCCGGAGCCAGCGCGTGAGCAGCAGGGCCTCGGCAATGTTTTTGCGGCGCAGCAGCCGGCAGGGCAAGAGCCACACGCGGGCGTCGTCGCCGAGTTGTTGGCTCAGCCACGCGCGGGCGGCCTCGACTCGCGCGGCGCGCGGTTTCCTGACCGGCTCGATGGGGTTGGGCAGCCAGCCGGCCAGGCCGGGGAAGTGCTTTTCCAGGACCTTGGCGTCATCGTGGTTGACAGCGACGTGGCAGATTCGGGGCGAGCCGGCCAGGACGGCGTTGGCGACGGCATCGAGCTTGCGAAACCCCGGCTCGCGCATGGCCACAAAGTGATGCCAGCGGTTCTCGAACCACCAGTCGTGATGATGCGCGATGAGGGAAGGGCCGCAGCAGTGGCAGGTGAATGTGAGTTCGCGCGCCAGGTAAAGGTTGCGGCCCAGGCCAAGGTTGTGCGCCCAGATGAGGCACTCGTCGCGCCGGGTCTCGCGCCGCAGTTCCATGATGCCATCGAGCACCAGACGCGAGATGACCCGGCCATCCTGCGCCAATTCGGAGACATAGCCAAAGGCCGGCTGGACGAACACCTTGACGGGCGTGCCGCCGAGCCGCTGGCGAAAAGCCCGCAACCAGGCCGCGTCGGGGGCTTCGCCGGTGGCCAGCACGACGCCCCGGACACGCTCCGGCCAGTGCGCGACCAGGTGCGGCGTGGCCAGTTCGATGACACGCCGCACACCGCCGGGACGGAAGTGGTGATGGATGATGATCAGTTTCAACGTGCAGAATGTCGCACAAGACTGCCGCCGCCGCGAAGCCTTTTGAGTATGAGCGTCCCCAGCGGTCAGGGCCAGTGACAAAGTCGCCGAAACGGGCATCACTCCCTGACTGTAGGAGACGACGTAAGGAGTCTCTGATCAATGGCCCCCGAGGGGAGCAGGCTTTCGCTGTGCCCACAAGTCAATCAGAGACTCCTTACGTCGTCTCCTACAATGGTTTGCGGAGGACTTTGTCACTAGTCCTGCCTCGGGGCCGTCATTTCATTGACGCCACGGCGCGGCGCGGAGAGAATGCCGGCATGTTGCGGACGCCATCCCAAGAACTGAATGGACCCTGTCCCTCAAGTCACCGGTCCTGAAGCGAACCGAACCCAACGCGAGACCATTCGCAAACTTCTGGAGTCGCTCTATGGCCGAGTGCGCGCCTTGGAGATCGAACCACGGCTTGCCCACCTGCTCGGCCGCTTTGTCAATGGACCTGGCACATCGGCCCGCAAAGCCGCACCGGCCTCGATGAGCCAGCGCGACGCCCTCCTCATCACCTACGCCGACCAGGTGAGTCAGGCCGGCGAGCGCCCGCTCGAGACGCTGGCGGACTTCTGCGCGCGCCACCTCAAGGGCCTGGTCAGCGGCATCCACCTCCTGCCCTTCTACCCGTCTTCCTCGGACGACGGGTTCTCGGTGAAGGATTTCTTCGCCGTCGAGCCGAGCTACGGCGCCTGGGAAGACATCGCGCGGCTGGGGGAGGACTTCGACCTGATGTTCGACGCGGTGTTCAATCACGTCTCGGCCCAGGGCGAGTGGTTTCAGCGGTTCCTGGCGGCCGATCCGCGCTATGCGGACTTTTTCATTGCGGTGACCGACAACCCGGACCTGTCCCAAGTGGCGCGGCCGCGCGCCCTGCCGCTGCTGACCGAGTTCCGCGCGGCGGCGGGCACGAAGAAGGTTTGGACCACCTTCAGCGCGGACCAGGTGGACCTGAACTTCAAAAATCCGGAGGTGCTGCTGGCCGTGCTGGAGGCGCTGTTGTTCTACGCGGGCCGGGGCGCGCGGTTCATCCGGCTGGATGCCATCGCGTTTCTGTGGAAGGAAATTGGCACCACGTGCCTGCATCTGCCGCAGACGCATGCCCTCGTCCAACTCCTGCGCGCGGTGTTGGACCAGGCCGCCCCGCAGGTGCTACTGATTACTGAAACCAACGTGCCGCATGGCGAAAACGTCTCTTACTTCGGCGACGGCGCGAACGAGGCGCAACTGGTCTATAACTTCGCCCTGCCGCCGCTGGTGCTGCACAGCTTTGCCACGGGCAACGCTGCCAGCCTCACCCGCTGGGCGCAGGCACTGGCCCTTCCGTCCGCCGGCGTGACCTTTTTCAACTTCCTCGCCTCGCACGACGGCATCGGGCTGAACCCGGCGCGCGGCATCCTGAGCGACGCGGAGATAGACGCGCTGGCGCGGCGCGCGTTGGAACACGGGGGTTTGATCTCTTACAAGGACATGCCGAACGGCTCGCGGTTGCCTTACGAGATGAACATCAATTACCTCGACGCCCTCTCGAATCCGGCGGGGAGCGAGCCGGCGGAATTGGCGGCGCGCAAGTTTCTCACCGCCCATGCCATCCTGTTGAGCCTGCAAGGCGTGCCGGGCATTTATTTCCACTCGATGTTCGGCTCAAGCGGCGACCGGGCGGGCGCCGACGCCAGCGGCATCCCGCGCCGAATCAACCGTGAGAAGCTCGACCGTGTTCGCCTCGAAGAAGAGCTCCGCCAGGCCCGCTCCCTGCGCGGCCGCGTCTGGCGCGGGTTGAAGGAGCTGCTCCGTATCCGCCGCGCGCAACGCGCGTTCCATCCCCAGGCGGCCCAGCGTGTCGTGGAAACCGACGGACGTTTGTTTGCCTTGTGGAGAATCCCGCCGGAAAAGGAGGGGCCGGTATTATGCGTGCACAATGTCTCGGCCCAGCCGGTTTCGGCGCCCGGCCTCCTGGCTGAGGGCACGCCGGCCCGGGTCTGGACTGACCTGCTGAGCGGGAGGCGCTATCAGGCGGGCGGGCCGGGCAGGCCGGCCATTGAACTCGCCGGCTACCAAACGCTCTGGTTGCACGCCGACAATCCTTAGTGAGGGCATGGTAGCACTTGCCACGCTCCACGCTCTGACGCTTCACGCTCCGCCCAAGGCATTCCGATCTCAGAGCCAGCCGGCACGTGCCTCATTCCCGCCCTTGCACCTCGCCCCCGCTTCCCGCTAATCTCCCCGCGTCCAGGAACCCGTGCCCATGAATCCATTGGCCGCCCCGCTCAACAACCCCCGCGATGTCGCCTTCTTCCTCGCCTCCTACGCTCGCGACGCCCGCGCCCGGGTCGAGCACGCTGGCGAGCTGCCCGCCCTCGCCGCCGTCCGCGCCGCCCTCGAAGAAGCCCTCAGCATAAAGTTTGAGGCCGAGAAAGGAAAGCACTTCTTCCGCTCCACCCTCGTGCAGACCCTCTTCTACGGCGTCTTCTCCGCCTGGGTCCTCTGGCACAAGGAAAGGCCCCTCCGCAGCGATGCCTTCGACTGGAGAGCCGCCGCGTGGACTCTGCATGTCCCCATGATCAAGGCACTCTTCGAGCAGGTCGCCACCCCCACCAAACTCGGGCCGCTTGGCCTCGTCGAAGTCCTCGACTGGACCGCCGCGGCCCTCAACGGCGTGGACCGCCCCGCCTTCTTCGAGAAGTTCCTCGAATCCCACGCCGTCCAATATTTCTACGAACCCTTTCTCGAAGCCTTCGACCCCGAACTCCGCAAACAACTCGGCGTCTGGTACACCCCGCCGGAAATCGTCCAATACCAGGTCGCCCGCGTGGACACAGTCCTGCGCACCGAACTCGACATCGCCGACGGTCTAGCCGACCCCCGCGTCTTCGTCCTGGACCCCTGCTGCGGCACCGGCGCCTATCTGGTCGAGGTGCTGCGCAAGATTGTCCACACCCTCAAGGAAGCGAAGGGCGAAGGAGCGCTTGCCGAACTCGCCGCCAAGGAAGCCGTCCAAAAACGCGTCTTCGGTTTTGAAATCATGCCCGCTCCTTTCGTCATCGCGCATCTGCAAATGGGCCTGCTGTTCCAAAATCTCGCCGCTCCACTTGACGACCAGAAGAACGAGCGTGCTGGCATCTTCCTGACCAATTCCTTGACCGGCTGGGATTTCAAAGGCGAAAACGACCAGCTCGCAAATTGGCCCGAACTGGAAGCAGAACGGGCCGGCGCGGGCCGGGTAAAACAAGATAAGCCCATCCTCGTGATCCTCGGCAATCCACCGTATAACGCCTTTGCCGGAGTCAGCCCCGAGGAGGAGCAGGGCCTCGTTGAGGTATATAAAGGGGCCTACGAGGTCGAACGAGTCCGCGGCGGCAAGCGAACGTTCCGAGAGGGCTCGGCCCTGAAAAAGATCCGCAGGTACCGGCTCAGCGATTCCATTTCCGCGGGCGGCTGGGGCATCAGGAAATTCAACCTGGACGAGCTCTACATCCGCTTCTTCAGGCTGGCGGAGCGCCGTATTGCGGAGAAAACGGGTAAGGGCATCGTCTGCTACATCTCAAACTTCTCCTACCTGGGCGACCCTTCCTTCGTCATTATGCGCGAGCGCTTTGTGGCCGAGTTCGACACCCTCCGGTTCGACTGCCTCAACGGCGACAGCCGCCAAACCGGCAAGCGCACACCCGAGGGAAAGCCCGATCCGTCGGTCTTCTCCACGGAATATAATCGCGAGGGCATCCGCGTCGGCACGGCCATTGGCTTGTTGGTTCGGCGGCCTAAACGCAGCCAGAAGCCCCAGGTCTTTTTCCGCCAGTTTTGGGGCGCCAACAAGCGCGCCGCGATTCTCGGAAGTCTGAGCGCCCCGGATTTCCCGGGGCACTATGAAAAAGTTGACCCCTCGAGAGAGAACCGTTTTTCGTTCCTGCCCACCGCCGTATCCCGTGAATACCTGAAATGGCCGAACGTCCTTGCTCTTGCAGCCGTCCACCCGTTCAACGGTCCAATTGAGCGCCGGGGCAACTCGCTAATCGTCTTTGAGGAGGCCAGGCAGGAGCTTGGCAAGCTCGCCGCCTATCTGGACCTAATGGTCACCGATGAGGAGATCAAAGCCGAGGCCCCCGCGTTCATGAAGTCGTCCGGAGAGTTCGACGCAAAGAAGGCGCGAGCGGCCCTGAAAGGCCATGCCTCTTTCAAACCAGAAAAGATCGTCCGCTATCCCTTCAAGCCTCTTGATGTGCGGCTTGCATATCTTGATGCTGACATCCAGCCCCTTTTCTCACGCCCGAGTCCCGAGCTGTTGCCACAGTGCTTCACGGGCAACTCGTTCTTCATCACGCGCGACACCGCGGACAAAGCTCTCGAAGGCGCGCCGTTCTACTTCTCGCTACTGGTCTGCGACTATGACTGTATTTCCGGCCATGCACGGCACTTCCCCATCCGCCTGCGGGCCGCCCTGAAAGCCAGTAGGAAAGACGATGGCAATGGCGAGTTTGGCAGCATTCTGCGCGAATCAAGTCCCGGTTACGATGCGGGGGGAGCCAAGGCGACTGCAAACCTTTCCCCTGCAGCCCGGGCTTACCTCGCTACGCTCGGCATCCGCAATCCTGACGCCGATACCGAGACAGCATCGCTGGTATGGATGCACGCGCTCGCCATTGGTTTTTCTCCCGCCTACCTGAGCGAAAACGCCGACGGCATCCGCGAGGACTGGCCGCGCGTTCCGCTGCCGAACTCGAAAGCTGCCCTGCTTGCCTCGGCCGCATTGGGCTGCCAGGTTGCCGCTTTACTCAACACGGAGGAACCCGTTGGAGGCGTAACCACCGGCAAGCTCCGCCCCGAACTGAAAACGATTGCCCTCCTGTCTTCCACAGAGAGTCTCTCCCTCACCGCCGGGTGGGGCCACGCCGGCCAGGGCGGCGTTACCATGCCCGGCAAAGGCAAGATGCTCACCCGCTCCTACCGGCCGGAAGAAGAATCCGAAAAGCACCTCGTCAACCTGCTCGGCAAATCCACTCACGACATTTACCTCAACGACACCGCCTACTGGCGGAACGTCCCTGAAAAGGTCTGGGACTTCACCATCGGCGGCTACCAAGTCGTGAAGAAATGGCTCAGCTACCGCGAGCACGGGTTGCTGGGTCGTGCCCTCACCCCTGACGAAGCCCGCGAGGTTACCCATACGGCCCGCCGCCTCGCCGCCCTCCTCCTCCTCACGCCCGCCCTCGATGCGAACTACGCTGCCGCCAAGGCCTGCGCCACACCGCTCCGCTGACAAAGGGCTCGTGGGCATGTACCTGATTCCCGCCCTTGCACCTCGCCCCCGCTTCCCGCTAATCTCTCCGCGTCCAGGAACGCGTGCCCATGAATCCATTGGAAGCCTATCTGACCGAGTTGCGTGAAATCCGCGACAGCGGCGCCGCCACCAAAGAAACCTCCGGCTACCCCGCCCTGGCCAAACTCCTCGACACTGTCGGCCATTTCCTCAAACCCAAGGTCCGATGCCTCATCCAGCTCAAAAACAGCGGCGTCGGCCTCCCTGACGGCGGCCTCTTTACCCCGGACCAACTCAAGCACACCGACAACCAGGCCCCGCTTTTGGGCCTCGCCCCGGCTCGTGGTGTTATCGAAGTCAAATCTCCATCCGAGCAACTGTCTTCTGTCGCACAAACTCAAAAGGTTAAAGATTATCTCGCTCACTACGGCCAGCTTCTGCTCACCAACTACCGCGATTTCCTCCTGCTCAAGCGCGCCCCCAACAACACGCCGCAATGTCTCGAATCTTTTTGCCTGGGCGACAACGAAGCCGCCTTTTGGGTCGCCGCTGCGCATCCCCGAAGGACCACTGAGGCCCTTGGCGAACGCCTCTTCGAGTACCTCAAGCGCGTGCTCCTTCACGCCGCTCCGCTGAACAACCCCGGCGACGTCGCCTTCTTTCTTGCGTCCTACGCCCGCGATGGCCGCGCCCGCGTCGAATCCGCTGGCGACCTTCCCGCGCTCGCCGCCGTCCGCCTGGCGATCGAAGGTGCCCTGGGCATGAAATTCGAGGCGGAGAAAGGGGAGCACTTCTTCCGCTCCACCCTCGTGCAGACCCTCTTCTATGGCGTCTTCTCTGCGTGGGTTCTCTGGCACAAGGAAAAACCGCACCGGACCGATGCCTTTGACTGGAGAGCCGCCGCCTGGACGCTCCATGTTCCCATGATCAAGGCCCTCTTCGAACAGGTGGCCACCCCCACCAAGCTCGGGCCTCTCGACCTCGTCGAGGTCCTCGACTGGACAGCCGGTGCCCTCAACCGCGTGGACCGCCCCGCCTTCTTCGACAAATTCCTCGAGAACCATGCGGTCCAGTACCTGAATTCGACCTAAAAAGTGATCACTACATTAATCCTGCGCCCGGAGGAGCCGCTTGTCGATGGCCTTGAGGATGGTTTCCTGTTTCTTGGTTAGCGCCACGACGCGGGAAAGCCTGAAACCCCGCTTGGCGTCCCGAAGATAGACCTTATACATCGTGCCCAATTCCAGGAGTGCGGCTTCCGCGGTGAAGTCCGTACGGCGCAAGCGATAGCGCAGCAAAGACAAGAGCAGGTAGGCCAAATAGCAGACGAAGACGTGAGCATGCACGCGCTCGGCTAGCCAGTGGCGCACCGGCCGCAGGTGGGTGATACCCTTGAGACTGTGGAAGGCTTTTTCGACAATATCCTTGTCAAAATAGAGGGAAAGCATTTGGTCCTCGGATAAGGAGCGGGTACAGAAGATGCACGAGTAGCCGTCGAACTCTTCGGCCTCGGTCAAGACGGCGGGCAGCAAATGGCCGCGGGCATCGAAGAAACGTTCCAGGCCGGGTTTAATAGACTTGCCTTGGGCCAAGAGGTTTTGGGCGTAGAGGATCTCATCGCGGCGGGATTCGCGGGCGTCGCGTTGGTGACGCTCGTTCAAACACAGCGCCAAGCGTCCGCGCACCCCATCCAATTGGTAGGGGCGCAGGCAGGTGTAAAAGACGGTCGAACCCACTCGTTGCCGATAGGGCAGTTGCATCAATAGCTGGGGATCGGCATAAGGGCGCCAGAACTTTTTCAAGGCGTCGTTGAGGGGGACCCCGCAGAGCGTGTCCCAGTACAAGTGCTTGATGTCCTTGATGTTACGCCCGCTGGTGATACCCCGGTCGTAGATGAACAGCCCCGGTTCCAAGCCGTAGCTCGCAAAGAGGGTGACCAAGTCGTGCAAGGTGCGTGCATCATGGACGTTGCCGTCGAAGACCTTGTGAAACAAGGGAATGCCTTCGACCTGGGTCACGCCCAGACCCACCTGGATGAGGGGCCGCCCCTTGACCTCCTCCTTGTCGTGACCCGGTTTGCCCAGCGGGCAATGCCGGCCATAGAGGTAGGTGTTAGTCACGTCGTAGATGACACCGGAGGGCCGCAGGCGGTATTGGTGGCAAACCCCTTGGAAGAGCTGCCGCTGCCAGGCCTCCGCGTCGAGGCTTTCCAGGTGGTCCAACGCGCCCACCAGGCGCCTTTCGGTCAGGCCCTCCAGATCCAGAAGAAAGTTCAGGTCGGTACGTTCGAACCAACTGGGCATGTAGTTAAGGCTCCGATAGTCCAAGCAGTGGGCATAGACCAGGCTGAGGATTTCCTGGCTGTAGTCGCCCAGGAGTTCGGGCAGTTGGATTTCGGTGGCGAGGTGGTGCAGCACCAGCAGTGGACCGTAGAGTTTGACGGCTTCGACTTCGGCTTCCGAGAGGGAGGTCGATAGGATGGTGCGGCCGTCAGCCTCCTTGCCCACATAGCGAATAAAGCGCTGGACCACCTTGCCCTCGACGCGGCGGGTTTCGACCTCGGCGAGGTAAGTGCGGTCGCCTTTTCGGATCTTCCGAATGAAGCTCATGTAGTGACTATTATATACACTACCTCGGAGACGAGCAAGCGGTTTTTTGAGAAATCTGCATGTCATTGGGAGCCCTGTAAAATCAGGCCGAAACCCCGATCGCACTCACTTTCGCCCGACTGTAGTGAATAAAATCTAGGTCGAATTCAGGCCAGTATTTCTACGAACCCTTCCTCGAGGCCTTCGATCCAAAGCTCCGCAAACAATTCGGGGTCTGGTACACCCCGCCCCAAATCGTCCAGTACCAGGTCGCCCGCGTTGACACCGCCCTGCGCGAAGAACTCGACATCCCGGACGGCCTTGCCGACCCCCGCGTCTTCGTCCTGGACCCCTGCTGCGGCACCGGCGCCTACCTCGTCGAAGTGCTGCGCAGGATCGTGCGCACGCTCAGGGAGGAGAAAGGCGAAGGAGCGCTCGCTGAGCTTGCCGCCAAGGAAGCCGTCCAGGAGCGCGTCTTCGGCTTTGAAATCATGCCCGCTCCCTTTGTCGTCGCACACCTGCAAATGGGCCTGCTACTCCGGAATCTCGGCGTTCCCCTCGACGAACAAAAGAACGAGCGCCCCGGCATATTCCTGACCAACTCCCTCACTGGCTGGGATTTCAAAGGGGCAAACAAGGACCTTGCAAATTGGCCCGAACTGGAGGCAGAGCGGGCAGGGGCGGGCCGCGTGAAACAAGACAAGCCGATTCTGGTCATTCTCGGTAATCCACCCTACGACGCCTTCGCCGGGGTTAGCCCGGAAGAAGAGCAGGGTCTGGTCGAGGTATATAAAGGGGCCTACGAGATGGAACAAGTCCGCGGCGGCAAGACGGGTCCAAAAGAGGGCTTGGCCCTGAGGAGAACTCGCCGGTATCGCCTCAGCGACCCTGTCTCCCTGCGCGGGTGGGGCATCAAGAAATTCAACCTCGACGAGCTCTATGTCCGCTTTTTCAGGCTGGCGGAGCGCCGTATCGCCGAGAAAACTGGCAAAGGCATTGTCTGCTACATCTCAAGCTTCTCCTACCTTGGCGACCCCTCGTTCGTCATCATGCGCGAGCGTTTCCTCGCCGAGTTCGATTCTCTCTGGTTCGACTGCCTTAGGCGGCGTAAATAAATAAAGGTATCAAGTTGGTTCACCCGTGAGGCTCGATGGTATAGTTCCACTCACCATGGAACTTGTTAGGCTTTAGGTTCACTTGCTTCATCTGCTCGCGTGAGACTTTTCTACCCGTCGGATACTTTCGACGATCCAGCCGGCAGGTCACCGTCAATCCTTTGGCCGTCGTTGTGCTGGCAATCAGGTTCACGACCGTCTGGTAATCTCGCAACGGTTCACCGCGCCAGTTGGACGAAATGAACGAAAAGAGTCGGTGTTCGATCTTGTTCCACTTGCTGGTGCCGGGCGGAAAGTGGCAGATGGAAAGGCACAGCCCACTTTCGTCGGCAAAGCCCTGCAACTCGAGTTTCCAGAGTCGCAGCCGCCACCCATTGCTGCCTCCGCCATCGGCGGTGATCCACAGCGTCCGGACCGCAGGATAAAGTCTTCGCCCTTCAAAGCGCCACCACCCACGAATCGAGGCCACCGCAAAGGCCCCCGTGTCATGGTCGGTGCCCACGTTTACGAATCCGCTGTTGCGCCCCAAGTCATAGATGCCGTAGGGATAGGCGCGAGGCACCTCGGGACCCGGGAAGTCGTGCCCCTTGACCCGTTGCGGTTGTTTCGCCACACGCCATTGTTGGCCGCTATTGGCGTAGTTGCCCACCAGTTCCTTCTTCTTGGTGTCCACCGAAATGACCGGCTCCCCCGCCGCCAAGGCCCGCTTCACGCACCGGTTGATATGCCGAAATTGGGCGTCGCGGTCCGGGTGGTCCTCCCCTTCCTCCAGCTTCCGATTGCTCTGCAAACTGTAGTCCTGCTCGTGCAGCAGTTGGGCCACCCGCATGTGGCTCACCGGATGAGCTTGCTGGCTTAACTCCTCGGCCAGGGTCCGAGTGCTCTTGCAGACCCAGCGCAAGGGAGATTCCGGATCGCCGCGAGTTCCGCCCTCAATCAAATCGTCCAGCGCCGCCACCAGCCCGGAATCCAACACCGTGAGGTTCTTGCGTCCGGCGCCCGGGCGCCGGATGCGCTCCGCCAGCGAGGAGTCGCCCCGCTCGATTTCGCCAATACCCTTGAGGATGGCTTTGCGGGACAAGCCACAAGCCCGGTGAACCACGCAGACACCGCCATAACCCATCTGCATAGCTTCATTGGCGGCGGTAAGGCGCCGGGTCCGCTCATTTAGGAGTGGCCAAATGGCCCTGAACTTCTGCGTCAGCGCGGCAATAGCACTCATGTGCAGCTATCATACCACGATTCTCAGAAGTTGATACCTTTATTTATTTACGCCGCCTTAACGGCGACAGCCGAGAGACCGGCAAACTGACACCGGAGGGCAAGCCTGATCCATCGGTGTTTTCGACCCAATATAATCGGGAAGGCATTCGTGTCGGCACGGCGGTCAGCCTGATGGTGCGCCGGCCCAAGCGCAGCAAAAAACCGGAGGTCCACTTTCGCCAGTTCTGGGGCATCAACAAACGCGTGGAGATTCTCGAGAGCCTGAAGGCAGAGAATTTCCGGACACTGTACGAAAAAGCCGAGCCCGGGAAGGAAAACCGGTTCTCGTTCCTGCCATCCAGGGTGACCGACAACTATCTGCAGTGGCCGAGGATTCCGGACCTCGCCGCGATTCCGTCGTATAACGGACCGGTCGAACGCCGGGGGATGGCACTAATCTCAATCGAAAGGCCCGCGCTGGTCGCCAGGATGGCCGCCTATTTCGACAAGTCGGTAAATAACGGGCGAGTGGCGCAAATCTATCCGTCTCTGATGATGACCGGAAATCGTATCGTTGGGCCTGAAGCCAGAAAAAAAATCCTGGCGCAATTCGTTTTTGACCCGTCACGCATTGTCCGCTATCCCTTCAAGCCCTTCGACCTTCGCTGGTGCTATTTGGAGAATCTCCGCCCGTTGTTCAGCGAGCCAAGCCCTCAATTGCTCGAGCAGAGATTCAAAGGGAACGCCTACTTCATCACTCGCGACACCGCCGACAAGGCCGTCGAGGGTCCGCCATTTTACTTCTCTTCATTCGTTTGCGACTACGACTGCATTTCCGGCCATGCGCGCCATTTCCCCATTCGCCTGCGAGCCACTCGCAAAATGAAGACCAAGAGAAATGACGACGGCAATGGTGAATTTGGCAGTATCCTGCAGGAAGCGGCCCCCGCCTACGATTCCCGGACCCCCAGGACGCTCGCGAACCTGTCCACTGCCGCCCGGGCATACCTAAACGGATTTGGCGCCAAGGATCCCGACGCAGATGCAGCCACGGCTGCGCTGCTCTGGATGCACGCCTTGGCCATCGGGTTCTCTCCCGCCTACCTCGCCGAAAACGCTGACGGCGTCCGGCAGGACTGGCCGCGCATCCCCTTGCCGGACTCCAAAG
Organism: uncultured bacterium; assembly: GCA_963713735.1. Lineage (GTDB taxonomy): Bacteria > Verrucomicrobiota > Verrucomicrobiia > Limisphaerales > UBA8199 > CAVQND01. Next base: position 91,082 of record CAVQND010000033.1, read on the forward strand.
CCACCTTGCTGGCGTCGGCCGCGCTGGGCAAACAGATTGCCTCTTTGCTGGACACCGAAACGCCGTTGACTGGCGTCGCCGACGGAAATGTTCGTCACGAGTTGAAAGGGATTGCCGAGTTCCACTTTACTGGCGACGTTAATTTCCGCCTCACCGCCGGCTGGGGCCACGCCGGCCAGGGCGGGGTCACCATGCCCGGCAAGGGCAAACTTCTCACCCGCTCCTACCGCCCGGAGGAACAACCCCCAAAGCCGCTCCTCGGCCTCCTCGGCAACTCCACTCACGACATTTACCTCAACGACACGGCCTACTGGCGGAACGTCCCTGAAAAGGTCTGGGACTTCACCATCGGCGGCTACCAGGTCGTGAAGAAATGGCTCAGCTACCGCGAGCACGGGTTGCTGGGTCGTGCCCTCACCCCTGACGAAGCCCGCGAGGTTACCCATACGGCCCGCCGTCTCGCCGCCCTCCTCCTCCTCACGCCCGCCCTCGATGCGAACTACGCTGCCGCCAAGGCCTGCGCCACACCGCTGCCCTGACAGCCGCTTCATCCGCCCGGCAGTTTCTTGAGGTACGGTGCGTATTCGGTATCCTAGCGACGATGCTTTTCAATGGTTCGGTGAACCGGATTCGGCTCTCAGGAGACAGGAATTGTTGTTCAGGTCGGATCGCGGGGGTGGTCGGCTATCGGCGGCGCTCTGCCGAGGCGCCGCTACGGTTTTTTGACCGGCGCGGGGGGCGTTGGGTGCTACAGACGTGGAGAACTCGCTGGATTTCGGGGCGACGCATCCGAGTCTTGTCCCGGAGGGACGGCCGGAAATAGGCCAATGTTTCAGGGTTGGGTCCAGCCGCGCCGTATGATCAGTCGCGAGGGGACGGCTGACAAGGCGGTGGGGAGGAGCGATTTTCAGCCGTCCCTATATTTGTGCCATTTGGCAATAGCACAAATATGAGTATAAGGATGAACTGGCATAAGACCAACTTGGGTGCTTTCCTGGGCTGCTCCGCGGAGGCGAGCGAAGCGAGCCGGAGCGGAGCAGCCCAGGAAAGCACCGCGCGCGCAAGCCAAAGCTTGCCTTGCCGGCGCCCCCTTCCCAACCTGCGGTTCGTCTGTCTATGATCAATAACTCTTCAACTCGGGGTTGGGATCGCCTCGCCGCCAAACAACTGGATCAACAATTTGTCCGGCACATCATTGCCGGACTTAACTGCTCTCCCTTTGAAGCCGAGGCCGTCCTCGAAGCAGTCCATCAAATCTACGCCCTGTTGTTCGACTGTAGCCCCGCCTTACGCCCCGGCCAAATTCTCCTGCCCGTCGTTTCGGTCGAAGCCCCGCCAGGTCCGCGCTTGGTCGATAGCCGCCAGACCCTGGTCCTCCTGACTCTGGAAGATCTCAACGAAGATCTCCAGGTCCGGAGAACTGGGGGCGTGCTGGCCCTGCGCCGCCATCGCTTGGTCCGCGTCTGCCATGAAGCCCTCCAGCAAGGGGGCTTGCTCACCCTCGAAGACCTGGCCTATCGCCTCTTTAATTGCGGCCAGCGCACCCTCTCTCACCGCCGCCTCATTGTCGAACAGTGGCTGGAGGGCAAGGAGTATTCGGACATTGCCCGCGCCACTTGCCATAGCGTGGCCTCGGTTCAGAACTACGTCGAAAAATTCAAACGCGTTGCTCTGCTAGCTCAACACAAGCTCGACCTGGAGACCCTGGCCTTCTTAGCCCACCTCTCCAAGCCCTTGGCCCAGGACTACTTGCGACTGCTGCGCAAAGGCCAGGCCACTCAACACCGCCGGCAGGAACTGCACGAACCGGCTAAAAAAAAGTCCTGCCCCAACCCAACGCCGACCCGCCTATGATCGCCGCCACTCGCAACCATAAGCAGTACCACTCGGCTCATGCGCGTTTCTTGGAGCCGCTTCTCACGGAGTTCTTTCACCGCCACGACGCTTACATCAGCCACGCACGCCAGCGCTACGAAACCGAGCATGATTGTCTGCTGCCGCATCCCGGCAACCTCCAAGATATGGGCTCGACGGTCTCGCACAAGGCCATGGTCGTACGCAAGGTCCTCTTCGAGCACAAAGACCCGGCGGCAGTCGCCCGGGAAATCAACCACTCACAAAAAGCGGTTGACCACTACTTGAGCGACTATCACCGGGTCAAAACTCTCTATGCCCTCAAGCCCGATCCGGATTTCATCCACCAAGCCACACACATCGCCAAGCATGTCATCCTCCAACACATTTCCCTAATCAAACAGGAATCATCACACAGGCACGCTAATGATTAAAAAACATCTAAAAAACCTTGACTGCCAAATGGCACAAACTTCGGGACGAGGGTCTCTGTTCTGGCCTTCCCAGCGTTGAAACGCCGGGCTATTCTCAGATGTCCCTCCGGGACAAAACTCCCGCGGCGCATGCCCCACGCTTTTAATCGCACCCCTGCGGGCTTGTAAGTTTGGCTCGAAATGTTATTTAAGTCGCGCGTGAGATCAGACTTAGAGCATCGGCGACGCTATGGAAATCAGCGCCGAAGGCCGGCGGCAGGATGTCGGTCAGGTCCGGGCGGCTGCGTTGCTGCATGGCCTATGTCATTGATGACATGAAATCCGAAGATGAAATGGGGGCGGCGGCGCTCCAGTTGCGCAACGTCACCAAGCTCTTCGGCCAGTTCAAGGCCGTGAATGAGGTTAGTTTCAGCCTTGGCTCCGGCTCGATTTGTGGTTTTCTCGGTCCCAACGGGGCGGGCAAGACGACGACGATTCGAATGATCCTCGAGATCCTCAGGCCCACCAGCGGGGCCATCACGGTGCTGGGCCGGCCCTCGGCGCTGGCGGTGCGTCATCGCCTGGGTTACCTGCCGGAGGAGAAGGGGCTTTACAAGAAGATGAAGACCTGGGCGATCATCGCCTATTTCGCAACGTTGAAAGGGATGACCCGCAAGGCGGCCAAGCGGCGGGCCTTCGAGTTGCTGGAACGCTACGGCCTGAAGGACTTTGCCGAGAAACCGACCGATGCGCTCTCCAAGGGGATGGGCCAGAAGGTGCAAATCCTGGCCTCCATCGCGCACGACCCGGAATTGGTGATTCTGGACGAGCCGTTTGCGGGGCTGGACCCGGTGAACCAGGGGGTGATGGAGGACCTCATTCGAGAGCTGGCCCGGCGGAACCGCACGGTCCTTTTCTCGACCCACGTCATGGAGCACGCCGAGCGTCTGTGCGAGCGTATCCTGCTCATCGCCAGGGGCCGCCTGATCTTCGACGGTTCGATGGCCGAGGCGAAACGAACCGTGCCCCGCCGCGTGCGGCTGGAGACCGAGGACGACATCGCGCCGCTGCGCGATTTGGCCGAGGTAGCGCGGTGCGTCCGCTGCCCCGGGCCAACGGCCAGGCCGATGGCCCGGAGCACGGTTCCTTGCAGTGGGAACTGGAGTTGCGCGAGAATTCGGACCCGCAAGTCATTTTGCAGACCTGCTTCGGCCGAAGGGATTCGGCTCAAGAGCTTCAACCAATCCGAACCGACCCTGCATGACGTGTTCATGCGCCTGGTGGGGCCGGAAGCCAAGGAGGTCGCGTTCCGATGAAATCCGCATTGCTGGTGGCCTGGCGCGAGTACGCGGAGAACGCCAAGACCCGTGGCTTCTGGGTCGGGCTGTTCCTGTTTCCTCTTATCCTGTTTCTTTCGATCCAGGTGCCGATTTTGCTCGAACAAAGAGCCACGCCAGTCCGCTATTTTATCCTTGTTGGACCCCTCGCGAAGCCTGGCTCCGGCCATCGAAGCAGCCCTCGAGAAATCCTACCAGCGGCAGATGCTGGCGGCCCTCAAGGAATATGCCCGAAAGAATGAGGTCGCCGATGACCAACCTCCGTGCGCCGCCGCGTCCGGGCGCCTTCCCTGGCAGACCTCAACGAGGGAGACGCGCTGTCCCTCGAGACTTTTGTTGCGAAGGGTGGGAGGGACTTCTTCCTCGCACAGCTTGAGCCCCGGCTGCGCCCTGGCGCTCCGCCCTTCCAGGACCCGCGCCGGCTCTTTCAGCAGGTCAAACTCCCCTCGACCATCAACCCCAAAGCGGAGTTGGCCTCGATTGCCGACGACCTGAAACCCTATTTGCGCCAGGACCAACTCGTCGAGGCCGATGGTGTCTCCGGTCCAACTCGCCGCCGCCATCCTGGTTCCGCCCGATTACGAAAACCAAATCGTCCGCCCTCAAAGCCGGTCCCCGGCCGCCGGTCCCCGGCCCTCGGCTTCCGCCGGTCAAATCCAGTATCTGGTCGGCCAATGCCTCGGACCCCCGGCTCCGGGAGGAAGTCGAGCGCGCCGTCAACGCCGAGGTTCGCCGCCGCGAGTACCTGGCGCGCGGCATGGATGCCGGCGCTATCGAGCAGGTCGAGCACACCTACGTCCCGTTCGTCAGCCTCAATCCCAAGAAGGAAAAGGGCCGCGAAGCCATGGGCACAGCCGACACCATCCGGCAATGGGCGCCGAGCGCCTTCGTCTATCTGCTCTGGGTCGCCATTTTCTCGGTCATGCAGATGCTCCTGAGCAACACCATCGAGGAAAAATCCAACCGCATCATCGAAGTGCTCCTCTCCTCCGTCACGCCGGGCGAATTGATGATGGGCAAGCTCATCGGCATCGCGGCCATCGGCCTGACGATGGTCGGCGCGTGGGTGGCCGCCCTGTTCGGCATCCTGAGCTGGAAATCCGGGGGCGCTGCCGAGACTCACCAGCCAGGTCTTTCTGGTCCTGCGAACCTCCAACGTGGTGCCACTTTTTTCGGTCTATTTTCTCCTGGGCTACCTGATGTACGCCGCCTTCATCCTTTCGATCGGCAGCGTCTGCAATACCCTCAAAGAGGCCCAGAACTACATGGCGGCGATGACCGCTGCTGATGATGGTCCCGCTGATGACGATGACCTTCATCCCCAAAGACCCCAACGGTCTGCTGGCGCGGGTCCTGTCCTGGATCCCCCTCTACACCCCGTTTATCATGATGAACCGGGCCACCGCCGACCCGCCTCTCGTTGACCTGGCCGGCACGCTGGTCCTGTTGCTGGCCACCACCATCGGCGCCCTCTACATGGCCGGTCGCATCTTCCGCATCGGCATCCTCCGCACCGGCCAGCCGCCGAAGGTCGTGGAAATGCTCCGATGGGCGCTCAGGCGCTGAGGGCAGACATTATGAGCCCACGACGCGAGTTCTTGAAACAAACCGCCGGCGTCGTGCTGGCGGGACTCGGGGGCGGCGCGGCGCCGCCCTGCTTCGCAGATACGGCTTCCGCGCCCAAGGAACAGCCGGGGGCGCCCCCGTCAGGCGCGCAGCCCCCTTGGCCCAACGCGGGCCTTGAGTACATTGACACGAGCTTCGAGAACGCGTCGCCGCTCTGGTATGAGTTTGCCTCGGACGGCGCCATCAACGTTTGCCTCCTCTACGACCACGAGCGCTCCTCACCCAACCGTGCCGCCGGCCACTTCCACTTCCTGCTCCAGGCCAGGGCCGGCTCGCAACTCACCCTGGAATTCAAGAACCTGGACAACGTCTGGAACGGCCAGGCCGGCTCGGTCGCCAAGGAATTGAAAACTGCGGTCATTTCGCAGGACGGGCGGGATTGGAGGGCGCTTCCTTTGGCGGGCCTCCCGGAAGATCGCGTGCGCCTGACCCTCCGGATGCCCGGCCCCAGGCTTTATGTGGCGCGGGTCGAACCTTATCGCCTGTCCGACCTCGAGCATCTCCTCGCCTCCATCGGCAAGGATGCGCGGGTGGCGATCGAGTCCATCGGCAAAACCGTCGAAGGCCGCGAATTGGAGATCATCCGCATCGGTGATGCCCGGGCCCGCTATCGCGTCTTCCTCCGGGCGCGGGCGCATCCCTGGGAAGCCGGCAGCAGTTGGGTCGCCCAGGGGCTCGATCCGATGGCTGCTCCGCGATGACGAGCTGTCCAGGAACTGTCTGGACCGCTACTGCGCTTATATCCTGCCGATGGCTAACAAGGACGGCGTCGCCCGCGGGCGCACCCGGTTCAATCTGCAGGGCAAAGACCTCAATCGCGAGTGGGACAAGCCCGCCGACCCGCGATTCGCACCGGAGAATTACGCCTTGGAGAAGTGGCTGGAGGACATGATCAAGGCCGGCCAACCTCCGCACCTCGCGCTCGAGCTGCACAACGATGGCGGCGGTCAACTGCACCTCAGCCGGCCCCCCGTGCCCCGGTTGAAAGAGCATCTCCAGCGCATGGCCGCATTCGAAGAGTTGCTCCGCCGGCACACCTGGTTCACCGAAGGCAGCACCCGGGAAACGTTCCGCAATTCGGGCACCCTGGGCGACGGTTGGCTGGAGCGTTATGGCATCGATGCCGTCGTTCACGAATTCAACTGCAACTGGATTGAGGGCCTCAAGGACTACCCCTCGGCCCGCCACTGGCAGGACTACGGCGCCAGCCTCGCGACCGTCTTCTACGAATATTTCGGCTCTGTAAAGCCGTGAAGAATCAGAGGGGCTCTACGGGCAGGGCCAGTGACAAGGTCGCCGAAACGGGTGCCATTCCCTCACTGTAGGAGACGACGTAAGGAGTCCCTGATCAATGGCCTCCGAGAGGAGCATGTCTTCTGTGCCCAAAGGCCCTGGCCCTACGGGCACGCTGCACCTTGAATTCCTCGCGCCAGTTGAGAAAATAGAGTAACGTTTCCCTCGGCAAAATGAACATCAAACAAACCATTGCCACCATCAATCAGTTGCAAGCCGACGGCGTCATCGACCGATACGCCATCGGTGGGGCGGTTGGGGCGGCGTTCTACCCGGTTGAGGTTGATTCGACCGACGATGTCGATGTGTATATCGTCTTGAAGCCGTTGCCCGGGCAATCTCTTGTGTCGCTCGATCCCATCCGCAAATATTTGGAAGCCCGCGGATGCCGGCTCAATAACAAGGGGTATTTTGTTATCGCCGACTGGCAGGTGCAGTTCCTTCCAGCCGACAAGCCGCTCCTCAAGGAAGCCCTTGATCAAGCCGTTGAAAAGGAGGTCGATGGGGTGCCTGCGCGAGTGTTCACCGTCGAACATCTCGCCGCTGTCGCGTTTCAACTGGGGCGTCCCAAGGACAAAGTTCGTCTGCCTCGGTTTCTCGAATCGAAGGGTTTTAGTGAGTCCCGCTTCAGCGAAATCCTCGCTCGGCACGGCCTGCTTGATCGTTGGCGTAAATTCAAAAGAGACATACTCGACTAGAGATGGACCCGGACCACGAGCTTGAAGGCAACCGCGAGTACCAGCGCATTCTCGCCGGGCTTTCGCCGGACGAGAGGCTGCGCCTTCTGGGCGCGGACTTCGATCTGCAGCGTCAACTAAACAAGAAACGCGAGTATCGCCGCGCGATCTCCGAACTTCCGCCTGGAAAGAAGCTTGCGCTGCTCGAAGAATTGCGGAACCGCGCCCAACTGCTGCAGGGGCGCCGACGCTCCCCGCCGTTGAACCCGCAGCCGACCGCAGAGGCTTCAATCGCCGGTCCGGGAGCCAAAAGCCTTCAAGGAAAGCGACGATTGTTTCGTTCACCTCGGGCCAATGGGCCTTCCCGGCGGTTTGGCGGACGTGCGACGGCTGGCGGTGTAAACTATGAGGTCCGCGTCGCTGCCCTTATCGCGGTGAAGATGCTCGCCGGGAGCAAATGCTCCGTTTGGGGCGGCATCAGCGGCGCCGACGTGTCGTCGATCACGATGCAAGCGCCCGAGCCGATGGACGACGTTGTCGTGAGTCTGCGCGGCGACGCTGAGGCGTGCGTTTTCATCTCGGCGAAAGAGCGAAGCGGGACCATCTCGCTTACAGCGAAGAGCCGGGCATTTGCGGACACGGTTGATGCCTTCGTTCGCCAGTTTTTGAACTTGTCGTACAAGGCCCGTTCGGGAAGCCGGCTCCTTTGGGCGGTCCCCTCAAGCGCTGGTTTAGGGGTGACGCGCAACTTGGTTTATGCCCTTGACGAACTTCGCATGGATGCAGGCGACACTTCCCTTTCCACGTTCATGCGTGGTCGCCAGCCCAAAGAGGCGAAGGCTCTCAAGGCGTTGCTGGACGTGGCACGACGCGCGTGGAAGAGGCAATCAGGGAAGTCGCCAACCGATGACGAGTTGCGGAGCTTTAGCCGGCTGGTGTATGTGGAGATTTACGAGTTCGAGTGCGGTCAACGGCTCGAACGCCAGGCGGAGAGCGATATTCGCAGCCACATCGTCGCCGGCCCCAAGGAGGCCCATCGGGTTTGGGATAAACTGGAGCACTTCTTCGCAAGAGTTGACCAGCGCGGTGTTCGTGTCACTCCGGGCTCATTGCGCCAGGCTCTCGCTGCTGACGGAATTGCGCTCCAGTCTCCGCCTGACTATGCGGAAGACATTGACCGGCTGCAGGAGTTGACGGCTGGCAACCTGGACCGCCTGAGAGAACACACGAGACTTCCCTTCGGCCCGAGGCCAACCGACGCAGTTCACATCCCGCGAACCGACGAACTTTCAGCCCTAACCGCCGCTGCGAAATCCGGACATTTGCTGCTCACCGGCGAACCCGGTTGCGGCAAGAGCGGTCTGATCCATCCGCTCGTCGAGGCGTTGCAGAAAGAGGGTTTCCCCGTGGTCCTGCTGCTGGCAGAGGAGGTCTTCGGTCCGGAGGGAACAGCCTCGGCCAATCCTCTCGGCCTGGCCTACGGTCTTGACGAGGTCCTCGGCAATTGGCCGAACGGCGCACGCGGTTTCCTCGTCACGGACGCGCTCGACGCCGTTCGAGACCCGGAGAATCAAAAACGCCTGCGAAGCCTCTTGCGCGGCGTGCAGGGGGGGCAATCAGGCTGGAAGGTGATCGCGAGTGTGCGGGAATTCGACCTTAAATTCGGGCGGGAACTGCGCGAGTCATTTCTGGGCGCTGGGGTCGCGGGGCACGCCAAAGACGATTTTGCCGGTGTCGCGCATTTTCACCTTACGCGTTTGTCCGAACTTCAATTGGACTACCTTGCCGCGAGGCGCGAGGAAATCCGGCCTTTCATCGAGCGCGCGCGCAAGAATGCCAGGTCTGGCGAAATCCATCGCTCTCCGTTTCACCTGCGGCTTGCCGCCGAACTGCTGTGCGCCGGGGTGACTCCCGGGCTATTGGCCGATCTGGGACGGCCCGGCACTCTTGCTGCGGAAGTTTTGGGAGGCTCGCGTCACGGAAGGCGCGGGGTCGGCCCAACGCGAAGTTGCGCTTAGGGCTGCTTGCCGCCGAATGGTGGACACTCGCAGGATGGCAGTTTCGCTGACGCAGCTTCTCCTGGATGCCCCAGCGATGGATTCCGTGCGTGAACTCCGCAGCCGAGGCATTCTCCAGGGGCCTGTGCTTCGGCATGGAACTCTGGTCGGTGGCGACGAAATCCGTTTCACCCACCATCTCCTGCACGATTACGCAATCGCGCGGTCTCTGATTCCCGGGACACCGATGCCGTTCTGCGATTTTGCTGTGAGCGACCCGTTCTTACCGGTCTTCTACCGGCAAAGCTTTCTGTTCGCGTTGGAGGAAATTTGGGATGGCCCGAATGGCAGGGAAGGTTTCTGGGAATCTGCCCTCCGGCTGGAGGGCGTCGCGAAGTTGCACGGTCTCACGCGCATACTTGCGCCGGTTCTCGCTGCTCGCCGCGTCGAAACGCTTCCCGACCTGCAACCGCTCCTGGCGGCTGTCGGTTCGGCCACCAACGCCGGCTCGCCGGGCCATAAAGCTCTGCTCCACCTCGCATCGGCACTCCAGGACGTTGATCCAGACCTCATTCGCACCGGCGCGGCAGGTTGGTGCGCATTTGTCGAACAGTTGACCGGCCTGCTCCCGGCCAAACCCTTCATCGAGTGGCCTCTCGTTCACATCCTCGCTCGATTGAATGCGGTGAACATCGCGAACGATCCGTCTCAAAGACTCGCATTAAGTGCTGCGGGACGCCGCCTGCTCGCTCATCACGTCAGCCGAAATGTGGCGGAAGAGCGGCAGTACCCAGGACGCACCGCCATCGAGACGATCTGCCGAACGTTCACCACGGCGCCCGCCGAAAGCGAGCGCGCGCTTCTCTCACTCTTGGCCCCTGCACGCCTTGCGCAATTCCCACACTCGACCTGAATGACCTCGCCGACAACCTCAAGTATTTGGGCCTCGGCGGTGACGCTGTGGCTCTAGGGCTGTTCAAGGCAGCATTCGCTGCCGAGCCACCGCCGGGTCAGTATGAGGCGACGAGTTCACTTATCATGTCGATGAGTTTTCAAACCAGCGACCAGTGGAGCATGGTCCACTATGCTCTTGCCGAGTATTACGAAGCCCGCAAAGGCGAGAACGCGGCGCAGATGACCGAGTTGGCGTGCATCGCATGGAATGCCACCGTGCGCCGTCGCGCCGGCAGGCGGAAGAGGGACGAGCGCGTTTTGGCGACAATTCAGTTCCGCGGCGTAGCGTGCGACCTGATGGAGGATTACTCCCATCTCTGGGGTCGCAGCTTCGAAAACCACGTGGACCGGATACTCTCCCATTTCGAGAACCTGCTCCGCGGATGGGCTGCGGAAGGCGATACCGCCCGTTTGAATGTAGCACTTGACCGCTTCGCAGTCTGCAATCACACGTCCCTTATGTGGACCGTTTTCCTGGAAGCCGGCGCGCAGCATCCTTCCACGTTGGGTCCCATGTTGGAAGGCGTCTTGAATGAGCCTTTGTTTCTCACACATCCGGACTACGCTTATGGCGGCGCCGCCCTGTTTGCCGCGTTGCACAAGGCGGGAGATGCGACCCGCCGCGAACGCTTGGAGAGGCTGATACTTGATCTGCCCCAGAGCGCCCGGCTGCGAAACCAGGGGGACCGCAACCCAACCTCTTCCTGGGTCGAACACGCTCAGAACAGACTGCTCGGGGCGTTGGAGGAACCGAACATAGTGCTCGGAGCAGTCCGGGATTTGCGGCATGAGCGGCAAACGGCGGAACCGCTGCCGACCAACCAGAAGCCCGAGCAGCCTTCGGTTCGTTTCAGTAGGTTATCAGAGGAACAAAAACTCGAGCGACAAGGCATCAACCCCAGAACCCTGGCGAACGAGGAAATGCTTCGGCTGCGCGGGGCGCTTAAGCCTTTCCTGGACCTCCACAACAAAAGAGTAACTGCAAAGGAAATCGAAGATGATTGGCCAGTGATCCAGCAGTGCGAGCTCGCTCTGGAACGATACTCTGAGCGGGAGCCGATAATGGCACAAGAACTTTGGGGCCATTTCGTTGGCGCCTCCGAGAGCATCGCCGGCTATGTGACCTCATGGCCCAGGTCAGACGAACGCTGGAAGACCATTCGGCGGATTCTTCTCAAAGCGGCTTCCGACCGTGTGCCGGAAGCGGACAGCGATGACGCCGAGGATGAGGGTTGGCCGAGCTGGGGCTGGCCTGCGCCGCGACTCGACGCGGCTTGCGGTCTGCCATTCCTCGCATATCGCCTGGGACATGCGGACGAAGATGTCACCGCCGCACTTCGCCGGCTCTGTCGTGACAAATCCCTCTCGTTGCGGTTCAACCTCGCCGAAAGGCTCGCAGTTTTAGACCAGTCCTCACCCGACCTCATGTGGGAACTGATAGACACATTTATAGACAACGAGACGACGTTTTCTGTCCTGGATGCCTTGGTGCTGGCCCTGGATCGGCTTTGGGGAGGAGCGCCTGAGAAAGTAAAGCCCCGGCTCCGGCAGATCGCCGACCGTGTCATTCACGGGGCATCCGCCGGTAACCATATCCACGAGACGCTTGCGCACACCAACCTATTCCAATTCTTACGGACTGGCGAACCACAATGCGATGTGTTCATCGCTAAGCTGATAGCAGAGTGTGACAGCCGGCCGGCGAGCCACGCACTGGCAACTGTGCTGCATGAGTGCCGGGCCGGTGGTTGGCTGACTGCCGGTGACGGAGTGATGCAAGACGCGTATGCGGACGAGGTCCGGGGGCGAACATGGGATTTCTTCGCGAGGCTGCTAACCAGCGCCCAGGCAAAACTGCAGCAGCATCGTGAAGCGTCGGGCCAAGTCCACAAGCGCGGCCAAGCGGACCAGGGAGCCGTCGAGGAGGTTGAGGAGAAGATGAACCGAACTCTTCTCCTCGTCGATGGCGTTGCCATGCAGCTTTTCTTTGCCTGTGGTGCTTTGCACGAACGGACCAGCAAGGACGAAGTGGCGTTGACGCCGGTGCAGTTGAATCGCTTCTGGCGAGAGGCTCGCCCATTGTTCAATGCCTTGGCGGGGAGCCCCATCCCCACACCGCTCACCTGGTCGTCCAAACGATGCGCCACCTCCTCCCAGTTTCCCCCACCGAGATCTTTCTGCTCGCGACTAGGTCCATTAGGAACAGCGCCAAGCAGGCTCGGTTTCAGTATGAACCGCTCGGCGTCGGCGATGTCGTGAAGCTCATCCGGCGCGCCCTGGCCGACCACCGCGAGATCTTCCGAAGCGAGCCCGGACAGGAATCCGAGTGCCTGAAAGCGCTGCTCGAGGTACTCGACTTTTTTGTGGAAGCTGGATGGGCCGAAGCCCGCCAACTCACGAATCAGTTGGAAGAGATTAACCGGTGAGCACCGACCCGAGGTTGACGGGCGGGCGGGACATCGGGATAATGTGGCCGGTTGCGCAATGCCAAGAAAGATACGACAATTGATTGCTGATTTGGAAAGCGCGGGTTTTGGGCAGGTGCGGGGGGGCAAGGGCTCGCACCGGAAGTTCCGCCACCCGCGGTTTTCCGGTGCGGTCATCTTGAGCGGCAGAGACGGTGACGATGCGCACCATTATCAGGAGTGGCAGGTGCGAAGCGCGATTCAGGAGTCGAGCAGATGAAAGCCGAAGACAGTTACTTGAAATTCGTTCGCTGGAGCGAACCGGACAACCTTTACGTGGGATACTGCCCCGACCTGTTTCCGTGGGGCGGCGTCTGCCACGCAGCGACGGAGGAGGGAGCTTACAGGGAATTGTGTGCGCTGGTCCGGGACGAGCTTGCGGAGTTGCAGAGCGCAGGCAAGGACTTCCCGCCTCCGAACACCCGTCCGATGCGGGATGCCGTGCCCGCATGAGCGATGCGAGGTCTGGGAGAATCGGCAGTCATCCTGAAAAAGGCAGTTCAGCCGCGAAAAGACGCAAAAGACGCAGAAAACGAAGGATCTATGCACGGCGCGTCTGTCTCCGTTCAGATGAGGAGCCTCCCAGGTCCAAGTGCTTCTCCTTGCGCTGCCACGCGCCTAAGCCCCCCAGTCTCCGCTCCACTAATTGAGCCACCGATTGCACAGATTGCACAGAAATGAATTCCCATCCGTGCCATCTGTGAAATCTGTGGCTCAAAATCAGGGTCCAGGTGCTAGGCTGCGGCTTCGCCGCGCTGTGCCCTTTGCGCATCCTGGCGGCTGTTCAACCGCCTTTTCCAGGGTCATTGACCGGATTGCCTCATTTGCGGCGGGAGGGTTTTTCTGAGGAGCGCGGCCGTGGCGACGGTGATAGCGGCTCCGATGAGGGTGTACCAGGGCCAGAAGATCTCGGTGCCGATTGTTTTCATCCACCAATCCCGTGTGGCGGAGAGCTTGGGCAGCGCCTGGATGGCCGTCAGGGCCGCCAGCGAGGCTAACATCCCGATGACCACGGGCAGGGGCCGGCCTTTGCGCCAGAACAGCGCCAAGCCCAGGCCGCCCAGCAATGCGCCGCTGGTCAGGCCGCGCAACGAAAAGGCCGCGTTAAGCACAAACTCCACCTGGCGGCTGGCGTAGGCAACGCCGATGAGGGCGGCGGCCCACAGGACAGTCGAGAGCTTGCTGGCGCGGAGAAGAAACTCCTCGCTGGGCTGCCTGACCATCTGCTTGAGGAAATCCATCGTGGACACCGAGGCCAGGGAGGTGAGGGCCGAGCTGACCGAGGACATCGCGGCGGACAAAATAGCGACGATGAGGAACCCCTTGAGCAAATGCGGGACCTCGGTGATGATGAAAATGGGAAAGATGAAATCGTTGGCTTTGATGCCCGGTCGCGGCTCGGGCAGGGGAAGTCGAAAGGGATGGGCCTGGTAGTAAACCCAGAGCATGGCTCCCACCAACAGGAAGATCAGGAAGAGCGGCAAGATCAGCGCGGCGCTCAGGGCGAGCGCCTTTCTGCCGTCTCGCACCGATTTGCAGGCCAGCACCCGTTGGACGATCAACTGTTCCGCGCCGTGGGAGGACATGACCTGGACGGTGCCGCCGATGACGCCCATCCAGAGGTTGAAGGGCGGTCCCAGGAGGAACTTCACCACGGAGGTTCCCGGCTCCGGGGCCAGGTTCAGCCAATGCAGTTTGTGTGCCGCGGCGGCCTTTGCCAGCACGGCGCCCGGTCCGCCCTCGATGAGGGACGGGATGTAGCACAGGGCAAAAGCGCCTCCCAGGACAAACAACCCGAACTGAACGGCATCGGTCCAGATAACGGCTTTGACTCCGCCCACGCAGGTGTAGAGCAGCGAGAGCAGGACAAACAACAGGATGGCCCCGAGGATGGGGTTGCCGGTGCCCCACCCCAGGAGCTCATCCCCCAGCATCAGGTTCACCGGGATGCTCGCCACATAAACACGCACCCCGGCCGCCAGCGTCTCGCTGACGCAGGAACAAACCGGCGGCGGTCTGGCGGGCGGAGGCCCCGAAGGTGTTGGCGAAGAGCTGGTACGGGGAGTAGAGCTCGCCCTTGAAATAGTGCGGCACCAGGACGATAGCCAGAATGATGCGGGCGATGACATAGCCGAGGATCATCTGGAGAAAGGCGATGTTGCCCCCATAAGCCATCGCCGGGACCCCGATAATCGTCAGGGCGCTGGTCTCGGCCGCCACGATGGACAGGCCGATGCACCACCAGGGGACATTCCTGCTGCCCAGGAAGTAGTCGCGCGTGTTGCGCTGGTCCTTGCCAAACCACAGGCCCAGCGCGATGATGCCGAGCAAATACAAGGCGATGACCGCCCAGTCACCCGCGCCGAAGTAGCCGTTCATCTTTCGAGCATTTCCGCGCCCCGCTGCCGCCGTGCAAGCTTATTCGGGCGCAAGAAACCCGCGCAATCGTAATTTTTGCGCGAACCATTGGCTTGCGCAGGATGGGGCGGGCCGGACAGGCTCAGGCCTGCCGCCTGCGCATGAGCCACAGCTATTATGTTCCGGGGGAGCAGCGCGCCGCGAAGGTGAACGAGTTGTTCTCCGGCATCGCCCGGCGCTACGACCTCCTGAACGACCTTCAGAGCTTGGGCCTGCACCGGCGCTGGAAACGCCGCCTCATTCAATTGGCCGGTCCCCGGCCCGGCCTGCGCGCCCTGGATGTCTGCTGCGGCACGGGAGACTTGGCCCTGGGCCTGGCGCGTTGCGGGGCGGAAACGGTCGGCCTGGATTTCAGCGAGGCTATGCTCGAGGTGGCGGCAGCCAGGAGCGCGAAGTCGAAGGGCGAAGGGCGAAGGGCGAAGCCGGAGGCCGGGGGTCCGAAGTCACGCAGTTTGTCCGGGGAGATGCTCAGCGGCTGCCTTTTGGGGATGACTCGTTCGATATTGTCACCGTGGGATACGGTTTGCGCAACCTGGCGAGCTGGGAGGCCGGGTTGCGGGAAATGCAGCGGGTGGCCCGGCCCGGCGGGCGGTTGGCGGTGCTGGACTTCGGCAAGCCGGACAACCCCCTCTGGCGGGGTCTTTACTTTGGTTACCTGCGCTTGTTCGTCCCTTTGCTGGGCGGGGTGTTTGGCGGCAGCGCCAGCGCCTATGCTTATATCCACGAATCCCTGGCGCGTTATCCGGCGCCGCAGGTCCTGGCGGTCCGCATGCGCCAGTTGGGCCTGGCAAAGGTCGGCGTCATGAACCTGCTGGGCGGGGTGATGGCGATTCACTGCGCCGAGAAGGGGTAGAGTGTCGAGGGTCGAGGGTCGAGGGGCGGCACTTCGTTCCCTCGACCCTCGACCCTCCTAACCAAAGAGTTACGAAAAACATTGTCTTGTGGCGGCGAAGATTTAGTGTTGCGGAAGTAGTGATGAAGACGTTCGCTGAACTCAATTTTCCCGGGCGGCTGATCGCGGTGGAAGGGCTGGACGGTTCGGGCAAGTCCACACAGATTTACCTGGTCAAGCGGTGGCTGGAGTTGCAGGGGCTCAAGGTCTATTTCAGCGAGTGGAACTCCTCGGAGCTGGTCAAGTCGGCCACCAGCAAAGGCAAGAAACGCGAACTGCTCACGCCGACGACCTTCAGCCTCATTCACGCGACCGATTTTGCCGATCGTTACGAGCGCCACCTGGTTCCCCTGCTGCGCGCCGGTTACCTGGTCCTGTGCGACCGTTATATTTTCACCGCGTTCGCCCGCGACGTCGTGCGCGGCTGCCCCCCGGAATGGGTCCGGGGCATCTATAACTTCGCCGCGCTGCCGGACCTGACGTTTTTCTTCAAGGCCGATTTGAATGTCTCGCTCCAGCGCATCCTGGATGGCCGGCCGCAGTTGAAGTATTTCGAGGCCGGCATGGACCTGCGGCTCTCGAGCGACCCGTATGAGAGCTTCCGCATCTTCCAGGGGCGGATTCTGGAGCAATACCTGGCCATGAGCACGGAGTTTGATTTCCTGGCCATCGATGCCAATGAACTCGTCGAGAAACAGCAGGGCATCATCCGGGAACTGCTCGCCCAGCGGCTGAGCCTGGCCGACTTCCGGCGCGCCGAGCGGCCCGTGCTGAGCCGGCGGGCCGAACGCCCCCCGCCCGCCGAGGCCCTCATCTCGAACCGCGAGGAACCCGTCGAATGAAACGCCTCCTGCAAAATCACATTGTCGTTCCCGGCCCCTCACGCCGGCGTTTCTACGGCCACGGCATCCCCAACGTCGAGTTGGACCAACTGGCCGGCAAGCTCATCGTCGTCGAAGGGGCGGACGGCTCGGGGCGTTCGACGCAGATCGCGCTGCTGGTGGAATGGCTGGAGGGCTGCGGCCATGCCACCGTCCAGGTCGGCCTCAAGCGCTCGACCCTGGTGAGCGAGGAGCTGGAGAAGGCCCAGGAGGGCAACATCCTGAGCCGCACCACCCTGAGCCTGTTTTACGCCACCGACTTCGCCGACCAGCTCGAGAACATAATCCTGCCGGCGCTCAAGGCCGGATTCGTCGTGCTGGCCGACCGCTACATCTATACCTTGATGGCGCGCGACATGGTGCGCGGCATGGACGAGGCCTGGCTCAAGAACCTCTACGGCATCGCGCTCGAACCCGACGCGGTCTTTTACCTCAACGTGCCGCCCGAGGAACTGGTGCAACGCGGCTTTGCCAAGAACAGCGCCCTGGATTACTGGGAAAGCGGCATGGACCTGGGGCTGTCGCGCGACATGTTCGACAGCTTCATGAAATACCAAATCATGATGCAAAAGACCTTCCGGCATCTGCAGACCACATACGGCTTCACCATCGTGGACGGGCTGCGTTCGGCGGATGCGCTCAACGCCGACCTGCGCAAGAAAATCGGCGCTGTCCTGGCGGGAAAATGACGATTTGACTCCTTAACCCACTCCTGCTGCCATGGCGGAAACCAATACCAAAGCAGAATACGTTGTCGGCGTTGACTTGGGCGGCACCAAGATTCTTTCCGGCGTCTTCACCCACTCCCTCGAGTCCCTGAGCACCACCAAGGTCAGCACCAAATCCCAACGCGGCGTCGAGGCCGTCGTCGAGCGCATCGCCCGCTGCGTGCAGGATGCGGTGGACGAGGCGGACCTGACGCTCAAACAGGTGGCGGGCATCGGCATCGGCGCTCCCGGAGCGGTGGACTTCGCCGCCGGAACGGTCATCTTCGCCCCGAACATGGAGGGCTGGAAAGACGTGCCCCTCAAGAAGGCGCTGGAGAAACAACTGGGCGTGCCGGTGTTCGTGGAAAACGATGCAATATCTGCGCGCTGGGCGTCTATGTGGCCGAACTCAAATCCAAGCCCCGCCACATGGTCGGCATCTTCGTCGGCACCGGCATTGGGGGCGGCTTGATCATCAACGGCGAACTCTTCAGCGGTTTTGGCCATACCGCCGGGGAAATCGGCCACATGGTCCTGGAAGTCAACGGCCCCAAATGCGGCTGCGGCAACAAGGGCTGCCTCGAGGCCCTGGCCAGCCGCACCGCCATTTTCCAGCAGATCAAGGCCGGCATCAAAGACGGCCAAAAAACCCTGCTCACCGACATGCTCGGCAACGACCTGGACGACCTCCGCAGCGGCGACCTCCGCAAGGCCATCCGGCGCGGCGACAAATTCGTGGACCGCATCGTGGACGGCGCCGCCGAGTACATCGGCATTGCCACCGCCAACCTCATCAACATCCTCAATCCGGAAGTGGTCGTCCTGGGCGGCGGCGTCATCGAAGCCCTGGCCGACGAAATGATGGGCGTCATCGTGGAAACCGCCCAGGACTACGCCATGCCCGGCTCCATGAAAGGGGTCGAAATCGTCGCTTCCAAACTGGGCGATAACGCCGGCATCACCGGCGGCGCTGTCCTGGCCCGCCGCGAAACCAAATAAGCAAGCTCCACACGGTGACATTCTGGGGGGATTACCCCATAGTCAGGGTTCGCGAACTTGTCGTTGCTGGAAGGCTTTTGTGAAGTCAAAGCTATTGACCGTGGCCGGGTTGGCGGTGGCGTACGTCTTGTCCGCCAGGCTCGGTCTGGCCCTAGGGCCGGGCGGGGCTCGGGCCTCGGCGATATGGCCGCCGGCGGGCCTGGCTTTGGGAGCGATGCTGTTGCTGGGCTGGCGGGCCTGGCCGGGCGTGGCGCTCGGGGCCTTCCTGGAAGAGCGCCACCGAGCCGGTTGCGGGGCCGGGCGGCCGGGCGGGGCTGTTGGCGGCCTCGGCCGGTGTGGCGCTGGGCAGCACAATCGAGGCCCTGGCCGGCGCCTGGCTGGTCCGGCGGTTTGCCGGTGGCCGCGCCGCTCTGGAGCGGCCCCAAAGCATCTTCCGTTTCGTGGCGCTCGGAGGCTTGTTGAGCACGATGATCGGCCCCGCCGCCAGTGTGGGTAGTTTCACTCTGGCCGGGCTCATCGGAGGGCGCAACGCCGGCAGTTTGTGGTTTGCCTGGTGGCTGGCGGACATGGTCAGCGTGGTGGTCGTCACACCGTTGCTCCTGGCGTGGGGCAGACCGCCTTTTCCCCTGATGGACCGGAAACGAATGACGGAATTTGTGGCGGTGCAATTGCTGCTGGCCGCGCTCTGCCTGGTTATCTTCGGCGGCTGGCTCACGGCCAAAGTCGGACCTGTCCTGCCGGCCTATCTGCTCATTCCGATTCTTCTATGGCCGGCGCTTCGCCTGGAACAGAGGGGCGCCACCCTGACGATCTTTATCTTCTGGTGCCTGGCGGTCATAGGGACGGTGCGGGGCGTCAACCCGCTGGCCGCGCGCACCTGGGCAACTTCAATGTTGCCGCTTCAGGCCTTCATCGGTGTGAGCGCGGTCATGGCACTGGTCCTGGGCGCCACCGTCACGCAACGCAAGCGGACGGAGAGCCAACTGCGGGCCTCGCAGGCCATGGCCGAGGATTGCGGCGGCAGCGAGCGGGTTGATGCCGCGCAGGAGATCCGGCGGCTCAATGAGGAGCTGGAACGGCGCGCGGCGGAGCGCACCGCCCAGTTGGAAGCGATGAACAAAGAGCTGGAGGCCTTCTCCTATTCGGTTTCCCACGACCTGCGGGCGCCCTTGCGCAGCATCCTCGGTTTCAGCGAGGTCCTCCTGGAACGCTACGCCAGCCAGCTCGATGAGGGGGGTCAGGGGTTTCTCAGGCGCCTCTGCCAGTCCTGCCAGCAGATGGACAAGCCTGATCCAGGACTTGCTCAAGCTCTCGCGCGTGGGCCGAAGCGAAATGCGGTGGCAGCCCGTCAATCTGAGCGCCTTGGCCGAGTCCATCGCCGCCGACCTCCGCAAGGCCGAGCCGGACCGCCCCGCCGATTTGCTCATCGCCCCCAATCTCTGCGCCGAGGGTGATGAACGGCTGCTGCGCGTAGCCCTGGACAACCTCCTGCGCAATGCCTGGAAATTTACGCGCGAAAAACCTCGCGCCTGCATCCAGTTCGGCACCGTGGCCAGTCCCCAATTCGCCTTTTTCGTTCGCGACAACGGGGCCGGCTTCGACATGGCCCGCGCGGGCAAATTGTTCGGTGTCTTTCAGCGGATGCACTCCGCCAGCGAATTCCCCGGTTCCGGCGTCGGCCTGGCCACCGTCCAGCGCATTATCAACCGGCATGGGGGCTCGACCTGGGCCGTCGCCGCGCCGGGCCAGGGCGCCACCTTTTTCTTCACGCTGCCGCACGCAACCCCTTCCCCCAATGAAGCCACTGAAAACCCTCATCGTTGAGGACTACGAGAACGACGCCCTGCTGCTGGAGCTCGAGCTGCAACGCGCCGGCTACGCGCCCGCCTGCCAACGCGTCGAGACCGCCGCCGCCATGAGCGCAGCCCTCCAACGCCAGGCCTGGGACCTGGTCGTGGCGGATTATCTTCTTCCGCAGTTCAACGGCCTCGATGCCCTGGCCCTGGTCAAGGAAAAGGGCCTGGACCTGCCCTTCATCATCGTCTCGGGCAACATCACCGACGATACCGCGGTCGCTGCCATGAAAGCGGGCGCGCACGATTACGTGATGAAGAGCAATCTCTCCCGGCTCGGGCCGGCGGTCGAGCGCGAGCTGCGCGAGGCCGGAATGCGGCGCGAGCGGCGGCTTTCCGAAGAGCGGCTCAAACAGGAGCACTTGTTCCGCGAGGCAATCGAAGACTCGATCCCGGCCGGCATCGCAAGCGTGGACCTGGCCGGCCGCCAAACCCACGTCAATCCCGCCTTCTGCGCCATGGTCGGCTGGACCGAGGCCGAACTGGTCGGCGCGCGCCCGCCCTTTGTGTATTGGCCGCCAGACCAGCAGCGAGGTCATCAGCGCCGCCTTGGGCAGGGTGGTCGCGGAGCAACCGGGGCCGGCCCCCGCCCTGGAATTGCGTTTTTGCCGCCGGAACGGTGAGCGTCTGGAGGTGCTGCTCCAGGTCACCCCCCTGCGCGACAGCTCGGGCCAAATCACCGGCTGGGTCAGCGCCGCTTCCGACATCACCGAGCGGAAGCGGGCCGAGGTCCGCCTGGCGGCCGAGCACGCCATCACCCGGATCCTGGCCCGCGCCCACTCGCTGGAGGACGCTGGGCCGGAAATCGTGCAGATGCTCCTGGAGGGATTGGAGGCCGACGTCGGGGCGCTTTGGGTCGTCGAACCCCGGCAACGGCAATCCCTTGGGCCGGGCTGCCTGGCCACGCGCACCCCCGCCGCCCCGCTCCTGGCTTTCGTGGAAGAAAACCGCCGCTTGACCTTTGCCCCGGGCGCCAGCCTGCCCGGCCGCGTTTGGCTCGAGCGCCACGCCATCTGGACTGCCGACCTGTCCCGAGACACCGGTTTGGAGCGAGGCAACGCCGCGGCCCGCGCCGGGCTCCAGAGCGCCCTCGCCTTTCCCATCCAGAACGCCGACGGCTTTTTCGGCGTCCTGGAGTTTCTCACCGTCCGCCGGCTCAGGACCGACCTGGTCTTGTTGAATATGACGAACGCGATCGGCACTGAGATCGGCCAATTCATCCTGCGGCGCAACGCCGAAGAGGCCCTGCGAAAGGCCCGTGACGAACTGGAACTGCGCGTCCAACAGCGCACGGCCGACCTCGAGACCGCCAACATCAAACTGCAGGCCGCCATCACGGAACGCGAACGCCTCGAACACGAATTGCTGGAAATCACCGAAAAAGAGCGCCGCCGCATCGGCCTGGACCTGCACGACGACCTCGGCCAGAAACTCTCGGGCATCGCCCTGATGACCAAAGGACTGGAACTGAAGCTGGCCAAATTGGGCGTCGCAGAGGCCCAGGACGCCGCCCGAATCCATGGGCTGGTCCAGCAGACCATGAACCACGCCAGCGACCTTGCCCACGACCTGGCCACGCTCGACCTCAAGGAAAGCGACCTGCCCGCCGCCCTGGACGGCCTGGCGGCTCACGCGCGGGAACTCTTCGCCATCTCCTGCCGGTTCAAGACCCAAGGGAGCATCCCGCCGCTCGAGCCGGATATGGTCACCCAGTTGTACAAGATCGCCCAGGAGGCCGTCACCAATGCCATCAAGCACGGCAAGACCAAACGCGTGACCCTCAGCCTGGCGGGCCAACCGGACCGGCTGGTGCTTTCCGTCCAAAACAACGGCCTGCCTTTCCCCGACCTCCAAAACCATGCCAGCACCGGGATGGGCCTGCGCATCATGCGCTACCGCGCCCACCTCATCGGCGCCTCCCTCAACATCAAAGGCACCGGCAAAAACGGCACCCTTCTCACCTGCTCAGTCCCCCTGAGCGGCGCCCGGCCATAGGGCCGGGGGCGCAGATCCGTTCTTGGGAACTGGTTTTGTTGGGGGCCGCAGAATTGGAGTCGGCGGAGTAGGCGCAGTTTATTCCCTGGCGAGATCGAGAATGTTTTGCGCCGTCTCCGGTGTCAGCCAAGCGTCATCTCCCGTTGGAGCTCCTCTTTCTTCAGGTCGAAAGTGCAGACCCCATAATCAGCGAGCTTGGCAAGAAAAAGGGGCTTCGGCGCACCGGCGTTAAACGCTTGAATCGCCGCTCCGATTCCGGGAGACTTGGCCGGTAGCTATGCTGAAACTTGGCGGTTGGTTGCCGGCGGCGGCTGTTATAGTGGCCTTGGGGTCTGTTCCGATTGCGGCCCAAGTGCGCGTTACGGAATTCATGGCCAGCAATACGCGCACGCTCCTGGACGAGGACGGAGATTCTTCGGATTGGATTGAAGTTCAAAATACCAGCGCGACCAATGTCAACCTGCTCAACTGGGCGCTGACCGATAGCGCCGGGAACCGGACCAAATGGCTCTTCCCGGCTACTAACATGGCGCTCGGCAGTTACCTGGTGGTTTTCGCTTCCGGCAAGGACCGCCGCACGCCCGGGGCGCCACTGCACACGAATTTCAAGCTCGATAGCGCCGGCAAGTATCTTGCGCTTTTCCGTCCGGATGGCACGACTGCAACGGAGATCTCGCCTGCCTACCCGGCCCAGTTCCCCGATGTTTCCTATGGTCTGGCGATGCAGGTCAGGACCACGGCGCTGGTCGCGAGCAACGCCCCCGTGCTTTACCGCATTCCGGGCAGCGTCGCCGATGACGCCGGCTGGACCCAGCCGGGCTTCACGAGCGTGGGCTGGCAGGCGGGAACCAACGGCCTTGGATACGAAACCGGCCTCCCTGACTCCGTTGGCGGAACCTTCGCGTCGAAAGTGCTGGCTACGGGGCCGGTGGCCTACTGGCGGCTGAACGAAACCAGCGGCCCCGAGGCGGTTAATTCCGGCACGGCCGGTGTGGAAGACGAAGGGGGCTACGAGGGAGGGATCGTCCATGGCGAGAGCGGTCCGCGCCCGCCGCAGTTCGCGGCCTTCGAAACTAACAACACGGCCCCCCTGTTTGACGGGACGAGCGCTTACGTGAATGGCCCGTTTGAGTTGCTCGACGCCCTGCCGGCGTTCACTCTGGCCGGATGGATCAACCCGACTGCGCCGCAAGGCAATCGTACGGGCCTCTTCGGGCAAAACGACACCATCGAGTTGGGCTTCATCGCACCCGGGACAATCCAGGTCTGGACAACCTATGGGTCGGTCACAGTCGGTTATCCCTTCCCCAACAACCAGTGGCATCATGTCATGGCCATGGGCGGCAATGGCCAGCTCGCGCTCTATTTCGACGGGAACCTGGCGGGGACCACGGCCACCTCGCCCGCCAATTTTGGGGAATCGCAATTCGATTTCAATATCGGGGGTGGCGGGGTGTTTGACCCAACGGGGAATTACTTCCAAGGGCTTATCAATGAAGTGG
Source organism: uncultured bacterium (assembly GCA_963713735.1). Lineage (GTDB taxonomy): Bacteria > Verrucomicrobiota > Verrucomicrobiia > Limisphaerales > UBA8199 > CAVQND01. The sequence continues at coordinate 114,945 of CAVQND010000033.1, forward strand.
CGGTCTGGTTCCGCGCGCTCTCCACGAACGAGATCGCCACGATCCTCGCGACCAATGCCGATCAAGTGGATTACACGCCTTACATCGCCACGGATGTCCGGACACAAATGTTCGGCTCCAACTCGACCGCTTACCTGCGCATCCCCTTTACGGTCGCCGACCCTGGGGCTTTCCACTCCCTTAGGCTGCTGGCGCGCTATGACGACGGCTTCGCGGCGTTCTTGAATGGCCATCCTATCGCGAGCGCGAACGCGCCGGCGGCGCTGAGCTGGGATTCCGCCGCCACCGGGGGCCATCCGGATTCCCAAGCGGTGCAGTGGGAAACATTCAACGTCAGCGCCGCCCTGCCCTATCTTCGAGCCTGGGAGCAACGTGCTGGCGGTCCAGGGCCTCAACCTCGCCGCAACCAACGCCGACTTCCTGCTGCAAGTCCAACTGCTGGCCGGCTCGGTCACGGCTTCCACCGACCTGTGGCGTTATTTCGTTTCGCCGACGCCCGGCGGCCCGAACGGAACGGGCACCAACGACCAGGGCCCGATTCTGACCGCGGCGGGCCACTGGCCCGCGGTGCCGCGCGCCGGCGACTCGCTGACCGTTACGGCGCAGGTGGCGCAGGCCTTCAGTCCGCTCTCCCAGGTCACGCTCCACTACCGTGTCATGTTCAATGCCGAGAGGTCCTTATCCATGAACGACTCGGGCACCAACGGCGATGTTTGGCCGGACGACGGCACCTGGACCGGGACGATACCCGGGGGCTCGGCGCGGCGGGTCAAATGATTCGTTACTACGTCACCGCTACGGACACCGCCGGGCAGGTCTCCCGCTGGCCGCTTTACCCGGACCCGACTGATTCACAGCAGTATTTGGGCACAATGGTCAGCGACCCGTCGGTGGTGTCACAGTTGCCCGTCGCCTGGCTCTTCATCCAGTACCCGTCCGCCGCCGACAACCAGACGGGCACCCGGGCCTCTCTCTTCTATCTGGACGAACTCTACGACAACCTCACCATCTACGTCCACGGCCAGTCCTCGGTTGGCTGGCCCAAGAAAGGCCACAACCTGGATTTCCCCGCAGACCACCGGTTTCTCTACCAGCCCAACGGCGCGCGCCAGAATAAAGTGATCTTCATGAGCAACTACAGCGACAAAGCCCGGATGCGCACGACGCTGACTTACGCGATTACGGCGCAGGGCGGCGGCGTGTCCTTCTTCTCGTTTCCGATCCGTCTCGAGCTCAACGGCTCCTTTTGGGGAATCGAAGACCTGGTCGAGCACGGGGACGAGCTGTTCCTGGAACGTATCGGAAGGGACGGCAATGGCGCGCTCTACAAGATGTACAACGACATGAGCAGCGCCTCCGGCAATGAGAAGAAGACCCGCCACCAGGAGGGCACCGGGGACCTGGACACCCTCATTGCCGACCTGGCTGAATCCATCCCGCTGACCAATCGCATCCTCTACGCTTATGACAACCTCGACCTGCCGCAGACCGCCAGCTTTTTCGCCAATCTCGCGATCACCAGCGACCAGGATGTGGGCCACAAAAACTACTATCTCTATCGGGACAGCGAAGGCACGGGCGAATGGTCTGTTTTCCCGTGGGACGTGGACCTTTCCTGGGGACGGGACTGGGTGGACGGCTTTCCGGCTCCAATTACTTCAACGATGTGATGTTCCAAACCAACACGCTGACTTTCTACCCCGGCGCGCCGATCCAGAGCAAACCGTCCAACCGGCTGTTCGATCTGTTCTTTGCCGCCGCCGATTTTCGCCAGATGTATCTGCGGCGGCTCCGCACGCTCATGGATACCATTCTCAGGCCGCCCGGCACGCCGGCCAACGCCCTGGTGATCGAGCCGCTCATCCGCCAGTACGAAAACGCCTTGAATCCGGCGACCATCCACCCTTCGGACGCCGCGCTGGACAACGCGGCCTGGGGGCCGTCCTGGGGCGATGTGAGTTTAAGCCGGTTTCCCAATGACGCCGAGCGGCTGATCGCGGTTCACCTGGCCGGCCGGCGCGCTTTTCTTTTCACGAGTGGGCAGGCCACCCTCAACGGTTACCCCATTCCCCCTTCGCAACCGGCCAACACCATCGTTTCCTTTGGCTCGTGGGACTTCAAGCCGGTTAGCGGAAACCAAAACGAACAATACATCGAACTGCGCAACACCAATTCCTACGCGGCGGACGTGTCGAACTGGAAGCTAACCGGGGGCGTCACCTTTGGCCTGCGCCCCGGCACGGTGATTCCGGCCGGCAAGTCGCTTTACGTCGCGGCCAATGTCAACGCCTTCCGGGCGCGCACGAACAGCCCGAGCGGCCGGCAGGGCCTGTTCGTCCAGGGCCCGTTCGCCGGCTTTCTCAGCGCACAAGGCAATACGCCCCTCATCCTGGAAAATGACCAGGGCGCGGCCATCAGCAGAAACCCGTTCGCCGGCAACCCCTCTTCCGTTCAATTCGTGGCCGGGAATCTGGCTGTCCTGCGCGTCGGCGATGGGTCCGAGACCCTGTCCAGCCACGGCAACTCTGTTTTCCTGGATCAATTCACCACCAACGGCGCGTGGGTCTCAACCATCCCGATCCCGAACAATGCCACAAACGCGCTGATCATCAGCGGCAGCGCGGCCTCCGAAGGCGCTCTGACCCGCACGCCCGACGGGCGATTGCTTGTGTTGGCTGGTTACCAAATCCCGTTGGCCAATGCGGCCGTGCTGGGTCCGCCGCTGGCGGACGCCGATGCGAGCTTGGTTCCCCGCGCCCTCGGCGTCGTGGACATGGGCGGCACGTTTGCCCTGGCCGCCGTCACCACCAATCAATACAGCCAGAACAACATTCGCTCGGGCGCTTCCGACGGCGCGGGAAACTACTGGGGAGCGGGCGCGAGCAGCGGCACGTGTTATTTGGGCGGCGGCGCTCCCGCGACCATCCAGGACAGCCTCAAAAACACCGCCGTCATCCAGGACATCGGTGGAAACCTCTTGTTCAGCACGAGCAAGACCGCGCCGGGTATATGGCAGATCTCCGGAACCCCGACCCAGGCCAGCAGCGCCGCTCTCATTCTGAGCGAGCCACCGGGCGCAGAGCCGTTCGCCTTCGCGTTCAATCCCAGCTTCACCACCGCTTATGTGGCCGATGACACCCTCACCGGCGAGGGGGGCGTGCAAAGATGGGACTTTACGGCCGGCGCGTGGTCCTTCACCTACGCGTTCATGGGCCTGACCAACGCCGGCGCGCGCGGGTTGGCCGTGGATTTCACGGGCCCGCAGCCCACTCTCTACGTAACCTCGGCCCAGGCGACCAACAACCAGTTGGTTGCCTTGACCGACACCGGGGCGGCCTCGGCGGTGATTCCTTTGGCGACTGCGGGTGTCAACCAGATTTTCCGCGGCCTGGCCTTCGCACCCTCGGGGTCCAGCGCCCCTGGCTTCCTGGCGGGCAGCCCCAGTGTGAGCGGATTCAAGCTCGTCTGGACCGCGCTGATCAACCGAAATTACACGTTGCAATACACGGACAACCTGGCCGGAACCAACTGGCTGACGCTCACCAACGTTACTGCTGGGGCCCCGGTCCTGACCACAACCGACCCAGGGGCTGCCGCCGGGGCCGGTCGTTTCTACCGCTTGATCCTCAACCCTTGAACCCTTAGACTCGGGCAAGGTCAATTTGCTCCAACTCAGCTATGACCGGGCGAGCCTCTTGGCTGTCGAGCTTGGGCGCAAGTTTGGTGAGCGGGGTGTCGCCAATCGCTTCACAGGCAATTCCCACGAGCCGATTGATGATGAACCCGCCCCGGCTCATCTCGTTTCCGAGACGGATGGCCTCGAGGTAAGGCGGCGTAAATAAATAAAGGTATCAACTTCTGAGAATCGTGGTATGATAGCTGCACATGAGTGCTATTGCCGCGCTGACGCAGAAGTTCAGGGCCATTTGGCCACTCCTAAATGAGCGGACCCGGCGCCTTACCGCCGCCAATGAAGCTATGCAGATGGGTTATGGCGGTGTCTGCGTGGTTCACCGGGCTTGTGGCTTGTCCCGCAAAGCCATCCTCAAGGGTATTGGCGAAATCGAGCGGGGCGACTCCTCGCTGGCGGAGCGCATCCGGCGCCCGGGCGCCGGACGCAAGAACCTCACGGTGTTGGATTCCGGGCTGGTGGCGGCGCTGGACGATTTGATTGAGGGCGGAACTCGCGGCGATCCGGAATCTCCCTTGCGCTGGGTCTGCAAGAGCACTCGGACCCTGGCCGAGGAGTTAAGCCAGCAAGCTCATCCGGTGAGCCACATGCGGGTGGCCCAACTGCTGCACGAGCAGGACTACAGTTTGCAGAGCAATCGGAAGCTGGAGGAAGGGGAGGACCACCCGGACCGCGACGCCCAATTTCGGCATATCAACCGGTGCGTGAAGCGGGCCTTGGCGGCGGGGGAGCCGGTCATTTCGGTGGACACCAAGAAGAAGGAACTGGTGGGCAACTACGCCAATAGCGGCCAACAATGGCGTGTGGCGAAACAACCGCAACGGGTCAAGGGGCACGACTTCCCGGGTCCCGAGGTGCCTCGCGCCTATCCCTACGGCATCTATGACTTGGGGCGCAACAGCGGATTCGTAAACGTGGGCACCGACCATGACACGGGGGCCTTTGCGGTGGCCTCGATTCGTGGGTGGTGGCGCTTTGAAGGGCGAAGACTTTATCCTGCGGTCCGGACGCTGTGGATCACCGCCGATGGCGGAGGCAGCAATGGGTGGCGGCTGCGACTCTGGAAACTCGAGTTGCAGGGCTTTGCCGACGAAAGTGGGCTGTGCCTTTCCATCTGCCACTTTCCGCCCGGCACCAGCAAGTGGAACAAGATCGAACACCGACTCTTTTCGTTCATTTTGTCCAACTGGCGCGGTGAACCGTTGCGAGATTACCAGACGGTCGTGAACCTGATTGCCAGCACAACGACGGCCAAAGGATTGACGGTGACCTGCCGGCTGGATCGTCGAAAGTATCCGACGGGTAGAAAAGTCTCACGCGAGCAGATGAAGCAAGTGAACCTAAAGCCTAACAAGTTCCATGGTGAGTGGAACTATACCATCGAGCCTCACGGGTGAACCAACTTGATACCTTTATTTATTTACGCCGCCTAACTGTGAGCGGCGTCGGCAAGGCGGTTGTCCATTTCCCGCAAGCGACCCTCGGCTGCGAGCAGTTGCGCCAGTTGTTTCATCGCCGCCAGGTCCCTCAGCAGACCGGCGACATTAGTCATGGCGGAGTCTGCGGGCAGAGCGCACTGGCGGGTCAAGCCAAGGCGCAACCGGCGAAGCGATTCGGAGTTCATGGATAGCAACGCCCCAAGGCCGTTATGGTCGAGCGTCGGGGCATTGCCCACGTTGCCGGTCAATAACGCTGCGGCTCTCAGGAAATCGTCATAGCCGTTCGGGTTCGGCAGAGGCGGGCGCGGGGGAGTTCGGCCCACCGGAAAGAAAAGTGCCGTCAGTATGGCCACCAGGAAGATGACCACCAACGCGAGCAGCAGTGTGCGGGTTTTTCGCGGCATCGCTGACGGCCAGCATGGCAGAACTATCGGTGCTGTCAACGGTCCCCACGGCAGGCCCACGAGGTTAGCCAGGCCCAGTGACAAACTCCCCGAAACGGGCCCCATCCCCTGGCTGTAGGAGACGACGTAAGGAGTCTCTGATCAAGGGCCTCCGAGGGGAGAAGGTGTCGCTATGTACCAAACTCAATCAGAGACTCCTTACGTCGTCTCCTACAGTGCTCCGAGTCACCAGGACGAATCGAACCGGATGTCGCCCTTGACCGGCCATCCCCTGGGAGCAGGTCTGCCACCGTCGTCCACGCCGTCGGGCCCGACGCTGTAGAGCAGCCAGTTTGTGCTTTGGGGGCGGTAAATCAAGGCCCGGCCGGTGAACGGGTCTTGCGGCGCTCTTGACAAATAATTCGTGACCAGGTCGTCCAGACGCGCAGGGGGATGCCCCTGCTCGGACTGGTAAGAGCGCAAAGCCAGTTCAGCCGCCAGCAGGCGCTCATGGGCAATGACGATTTTGTGCCTCGTTTCGGCCCCCTGCATCATTTGGCGGGCTTGCCACCAGCCCATCGCCCACATGACGGGGTTGAAATGCCCGGCATTTTGATGTGAGCAGAAGTAGAGCTCGTTTCGCCGAACTTCCGCCCACGCGACTCGCCCGGCGTCGAGCCTTTCCAACTCGGCCAGGACGATGCGGGCATCCTCGCGGCCCAGCTTGGGCATGAGCTTGGCGAGCGCGCGGCACCCGATGGATTCACAAGCGATGCCAACAAGGCGGGTGATAAGCACCCCGCCTCGGCTCATTTCGTTGCCGAAGCGGATGGCGTCCGTGTAGCTGCGGGCGGCATCCGCCGGACGGTTATCGATTTCCCGCAGCCGCCCCTCGGCCGCCAACAGTTGAACCAGCCCTTTCATGTCCCCCAACTGGGTCACCCAGCCGGCGCCATTGGTCAGCAGGGGAGCCATGGGCATGGCGCACCGCCGGGTCAGGCCAAGGCGCAACACTCGGAGTGGTTCGGTGTTGGTGGATACCAAGTCGCTCAGGCTGGCGTGGTCGAGGGTTTGGAAATCGCCGACGTTCCTCGGCGCGGCCTGAGCCGCCTTGGCGAAATCGTCATAGCCATTCGGGTTCGGCAGAGGCGGGCGCGGGGGAGTTCGGCCCATTGGCAGGAAAAGCGCCGTCAGCATGGCCACCAGGAACATGACCACCAACGCGAGCAGCAGGTTGCGGATTTTTCGCGGCATCGCTGACGGCCAGCATGACAAAACTATCGGTGGTGTCAACGACCGCCACGAGCGGCCCAAGAGGGTGGGCGCATCTTGCCAGTACCACCAGTCGCCAGGATGCTCGCGTTGGTAGCGCAGGTTTCCAAACCTGCTGTATCGCCGACTTCCAAGTCGGCAGGCTGTAACTGCTTGGCCGCATCTGCGGATTGGAAATCCGCGATACAGCAGACTGGAAGTCTGCGCTACGGTGGTACTGGCAAGGTGCGCCCCACGAGGGTGGCCACGGCCAGTGACAAAGTCGGCGAAACGGGCCTCATTCCCTGACTGTAGGAGACGACGTAAGGAGTCTCTGATCAAGGGCCTCCGAGGGGAGCAGGCTTTTGCTGTTCCCCAAACTCAATCAGAGACTCCTTACGTCGTCTCCTACAATGGGTTGCGGAGAACTTTGTCACTGGCCCTGCGAGGGTGCCTCCTGCCTGTGGGCAGGGCGCACAGCAATTGGCGTCATGAGAGACCGCGCTCTCAGCAGGTCCGTTCTTAAGCATCCGCTGCGTTATGAGCGTCGCGTTTCCCCTCACCTCAGCTCTCTCCCTCGGGGAGAGGGCCGGGGTGAGGGGAAACGGGCTGCCCAACAAAACCATCTCCCAAAAACGAATCTGCACCCAAGCCCGACAGCTCCGAAATTTCTTTGTGCGGTTTCTCGTTCGGCGGGTGCTATATCATGGATGACCTATGGCAAACGACGGCGCATTACTGCGGGATTATGCTCAATCGGGTTCGGAAGACGCTTTTGCCGAACTCGTCCGAAGGCATCTGGACCTTGTTTACTCGACCGCCTTGCGGGCCGTGAATGGCGACGAACCTCTGGCCAAGGATGTCTGCCAGAGCGTGTTCATCAACCTGGCACGGAAGGCCCCAACCTTGTCCAATCGTTCGGTGCTGAGCGGGTGGCTCTACACCAGCGCCTGCTTTGCCGCCGCCAAGGCGGTGCGCTCCGAACGCCGCCGGCAGGCTCGTGAACAGGAGGCCCATGCCATGCAGCAGCACATCACCAGTACCAGCGGCGACACTGACTGGGACAGGATACGCCCGGCCTTTGATTCCGTGATGCTTGAGTTGAAGGATTCCGACCGGGGAGCCCTTCTATTGCGCTTCTTCGAGCGGCGCTCACTGGCCGAGGTGGGGGCCAGGCTCGGCCTGAGCGAGAATGCCGCGCGGATGCGCGTCGAGCGGGCGCTGGAGCGCCTGCGCGAGCGGTTGGCCCGAAGGGGCGTGACTTCAACGGCAGCGGCCTTGGCCCTGGCGCTGGCACATCAGACGGTGGCTGCGGCTCCATTTGGCCTGGCTGCGTCCATCACCGCCAGCACCTTGGCCGCTGCCGGCGCTGGCGGCGGTTATTCCATTTTGAAATTGATAGCTATGAGCAAAGCAAAAATTGTTGTTATCGGGGCAGTCGTGGCGGCCGGCGTCGCGGCCCCCGTCATCGTCCAGCACCAAACCAACACGCGGCTGACGGCGCAACTCGAGGCGCTGCGGTCACAACTGGCGGCAGCGCCTCAAGGCCAGCAACCGGATGTCGCAGCGACCGATACCGGCGAGGCGGACCAACTCCGCCGTGAACATGCCGAATTGCTGCGTCTCCGAGGCGAAGTGACGGCCCTTCGGCAACGTGTTGCCTCCATGGCAAACAACCCACAGGACTCGAACGACCGACTGTACGCGCTCAAGCAGGCCAATGAGGAGGCTGAGGCAAAGGCGTTATTGGCGAAATCACCGGAGATTCCCATGGTGCCCGCCCACCTGTGGGCCAACGCCGGCTTCGCCACCCCGACGGCGGCTTTGCAGACGCTCAACTGGGCCATTGCCAACCGCGACACCAACGCCTTCGGCAATGCCTTGACTTGGGACTCGCAAGCCAAGGCGCGGGCCGAGGCGCTGTTCGCTGCCGCCCCAGAATCGGTGCGGCAGAGGTACGGGACGGTGGATGGCGTCCTCTATGACTGGTGGTTGAACAACTCCACTCCGATAGCCGCCGGGAGGGTGCTCTCGCAGATTGAGGAAGGCCCGAACGAGGCCACCTTGGTGGAGCAACACGTCTATACCGATGGGCGGGTGCGGGAGAACACCGTCCAATTCCAGCGCGACGAGAACGGCGAGTGGCGGCAGGTGATTCCGCCGCAACTGATGCCCAAGCTTGAGGTGGTTCTGAACGGTCCTTCAGGGACAGCGCCTCCTGGGAGCAGGTAAGCATTCCCAAGGCCAGGACTGTGATACAATCCCGGCTGGTGACTGTTTAGGTGGGGCGCAGATCTGTTTTCGGGAACTGCTTTAATTGGGCAGCCAGTTCCCCCTCACCCCGGCCCTCTCCCCGGGGGAGAGGGGGCAGCCGGGGCCGGCGCTCGAATCATTCCCAAACCGCTGGATTCTTTGACCGACTGACCAGGATTCCCCCTCTCCCCGAGGGAGAGGGCCGGGGGTGAGGGGAAACGGGGCGCTCGAAACGCAGCAGGTGCTCAAAAACAGATCGGCGTCCGTTCGGTGGGCCAGACCTGAACACTCACCCCAACTGAAAAGCGTTGTCGGTTGAGCGTGATGCCGAGCGGAATCCGGCAGTGCCCCGCTGGTCGCCAGGGTTGCCGCGATTGTGCTGGACAGAGGCGGAGCACTATACCAATGTCCAAACCGGAGACTTTCGATAATGAGTGTTGGCGGCTATGGCTAATAACAGCAGACACGTTTACGACGAGAGCAAGATCAAGACTCTCTCCTCGCTGGAGCACATCCGGCTGCGCACCGGCATGTACATCGGGCGGATTGGCGACGGGTCGCATTATGAGGACGGATGCTACATCCTGCTCAAGGAGGTGATTGATAACGCGATCGACGAGTTCATCATGGGCGCCGGCAAGGAAGTGCAGGTCGCCATCCAGGACAAGACCGTGACCGTTCGCGATTTCGGGCGCGGCATTCCCCTGGGCAAGGTGGTGGACTGCGTTTCCCAAATCAACACGGGCGCCAAATACAACGACGACGTCTTCCAGTTCAGCGTCGGCCTCAACGGCGTCGGCACCAAGGCCGTCAACGCGCTGTCGAGGGAATTCCTGGTTCGCAGCCACCGGGAAGGCGAATTTGTGGAGGCCTGGTTCAAGCAGGGCAAGCTCAAAGGCGAGAAGCGAGGCAAGACTTCCGAGCCGGACGGCACCCTCATTCGCTTCGAGCCGGACCCGGAGATTTTCAAGCAGGTCGAGTTTCATCCCGAGCACGTCGAGCGGCGCCTGCGGCATTACAGCTACCTCAACGCGGGGCTGCGGCTGATGTTCAACGGCCAGGTCTTCCAATCCCGCAACGGCCTCCTGGACCTGGTCATGGAGGACTTGCGGGCCGACGGCAGCGAGCCGATTTATCCTCCGCTGCATTACTCGGAAAAGACCCTCGAGTTCTGTTTCACGCACAGCAACAGCCGCTACGGCGAGACCTTCTATTCGTTCGTCAACGGCCAGTACACCACCGACGGCGGCACGCACCTGAGCGCCTTCCGCGAGGGCCTGCTCAAGGCGGTGAACGAACACGCCCGCGAAAAGTTCGATGGCGACGACGTGCGCGAGAGCATGGTCGGCGCCGTGGCCATCCGGCTCAAGGACCCGGTCTTCGAGTCCCAAACCAAGAACAAGCTCGGCAACACCGAAATCCGCACCGAGCTGGTCAATCGCGTGCGCGAGGAACTCCTGCAATTCTTTCAGCGCAACAAGGAAATCGCCGAGAAGATCCTCGCCAAGGTCCAGGACACCCGCCAGCTCCGCAAGGAACTCCAGGAAGTCAAGAAACTGGCGCGCGAGCGCGCCAAGGCCATCACCATCCGCATCCCCCAGCTCAAGGACTGCAAAATCCATTACGACAAGGCCAAAGGCAAAGGCAAAGGCTCGATGATCTTCATCACCGAAGGCCAGTCGGCCGCCGGCTCGATTGTCAGTTGCCGCGACGTCAACACCCAGGCCATCTTCGTCCTCAAAGGCAAGCCGCTCAACGTCTGGGACCTCAAGCGCGACATCGTCTATAAGAACGACGAGATGTACAACCTGATGCGCGGCCTGGACATCGAGGACAACATCGAGGGCCTTCGCTACGATAAGGTCATCCTGGCCACCGATGCCGACGTGGACGGCCTCCACATCCGCAATTTGCTGATCACCTATTTCTTCCGCTTCTTCGATCCGCTGGTCCACGACGGCCACCTCTTCGTGCTCGAAACACCCCTGTTCCGCGCCCGCAACAAAGAGCAAACCATCTATTGCTACTCCGAGGCCGAGCGCGACCAGGCCGCTCGCAAGCTGGGCAGCAGTTGCGAGATCACCCGCTTCAAAGGGCTGGGCGAAATCTCCCCCGCCGAGTTCAAGCAGTTCATCGGCAAAGAAATGCGCCTCAGCCAGGTCGAATACGCCCCCAAGCCGGAGGCCGCCGGCATCCTCGGCTTCTACATGGGCAAGAACACTCCCGAGCGCAAAGATTACATCATGGAAAACCTCGTCGTGCCGGTGGAGGAATGAAGGGCGCATGGCAGCCTCTCGGAAGGGGTGTTGACGCGCTGCCTTGCACGGGGCACCATGCGATTTGCTGCCCGCAACGGCAAGTATGGCGACAACAGAAGAATTGGGTCCACGATGCCTGCTCTTGGCCCCCATGAGGCAGGAGTTCGACGCACTGCGCCGCATCGCCAATGCTGCGGCGCAGAAGAGCGGGGTCCGGCTCGTGCCGGCCCAGGATGCAATGCATCCCGTAACCGCCGAGGCGGCCTTCTCCGAGATCCTTGGGGCGGATCTCGTCCTGGCTCTGGTGTCCCACGAGAGCCCGAACGTGCTCTACCAGGTGGGCCTGGCGCGCGGTTCCGGCAAGCCCGTGGTGTTCCTGCTCGACGAGCAGGCTGGCTCTTCCCCCTTTCTTGCTGGCCCGCTTTTACTGGCGCCATCCTCGTGGACCTTGGGCTACGACAGCCGCACCGCCGCGGGCCTCGCCCGATTGGAGGCCGGGTTGCTAAGGCTCTTCGAGGATTTCAAGCGAGAGCCGCAGCGCTTCCGTCTTTTCCCGAAGCTTCCGGCAGGACGCGCGCTCGTGCCGATTGTTGATCTCGACCGTTTGGGGCCGCGAGAGTTCGAGAATCTATGCTTTGAACTTCTGACCCAAATGGGCTTTAAACGGGTCGAATGGGGGGAGGGGATAAAGGAAATCGATCTCGTAGCAACGCTGCCGAGAAAGGACCCCGATGGATTTGAGTACCACGAACTCTGGCTTATATCCATGGGGCTGCATGCGCCATTGGAAATGCTGCTGGAAATGGCCATGGCCGAGCCCGACCACTTTGTCCGCCGGCTGCTGCGCCGGGATATCATGGAGAGGTCCAAGGCGTATCTCAGGCCAGATACGCCTGTTACCCTGCTTGTGATCCCCTTTCGCGATGCTCCGCCGCCCGAGATGCTGCAGCGCGGCCTGCGCCGATTGGAAGAGCGCTACGCCGAACGCCGCTCCCCTTATACCTTGCGTGTCCGCCTTTGGGACAGGCAGCAGCTTGCGAGCTTGATCCAACAGCACCCGCAGATTGCATATAAATATTTTTCCGAGGATGCGCCGGCCTGGTCCAAGCACCGGAAAACTCTTGAAGAGCTTTATAAGGAAAACGTAGAACTCACGAAACAACTCCAGGCGACGACGGTTGCCCTTAAGCGAGCGGAACGAGACGCGGTGTGGAAGGACGTCGCCTTTAAGGCAGCACACAAGCTGGGGAACCCCATTTTCGCTTTGGAGACTGACCTGCAAAGCATAAAGAGGCGGCTGAAAACACGTCCCAACGAGGCTTTGAGGGTGGCTGTGGAAATGGGGTCTTCGATCGAAAAGGCGAAGACCATAATTGAGCAATTCAAATCCCTCACGCGTGCCCAGGAGATCTCGGTCCGCCCGGTTGATCTTGTTCCCCTTATCAAGGGCGCGTCTCACGTTGCGGAGGAGAAGGGCGTCCAGGTTGGAATCTTGGCGCCGGAGAAGCCGTTGCACGCGCTTGCCGATCCAGTTCGCATGACCGAGTGTTTTGACGAACTGTTCGCGAACGCCTTACACTGGCTCGACAAGGCTGAAAAGCGGATCGACGTGGCAATCGATGCTCCGAAAAGGGAAGATTTGCCGCCAGCGCTGGATGGGGCGAAAGAATACGTCCGAATCGTGTTTCGGGACAATGGGTGTGGTGTCCCTCTCGGCAAGAAGGACGAGATCTTCGCGCCGTTCTACACGACCTACACGCATGGAACCGGTCTGGGTCTCTCCCTTGTCCAGCGCGTGATCGAGGGGCACGGTGGGTTGATACGCGAGACCGGCAGGCCGGGCGAGGGCGCCACATTCGAAGTGTACCTCCCGCAAGCCGCGACAGCGAGCAAAGCGGGTTGAATTATGCCCAACATCCTCATAGTTGACGACGAGCCGCAGAACCTCAACGCGCTCAGACGGGCGTTGGCCGACAGAAGCCCAGGCTGGACAGTCCACACCGCAGGGAGCGAAGCCGAGGCTTTGGCCCTGCTGGGCCGGCAGCCATTCGACGTCGTCATTACCGACCTGGTGATGGCTACGGAGCAGAGCGGCATGGAAGTCTTGCACCAGGCCAAGGCGAAAGACCCCTTCACCATGGTGATTCTGATTACAGCGTTTGAAAAGCAGTTGGACCGATACCGGGCCTTTGAGCTGGGCGCCTTCGATTGCGTCCAGAAGAACACGCCCAATGTGATCGCCGCCGAGGAAATCTATGTCAAAACGAAGGCTGCCCTCCGATTTCGCGAGCTCACCCTGGAGCAGATCGAGAACCAAAAGCGGCTCGCCTTCCTCAAGCGGTACTTCGACCCGCGCGTTTTCGGCGTGCTGGAGAAGAACCCCGAGCTGCTGAATATCCGCAATGATACGATCACCGTGTCGTTTTGGGACATAAGGGGCTTTTCAAGACTGTGCGAGAGCCTGAAGGCCCACCCCGCTTTGGTGGCGGGCTTCCTCAGGGAATTCTCCAAGGAAGCGGCGGAGGTCATCTTCGAGCACCATGGAGTGTTGGATAAGTACATCGGTGACGGCGTCATGGGGCTCTTCGGGGCCATCAACCACCGCAACGATGAAGGGCGCCAGGACGCCATCCACGCCGTCGGCGCCGCAATGAGCATGATGCGGCGGTTCAACACCCTCCTGGCAACTTGGACGGAGCAGTTCACGCTCTACACTCCGCAAGCCGTGGAATTGGGGCTGGGGTGTGGAATTCACACCGGAGAGGCGCTGGTCGGCAACGTGGGAACTGAGCTGCGTGATCACTACACTGCCCTTGGGCCGAACGTCAACTTCGCACAGAGAATCGAAGCGCGTTCGGGCAAAAGCCAGATCCTGATCTCTTCGTCCACGGCGGCACGGGTCAAAAACCATTTCGATCTTCAGGAGCTTGAGATCATCAGGGATGTTAAGAACATTCCCGGGGAGTTTCGGATCTACTCGGTTCTCGCGGCGAGGACCCACGCCAAGTAATGCACCTCCTCGGCAGTTGGATGTCGGCAGTCTGGAACCGGTGTCCAAATGCGCCCAACTGAACACCCCGAACAGAATTTGAGTCGCTAGCTGGCGCCTATGCTTGTATTGTACGCGTCAGTTATGAGTTATCTAACCTTGGAAGTGGAAATCGACCACGGCCGAATCGTTCCGGCCGAGCCTGAGAAGTTGCCCGAGAAAGCAAAAGGGCTGTTGACGGTTTTGGGGCCTGCAGAGCCCAAGGCCGAGCCTAAGCTGACGCCTCTGGAGGCCCTGGAGGCGCTGCAGAGGCACTTGAAGTTGGACGAGAAACAGGCAGCCAAATGGATGGCGACTGTCCGTGATGCCCGGCGCTGATCTCCGAACCGTGAGCACATGATTCATTTCGACACGAGTTTTCTTATCAGAGCCACAGTCGCCAGCTCGCGGGCGCATCGGGCTTTTCAGCAATGGTCTGCTGCCGGGGAGGATTTCGGTGTCAGTTCTGTCGCCTGGGCAGAGTACCTTTGTGGTCCACTGGATCCTCAAGGTGAAGCAATTGCGAGGCAAATGTTTCCAGCGCCCGAGAGTTTCCTCGCTCAGGATGCTGCTTTGGCCGCTGACCTTTTCAACAAGACCGGCCGGCGCTCGCGTTCACTTGCAGATTGTATGATTGCTGCTGTCGCCATCCGTCGCGGCGCGAAGCTGGCGACGATTAATACCGCCGACTTCAAACCTTTCATTCGGCACGGGTTGGCCCTGGCTTGAGCCACCCGTCCGCAAGGGCCTGATTTTTCAATGTCGGCAAAACAAAAAAAGAATCCCGATCAACCCGAGCTGCCGATCGGCGACCCCGTCCAAGGGAACCCGGGCGCCGGGAAACCCGCTGCCGCCAAGGGGAACAGGGGCGAAGGTTGCCTGCCGAAACCCTCCCCGGATGGCAGTCGGAGCGGCCAGGGCAACGGCAAGAGCCATGTCCAGGCCGAAGAAGCGGTCGCGGCCGGGGTCCCGCATGTTTTTCACCCGGGCAAAGTCGAGCAACCGCTGCATCGGCGCGTGGACCGCAGCTTCCTGGATTACGCCTCCTACGTGATTCGGGACCGGGCGATCCCGAATTTGGCGGACGGTCTCAAACCGGTGCAGCGGCGCATCCTCTGGGCCATGCACCAGTCCGATGACCGGCGCTTCACCAAAGTGGCCAACGTCATCGGCGACACCACCAAATACCACCCGCACGGGGAGGCCTCGATAGCGGACGCCCTGGTGGTGCTGGCCAACAAGCGATACCTGATCGAACGCCAGGGCAATTACGGCAATATTTACACCGGCGACCCCGCGGCGGCCCCGCGCTACATCGAATGCCGGCTGAGCGAACTGGCCCGAAGCGAGATCTTCAACGATGAGCTGACCGAATTAGTGCCCAGTTACGACGGACGCAAGCAGGAGCCGGTGGCCCTGCCCAGCAAACTTCCCTTGCTGCTCATGCTCGGAACCGAAGGCATCGCCGTCGGCATGTCCGCCCGCATCCTGCCCCACAACTTTCCCGAGTTGCTCCAGGCCCAGATGGCCATCCTCAGAAAAGAGCCTTTCAAGTGCCTGCCCGACTTCCAGACGGGCGGGCTGATGGACGCCCGTGATTACAAAGACGGCGCCGGCCAGATCAAGGTCCGCGCCCGGCTCAAGGTCAAAGACGAATCCACCGTCCTGATCAAGGAAATCCCGCCCACGACCACGACCGATTCCCTGACCGCCTCGATCGAGGACGCCTCGCGCAAGGGCAAGATCAAGGTCAAGAGCATCAACGACTTCACCGCCGAGGAGGTCGAGATCGAGGTCAAGGCCCCCAGCGGCGTGAGCGCCGAACAACTGGCCGACGCCCTCTACGCCTTCACCGATTGCGAGGTCACCATCGCCAGCCGCATTGTGGTCATCAGGAACAATCGCCCCGTCGAGATGACCGTCTCGGAGATCCTGCGCGAAAACACCGCCCAACTCGCCGAGCTCCTCAAACGCGAACTCGAACTCAAGGCCGCCAAACTCCAGGAAGACCTCCATTTCCGCACCCTCGAGCGCATTTTCATCGAGGAGCGCATCTACAAACCCATCGAGCAGTGCAAAACCAATGAGGCTGTCCTGGCTGCCGTCCACAACGGGTTCAAGCCCTTCCGCAAAGAACTGGTCCGCGAGCTGACCGACGCCGACGTCGAACGCCTGCTGGCCGTGCGCATCCGCCGCATCTCCCTGTTCGACATCAACCAGCACCGCCAGGAAATGGAGAAGCTCAAGGGCGACCTGGCCGAGACGCGCAAGCATCTCAAGAACCTGACGCAATACGTCCTGGCCCATCTGGAGGCCCTGCTCGCCCGCTACGGCCCCCTCTATCCGCGCCTGACCAAGTCCAGCCGCTACGATGAAGTGGACGCCAAAGAAGTCGCCTTCAAGGCCTTCAAAGTGGCCTACGACCCCGAGTCCGGCTACCTTGGACACAAGGTCTCCGGGGACGCATTCCGCGTCGAGTGCACGAAATTTGACAAGCTGCTCCTGGTCTTCCGCGACGGCCACTTCCAGGTCGTCGAGTTGCCGGAAAAGCTGTTTGTCGGCCCCGACCTGATCTACTGCGGGCTGCCGGAGCGCGACCGGACTTTCACCCTCGCCTACACCAATCGCGAGGCCACCTTCCTCAAACGCTTCACCTTTGGCGGGACCATTCTCAATAAAAGCTATCATTGCATCCCGCCCAAATCCAGAATCCTGTTCTTCGAACCCGACACGCCGCCCGAGCTGTTTATCAAATACAAACCGGCCCCCTACCAGAAGATCAATCAGCAGACCTGCAAACCCGCCGAGGTGGAAGTCAAAGGGCCCAAAACGCGCGGCCGGCAAATCTCCATCAAGGATGTCTCCGCCATCAACAGCAAGCCGCCCCGCGGCTGGGACCCGGAGGCGGCGACCACCCGGCTGCAGTTCGCGTAAAGGCCCGCCTCACTGAATATCGAAATTCGTGACCGCCACGGGCTCGCCCTCGGCCCGAAGGGTCGCCAGGTAAGTGCCGCTCTTGAGGCCCTCCGGCATGAAGAAATACCTCGAACCCTCCCGCATAAACTGGCTCTGATGCCACACCGCGCGGCCGGAGATGGCCTCTTCAACCCATACCGCTCCGACCTTCTGGCCCCAGAGGCAATGTTTGGGCAAGTCCACCACAATCGCCGGCTGCTCGTCCGCCTCGAAAGTGATCAGCCGCGGCGCCGTGGCCTCATGCATATCGGCCGCCCGGGTCGTATAAACTTTGACTGACTTGCACCCCGGCAACAGCGCCAGGACCAAGGCCAGCAACAGCACTCGCACGCAATTCGTTCTCATCATCATTCAGTCCGCCGGCCCGGCTGGCTCCAACCTCAACCACCGCCGCCCGCAGTGGAACCCGCCGCGCCTGGCTCGCGCAATACTACCCACCGCGCGCAAAATGACAAGGCTCGCCACGGGCTTCGCTCCGGCCCAGGCCATAACATCACGGCCCTGAATCAGTTCGCTCGGACCGACGCTGCCCGAGCAAAAGCGGTGTCGCACTCCGCTTGCCACCGCACTCCAAAGTGGCCTGCCCGCGGCGGCTCAATAGGCTTTCTCGCTGGCCCTGCAAACGTCGCTTGGCTGCCACGCTCACACGCCCCACGCTCGACACCCTCAACCCGCTACTTCTCCCCCGCAGCCACGCCAGGTTTTGCCGGGGCTTTGTAAAGCCCGGCCTTGATGAACGGCTCGAGGTAGGAGCCGTAGCCGGCCTGCTCCATTTGTTCGACGGGGATAAAGCGCAAGGAGGCGGAGTTGATGCAAAAGCGCAGGCCGGTTGGCGCGGGGCCATCGTTGAAAACATGGCCCAGGTGGGAATCAGCCGTCCTGGATCGAACCTCGAGGCGCTCCATGCCGTAGGAGTGGTCGGCGCGTTCGAGGATCTCGCGCTTGTCCAGCGGGCGCGTGAAGCTCGGCCAGCCGCAGCCGGAGTCGAATTTGTCCAGCGAGCTGAACAGCGGTTTGCCCGAGACGATGTCCACATAGAGCCCGGGCTTCTTGTTGTCATGATAGGCATTCTGGAAGGCCGGCTCCGTCGCGGCGTGCTGCGTCACCTCGAACTGCATCGGCGTGAGCTTCTGCCTGAGTTCGCCGGCGGATGGCTTTTGAAACTTGTCCATAACGGCATTGGTGGCTGGAGGGGATGCGACCGCCTGCGGCCCGGCGCCGCTTTGAGCCCGGACCTCAAGGCCGCTGCCCAACAGCAGCGCGGTCAGCGCGACCGCCGCAGCCACACCCTGGGTCAATTTCGCATTCATTGCCAAACAATAGCCCACCCCGCCGCATTTGCCAATGGCCGGCCGGTAGAGGAGCCGATGCCACGGCCGGTGACAAAGTCTCCGGAACGGGTCCCATTCCCTGACCGTAGGAGACGACGTAAGGAGTCTCTGCTCGGTGGGGCCTCCCAGGAGAGCAGGCTTCGATGCGCCCCAAACTCGATCAGAGACTTCCTTAGGTCGTCTCCTGCAATGGTTTGGGGAGAGCTTGGTCACTGGCCCTGGCGGCGTGACAGCGGATTAATTGTCGTCTGTCGGGCATCGGGGACACCACACTAGTTCCCGGCGCGCGAGATTGGCGCCCTGGGCGATGGCGACGCTCTTGAAAAAGGCAAGGTCACGGTAACAGAAGGAAACAAAGGAAACGAAGTATCGAAAACCCAGGCCGCTCATGAAGCTGGAGAGCCGCACTTCCCGGCAGAATTCTGTCTCGCGCCCGGTTCCGACAATCCAGTCGGCTTTTCGTCATCGCTGGAGACCGGACAGGCGCCCGATGCAGGCAGGATGCCTGCGCCACGGTGATTTACGGCTGTTCGTTATTGCCCGAGGCCGGACAAGCGCCGCCGCACTTCCTGGATGTCGGCGACCAGCACCGCGCCCTCCTCGGTGCCCCAGGCCAGCCGTGTGCCATCCGGGCTGAACGCCGACACCCATGAGAGCGCAGTCCAGTCCGTGACGAGCGGGATTCGCTCCGTTCCTTTGAGGACCGCCATGAGCTGATCGTGGTTGACGAACTGCTGGCCGGATGGGCTGATGGCTTCGCAGCGTTCAGCGGCCGTTCCGATTTCCCGAAAGTCCGAGAAACGCATAAGGCGGAGGCGCGTGGAGGCGTAGGCTGTGTAGGCAAACCAGCGCCCGGACGGATCGGCACAGACTCGCAAGTCGGGGTTGGTCCCCTGCGTGGCGGCCTTCCATAACTCCCGCCCGCTGGCCACGTCGTAGGCTCGGATGGTAATGGGACCGCCTTGGCCACCGGCGTGCCAGACCAGAAACCGTCCGGCGCCGGGTGCGAAAACCAGGTTGACAGGGGACCAATTAGTTTCTGTCTGTTCGTGCAGCAAGACCGGGCTTTCGGACGCGCCCAGTTCGTGCAAGCGCCAGACCCCCTTTCGGTGTCCAGGGGGCCGTTCGCGGCGCAGCAGGAGCCAGCAGCCGCGCGCATCGAAGGCCAATTGATCCGATGCGCCCTCGGCCAAGCGCCAGCGTTGGAGAATATCGCCGGTCTTCAAATCGAAGAGACACGCCTCGCGTCCGGCCGCAAAGGCAAGCTGCTCCCCGCTGGCGTCAAAACACGCCCCGGCACTGTCGGCGGATGACGAGCCAATCGGAGTCTCGAACAGGAAGAGCAGGCGGCCCGAGCCAACTTCCCAAACCCCCAGGCGCCAATCATCGCTCAAGGCGGCAAGCCGCGCGCCGTTCGCCGAGAACAAGACCTTCCGCGCGGAGGACGCCAGGCCGCGCAAAACTCGAAGGCCACGGGTTGGCTCCAGTTCCCAAAGCGCAACGGTTGCGTAGCCCGCCCCCGGTTCCCCGCCGCAAACCAACCGGCGGCCTCCGCCGTCGAGGGCCAGCGCCCGGGACTCCCCGATGCTCGCCTTCGGGAGGCAGAGGAGGAGCTGCCCGCTCGTTACATCCCAGAGCCGGGTTTCGTTCCGGCCGGTGGAAGCCAGTGTCAGTCCATCGGGGTGGAAGGCGAGGGCCGCCACGAGCCAGGCCGAGCCTCGGCAGATGGACAGGGGTTGGCGCCGGTCCAAGTCCCATATCACGATTCCGGCGCCCTGATCGCCCGTCGCCAGGAGCCAGGAGTTCGTTGGCCTCCCGGCGCCATAACGCATGACGCGATCGCGCGCAAAAGCCAGGCAGAGGATCGGGTTCCCTCGCAAGGCCGGCGGCAGCACCGCGACCTGCGCCAAGCCAGGAACGGCATAAACACGGGTCGTCCCATCCGCGCTGCCCGCTCCCAGGAGAGAGCCATCGGGGCTGAAGGCCAGCGCGGTAGCTCCGGTCGGAACCTCGCCCAGCAACTCACCGGACGCCGCCTTCCAAACGAACACCCGGCCGCCCAGACCCGCCGCCACACGGCTGCCCTCCGGCGTCACCGCCAGGACAGGCGGGGAACCGGGGGGGCGATGGTTCCATGCCTCCAAGAGGGAACTCCCGGCGCGCGTTGCCGGTGAGGGCGTCGCGCAGCGCCAAGGCGTTTGAGACTGCCATGAGTTGGAGCGGCACGCCATCGGGCGCCCAGCACACCGGCCCCTCGCCGCGCGCCGGCAATTCAGTCATCACTCCATTCGTGTCGATCAACAGGGCCGGGCCGTTTGGCCCCACGCCGCCGACCAGCGCGCGCCCATCGGGGCCAAAGGCCGCGGAGGCAGCGGCGGTGCCCTTGAAAACCTTCACCGGCCGCGCATCCAGGCCAGCGAGCATGGCGGAGGCCTGCTCCTGGACTTCCTGGTCCTTGCGCAGCTTCGCGGCATGGTCCAGTCGCGACCAGTTATCCGAGAACCACCCGGCAAGCCGGGGTTGCAGCCGCGAAATCTGGATTTCCCTCAGTTCGCGGCGGCGATTCTGCTCCGCCGCGCTGCTCCTGAAAAAGAAGAAGCCCGTGACCAAACCGAGCACCACAACTATTCCCGCGCCGGCAGCCAGCACCAGCAACGCTCGGTGGTAGGCGCGTTCCAACTTGCGCAGACGCACGAGCGATTTCTTGCTGCTCAGCAGTTTCAAGTCGGCCCGCATTTCTTCTGCGGTCTGATACCGCCTTTCCGGGTTGCGGTCGCACGCCCGCTGCACGACCTCATTCAGCTCGTTGAGTATCTGGTGATCGGCGGCTTTCGCCCATCCCGCCGGCAGGCTCGGGTATTTCTCTGCGGGGCTGAGGCTGCTGCCCTCGTTGGCGCTCAGGCCCGTCATCATCTCGTAGAGCACCTTGCCCAGGGCGTAGATGTCCGCTTGTTTCCCGCCCGGCCCTTCGGGAGCGGCATAGCCTTCGGTGCCCACGAAGGAGCAGGCCTCGCCCGCTGCCGTCACCAGGCCGATGTCTGCAAGTTTGGGCTGGCCTTGGACGAAGATGACGTTCGACGGCTTGATGTCGCGATGGATGAGGCCGGCGTCGTGCAGGTGTTCCAGGGCGCCGGTCAGCGCCAACCCGATTCCAAGGCTTTCCCCCACGGCCAGGCGGCCGCGCTGCCGGAGTTCGCTCCGGAGCGTCTTGGGTTCGTAGTGCTCCGGGGCAATCTCCGGGCCCGTGCGCTGGTCGTCGGCCAACTCCATCGCATAGTAGAAATTACCGGTTCCCGCGCTGCGTCCTACACGGAAAATGCGCATCTGGCTCGGATGCAAATGCGAGACCGGCTCAAATCGCTGGATGCCCTCGAGTTCCCGCTCGAAAGGCCGGTCCTCCAGGAATCGGTCGCGATACACCACCTTCACCGCCCGATAGGTGTTCAGCACGGTGTGCCGCGCCAGCCAGACCTCTCCATAGCTGCCGTGGCCGATGAGGCGCAGCATTTCGTGGTCGGGGACGGCGGGGCGAGGGCGCTCAGGCAAGCCGCCGGCGGAGGCAGGCGGATTGGTGGAGTCCTGCTTCATTCGCCTCGAGCGTAGCAGGACCGCTCGCGCAAGGGAAGTCCGGCGAAGGGATGAAACGGCGGAATACTCAGAACACGCGGAAAACTGATCCCCCTGGTTTTCTTTCCGCGTATTCGGCGTATTCCGCGGTTACCCTCTCGTGTTCGTGGTTGCGGCTTCGCTGCGCCGTGACAGCCGGGACCATTGCCCGCGCTTGGGCAGCCAGGACGGACTCTGCACCTTACACGGATCTTGGCCCAGGCCGGTTATAGCTCCGGCAGGAGCGGCATATTTATAGCAGGCCGACCCATCATACCCATCTCAAGCTCCATAGGAGCGGCATGGTGCGGCTCGAATCCTGCCATCGGAGGCTGGATAAAGCCTCTCGTGCCGCTCCTACGCCGGATATTTCACGGGTTTCGCCAGCCGGACGGTGTAGCGCAGGCTTCCAGCCTGCCGTATCGCGGATTTCCAATCCGCCGATGTCGCCAAGCAGGCACAGCCTGCCGACCGGAGGTCGGCGATACAGCAGGTTGGAAACCTGCGCTACGCAGCCTCGGTAGCCCGGTTCCGTTCCTGGGTCGTGAAATATCCGGGCTACGGGAGCTTGGCAGAGTGGTTGCCGCGCTCTTGAAAATCCGTGTAAGGTGCAGGACGGACTGCCGCACTCACTCCAGTTCTTTCTGCAGCCGCTTGACGATTCTCTTGAGCGCAGCCGCGACCCGGTGCTTGATGAGATAAATCTGCGCCCGGCTGCGCCCCACCATTGCCGCCACTTCCTCGATCGACTTTTGCTCGACCACGAGCAGGTGGAAAATCTGGTACTGCCCCGCCTTCACTTCCAACTGGAGTTCCTTGAGGGCCTGCTCCCGGAGCCGGGCTTCCCATTCCGCATCGCACAAGCCCTCCAAGTCCACCGCGCGCGGATCGGGCACGCGCTCCGCTGCCGGCGTCGTGGCCGTGGCATCGGGCAGAGCGTGGTTGCCAACTGCCGCCGGCGGCCGCTTCCGAAACTGGTCGGAAATCCGCCACCGCGCGTTGTTCAGCAGCCAGGCGCGGAACTTGCCGTGGGCCGGATCGGCCTCGAAGTCCCGGATGCCCTTAATCACGGACCGCAGGGTTTCCTGCACCACGTCGTCAGCTTCGTCCTCCCGCAGACCTGCCTTCATGGCCACGCCGTGAATCACGCCGCGGTAAATGTCATAAAACCTTTGCCAGGATTCGTCGTCGTCCGCGTTCTTAAGCCGCGCCACGAGCGTCCAACTGGTTCTCAGGGTTTCCTCATCAGGCTTCATCGGTGCCGTCATTTATACAAGAACACGGCGCCTCACGCGATTTCTTTCAGGAATTCTGGGGATGGCCGGAGCAGGGTCCCCGATTTGCTTGCCGCGGAGATAGGGGTGGATTATCCTGCAAACGATGAATGCCGTGACTGAAATCAAGACGGGTGCGGGGGGCTTGGTGGTCTCCAATCCCGCTATTCTTGGCGGCACACCGGTCTTCCGGGGCACGCGCCTGCCAGTGCAGGCCCTGTTCGACTATTTGGCGGATGGATTGAGACTTGATTATTTCCTCGAGACCTTCGAAGGGGTGACGCGCGCCGAGGCCAAAGCCGTGCTGCGCTACGGCTGGGAGCGGATCGCGGCGGAATTAGCCCGATGAATCGGAAGCGGAATAGTGGGGGACAGCAAGCGGGAGCGGCGAAGCGAGGCCGGCAGCTTTGGCACCCGGATGTGCCTGGGCCGCTGTGGGATGGGTCGCGCCGAGTTGGCTTTCGGCAAATCGAGGCCTACTGCAGAGTGATCGCCCGTAAGTTCCAGCCGCAAAGGATTATTCTTTTTGGTTCGTATGCCAGCGGCACCGCCACGCGTGATTCGGATGTTGACCTCATCGTGGTCATGCCTTATCGCGGCAGCTCGACAGACCAGGTGGTGAGAATTCGGGGATTGGCGGAGGCGCCCTTTCCGATGGACCTGATGGTCTGGAAGCCTGGTCAGATGCGCCGGAAGGACAGCTTCACGCGGGCCGTCCTCGACGACGGCAGGGTCATGTATGAAGGCTGCTACGCGTGAGTGGGTGCGTTGCGCGGAGGAGGACTTCGATGTGGCCCAGGCGCTGATGCGCCGACGCAAGAAGCGCGCCACCAACAGTATCGGTTTCCACTCCCAGCAATGTGTCGAGAAATATTTCAAGGCACGGCTGGAAGAAGCCGGACATGCCGTGCCCCGCACGCATGATTTGGTGGCGCTGCTGCAACTGCTCTTGCCGACCGAGCCTCTTTGGGCGGCTTTTGCGCCAGACCTGCGCCGCTTGAATGATTACGCGGTGAAGTTTCGCTATCCCGGGCATGTGGCCACTCGTCTCGACGCGCGCCAGGCGCTAAAAGGGTGCCGATCGATTCGGTCAGAGGTGCGCTTGAGCCTCGGCCTGCTACGCAGTTAGGCACCGCGAGAAAATAGCCTGAGCAATTATGGCGCAGGGATTTTGGCCGCCGGCGAGGCGCGAGCGAGGCGCATATCCAACGGGTCTGTAACGAGCGAGCAACGAAGCCAGCGGCCAAAAGAACCAGCCAGGGTTGCTCAAGTTGTTTTTTCGCGGTGCCTTAGCCAGTTTCCATCCTCCATCCTCGTCGGGTGCCGCTTTGCCAACCAGCCGCGCTGGGCTTTTCTCCGGCTATCCCGCCTGGCCACGTCCAGAACGGGTGCTGGCCTCCAGGGCCAGTGACAAAGTCTTTCGCAAGCCATTGTAGTCCCGATTCGGAATCGGGATGATTGATTCTTGGGCACAGCGAAAGCCTGCTCCCCTCCGAATCCATTGATCAGAGACTCCTTACGTCGTCTCCTACAGGGAGAGAACGGCGCCCTTTTCGGCGACTTTGTCAATGGCCCTGTGCTGGCCTTCAAGAACCCGAAGATTTTCTGAAAGATTTGCGAAAACGGGCCGTGTCCTTGCCTGTGAACGCACTTGTATTGACCACGTCCCATGCGCCTCCCTGGACGGCCCGCAGGGGGACGGCGTGTGGGAAGGCTCAGCGAGCCGGGGCATTCGCCCAAGGCGAGCAGGCCAATTCCGAATTTCCTATTCACGCCTCCGTCGAAGATCTACGCGATGCAGAACACACCCGAGTCCGTGGTGGCGGAAACGCCATGAACGGGACACCGGACACGACGAAGCGCCCAATATTCCAGGAGCAAAGGGGAATCCAAGTCAGGGCAAAAGGTCCGCGCGTTCGCCTTGTCATTCGGGTCCCCAAACCTGGCGACGCGAACGGGGCGTTCCCAAAAACTCTGCGGAGAAATGCCGAAAAAACGTTTGACACCGCGACGCGCCAGGTTCAGACTGCCCGCCAGAACCTCACAAGAACTCCGTCTATAGGCGACAAACGGTCAGCGGATTCGACCGTCAACCAGCCGGGTACGAGCGGACAACCCGCTGGGGCTTTCCTGCAGGCCCACGGCTTCCCGTTCAGCGCCCGCAGACAAACCCTCGACGAAGTGCTGACCGCCGCGGAGGCCGAACCGCTGCTGATTTCCGGCTACAACGGTCTGCACAATCGGCAGGACAAGATTCCCGTGGCCAACAAGCCGAGCCTGAAAAAGGCCATCGAGCGCCTCATCCGCCTCTACGCAGAAAGAGGGCGGCGCGACGAGGCCGCGCAATGGAAAGGGAAGCTCGCGGAAGCGAACAAGCCGGGCGCCGTGGCACCGACCAGAACCGACCAAATTCCGAGATGACCAACTCCGTTTATCTCACGGCATGCGGGTACCGCGGTGGACCCAACGATCAGCGGTTGTGCAACATGATGCGGTCGTCCGCCGGGATTCGCGAAGGGATCTGCCCAGACGAAATCGTGGGGCAGATAGCCGCAGCTTTGCTGCAAGCTCGATCGGGACTTTCCACTCTTGGTAAATCGAGGCCGAGGACCTCCGAGCAAATGCGTCGCTTAGTCAATCGCAAGCCTAACCAAGCCGTCCCAAGGACAGCGCTGACCGGCGGCTTGCCGACGATCCCGCGGGACAACCGGCCCCAGGACAGGCCCGAAAGGCAGCGCCCTTGTCTGGGTGTGAGTCGTCACCCCCCTCGCGTTTCGGAGAACAGGTGCGCTCAATGTTGAGTAGAACGATTGGGAATCATGAAAATCAATCAACTAACCTCCCAGAACTGCACAGTAACGACTAGGTCGCGAACAACGGTCCTTTCAGTATTGTCATTGCTGGTGCTCAGCGTGTCACCCACCGTTCTGCTAGCTGGGACCCAGCCATGGGGTACAGCGCTGGGTTCCTTCAACGGAATTGTTAACTACTCCGATAATCCGACCACGATGCCAAGCCCACAGCCAAGTAGCTACATCAACGGCCAATACATGGGACTTGAGTGGGAGTGTGTCGAATATGT
Source organism: uncultured bacterium (assembly GCA_963713735.1). Taxonomy (GTDB): domain Bacteria; phylum Verrucomicrobiota; class Verrucomicrobiia; order Limisphaerales; family UBA8199; genus CAVQND01. Next base: position 141,517 of record CAVQND010000033.1, read on the forward strand.
CCGGCGCTATTATTATTCCGTATATCAATTGAATCTTTACAATCTCGGCGGACCGATGGACGCCTGGCAGTTCTTTGGAAATGCCGCAAACATGCATCTCACAGCCTACGGGGAGGGTGGAACCGTAGCACCGCAGGTCGGTGATATCCTCTGCTTCAATCAAACAGGTACTGGCCGGGGCCATGTGGCAATTGTCCGTGCCGTTGGTTCCACCACCGTCACCGTTATCCAGCAAAACGTAAAGAATGGAGATACGGGACCCAATGGACCCGACAACAGCTATAACTTCAACTACAGCCCCACCACACATGTCGTGGATGTGTTGAGCGCTGGCTCGTCGCACCTTGGTTCTACATTTTATTGCCAAGGTTGGCTGAGGAAGTCAGCGGCTCTGCCAGCCCCTTCGATCACCAGCGTCAGTCCGTCCAGCCCGACTGGCTCGAGCAGTTCGCAGCCCTTCTACATCAACGGGGCCAATTTCGTGAGTGGCTGCAACGTGACCTTGCGGGACATCACGGCGGGGCAGACCTTCGCCAACCGGACCATCACCAGCTTCAGCAGCACGCAGATACGGATTGACCCGGTCTTCACGACGGCGGCGCACACCTGGAGTGTGGAGGTCATCAACCCCGACGGCCAATCTTCCGGCCAGTACCAGTTCAACGTCCAAGCGCCTTCGGCGGCGCCCTCGATCACCAGCGTCAGTCCGTCCAGCCCGACTGGCTCGAGCAGTTCGCAGCCCTTCTACATCAACGGGGCCAATTTCGTGAGTGGCTGCAACGTGACCTTGCGGGACATCACGGCGGGGCAGACCTTCGCCAACCGGACCATCACCAGCTTCAGCAGCACGCAGATACGGATTGACCCGGTCTTCACGACGGCGGCGCACACCTGGAGTGTGGAGGTCATCAACCCCGACGGCCAATCTTCCGGCCAGTACCAGTTCAACGTCCAAGCGCCTTCGGCGGCGCCCTCAATCACCAGCGTCAGTCCGTCCAGCCCGACTGGCTCGAGCAGTTCGCAGCCCTTCTACATCAACGGGGCCAATTTCGTGAGTGGCTGCAACGTGACCTTGCGGGACATCACGGCGGGGCAGACCTTCGCCAACCGGACCATCACCAGCTTCAGCAGCACGCAGATACGGATTGACCCGGTCTTCACGACGGCGGCGCACACCTGGAGTGTGGAGGTCATCAACCCCGACGGCCAATCTTCCGGCCAGTACCAGTTTCAAGTGGCGGCGGCGAGCCCAGAGGTTTATAATCCGCAGTCGGCCGTCGCCTATGCTCGCAAGTACGCGAACTACGTGTGTAGCGATGGATATTTTTGGGAGTGGTCCGCCGTTTGCGCGAACGTGGGTGCAGGACAACCGGTACCGACCGGCGCCTCCTGCGACGGCAACATCGGAGACGACTGCGCCCACTTCGTTTCCTGCTGCATCGGCTCGGAGCCAAACGAGGCAGGTGGGAGCTTGGTTGTTCCAAACACGAGCGGCACCGGTGCCTACGGCAACCCAAGCGCTCACGGCTTGACGGAGTGGCTTCTCGGCAGTGGAGGGGCAGTCGAAGGAGCTTCCGTAAGCGATCTGTCACCCGGAGATCTCATCGCTTAGGCGGCGTAAATAAATAAAGGTATCAACTTCTGAGAATCGTGGTATGATAGCTGCACATGAGTGCTATTGCCGCGCTGACGCAGAAGTTCAGGGCCATTTGGCCACTCCTAAATGAGCGGACCCGGCGCCTTACCGCCGCCAATGAAGCTATGCAGATGGGTTATGGCGGTGTCTGCGTGGTTCACCGGGCTTGTGGCTTGTCCCGCAAAGCCATCCTCAAGGGTATTGGCGAAATCGAGCGGGGCGACTCCTCGCTGGCGGAGCGCATCCGGCGCCCGGGCGCCGGACGCAAGAACCTCACGGTGTTGGATTCCGGGCTGGTGGCGGCGCTGGACGATTTGATTGAGGGCGGAACTCGCGGCGATCCGGAATCTCCCTTGCGCTGGGTCTGCAAGAGCACTCGGACCCTGGCCGAGGAGTTAAGCCAGCAAGCTCATCCGGTGAGCCACATGCGGGTGGCCCAACTGCTGCACGAGCAGGACTACAGTTTGCAGAGCAATCGGAAGCTGGAGGAAGGGGAGGACCACCCGGACCGCGACGCCCAATTTCGGCATATCAACCGGTGCGTGAAGCGGGCCTTGGCGGCGGGGGAGCCGGTCATTTCGGTGGACACCAAGAAGAAGGAACTGGTGGGCAACTACGCCAATAGCGGCCAACAATGGCGTGTGGCGAAACAACCGCAACGGGTCAAGGGGCACGACTTCCCGGGTCCCGAGGTGCCTCGCGCCTATCCCTACGGCATCTATGACTTGGGGCGCAACAGCGGATTCGTAAACGTGGGCACCGACCATGACACGGGGGCCTTTGCGGTGGCCTCGATTCGTGGGTGGTGGCGCTTTGAAGGGCGAAGACTTTATCCTGCCGGTCCGGACGCTGTGGATCACCGCCGATGGCGGAGGCAGCAATGGGTGGCGGCTGCGACTCTGGAAACTCGAGTTGCAGGGCTTTGCCGACAAAAGTGGGCTGTGCCTTTCCATCTGCCACTTTCCGCCCGGCACCAGCAAGTGGAACAAGATCGAACACCGACTCTTTTCGTTCATTTCGTCCAACTGGCGCGGTGAACCGTTGCGAGATTACCAGACGGTCGTGAACCTGATTGCCAGCACAACGACGGCCAAAGGATTGACGGTGACCTGCCGGCTGGATCGTCGAAAGTATCCGACGGGTAGAAAAGTCTCACGCGAGCAGATGAAGCAAGTGAACCTAAAGCCTAACAAGTTCCATGGTGAGTGGAACTATACCATCGAGCCTCACGGGTGAACCAACTTGATACCTTTATTTATTTACGCCGCCTTACAACTGGAGTGGGAATAACTCTCTCGATGCAATCGACCACGTGGCCTTGTACCTCGGGGACGGAAAAGTCGCTACCCATTCCCCTTCCCGCCTGGACGTTTCGTGGGATAGCCTTGAGGCTAGCTTCGTGGCCCACTTTGTGCATATTACCGCGGCGCTTGCTCAGAGCATTACGGTCAGCACGACTTCGTTGACCTTGCCCGCCACCACCCAGGGGGCGGCAGGCGCCACCGCGAGCTTCACGGTGAGCGGCAGCGGGCTGGGTAGCACTGATTCTTTGACCCTCGTGGCTCCCACGGGAAGCGAGATCTCGAAGGACGGCTCGTCCTTCTTCAGCTCGGGTACTGCTTTACCCTGACGCCAGTGGAGACCTTCCGACCACCACTGTGTACGCCCGGATCAGCGCCTTAGCCACGGCCAGCGTCAGCGGCTATCTTACGATCCAGGACGCCCTACACAGCACCGTCAACAGTTCCATCCAGGTCAGCGGCACCGTGCAGCCGGCGGTCACTCCGGTGCTGAACGTCAGCACGGCCTCGTTGACGTTGCCCACGACCGTCCAGGGGACGGCAGGCGCTACCACGAGCTTCACGGCAAATGGCAGTGGGCTTGGCAGCGGTGATACTTTGACGTTGGTGGCTCCCACCGGAAGCGAGATCTCGAAGGATGGCTCGTCCTTCTTCAACTCAATCCTGCTTTACCCTGACGCCAGCGGCAACCTTTCAACCAGCACTGTGTACACCCGGATCAGCGCCTCAGCCACGGCCAGCGTCAGCGGCTATCTTACGATCCAGGATGCCCTCCAGAGCACCCTCAACAAGTCCATCCAGGTCAGCGGCCCCTTGCAGCCGCCGGGCACTGTCACGGTCTCAGGTCGCGTGGTGAACGGGTATCTTGGGGGCGGGGTGGACGGGGTCACGCTCGACTTTGCGAATGGGGGCGGCAGCGCGACAACGAGCGGTGGGGGCTACTACACCCAGACGTTGCCCACGAACGGGTGGAGTGGTGTAGCGACGCCGGTTTACGTGAACGGTTCGTTCAGCCCCTCCTATCGCGATTATAGTAGCCCATCGGGTAACGTGACGGGCCAGGATTACGTTTGGAATCCTTCGGTTTTGAGCGGGGGCTATCCGCTTGACAGCGGCGATGCGAACAAGCCTGGGTTCCGGTACCGCGTGGACCAGATTCCCCAAGGAAACAACGCCAGCGAGTTGTCGGATTCGGTGCAGGTCGCCGAGCAGATCCTGGCCGGTTTGTGGGGGCTAAACGCTTCGCTCGCCAGCGCGAATGTCGCGGATGTCTCCACGTTCACGGATAATGGTTACTTGGATCTCACAACAGTGGTCAACATGAGCGGCGGCAACGGCGGCGCTGACTTGGGATTTTTCACCAGTGCCAACGGCTATCCTGACAGCCCCGCGCCGGGCATTCCGGGCACCATCAGCGGTTACACGGACCAGTTCGCAGCCGAGTTCCTCACCTACGTCGAGTTCTCGACGGCGGGCTTCTACACCATGGGCGTGACCAGCGACGAGTGCTTCCGGGTGACGCCCGTCGAGATCAGCAGCTTCCTCGGCACCACACTCTACGTCAACGCCCCCTCTGCCCTGAGCGGACTTAGAATCCCGGGCGTTCCAACCTTGAGCAGCGATGGCGGCTTCGGGCCTGACTTCCCAAACATCCCGCTCGCCGCCCAGGTGGTCTATGCCAGCCCCAACACCGCCTGCACCGGCTCCTCCTCCCCAGCCCCGCCCGACAACGCGGCCGCCCTGGCCGGCAAGATCGCGCTGATTGACCGCGGCACATGCGAGTTTGGCTGGAAGGCCCTGGCGGCACAGGAGGCCGGGGCCATCGCGGTCATCATAGTGCAAAACCGGACCGACCTTCCCATAACGCAGGGTGCCGGGACCTACGGCGGCCAGGTCACCATCCCCACAATGATGATCAGCCAGAATGACGGCGCGACCCTCGAGGCGCACGTTGCTGACGCGGGCGGGGTCTGGGTCACAGTCGGTCATTATCCCGGCGAGATTCTTGGCCAGTACGACAGCTACGCTGGCCGCGGCACCGCCGAAACGACGTTCTCGTTCGGTGTTCCGCAGTCGGGCGTCTATCCGTTCCGCTTGGTGTGGAATAACGGCGGTGGCGCCTATGGTGTCGAGTGGTTCACGGTGCAACCGGACGGCACCCGGATTCTGTTGAACGACCGCAGCAATCCCAACGCGCTTAAGGCATACTCTGGGCTTGCCACCACCCTGTCCACGCCGACAATCACTTGGCAGGCGCCATCTGATATCACGTACGGCACGCCGTTGAGTCCTGCGCAATTGAATGCAACGGCGACCGTGTCGGGGGCGACTGTCCAAGGAACCTTCGCCTATTCCCCGTCGTCAGGCATGGTGCTCAGCGCAGGGAACGGGCAGACCCTTTCTGCGACGTTTACGCCAACTGACACCGCCCACTATCTGCCAGCGAAGGCATCAGTGAGCATCAACGTCCTCAAGGCCACGCTGACAGTGGCAGCAAATAACGCCAGCCGAACCTATGGCAGCGCCAATCCGCCTTTCACCGCCAACATCACCGGCTTTGTCAACGGCGACACTGCTGCGGTCGTGAGCGGCGCGCCCAACTTCGCCACGCCCGCCACGGCCGGCAGCCCGGTGGGCAATTACGCCATCGTGCCGGCCCTGGGCACGCTGAGCGCCGCCAACTACCAGTTCACCAGCTTCATCAACGGCACCCTGGCTGTCGGACCGGCTGGCCTCACCGTGACGGCCAACAACGCCAGCCGGGCCTACGGCAGCGCCAATCCGGCCTTTACCGCCAACATCACCGGCTTTGTCAACGGCGACACCGCTGCGGTCGTGAGCGGCGCGCCCAGCTTCACTACGCCAGCCACGGCCGGCAGCCCAGTGGGCAATTACGCCATCGTGCCGGCCCTGGGCACGCTGAGCGCGGCCAACTACCAGTTCACCAGCTTCATCAATGGCACCCTGGCTGTCGGAGCGGCTGGCCTCACCGTGATGGCCAACAACGCCAGCCGGGCCTACGGCAGCGCCAATCCGGCCTTTACCGCCAACATCACCGGCTTTGTCAACGGCGACACGTTCGCGGTCGTGAGCGGCGCGCCCAGCTTCACTACGCCAGCCACGGCCGGCAGCCCAGTGGGCAATTACGCCATCGTGCCGGCCCTGGGCACGCTGAGCGTTGCCAACTACCAGTTCACCAGCTTCATCAATGGCACCCTGGCTGTCGGAGCGGCTGGCCTCACCGTGATGGCCAACAACGCCAGCCGGGCCTACGGCAGCGCCAATCCAGGCTTTACCGCCAACATCACCGGCTTTGTCAACGGCGACACGTTTGCGGTCGTGAGCGGCGCGCCCAGCTTCACTACGCCAGCCACGGCCGGCAGCCCAGTGGGCAATTACGCCATCGTGCCGGCCCTGGGCACGCTGAGCGTTGCCAACTACCAGTTCACCAGCTTCATCAATGGCACCCTGGCTGTCGGAGCGGCTGGCCTCACCGTGATGGCCAACAACGCCAGCCGGGCCTACGGCAGCGCCAATCCGGCCTTTACCGCCAACATCACCGGCTTTGTCAACGGCGACACCGCTGCGGTCGTGAGCGGCGCGCCCAGCTTCACTACGCCAGCCACGGCCGGCAGCCCAGTGGGCAATTACGCCATCGTGCCGGCCCTGGGCACGCTGAGCGCCGCCAACTACCAGTTCACCAGCTTCATCAATGGCACCCTGGCTGTCGGGCCGGCTGGCCTCACCGTGATGGCCAACAACGCCAGCCGGGCCTACGGCAGCGCCAATCCAGGCTTTACCGCCAACATCACCGGCTTTGTCAACGGCGACACGTTTGCGGTCGTGAGCGGCGCGCCCAGCTTCACTACGCCAGCCACGGCCGGCAGCCCAGTGGGCAATTACGCCATCGTGCCGGCCCTGGGCACGCTGAGCGCCGCCAACTACCAGTTCACCAGCTTCATCAATGGCACCCTGGCTGTCGGGCCGGCTGGCCTCACCGTGATGGCCAACAACGCCAGCCGGGCCTACGGCAGCGCCAATCCGGCCTTTACCGCCAACATCACCGGCTTTGTCAACGGCGACACCGCTGCGGTCGTGAGCGGCGCGCCCAGCCTCACTACGCCAGCCACGGCCGGCAGCCCAGTGGGCAATTACGCCATCGTGCCGGCCCTGGGCACGCTGAGCGCCGCCAACTACCAGTTCAGCAGCTTCATCAATGGCACCCTGGCTGTCGGACCGGCTGCACTGACGGTGACGGCCAACAACGCCAGCCGGGCGTACGGCAGCGCCAATCCGACCTTTACCGCCAACATCACCGGCTTTGTCAACGGCGACACCGCTGCGGTCGTGAGCGGCGCGCCCATCTTCACTACGCCAGCCACGGCCGGCAGCCCAGTGGGCAATTACGCCATCGTGCCGGCCCTGGGCACGCTGAGCGCCGCCAACTACCAGTTCACCAGCTTCATCAACGGCACCCTGGCTGTCGGACCGGCTGGCCTCACCGTGACGGCCAACAACGCCAGCCGGGCCTACGGCAGCGCCAATCCGGCCTTTACCGCCAACATCACCGGCTTTGTCAACGGCGACACCGCTGCGGTCGTGAGCGGCGCGCCCAGCTTCACTACGCCAGCCACGGCCGGCAGCCCAGTGGGCAATTACGCCATCGTGCCGGCCCTGGGCACGCTGAGCGCCGCCAACTACCAGTTCACCAGCTTCATCAATGGCGCACTGACTGTGGGCCAGGCGACTCCGATAATTGCGTGGACCAACCCTGCCCCCCTCACCTACGGCACGTCTCTAAGCTCCAACCAGTTGGACGCGACGGCGAGCGTGCCCGGCAGCTTCGGCTACACCCCGACGAACGGCACCGTGCTCAACGCGGGCACCAATACGCTTTCCGTGGTCTTCATCCCGAGCGACATGGTTGATTACAGCGGCGCAACCGACACTGTGAGCCTGGTCGTCTCACCCGCGCTCCTGACCGTCACGGCAGCCAACGCGAGCCGGGCTTATGGCCAAACCGACCCGGTGTTCACGGGCACAATCACAGGTTTGACAAATGGCGACAATATCACGGCGACTTACAGTTGCAGCGCAACCACCGACAGCCCCGCGGGCACGTATCCAATTGTGCCGAGCCTGGTGGACCCAAACAACCGTCAGACCAACTACACCGTCAGCTTGGTCAACGGCACAATGACTGTGGGCCAGACGACTCCGCAAATTTCCATCCAACCCACAAACCAGTCAGTCGTTCTGGGTTGCAGCGCATCTTTTTCCGTGAGCGCTACCGGGAGCGCGCCATTGTTGTACCAATGGCAGTTTGACGGAGCGAATCTCACCGCCGCGACAAATACCACGCTCGTGTTGAATGCGGTCGCCGCCACTAACGCAGGCGGTTACGACGTGGTCATCACCAACCCTTACGGGTCGGTGACCAGCGCCGTGGCGACATTGACCGTGCTGGTGCCGCCGTCGATCACCAATCCCGTCCTGGTCGGCCACAGCTTCAGCGTCTCAATCCCAACAGCCATCCGTCTAATGTACACGCTCGAATGCAAGGACTCGCTGACGAAACCAGTTTGGACCGCGGCCCAAACGCTCCCCGGCACCGGCGGCTCGATCACGCTGACCGACAGCGCGGCCACGAACGCGTCGCGGTTCTACCGCGTCCGCGTCAAATAGGAAGAGGCGCCTGATTTCTTTTCGGCGCGGTTGGGAAGCCGAGACGATGAAAACGCGGTTTCGCGGAGCGGGACGGCGCCGGTCGGGGGGGGGTGGTGGGACAAGAATCTTTACAGGCTGGGTGTTGCCGGGCGTGCGTCAGGAGATGTGTCCAGGAAAACCCAGACACTTGCCGGCCTGGATACAGTTTATCCTGTTGGTTCAGGCCGCGTCTTCGTTTCCCTCGTTGCCTTCTGTAAAGGGCGCTTGGTCCATCTGCCTGCGCGCCGGCAGCGAACAGAAGGAAACAAAGGAAACGAAGCATCGAAAACCTAAGCCGGCTCTGAGGCTCGGGATGCGGACTTCCCAGAAGAATTCTGGTAAGCGTTCAGATCGGATCGCGGGGGTGGTCGGCTATCGGCGGCGCTCTGCCGAGGCGCCGCTACGGTTTCCTGGATTTCGGGGCGACGCATTCGCGTCTTGGCCCGGAGGGACGGGGACTGCCGCGTGAACGCGGCGTTCCGGTTGATTTCGGAACGCCGCCTTGAGGCGAATGGCGCTAAGTTAAGAACGGCGCTTCTTGCGGGCGGGAAGATGGTCCACGCGCGCCGCCCTCAATTCACGCCGGGGGCGCTTCATGAAAGGGTAGGCTTTGGGGCGGCGTTTTTGGCAGCGGGGGCTCGAAACGGTCGGGCCGTTTAGGCACTTGGTCTTCGGCGACGACGGCCAGCATGTCCGCATAAATGGCCCGGCGCAATTTGCGGTGGGAAACCGGGACTTGGGCGATGATTTGGCTGTACTGGCGGGCAGTGTCCAGCGTGCCTTTGAAACTGAGTCGGTCCAGCGGGGTGTGGCAGACACAGGCTGCCTCGCCCATAATGGAGCGGATGAGGTTGTAGGCAATGAGGTGCATTTCCAGTTCTTTGTGGATCATCGGCGGGGTCAAGCAACTGAGCATGTCCATGTGCAAGGTGGTCTTAATGTCATCCAGATAGAGTTCGATATTCCAGCGCCGTGCGTATAGGGCTGCCAGCAGTTCGACGGGCCAGAGCACTGGATCGGTGAGGGTGGTAATCAGAGTGATCTTTCTGGAGCGGCCGTTGGCGGTGGGCACCCGGAAACGCACCATGCGCACGGTGAGGGTGGCGGGCAGGCTCTGCCATTGTTCTGGCGTCATGTTTTTGGATCGCTGTCTGGGTTTGGCCAGGAGGATCAAGCGGTCGTTGTGGCCCAAGCGTTGGCCCAGGCGAAAGTCCTCGTTGCGGCTGGCGTGGAGGCGGAACAGTCCGTCGGCCCCCTGCTCTTTGAGGGTGGCCAGATTGACCCAGGAGCCGAAGTTGCGGTCGCCCAGGAGCAGGTCATCCTTTTTGATGGTCGGCCACAGCGTGTGAGACAGAGCGTTTTCGCTGGTGCTGTAGGGGCCGTAGGCGCGCTCCAACAGGGCGCCGGTTCGGAGGGAAAAGATCCCGACCAAACGCAGGAGAGGGAAGCCGCACTCGGGCTGCTGGTCGGAGGATTGGGGATAGAGCAGGCGGTTGGCCTGGGTGTCGGGCAGGTTGAGGCAAGTGCCATCGATAACCTTGAGAGGGCGCATTGCTGCGAGTTCCAGATCGAAGGGATCGCGACAGATGTGCCCGGCCAGGTGGGAGCGGATCTCGGTCAACTCATCGAGGGTCCAGCGGGCACGAGCCTGGCAGTAGGCGCTGGTGTCTTTGTCCAGGTGCTTGGGGTCGGGCTGTTTTTGGTGGTAGGCCCTGATTTGTCGGACCGCCTCGCGGCAGGAGGAGTCCGGACTGAGGGTCTGGCCCAGGAAGCTCAGGAAGGTGAGTTTGGGGGGATAGAGGCGCTGGCGGCTATTGGTTTTGGTGGGGTTGGGGGCGAGCAGGGCGGGGTCGAGGCGGTCGGCCAGGAGGCCTTCCAGGTGATGAAGGGGTTGGCCGCGCAAGGGTCGAGCGGTTTGCTTCAAAGGGGAGTGGAACTTGCCGAAGAGAGGAGCGGTCGTAAACATATATATCTGTATAAATACAGATATTAATTGACAAGTCAAGCCCTTTCTGGCAAAATTATGGCCCATGGGCTTAAAAGCCGAACACCCCCTGGGACCTCCGCCCGCCGCCTATACCAAACTCCTGGGCCGGTTGCCCCGGGCGGGCTGGTTCTGCCAGGGCACGGTGGTCAGCCGGCCCTTGCGACGCAAGGTCGCCGGCCAGTGGGTCCAAAAGGGGCCTTATTACCTCTGGACTGGCAAGCGCCAAGGCAAAACCGTTTGTTACGCGCTGTCCCGAGAGCAGTACGAAGTGGCTAAAAGTGCGATTGCAGCCAATCGAAGGGTGATGGCTACCCTGGGCAAACTCCAAACGATGACGCTCGAAAGAATCCTCAAAAAGGTGCCTGGTGTGCGAAAACGCAAGTAGTTCACAATACGAAAGTTATGCCTTAACTTAGCGCCATTCGCCTTGAGGCGGCAGATTCGTCCAGGTAAATCAGCCGGAAAATGTCAGGTTTCCCTGCGGGACAGGACATGGATGCGTTCGTTCTGAGCAGTTGCAAGTTGCGGTTTCGCGGGGCGGGACGGCGCGAGCGAGAGGATCCCGCCTGCTGTGCGGGGCGGCTCCTGCGAAAGCGATGGGTGTGGGAAAGGAATCTTCACAGTATGGGTTTTGCTTGGCTTTCGTCATGAGATGTGTCCAGGAAAACCCAGGCACTTGCTGGCCTGGATACAGTTTATCCTGTTGGTTCAGGCCGCGTCTTCGTTTCCCTCGTTGCCTTCTGTAAGGGGCGCTCGGCCCATCTGCCTGCGCGCCGGCAGCCAACAGAAGGAAAGAAAGGAAACGAAGCATCGAAAACCCAAGCCGGCTCTGAGGCTCGGGATGCGGGCTTCCCAGCAGAATTCTGGTAAGCGTTCAGATCGGATCGCGGGGGTGGTCCGCTATCGGCGGCGCTCTGCCGAGGCGCCGCTACGGTTTTTTGACCGGCGCGGGGGGCGTTGGGTGCTGCAGACGTGGAGAACTCGCTGGATTTCGGGGCGACGCATTCGTGTCTTGGCCCGGAGGGACGGGGGCTGCCGCATGAATGCGGCGTTCCGGTTGATTTCGGAACGCCGCCTTCAGGCGGCAGATTCGTCCAGGTGAGTCCAAACATGACCCTGTGCTGGGAATCCAACTTGTGACTCCCCACACTAAAGGCATCTTTCCATATCACGTAATGTTGTGGTGTCATATCATTCACCCGTCCTGCCGCGATTTGGAACGCGGCCTCCGAAGCTCGCCATCGGCCCGTTCCAAGCTCACCTGATTAATTAACCACTTCAGGGCCAATTATCAATTCAAACCGGCAAACGCGGCTGGCCACCGCCGCTGAGGCCTGCCATCGGACAGATTTGGGCGCACCGCGCAAATCTCCCGTCTTGACACTATTAACGCCTGGCGTTACTTCCGCATGTCGCCGGAGTTCTGGCTCAACCTGCAGTCACACTACGACCTGGAACAGGCACAGGAGCGACTCAAAGGTCCTGATGGTCGCGAACGCGACAAAAGCGGTCAAATCCGCGAAAAGCGGGGCGATACGCGTGTGGCCACGTTGCGCAAGGAATACGGTGACCTTCAGTGCGCCAGGCTGGCGCGGCGGGGGCGCTCGGCTTCGGCGACGCGCTTGAGGTCTTCGTAGAGTTGGCGCGCCAGGGCGACACGTTCAAGGAGGGCGTCGCCTTGCCAGGCGAGCTGTTTACGGGCGCGGTCGCTCTCCAACCGCCCTTCGGCATCCAGGCGGCGCGCCTCGGCGACGATTTGTTCGATTTCGGCCAGGCTGGCCAGCCGTTTGGCGAGCAGCTCGTCCAGCCCGTCGAACTTCCAAAAGCGCAGACCTTCGCGCACGACATAGACCGGCGTGGTGTGCGCGCTCGTGCCGTCGCCGGCGCGCGCCCGGGCCGCCAGCCAGCAGCCCGCCCCGGCGTCCACGGTGAAATCGAGCCGGGCCTCCGCCCGGTGCGGGTCTGCCGACTCGGCGGAGCGGATGGCGGCGCCGTGGCGGACCACTTCGAGCCGGAGCGGGGCCATGCGTTTGGGGTCGCCCCAGGCGCGGGCGTGGACCTGGAGGCGGCGATCGGATTTGAGCTGGAGTTCATCGCCGGGCAGGGCGTCTTCCACTTGAAATTCGAGCATTGGCCCGCTGGTGGTGAAGGTGCGCCCGCGGCGGAAGGCCGCGAACCAGGCCTCCGCCGAGAAGGGCTTGCGGCCCAAAAAGGCGTAGGCGCGGACTTCGCCAACGGTGCCGCCCCAGGGCACGTCCGAGCCGGCGGAGGCGGTGAGCTTGCAGCCGAGGTTCAGGAAATCGTAATAAAGGTCGGTGCCCAGGGTGTTGAACTGGAGGATTTCGGCAAAATCGGCCTTTGCGCGCGGGACGTTGAGGCTCATGTCGCGGTGGACGTGGAAGTTGCCGGAATTGACGTGGGCGTAGCCGGTCAGGCCGCCCTGGGCGTGGACGGCGTCGAACATCTGGTCGTAGAGGTAGTAGTGGTCGGTGTCGCGAACCATGCTCGGTGGTGTCCATCGCCAGGACGTGGCCGAGCTGGTCATGGGTGCGAGGGCATTCCTGGCCGGGCGCCAGGACGTAATCGCCGTCGGCGACCCGGTAGTTGGGGCCGAAGCCGCGTTGCTCGAAGAAGGTCCGGTAGATGTCGCCCATCTTGACGATGTTGGCGAGGTGGATGTCCTCGGCCTGCACCCACGCCAGGAGGCGGCGCGCGTCTTCGTCGGAGAGAATGCGGCAATGGACGTGGTCGTCGCCCGACCACCAGCCGCGCCGGGGCATGTCCACCCAGCGGCGGGGACGGATGACGGTCGCGGTCGTTTCGCCGGAACGGAGCGTGACCTCCTGGAAGACCACCTCGTGCTCGACGCCGCGGCGCACGCCGATCTGCCAGGTCCCCGGGGCCAAGGCCATGTCCAGCGGCCCGGGCACGCACCAGAACGGTTCGTGCAGCGCGCCGGGGAGATTGGCGGCGCGGGCGCCGCTGGTGTTGCCTTGCTTGTCGAATTGGGGGCCGAAACTGAGGCCGTTGGCGGGCTGGCGCTCCGAACCGTCGGTCCGCGAGAGCAACTGCACCATGGCGGGGGCGGGCTTGCCGGTGTCGTCCGAGAGCACGGTGAGCTTGAGCCGGCCGGGCGCCGGGGTGGTGACATCCAAGGGCAGGCGCACGGAAGCTTGGCCCGGCCGCCGGAACTCGAGCGTCAGCGTAGTCCGTCCGAAGGGAACATGCTCGAGGCCCGCGACGGCAAAGGTGGCGCCGCCGGGCGCGGCGTCCAGCGTGACGAGGCTCGATTCACCGGGCGGTTGCGACATATCCGCCAGGCTCGTTGTGTAGCTCACGCCCTCGCCCCCGGCCAGCACTTCGAACAGCAACGCCCCGGTGTCGCCCGGCAATTCGACCGGCCCGTTGGCGGCCAGCTCGGGATGCCCGCCCGCCAGGTCCACGCGGAGGAGACGCGGGCAGGACTTCACGCGCTGGAGCAACCGCCCGGCGGCAACCGCCAGGCGCTCCCCGGCAGCTTGGCGAGCGGTCTCGTCGGGCGCGTTCCGTGACTGCTGCTGGGCCTCGCGCAACTCGCGGTTGAGGGCCTCTAATTCCGGGCGCTGCTCCGGTCCGAAGAGGTACCAATGGTTGTGGGAAATACGCCCGGCGAAATCAACGATGCCCGAGGGCAACGGCGGCGCGGCGTCGGCCGGCCACCCGGTCGGCGGCGCCTGCCGCCAGCGCGAGAGCTGCGACCAGGCAGGGTGCGAAAAAGGGACGGTCTATTCGGGTCAGCGTATTCATAGCGGTAAAGGCTCGTGCAGAGACAAATTCCGGGATCTGAATGCTTGGGGTGGAGTGTGAAGCGTGGGAGCGTGGGGCGTGGGAGCGTGAAGCGTGAGAGCGTGAAGCGTGAGAGCGTGGTAGCGTGGGAAGTGCTGCGATGCCCTCACGCTGCACGCTTCGACGCTCCACGCGCCGGAGGGTTCGCGGCGCTTTGAGGCACCGAGCGTGGAACAAACGAGCCTCCCCCGCCGGAGCGGGCGCGAAGCCGGGGCCGCCGGGTGCCGCCACTTCCAGGGCGCAGCCGTCACGGCCTTCGACTTGCAGGGTCCCGAGGGCTTTGGCCTGGGGCCAGAGGCGGTCCTCAACGACGATTTCGTCGCCGGCGCGCAAGGCGGCGGGCGTCGAGCCGAAAAACCAGAGGCGGAGCCGGTGGTGAGCCGGGCCGGTCTGGCTGCTGCCGAGCAGGTCGAGTTCCGGCTCGTAGAGCGGCGCCAGGTCCAGTTGGCGGCCGGCAACGCGCAGCTTCAATTGTTGGGCGAGAGCCGGCGCGATTTTTTTCAGGTAGGATTCCGATTCGGCCCGCGTGATGCGCCCGTCGCCGTCGGCGTCCATCGCGCGCCGTTCCTGTGCCGACCATTGCTCGAAGAACGTCAGGTCCAGGGTGACATCAATGTAGCGTTGACCGACGGTCAAGTGGAGGCGGTGCTGAACGCAGGCTGCAAGTTGCTCATGCGCCGCCGAGTCGCGCGCGTCCACCGAGCATCAGGCCCACGATCAGGGGCCAGGCCAGAGCCACTCACCGGCCGCCGGCGACGCGCAGTTTGGACGTTGTCGTTCACGCGATGCTTTTGTTTCCGCTTTTTACTCCTTGCCGGCGGCCGGGGCAAGGATCAAGATTCAACTTGTGTTATGACCTTAAGAAGACAGTGCGGCGCAGGGCGAACGGGGCCTCCGGCATTTACCTTGATTGAACTGCTGGTCGTCGTCGCCATCATCGCGATCCTGGCGGCCATGCTCCTGCCGGCATTGACCAAAGCCAGGCAAAAGGCCCAAGGGGTTTCTTGCATGAGCAATCACAATCAAATAATCAAGGCATGGCACATGTACCTGGATGACAACCGCGACATCCTGGTGCAATCGGTATCCGGCGTCGATACTATGGGGGGAACTTATGCGGTGCAGCATCAGCTCACGCCACCGGTTTATGCCGGCTGGTGTCAAGGCTGGCTGGACTGGACCACCAGCGCCGATAACACGAATGTCCTGTTCCTGTCGGCCGACGTGTATTCGAAGCTGGGCGTTTATTTGGCGCGCAACTATGGGGTCTATAAGTGCCCGGCGGACAATTTTGTGAGCCCGGCCCAGGTGTCTGCCGGCTATCGCTCGCGTGCCCGCAGCATCTCCGGCAACATTGGCGTGGGCGATGGCAGCGCGGAAATAGGCCCCTTCAACGCCATTTACCGGCATATCAAGCGCGCCGGAGACTTCATCTACCCGGCCCCGGCGGAGAACTGGGTTTACACAGACGAACAACCGGACAGCATCAACGATGCCGGGCTGTACAACCCGGACTCGCCCACAGCCTGGACCGATGTGCCGGCAACTTATCACAATGGCGCCTGCGGGTTTTCCTTTGCCGATGGCCACTCGGAAATCCACAAGTGGAGGGCTTCGCTCTCCACCCCTGCCGCCAGGGGCGTCAGTTACACCGACACGGATATAGCTGCCATACTGCCGGTTCGGGCCAACGACCCGGACCTGGGTTGGATGGTGTACCATGCAGGGAGAATCAGTGCCGTTCCAGGCAACGGTTGGCCGATGAGCACCAGGTAGGTCGCCGAGACGTGCCCCATTCCCTGACCGTAGGAGACGATGTAAGGAGTCTCTGATCCATGCCCTCCGAGGGGAGCAGCCTTTCGCTGCGGCCCGAACTCAGTCAGAGACTCCTTACGTCGTCTCCTACAATGGTTTGCGGAGAACTTTGTCACTGGCCCTGGATTGGTCGTGACAGAGCCCCTTTTTTTCTCGATCCCGGGCGGATTTTATGGGATCAATTCATGAAAATGATGTCGCGCAGGCTCGGGATTCATCCGGTGTTCGTGTTTGCGAGGGCTTTGGCCCTTGTGGCGTTGGGGTCCCTGGCAATCTCTTGCACGCCACGCCTGCCAGTGGAACGGATTTTGGCCCTTTACCAGGAAAACCGGAGCTATCCCCAAGCGACCTTCCGTTCCCCGCAAGACGGGACCCTCTTCCCCCCGGAAATCGTTCCTTGCAGCTTCGCCTGGCAGGATGCCACCAAGGCCGACACCTGGCTGGTGCTGGTGGAAACCCCGGACGATGCCCGCCGCCTTTGTTTTGTCAGCCCGCAGAAGGAGTGGACGCCCAAGGCGCGGGAATGGAAGGACATCAAGGAGCGAGCTCGTGAGAAGCGCGCCAAGGTGACTGTGCTCGGGTTCCAACGCGCGGCGCCCCTGGACCTTCTGTCGCGGGGCCAAATCTCGATCAGCACCTCGAAGGATAGAGTGGGGGCGCCCATTTTCTAC
Source organism: uncultured bacterium (assembly GCA_963713735.1). Taxonomy (GTDB): domain Bacteria; phylum Verrucomicrobiota; class Verrucomicrobiia; order Limisphaerales; family UBA8199; genus CAVQND01. The sequence continues at coordinate 158,458 of CAVQND010000033.1, forward strand.
CGGGAAGTGAACTTGCCGTTCATGGAAGCGGTGAAGGACCCCTCGCGGATTCGTTGGCGCTTCGGGACGATTGATTCGGAGGGCCAGCCGCCGGTGGTGCTGGAGCGGTTGCCGGTTTGCGGCAATTGCCATTCCTTTTCCCAGGATGGGCGCCTGCTGGGCATGGACGTGGACTACGCCAACAACAAAGGGTCTTACGTGATTACGGCAGTGGCCAGGAACATGGTCCTGGCTTCCAGCGAGATCATGACCTGGGACAATTACAAGCCCGAAGACCGCCAAAAGACCTTCGGTCTGCTCTCGCAGGTTTCGCCGGACGGGCAGGTGGTGATCAGCACCGTGAAGGACAAATCGGTCTTCGTCGCCAAACCCGACCTCGCCTTCTCGCAACTGTTTTTCCCCATCAAGGGCATCCTGGTCTTCTACCGTCGGAACAGCGCCACCTTCCAGTCCTTGCCGGGGGCGGATGATCCGGAGTATGTGCAAAGCAACCCCAGTTGGAGCCCGGATGGCAAGTACCTGGTTTTTGCCCGCACCAAGGCCTACGAACTCAGGAACAAGGAGGCGGAAAACAAGATCCTCCTGAGCGAGGAGGAGTGCGCCGAGTTCCTGCGCGAGGGAAAGCCATTCCTGTTTGACCTCTACCGAATACCCTTCAATGACGGACGAGGCGGGAAGGCCGAACCGCTGGCCGGGGCTTCGCGGAACGGGCGCAGCAATTATTTCGCCAAGTATTCACCGGACGGCAGATGGATCGTTTTCTGCCAGGCGCGCAGCTACATGCTGCTGCAGCCCGACAGCGAGCTCTACATCATCCCGGCGGAGGGCGGGGTGGCCCGCCGGCTCCAATGCAACACCTCGCGGATGAACTCCTGGCACAGTTGGTCGCCAAACGGCCGATGGCTCGTGTTCTCCTCCAAATGCGAGACGCCCTATACGCAATTGTTCCTCACCCACATCGACGAACAGGGGCAGAGCACCCCGCCCGTGCTCCTGGCGCACTTCACCGCGCCTGACCGCGCGGCCAATATCCCCGAGTTCGTCAACACCGCTCCGGGGAGCATTGCCAGGATTCAGGAACAATTCCTGGACGACCTTTCGCACGCGCGGGCGGCGTATGTGTTGGAAAACAGCGGGGATTTCGACGGCGCCATGCTCAGGATACCAGAAGGCCCTGAGCATTAACTCAAACAATGTGCACGCGCATCAAAGGCTGGGTTTTATTCTCTTTAATATCAAACAGAACCTGTCCGAAGGTTTGGCCCATACCACCGAGGCGCTCCGATTGGACCCCAATGATGCCTGTGCCCAGTTCGACCTGGGCATGGCCCTTCGGCGCCAGGGACAGACCGAACAAGCTGTCCAGCACCTGACCAAGGCCATGGCCCTTATGCCGGAGGGATTTGACCGCCGCTACAACCCGTCCGATATGAACTGCGCCCTCGGCGATGCCCTGATGGCCAACGGGGACGCCGCCCAGGCGGCAACCGTCTTGACGAAGGCGGTTTCGCTCAATCCCAAAAGCGCTCGCGCCCATTACTTGCTGGCCTTGGCGCTGGCCGCGCAGGGCTTGATACGAGAGCCGGCAGAGCACTATTCAATTGCCCGCTCGTTGCTGCCTGCCATCAACACCATCCCGGAACTGCACTTATTGATGTCCGTCAATTACGAAAAGGCAGGCCGATTCCGCGCCGCGCTCGAATCAGCTCAGACGGCCCTCGAGGTCGCTCAGGCCCGGGGCAACGCCGACCTCGTTCAGTCGGCCAGGGACCGCCTTAGCGAGTGCCGCCAGAATGCCGGGGGACAGTAAGGAGCCGATGCAAAATTTATCCGCTATGAAGCTGCTCAAACCCAGGTTCATAAGTATCCAAACCCGAGGGGCGAGTGTCGAGTGTCGAGGGAACCAGGCGCCGCCCCTCGACACTCGACACTCGCCCCTTCCATGCCGGACCGCTTCGCCCTTCCCCCGGTCTCGCCGGTCTTGCTCGCGGCTGGTTCTCATCCGCCGAGCCTCCAGTGCTGTCGTGAGCCTGTCCCAAAAGCTCTCATTCCGGACCTTTATCGCAACCTTCGTCGCCAACTTTGTCGAAAAATGGCCAAATCAACAAAGGTCGCGACGAAGGTTGCGACGAAGTCTTCCGTTCACCTGGCTTTTGGGACAGGCTCCCGTCGTGTTACTCGTCCTTGCGGCCTTTCTTTCAACCGTCGTCGCGGCCACTCCCCAACCGGGGGAATTCCTGGCGTGCAAGACCTGGTCGGAGCGCGTGTTTTCCGGCGGGCAAGGAGCGCAATCGTCCGCATTCCTCAAGCTGCTCTATGAGGACGTGGCCGAAGGAATAACGCGGGGTCGTTCGTGGCGCGGCACGCCTTATCAACTGGGCGAGAAGACCTACTCCCATGGCATTGCCTTCAACTCCACGAAGCACATCCTTGTCCACCTGGGCAAGCCGGCTCAGCGCTTCACCGCAGACATCGGCCTGGAAAACAACGATGATACCCGCCGGGGCGAAGCCCTCGGCCAGGGTTCGGTCACCTTCCATGTCCTGGTCGCCGGCAAGGAAGTGTTCGCCTCCCCCGTCCTCCGCCGCAAGGACGGGCCCAGGCCCCTGGACGTGGCCATCTCCAACGCCAACGAATTCGAGATTCGGGTCGGGGACGCCGGGGACGGGCGCGGCTGGGACCAGGCCCTGTGGGCCGAGGCCATCGTGACGCTGGCAGACGGGGGCCGCTTGCGCCTCCAGGACTTGCCCTTTGCCGAGGATGCTCAATCCAATCCGTTCGGCCTTTCATTCATCTGCCAGGGGACCAACAGCGCCGCCTTGTTGGGGAAGTGGGCCTGCAAGGTCGCCGAGCAGAAACTCGATTCTCAGCGCACCCTTCGCGCACTCGCCTACAGCGACCCGGCCACCGGTCTGGAGGTCCGCATCGAGGCGGTCCGCTTCAGCGACTTTCCGGCCGTAGAGTGGGTGGCGCGTTTCACCAATGGCGGCCCCAACAACAGCCCCCTGCTCGAGGGCATCCAGGCCATTGACTCGCTCCTGCCGCTGGCGACCTCTGGTTCCGCCGTGCTTCACTGGGCCAAGGGCGGTGTGGCCTCGTTCGACGATTTTGCCCCGCAGACCTTCGATTTGAAGCCTGGCGCCAAACTCCGGCTTGAGCCCGGCGGGGGAAGGTCCTCAAGCCAGGTATTGCCCTTCTTTAACCTCCAGGAGGCCAATGGCGGGCTGGTGGCCGTCATCGGGTGGAGCGGCGAATGGGCGGCCGAATTCACCGCCGATGTGCGCGGCCAGGTTTCGTTCAAGGCCGGCCTGGAGCGCACCCGCCTGGTGTTGCATCCGGGCGAGACTATCCGCACCCCGCGCATGTTGCTCCTCTTTTACGAAGGAGACCGCTGGCAGGGACAAAATCTCCTGCGCCAGTTCATCCTGGCGCACCACCGGCCCAAGCGGAGCGGCCAACCCCTGGTCGCGCCCATCACCTGCGGCAACTGGGGCGGGACCGCCGCCGAAATCCACCTCGATAACATCCGGAAGATCGTGCGCGAGAAACTGCCCATCGACTATTACTGGATCGATGCCGAGTGGTTCGGCCAGGGCGCCTGGCCGGTCAACACCGGAAACTGGGAGGTGAAAAAGGACCTCTACCCCAACGGTTTCAAACCCCTCAGCGACGCCCTCCGCCAATCCGGGCGCGAGCTGATGCTCTGGTTCGAGCCTGAACGCGTCCACAAGGGCACCGCCTGGCACAAGGAACATAAAGAGTGGCTCCTGGACATCGGCGGCGACGACTTCCTCTTTGACCTCGGCAACCCCGCCGCCCGGAAATTCCTGGCCGCCTTCCTGTCGGATAGAATCCAGGAGTTCGGCCTGGGTTGTTACCGGCAGGACTTTAACATGGACCCTCTGCCCTTCTGGCGAAAGGCCGACGCCCCGGACCGGCAAGGCATGGCCGAAATTCGCCACATCGAAGGGCTTTACGCCTTGTGGGATGAACTGCTGGAGCGCAACCCGGGGCTGATCATCAATAATTGCGCCAGCGGGGGCCGGCGCCTCGACCTCGAGACCATCGGCCGCGCCACGCCCTTCTGGCGGACCGACGGCCCGCGCGACCCCATCGCCCACCAGTGCCATACCTGGGGCCTTCTGCCTTGGATTCCTCTGAGCGCGACCAGCCAGGACCGGGCCGGGGACGATTACGAATTCCGCAGCAGCATGTGCAGCAGTCTCTGCCTCAATTGGTGGGTCTCGGGGGATGCCCCGGCCGAGAGGATTCCCGCCAACTTTCCGTTTGCCTGGGCGCGGGCCACCCTCGAACAGTACCTCTCCATCCGCAACTTTTACTACGGCGATTATTACCCGCTGACGCCCTATTCCCAAGCGCCCGAGTTGTGGATGGGCTATGAACTCAACCGCCCCGGCACGGGCAAAGGGCTGGTCGTGGTCTTGCGCCGCCCCGACAGCCCCTTCGAGACCGCCCGCTTTCCTCTGCGCGGACTGGACGAGGCCGCCTCCTACCGGGTAACGGACCTCGATGCCAGGACCCAGGTCACTTGCCCCGGCCACGAGCTGGTCAAGGCCGGCCTGGAAGTGCCGATCAGGACCAGGCCCGGCTCCGCCCTGTTCCTTCTCGAGCGCCAGTGAGACCCCCTTCACTCTTATGACCGATTCGAGCCAACCTAAACCGCACAGGAGATGTCCTGTCTGGATGGGCTATCTTCTGGCCAGCCCGCTCCGCAAACTGATGCAGAATCCCAACCGCGTTCTCCGGGCCTTCATCCGGGACGGCATGACGGTCCTGGATTTTGGCTCCGCGATGGGCTTTTTCAGCCTGCCCATGGCGCAAATGGTCGGACCGAGCGGGAAGGTCGTCTGTGTGGATGTTCAGGAAAAGATGCTGACCTCGCTGCGCAAACGCGCCCGCAGGGCGGCGCTCTTGAGCAGGCTCGAAACCCGGCTCAGTGGCGCGGATTCTCTCGGCTTGAGCGATCTGAAGGGGAAATTGGATTTCGCCCTCGCCTTCGCCGTGGTCCACGAAGTTGCCGGGCCGGAGCGGCTCTTTTCGGAAATCCAGGCTTCACTCAAACCCGGGGCAAAGCTGCTGGTCGCCGAACCAAAGGGGCACGTGCCGGAAGATGATTTTGCCCGGACGGTGTCGATGGCGCAACAGGCTGGTCTCGTGCTGGTCGAGCGCCCGCGAATATCGGGTAGTCACACCGCGCTCTTTACAAAGAACGCTTGAATGAAGGCGGTTCGGTTTGGGCGACGGTTTCCCAGGGCCCGGCAAGCTGTCCTGCGTTTCTGCGCCATTTTTGCGCCGTTAAGCCGCCAACCGCGGCACTGGGTGTCTTAAGAACCGCATAAAAAGTATTGACTTTGGCATTGAGAATGGCGAGACTGCCGCGAAGTGGGAACCGGGTCGCTGACCTGCATAACAATGTCTGTAATGCGCGCCAAACAAACAAAGGGATGCTCCCGCACCACTCCACCATGAAACCACATTTGCCGCCTATAAAGAATTACCCTGTTCGCGGAACCTTAACCAGCCTGTTGGCCGGTCTGCTCTGGATGGCCTCGTTGGCCGGACTCCGGGCCACGGTGCTGGACAACTTCAACACACCCGATCGAACCGGGTGGACGGACACCCCCAACGGCGGTTTCCTCTCGCAGTCCCAGGGCCAGTTGAAGGTCACGACCGCGGAGAGAACCGGCGCCTTGACCTACGGGACCAAAACCTCGCAGAGCTTCGCCAACGCCGCCAACCAGACGCTGGAGTTTCGAGTGGACGTCAATGCGGTCAGCCCCGGCAATGGCAACGTCAACCCCGTGGCCATCCTGGCCTGGCTGCCCAGCGGGGCGGCTCCGCTCAGCGGGAGCAGCGGCTACAGCCTCTCGGTGAGCGCCGGAGTCGTGACGGTGCAGAAAGGCGTCACCGTCCTCTACTCGGCCAACTACACCGCGGCGGGCACCAACATCCAGAACACCAACATCACCCTGGTGCTGCGCATGACGCCCTCCGGCGGCACCATGACCGTCAACGCCCGCGTGTATCGGCAGACCGGCGCCCTGCCGATGCAGAACTTCACCGAGGTCTTCGAATATACGGCTACGATTGCCGACGGTGTCGGCACTCCCGGTTACGCCGCCCTGGGTGTCCGTAGCGCAGGTTCGACCTCGGGAGCGACCGTCTATTTTGACAACCTCCAAGTCTTCGCGCTGGCCGATTCGGTCCTGGACGACTTCAGTGGCGGAAGCGGAGACCTGGCCAATTATAGCGTGTCCGGAAACGGCACCGCCACCATCTCCGGCGGCCAGATGGAGTTAGCGACTCCTGCTTACAACAACACCATTTATAAGGCCGCCCGCCGGACGACGCCGAATTACGAGATTACCGACGGCAGCCGCCTGGAGCTTAGCGTAGATGTGCTGAACAATGCGACCGGGCCGTTCGATCCGTATGCCTTTGCGGTGCTGGGCTACACGCCATTCAATAGCGACGCCGGCGTCGGTTATCTCATATCTTACCATATCGCCGCGAGCTGTTACGCGGTGGTGATGGGCAAGGCCTATGGCGAGTGGTATGTGAATCAGGAGCAGTTTCCCTATTATCTTAGCACTGGCGCCCCGGTTCCAGGCTCCAATGTCCGAATCATCCTGAGCATGACTGGCGAAGGCACCAGCGTCCGGATCGACAGCCGCATCGAGGATTTAAGTGTCGGCGTGAACGACGCCGCGCGCCTGCTGTATCAGAATGTGTTTGTGGACACGGCGGGGGTTGATCCGTTCGATACGAGCAACACCCCGAATTATCCGGATGGGACTGAGGGTTCTGCGGCCGCATACGTGAACCAACCTGGGAGCATCGTGCTGATGTCGTTCTTTGGAGGCAACAGCACTGACTATTCAGACATCACCTACGGGAATCTGGTGGTGAACCAGACGGCGCCGAGCAGCCTGCCGCCGTCGTTTAACAATGTTTCTCCCCCCGACGGCTCGAACTTTGTGGCCAATGCCACGCCGGTCTCGTTCAACGTCCTCGATGCCGTCAACACGCCGATCACCAACATCAGTTTGATTTTGAACGGCGTCACTTATGCCAATGGCTCGGGAGCCACCGTTACCGGGGGGAATCAAAACCGGCTGTTTACACTCACGGCGGCTCTCGCGCCGGACACTTATTACATAGGCACGCTGCTGGCCACTAACAGCGCCGGCCTCACAGCCACCCAGGGTTACAGCATTGACACCTTCCGGACCAATACCTGCTACGTCGTGGAGTCAGAGGACTACAACTACGGCGGCGGCCAGTACATTGAGCCATACAACATCCCGGTCGTCAACCTGTACCTCGACCAGAACGGCATCGAGGGCACCGACTTCCATGACAGCCGCGCCAGCGCGGACTCTAATAATGACGTTTACCGGCAGGACCCGCCGAGCAACAACACCACGGGCGACGGACCACGCGCGAAATACATTGGCGCCGCGCCGCCTGGTGAAGTTGTCGTAGTTGACCGCGAGGGCGGTGACTGGATGAACTACACCCATGACTATCCCGCCGGTTACTACACCGCCTATATGCGGATGTCGCAGTATCTCCTGCCGCAGTCTTTGATCACCCTGGAGCGGGTCACGAGCGACCCCACTCAACCGAACCAGACCACCACCGTCCTGGGCGCCTTCCTGGGCGTGCAGAGCGGATACGACGTGAATCGGGACGTGCCCCTGACGGATGCCTTCGGCCATCCGGTCCTGGTTCATTTCGCCGGTGGGACGGACACGCTCCGCATCAACAACCAGATTGTGAACGCCAGCAACACGGAGCTGTGGCAAAACTACTTTGTGTTCGCGCCCGCCGCTTCGCCCGGTTCCCTGCCACCATTTGTGGCCGCGGTGACGCCGGTGGCCGGCTCGGCTCTGAGCGTTGGCGCGTCAAACCCTGGCGCGACGATCGTCAATCGCGACACTTCCGTGGACGCCAGCTCGGTCATCGTGAAAGTCAATGGCGCGGTCGTTGCCGCCACCACCACGCCGTCAGCGAGCGGGGCCACGGTGACCTGGGCGCCTGCGGGAACGACCCCGACGATCACCAACACGCTCATCTTCAAAGACAATCTGGGCTCTTCACAGACCAACACGTGGACCTACACCTACGCCGTGGTCCTTCAGGCGGCGAACAGCCTGCCGCTCGGGAGCCTGAGCGTGCCGGGCTTTGACGCCCGGATGGTCCAGAGTTCGGCTGCCAACATCAGCGGTAATGGCGGCCTTCCTAACAGCGTGGCCTCGGCCCAGGCGGTGCTCGCAATCCCGCCCACCTACGCGGTGGACCTGACCTCGACCGACATCGTCCAGTTTGTGGCCTGGGATCTGAATGCGACTGCCGACGGGGCCGTCACCAACTTCCCGGGGTTGTGCATACCCCCCGCCAACGTCAACAGCTTCGCCGTCGAGACCTTCGCCTATCTGCAACTGACGGCCGGCCCTCATCGCTTCTATGTGGACAGTGATGATGCCGTCGGGATTTATTCAGGCACCAACCTGACGGACACCTCGACGGCCCTGGTGGAGAACGACAGTGTGATCCACACGGCCTTTGATTTCGTCGTTGAGGCGGACGGATTGTATCCCTTCCACATTATCTATGAGGAGGGCGGAGGGGCCGCGTACCTCGTCCTGCATTCGGTGAATCCGAGCGATAACAGTCAAACACTGGTGAACGCTGCCGGCGGCGTCAACGCCTTCTATCCGCTGGTTTGCAAGTCGTCCACGTCGGTCGAAGGGCCTTACACCGCTGATGCCGCGGCCAACGCGGGCAACGTGCTAACGAAAGCGAGCGTGCTCTGCGACGGCTCGGGCACGGCTCTTGACCTGGCGGTGACTGGCGGGACATTGACCGCCCCGATTTCCGGCCCGGCGAAGTTCTATCTCCTGGATGGTCCGAGACCGACCAAGATCACGAGTATTACAAAGTCCGGCTCGGACGTGGTTATCACCTATCAGGCCCCATAAGCTGGCGTTGCCTCGGGTAACGGCTCAACCTCATGAAAACCATTGTGGTTGCCGCCTTGGCGGCGATGACCTTCACGTGCCTGACGCCCGCCCTCGCGGCGGACGCCCTCCGGCAGAACCAACGGCTGGGGCGAGGGGTGAACATCATCGGCTGGGACCGGCTCTGGCAGGAGCGGGCGCGCGGCAACTTTAAGGATGAACATTTCAAGTTGATCCACGAAGCCGGGTTCAGCCACGTGCGCATCAACCTCCACCCCTTGCGCGATGGCAAGCCCGACGCCCAGGGCAAATTGCAGAAGGAGTTTTTCACCACCCTCGATTGGGCGATCGACCAGGCCCTGGCCAACAAGCTGCTGGTGATTCTGGATTATCACGACGACCTGGCGATTTCACCGGATCCGGCCGGCAAGAAAGGTGAATTCCTGGCCAGTTGGGCCGCTATCGCCGGCCACTGCCAGGGGTGTCCGCCCGAGGTGCTGTTCGAGATTCTTAACGAGCCGGCCCCCAAGTTCACCCACGAATCCTGGAGCAATTACTGGCACGAGGCCCTGGCTCTCATCCGCAATTCCAATCCCGCCCGCACCGTGATTATCGGACCCGACCCCTGGAATGGTTTCAGGCAGTTGGAGTCGCTGCGCCTGCCCGAGGATGATCGGAACCTTATCGTGACCTTCCATTATTATGAGCCCGTTCGAGTTCACGCACCAGGGGACATCCTGGACCGGGCAAAAGGACAAAACCGGCGTCGTCTGGCTGGGCACGGACAGGGAGCGCCAGGCGATCGAGCAGGACTTTGACAAGGCGCGGGCCTGGGCCACGCTGCACCATCGCCCCATCTACCTGGGTGAATTTGGCGCTTACGAAAAGGGGGACATGGATTCGCGCGTCCGCTGGACCGGCTTCGTTGCCCGCCAGGCCGAGAAGCGGGGTTGGAGCTGGGCCTATTGGCAATTCGCCGGCGATTTTGTGCTCTTCGACATGGCGAGCCAGAAATGGGTGCAGCCCATTCGCGAAGCCTTGATGCCGCCAAAAGGGACCCCGCAGGAGTAGGGACAGTACGCTGGACAGTTGGCTGGTTCATCCTCCAAGAGGATGAATACCGTCCATTACCCGCCGGAGCGGACGGGGTCTTGCGCAGCCGTGTCTTGCCTGGTCTTTGGCTGGACACTGCCGGGCTGTTGGCCGAGGATGGCGCCAGAGTGCTGACACGATTGCAGGAGGGATTGCAGAGCGCCGAGCACGCCTCCTTCGCGGCCGAGCTGCAGCGCCGAGCCGGCTGAGCTGGAGCCTGTCCGAAAAACGCCGATGCCAGACCCTTGTCGCAACCTTTGTCGAGTTGGCCAGTTTTCGACAAGTTGACGACAAGGGTTGCGACGAAGTCTTCCCTTTGCCGGGCTTTTGGGACAGGACTCTAGCCTCGGGGGCTTGCCTGCCGTTGCGCCCCTCACAACCGGGTCCGCAGCCAGCCAGGCCGGTTGGTGGTGATGCCGTCCACCCCCGCGGCAGTTAGTCTCCGGGCCGCCGCCGGGTTGTCCACAGTCCAGGTGTAAAGCCTCAGGCCGGCTTCATGGACCTTCGCCACGAACTCGCGGTCGAGAGGGAACCCGGCCTTGAGATCCAGGCCATCGAGCCTGGCAGCCTGGGCGAAACGGATGAGTTTCTCGAGCGGCGGGTGACGGCGCATCCGGAGTCCGCGCGCGGCCAGGCCGAGCACCTGCAATTGTGGGAATGCTGCCTTGGCCTGGCGGACCGTTTCATAGTCGAAGCCGAGGAGCACCGTTTGGGCGGGCCTCACTGAGGCGCGCTCGAGCTCGCGCCGCAACCTCGGCAGGACCGCCGAATCGCACTTGATTTCGATGAAAACCCGTTTGCCGTCGGGCACCAGAGCCAGGACCTCCCGGAGCGAAGGAATTCTTTCGGCAAAGCCCTTGCCTTGCCACCGGCCCCACTGGCCGACTTCCAGCCGGCGCAATTCCTGGAATGTGCGCCCGGCGATTTTCCAGGCGCGATGGGAAACCCGGCGCGTGTCGGCGTCGTGGATGACCGCTATCCGCCCATCCCGGGTCAGGCGGATGTCGCACTCGGCGGCGTCGGCGTTCTGCTGGTAGCCCAGTTGGAAGGCCGCGAGCGTGTTTTCCGGGGCCTCGGATGAAGCGCCGCGATGGGCGATGATCTCCGGCAGTGCGGGCAAAGGAGGAACGGCCCTGGCGCGGGGAAGGATGCCCGGCCGTTGGGAATTTTCAATTTTCAATTTTCAATTTTCAATTCAGGCCGTCGGGCCAAGCCGATATTCTTTGCAATCGCGGCGAAACCTGAGCCACTTACAACGAGTTTCAAAGTCCAAGGACTCTAGCCCGCCCTCAACTCGACGACCTCTCCCCCTGCCAAAGAGGATTGACGGCAGGCCTGCATCACCTGCTGGGTCTTCAACGCCATTTCGGGCCAGGCCCGGCTGAGGCGCCCGGACTGAACTTGCCGGGCGAAATGCCCAAAGAGATTGCTCTCCTGGGCGCCGGGGTGGCTGTTGCTGTATTCGCCGACCGCCCAGCGGCGGGTGTTGGGCTCCACGTTGAAGTCGCAGCCCTGAATCCGCTGTGCCGGTTGCCGCGTCTCGAAGGCGGCCTCGCACCCAAAGAAAGGCAGCACAAAGTCAGGCACCTGCAGGCAGCCTCGGGTGCCGCTGATATTCAACCATTGTTGAAGCTGGGTGATGAACGAGCAGTAGAAGCTGGCCGAGACTCCGCCCTCGAAAAACAGCTCGCCGGAAGACTCCGTTGGGACCGGCGCCTGGCCGGAATGGCCCCGGCTCTCGCAAAGAACGCGCCCGCTTGCCCGCCGGGGCAACTGCCAGTCCATGGCCCAGAGGGCAACGCGAATGCAATACCAACCCAGATCTCCCAGGCAACCGTGCGGCTCGAGTTGGCTCCGGGCGCGGATGTTCGAGTTGAAGGACTCCTCGGGCGTGTTGAAACTGAATCCGCAATTGATTCGCCGAACCTGCCCGATGGTCTGGCCGTCATTCAGGACGTTGCGCATCAGTTCCAGCCGCCGGCTGTGCATGAACATGACTCCATCCATGAATTGAACGCGGTGCCGCCGGCAAGCCTCCAGCATCTCAACCAGGTCGCGCACAGATACGGCACAGGGCTTCTCGCAGACCACATGCTTGCCCGCTTGGGCGGCGCGCAGGACCCATTCTTTGCGAATGCCCGTGGGCAACGGAATATAGACCCCATCGACTTCATCGGCCGCGAGCAAGTCTTCGTAGCTCCCGACGGCCCGAGGCGGAGCAGCAAACGGAGCCTCGGCCTGGCACTGGGCAACAAAACGCCGGCTGCGCTCCGGGGTGCGGCTGGCCACGACTGTAATGATGCCGTTTTGCGAGTTGCGGATGGCCTTCCAGTTTTTCCTGGCTATCTGGGCAGTGCTCAGAATGCCCCAACGAAACAACGGTTTGTCCATAAATCAGGGCGTGATTGGTTTTCGTGGACTTTCACCCGTCCGGCCTGCCCTCGTCAATACCAGACCGCCGCCTGCAAAGGATTCACTGCGATTCGACGAACACCGGGGCGGTGGACAATTCCCCGGGGGCAGGCCGGAGGAACCGCGCCAGCCAGATGCAGGTGAGCACACACGCCAATGAAACCAAGCCCGCAACGGGGTAATGGGTGATTTCCTGAATCGGCCCCTGGCCGATGATGCCCCCGCTAATCCAGGCGGCGAGGCCGCAGGAAAATTGTTGGACGGACGAATTGACGCTCATGAAGCCGCCGCGATACCGCGACTCGACCGTCGCCGTCATCATCGCCATTGCCGGAACAAACCGGCCCGACATGCAGATCATCAGCAGCGTCGAGGTCGCCAGCGCGACGGGCAGCGGCACACGCGGGAGATTGGTCAGGGCGATGACGGGGACCGACGCGCAAAGGCTCATCAGCGTGAAGACCCGGAGTTTTCCGGCGCGGTCGGCCCAGCGTCCCACCCAGTTCATGCTGAAGAGGGTGCAGCATCCGCCCGCCACATAGATGAACGGCAGTTGCTTCTCGCTCAATCCCACGTTGTACACCATGTAGGTCGCCAGCGTGGGAAAGATGGTGAAGCCGGCGCACGTGAGCACCGCCATGAAAACAAAGGCCATTTGATGGTTTGGCTCCATCAGGACGGCCAGCATCCGCGCAGCGGGATGCTGGTCGCGGCAATGGTCCAAATGACCGCGCAGGGCCGGCACGAACCGGAAAACGGCGATAAGAATCGGCACGCTGATCCCGGCTATGACGTAGAACGGCACATGCCAGCTAAACCTGGAAGCGAGCACCAGCCCCAGCGGCACCCCGAAAATCGAAGCGACCGAGAAGGCGGACCCCACCAGGCCCATCGCCGCGCCGCGCCGGTGTTCGGGGATGACATCGCCGACAATGGCGAGAATCACCGCGCCCGTCACGCCGCCGAAAGCCCCGGCGATGGCGCGGGCGGCAACCAGAAAGCGGTAGGTGGGAGCCAGCGCGCACAAGAGCGTGCCTGCGGCGAACCCCAGGAAGAGCCCCAGGAGGGCCGTCTTGCGATCAAAGCGATCCAGGAAAAACCCTGCGGCGACACCCGCAATTCCCGCCGCGATGGCGTACGCCGCGACGATCATGTTGAACTGGGCCGGGGTGATGCGCATGAGGCGCATGTATTGGGGGCCCAGCGGCAGGATGATCAAGAAATCGAGGGTGGTGGTAAACTGGATGGCTGCCAGGAGCAGCAGCACCCATCGTTCGTTCTGTAGTTTCAATGCTAACAATTCCAGGTTCAGTGCTCGGGCGCTACGCCTCGTGGTGAGGGTGTTTGGCGCGGGAGCGTTCCGGGACGCAACGTCCAAGGCTGGAAACTTAACACGAAATCGCCGCCGCGCGAGTGGAAAAGAGTCGAGGCGTAAGGCCTCAGTGAAAGCGGCTTAACCGCTCTTTCGTAGCGGCGTCTCGGCAGAGCGCCGCCATACCCGGAAGCTGTCTCCAGCGGCGCTCTGCCGAGACGCCGCTACGCCTCGCTTCCTGGCCCCAAGGCCCTGCCACCTGCCCAGCCTCCGCCATGACTGACTGGGGGATTGCGTCGAGGCGTGGGCTGGCTAGCGAGCGGAGACTCTCACCCCTCAAGCGTCAAAAAATGAAATCTGTGTGCGGCACCGGATACTTACGGCCACTGGAGGTCACCACCGCAAAAGGGCGAAATGGCACCTCATGCAGCCGCTCGCGAATCAGTTCCACATTCATCGGTGCAGTGTCCCCGCGAACGTTTAACTCGTCAAGGGCAAGCTCCTCCGCAAGCCATCGTAGGAGACGACGTGAGGAGTCTCTGATTGATTTTTGGGCACAGCGAAGGGCTGCCCCCCTCGGAGGCCATTGATCAGAAACCTCTTGCGCCCGTCTCCTGCAGTCACGGAATGGGGCGCTGTTCGCGGGCGGCGCGCCATTCCGCCAAGCGGGTGCGGACTTCGGCAGCGAGGGGGTCCTCGACGGCATCAAAAATCCGCAGGGCGGCCTCGGCCCGGGCGATGGCCTGCGCGTTGTCGCCCGAATTCCACGACGCAACAGCGGAGTTCCACAGGTTGACCGCCTCCCCGCGCCGGTCGCCGATCTCGCGGGCAACGACCAGGGCCTGCTCGTGGAACTCGATGGCCCTGCGCGTGTCGCCCAAAGCGGCGTAGGCCCGGCCAAGATTGTTGAGCTCGATGCCTTCGCCGCGCCGGTCGCCGATCTCGCGCTCAATCACCAGTGCCCGCTCGTAAAACTCAATGGCCCTGCGCGTGTCGCCCAAAGCGGTGTAGGCCAGGCCCAGGTTGCCGAGAGCGTAACTTTCCCCGTGCCGGTCGCCGATCCCGCGTTGAATCTCCAGCGCCTGTTCGTAGAACTCAATGGCCTTGCGCGGGTCGCTCAAAGCGGCGTAGGCGAGGCCCAGATTGCCAAGGGCATAGCTTTCCCCGCGCCGGTCGCCGATTTCGCGGGCTATCACCAGCGCCTGCTCGTAAAGCTCAATGGCCTTGGGCGTGTCGCCCAAAGCGGCGTAGGCGAGGCCCAGATTGCCGAGGTCGGTGCCTTCCCCGCGCCGGTCGCGGATGTCTCGGTCGATCACCAGCGCCCGCTCGTGGAACTGAACGGCCCTACGCGGGTCGCCCAAATCGGTGTACGCGTTGCCCAGATCGGTGAGGGCGCCGCGTTCGGCCCCTCGATCTGCGATCTCACGAGCGATCTTCAGAGCCTGCTCAGCCAGCGACACCGAGCGGCGAGCCTGGCCCAAGACCTGGCAGGTCCAGGGCAGGCGGCTGAGGGTTCGCAGGAGGCTTGCTTTGGCAGCGCCGGCCCGCTGTTTGAGTTCCAGAGCTTGGGTGAAGGCTTCGTCCGCCTCGCGCCACTGGTTCCGGGCCGCAAAGCCTTCGCCGGCGCGGTGGAGCAGGCGCGCCAGGGCCAGTTCTTTGCCGGGCACGCCGCGCAGTTTCTCTGCTTCCTCGAGGGCGAAGGAGGGATCGCCGCCGCCAAGCTCTTCCGCCCTGCCAGACCATACGGCCTCCGGGACCATGCCTCCCGTCCCCTCCGCGCGCGGTGCCGGTTCAATGCGGACGACCAGCGTGCGGACAGACCAGAGGTCGGGGGCGATTTCGCGGAGGACTTCCTGGAGCCAGGGAGCGCCGACGAACGTGAGTGCGAGCCGGAACTGCTGGCGGATGGGATTTCGGTAGGCATTGAGCTTTGCCAGGGCAAATTGCCAGGCCTCGCGCCACTCGGTGTAAGTCTTGGAGTAAGCCGGTTCCACGGCGGCCACCCAGAGGCAGGCGGTTTCAGGCGGGGAGATCGTGGCCAGCAGCTTGCCCGGGAGTTCGCGCAGATCCGCAGGGGCGGGTAGTTCAAGGGCGAATAGTTTCTTGCCTTCACGCCGGAGCCGTTTCTCCAGTTCGCGGCGGCAGAGGGCGGCGCCGTCGGTGTCGAGCACCAGCAGGACCACGAGGGAGAAGCCTTCAGTCAGGTCGAAGTGGTTGAGGAGTTTCTGCCACTCTGGCTGGTTGGGCAGGTCGTAGCGCCGGGCCAGTTCTTCCCAGAGGGCGGGGGCCTCGCCCTTCATGCGGCGGCCTGCGGAGTTTTCGCAGCCTCGCGTTTCACGATGGCCGCCACTTCCTCGCGGATGAGGGGATGGATGTCGTACCATTCCACGCCGTTGGCGAAGTAGAGGACGAAGTGGGTGTCGAGGAAGCGGGTGAGGCGGTTGACGTCCTTCTCGCCGGTCGTGGGCAGCGCGGCCCCGCGTACGCGCTCGATCTGGGCCAGCCATTTGGCGTCGTCAATGGCAATGGGGAGGAAGCTGCCGCGGACGGCGGTGATGGCGCTCGAGATGACGTCCTGCGTGACGGGGAACGATTGCACGCGAAGCAAGGCTTCGCGCAGCAGCAGGAGCAGGTCGCGGAAGTGCCCGCCGCAAACGGCGATCAGGCGGTCGGCCAGAGGATGCCGCGGGCCGGGCCGCCGAAGAACTGGGCGAAATCCACGTCGCCAAAACGCCGGTGGACCAGCGAGCGCAGGGCCTGCCAGCCTTCAGGGTATTCAGTGCGCGCGCGGTCGTTGTTCCACTGGCGGACGCTCGGGAGCATTTGGACGCGTGCGATGTTCGGCAAAACGAACTTCAGCCAGGGCGGCACGGTATAGACCATGTGGAGGTAAGGAATCTCCATCAGCTTCAAGTGCTGGGAGAAGAGGCGCTCGACGCTGTGAATGACGGATTGCTCGCTGGCCAGGGAACCCCGGATCTGTTCCATCTGGTCGAAGAGGAACACCACGCCGGGGAAGCCGTTGCCGCGTTTGGCGCGAATGGCTTGGATGCCGTCCTCGAAGAAGAGGTCCGCGTTATTCTTGAGCTCACCGATGCGACTGGCGAGTTTTTGCTGGAGCGATTGGCGGAAGGTGGGAACGGTCTGGAGGCTGAGCTTGAATTCAGCGCCTCCCTTCAGGCCCACTTCGCCCAGATGGACTTTGCTCTTGGTGAGGTAGTTGACGAGGCGGTTCCAATACGTATCCTGCCCGATCCCCGCGAGGTTCCCTTGCTCGAGGGCATCGCTGAAAGTGCCTGCCAGAACGATGAGCAGGTCCGAGATATCGATTTCCTGGGCGGGATTCAGGTATTTCAGGGCGTCGCCGTAGAGTACCACGTAGCCTTCATCCTCGAGATCTCTCTTGAGGCGGAACAACTCGGTGGTCTTGCCCGAACCTCGAAAGCCCGAAAACATCTGGACACTCTCCGTGTTGCTGAACTCGATGTTCTTCCGCATCAGTGCGACAGGGTCTTCACATCCCGGCTGCCCGTAGATCGGCTCGTAAAACTTGCTGCCCGGTTCCAATGGCTCGTCGCCAAGGCGCTGGTAGAGGCCTTTGAGAAACCCCCGCTGCTCAGGATTGGGTGCCATAAATCGCGCGTTACTTCAAATGGAGGTTACGGCTATTGTATCAGGAGGCAAGTTGAAAAATGCGCCGCGGGCGCTTCCCGAATCCTTAGCCAAGGCCGCGGCACGTCGTACGGCTGACGAGAGTCCCGGGACCGCTGGCTAATCTCGGAGCGGAACACGCCGGGGTCGCGCCTCTTTGTCCCTCCCGAAGGCAGTTTTGGTCGTGGAATGACGCGATCAGCCGGTCCGCCCGCTTGCTGGGCAATGCGCGGGCACACCCCTACCTTCCCCGTCAGCCGGACGAGTTGCAGCAGTTGGACTGAAGGTTTTCCGCTAGCCCGAGTCCACCACCTCCAGTACCGGCCGACCGACCTTGCGCTTGGGCAGCCACTTGTCCACAAAGAGCCTCCACCACCGCAGCCAACCCGCCGGCACGCAGATGCGCGCCACTTCATAGCGGGCGTGCCGACTCACACTGACCGGCACGGTCAACAGATGCCGAATGATGGTGGGGACCCGCCAACCCTGCGCCTCATCAGGCAGGTCCAGCACTTTGAGGCTCACCAACAGGTTGTGGGCCAGCATCCCAACGGCGTAAAAGGCCTGATTGGCGATGAGGTCCAGGCAAGGGGGATGGTGCAAATCCAGGCCACTGAGCACGTCGCTGAAGCCCTGCTCCTTGGCCCCCTTGAGGCGATGCCGCTCAAAGACCGCTTGCGGCGTGTCCTTTTCCCCGGCTCGGCAGGCCACGTAAGCGTAGCGCCACATCAAGTCGCCGTCCTTCTTCCAGCGTACCGTGGCAAACTTCTGCACCTGCGCGCACTCTCCGGGCTGATGCTTGACCCAGGTATATTGTTCCTGCGCTTGGCCCGCCGGCGGCATGGGGATCCATTGGCTCTCGGGCAACTCGGCCGCCAACTTGTCCAGCTTATCGGTCCACTTGTTGTAACTGACACTCCAACGGCTAAACTGCCCCTGTTCAATCCGGTTGAGGAACTTGCCCGCGCTCGAACCACTGTCGGCGTAGAAGTAGTTTGGCCGCTCGGCCCAACGGTGTTGATGCTCGTCCAGAAGCACCTTCATGTGCTCGCTCACGTCGGTCGCCCCGTCCAGGATGCCATCCAGCAGCCAGGGGCCAAACCAGAGGGTCTGCCAACTCAGGGCCCAGTCGCCGTTGTAGTTGATGCGCGCCGCCTCGAACTTGTGTCCTTCCAACTCGATTTCCGTGTCGTCGAAAAAGTTCTCCACCTCTCCGCCGTGCAACCAACGCCCCGGCTTGGCCTGCTGGCTGGACCAGTCCACAAACTCGGCATTGATGCGATGCAGAGCCCGGACGCTCTCCGGGGTCTGGGCCCGCAACCACTCCCCCAGCGTGGTCTCGTCGGCTCCCTTCTCCAGGCCCACCAGACTCGTCAGCACCCGGTCCTTGCCCATGCGCTCGGCGTCGGCCAGAGAAGCCCCGCCGCTGGTCAGAGTAAAGATGATCTGGGCGATGTTGGCCACGGGGGAGAAACCGGCGCCGGTGCGTTTGCGCACCTCCAGCGAGGGCTCGTTGTGGATGCGCTCCCAAAGGCCGGCGCGGCGGCAGAGGGCGTTGACGAGGACTTGGCCTCCGTGGGCCGTGGCCTGGTCGGAGTTGGTCAACTGGATGTGCAGCTTGGTTTTTCGCTTTGTAAAGAGCGGCATGGCACAATATCACCATATAGGTGATATTCTGTCAAGCCCTTTTTCACCTAAAATTGCATTTTTCTTCACCAGGCTAATGATTCGGGGCGCTTCGGTACGCGCGCCGACGCGACCATAGTATGTGTCTCAGGTTGCCTGCGCACCTGCTCCTTCCCCAAAGCCAAACGGTGAATGGGACCAGCCGGCGAGCGGCTAACCCGGATTCTCTACAGCCTAAGAGCGGTACTGGGCGGCCGAAGCTAGGTAGCGCAGGTTTCCAGCCTGCTGTATCGCCGACTTCCAGTCGGCAGGCTGTAACCGCGTGGCAGCATCTGCGGATTGGAAATCCGCGATACAGCAGGCTAGAAGCCTGCGCTACGCCTTCCAGTTGGCGAAACCCGTGAAATATCCGGGCTATGGCTGAAGGCTGGCGATGGGCAGGGCGTATTTGAGGCGGTCGGCGTCACTCACACACCACCAGTTCACGGGATTGACCGAGCGGCCGAACTTGAGAAAGCGCACCCCGCCGTCCGCACAGGCGAAGTTGGCGCCCCCCGACCGGGTCGGCTTCAGGTAGTTGGAGTGGGTGCCATGCTGGATTTTGTCGGTGAGGTTGTCGCCCGCCTCGAGCAGATCCATCCAATAGTCAGGGGCCTCGTGCCGCTTCTCTCCCCAGATCACGGTTTCGGACGGCTTCAAGACAGTCGATTCCTTCATCGAGTACTCCGCCCCGCTGTTAAAAGCGGCGGGAAACACGTCGTTCCACCCGTTCATCATGTAGCTGCGCCAGGCGTTGTCCGCCGCGTATTTCGGGTCGGACGCGCCATCATTTGCGGGAGGGATGCCTCGGCGCAGGTCGGTGGGGCAGGCCAGCAAGTTGGTGCTGCGGTAGAGATTCAGCAGGTCTTGGGGCCAGCGTACGAGATCGCTGCGAGGCGGCAGGAGATTGCGGTTTTCGTCCACATAGACCTTCAAGGCCACCTCCAATTGCTTGAGATTGCCCGCGCATTGGATACGGCGAGCCGATTCTTTGGCCCGGGCCAGGGCTGGCAGCAGCAGGGCGGCCAGAATGGCAATGATGGCGATGACCACCAGCAGCTCGATAAGGGTAAAGCCTTGGCTTGGTCCCTTGAAAGAACATCTGCCGGGCGCAAGCTTGGGGGTTGAATCCATGAGCGGGGCCAATTTTGGCTAAAGCTGGCCCCTGCCAGACAAT
This sequence comes from uncultured bacterium, assembly GCA_963713735.1. Lineage (GTDB taxonomy): Bacteria > Verrucomicrobiota > Verrucomicrobiia > Limisphaerales > UBA8199 > CAVQND01. The sequence continues at coordinate 178,751 of CAVQND010000033.1, forward strand.
TCAGCAAGCAGAAATCAGAGCCTCCTTACGTCGGCTCCTGCGGAATCTTGACTCAGCCGTGAGCTACTCGCTGACCCGTTTGGCTTCCCAATCTCGCGTGAAGGTCTTGCCCGCCCACTCTACGTCGCACTTTCCCTTGATCGTGTCCCCGCTGATGTGGCCCTGGTAGCTCCGCGTCATGTTTGTCCCGCCGCCTGAGGTTGGGGCAATGGTAAGCGTGAAGAAGAGCTCGCTCCCGTGGAGCCTGACGTTTTCGAGGACACGGTCTTCAGTGCGCGAAATGGTGCTGTGGCTAAGCGTGCCAACGAGCTTGCCGCCCTCAAGGCGGATTTTCAGGGTTTGCTGGAAGCCGGTGGGGCTATTGGTGGCGGCAGCCAGCTTCCATGTGCCGGCAGGATTGACGGTTGGCTTCTTGGCAGCCACGCCACACCCAAGGGGCAGGGCGAAGGCGGTCAGGGCCAGGGCTGCGGTTGTGAGCCAGGCGTTTATTTGGGACTTCATAGGCATCTCATGGGTTGAACGAGCAGTTGGATACGGCGGCTTTTGCATCGCACTAATTAGACTCCGATGGCGGCGGCGGCGGCAGGTCAGGGGTCCAGTAGGTCGCTTCCAACCACTGCATGGCCTTGACTTCGCCATAAAGCTTTTCGCGTTCGAGGTAATTGGACAAATCCGCTTCATTGAGAGTCGGCAGCACCTGGTCCCTCTTTTGCATGGATTGCTTGTTCTCCTCCCTTTGCCGGTCAATTTCCGCTGTCACTTCGCCCACCGGGCGGCCCAGAAACTCGTTGTTCCCCACGGGGTCCAGTCGTGCGAGGACGTTCTTCTGGATGGCGATTCCCACAAGCTGCTCGAGGACGTCCTTGGCCCTGAGTTGGCCGCCCAAGGCCATGCTCATCGCGCCCATGGAGTTTGCCGAGGCGGCATCCCCCTGGTCCTGGTATTGTTGTCTGACCTGGCTCATTTCGGCGGCCAGGGCCTTCAATTTGGCGAGATACTCCACGGGGGTCCGGCTGCCGCACGCCGCTTTGTATTTGGCCGCCAGCGGGGAGCGGCCGGCCAGGCGGTACATTTCCTCAACCGCCTGGCAGCTTTGCACGCCGTAGTTCTCGAAGGAGTCCAGGCGCGTGGCCTCTGCAAGCTCCCGGATGGCCAGGTCGGGCTGCTTGGACTTGAAGTAGTCCAGCGCCGAAAAATACCACGCCAGGGAATTGTCAGACGCGTTGGTCTTGAGGGCGTCAACCCATTTGCGGTTTTCGCCGGGAAACGCCTCATTGGCGACAGCGGCAAACTGCACGCGCGCATCATTCGGGAAACTGGCTGCTGCCTCCAGGAGATACTTTTTGTCGAGGCTAACCCGGAACGCGGCCAGAAGACCCTCGGCGCTGCGCTTGTTCTGCTGCAAATAGGCCTCGATTTGTTCGGGCGTCAGTTCCCTTGCCGATTCCGCGAACATGCGGTCCACCAGAGATTCGGTGGGCGTTGCCAGCTTGGCGGGTTTGATGGCCGGGGACGGAGCCGGGTCTGCGTCCGACTGGGCTGCGCCAACCATTGCCGGAGCCAAAGCCGCGTCGGGGGACGGAGCGCGGCGGCTGAGAAGGAGCGGAGCGGAGGCGGCGGCGATGACGAGCAGCGCGGCGGCCGTGATTTTCAGGTTTGTCGCAGTCATGAGTTCAACGAATTTGAGTGCCCAAGCCGTGGCGCCGCCGTCGGCGGCCCCGGCGAGGGAAGTGGCGGCGATACCGGCGGCCAACCCGGCAGGGGCGCTTTGGACCGCGTGGGCGGAGATCTCCGCCGCAATCAAGGCGGCGGACGCGGCAATGCCTTGCCGCAGGAAATAAGACCGGAGCTTCTCCAAGGCCCGAGTGACGCGCTTTTGAGCTGCATCCTCGGAAGTGCCCAAGGCCTGGCCGACTTCGCGCAGGCTCTTGCCCTTGAAGAATCGCAGCACGACCGCGTCCCGATCGTTCAAATCAAGGGTGTCCATCGCCGCATCCAACTGCGGGGCCAGGGCTTGCCAAACCGATGGGGAATCCGAATTGAGCGCGTTCAACTCCATGGCCGTGCTCTCCCGTTGCCTTCGCCGATGCTCCGTCCGCAAGGCGCTGGCGGCTTTGAACCGCGTCGTGTGATACAGCCAACCTGCCAGGACCCGGGGGTTGCGCAGCGACCGGGGCTTGCGGGCCAGGCCGATGAAGACTGTCTGCGCCACATCCTCGGCCAGGTGGCTCTCCCCCACCAGTCGGAACGCGGTGGAATAGACCAGATCGATATGGCGCGCCACCAATTCGGCAAAGGCTTTATCGGAGTGATGCTCGGCATATTCGCTCAATAGTTCATGGTCTTCCATAACAACCTTCTGATCTATAGTAGCCGCCGCGGCGGCCAATCCGACACCCAATCTCTGGGCTGCGGGCCGCCCCCCGCAGGTCAGCAGTCCTGAAACCGAACCCGCCCGCCTGCTGGGTTACAGAACCCCGACCCCGTTTTCCAGCACAATCGGACAATCGAGAACCGGACGGGGGCGGGACAGATTCCTGGCAAACAACCCATGCACTCATTAACACCGCCGCTTCAGCGCGGTGTAGGAGGGGCAAGAACCAGTGGAAACCGTTTGCGTCGGCAGCGACAACGCTTACTCGTGAAGGCAACTTTGGTCTCGCCTGACTTGCCTGCGGCCGGGAAGCATGGTAAGTTTCAATTATGAACATCATACGGTGGTCTTTGGCTCGGTCTTTGGCCTTGGTCTTTCTTTTCCTGGGCCGGGCTCCGCTTTGGGCCGACACCATCACCTGGACCAATGCCAGCGGCGGGAATTGGAATGTGGCGGACAACTGGAGCCCGAACCACGCGCCCGGCGCCGCGGACACGGCGCTCATCAACACTCCGGGCACCTATATCGTAAATGTCAACAGCACTGCCGGCGCAGCCAGTCTTACCGTCGGCGGCGCGGCGGGAGTGCAAACTCTGCAAGTCATCGGCACTACCTTGACGGCCACCAGTGTCGCCATCAACGGGACGTTGACGGCGACGAACAGCACGCTCAACGGGGCGATCACGGTGAACGGCGGGGGGGCGCTGATCGAAAGCGGCGCCACCTTTTCCGGGACGGTAACGGTGGCGAGCGGGGGCGTGCTGGATGAGAATGGCGGAACGCTGGCAAGCACTGGCTCGCTGACGGTCCAGGGCGGCGGGGTGCTCAATGTGGCTGCCACCTTCTACCTGCAGGGCCCGCTGACCAACGCCGGGACGATCAACCTGACCAACGCCGCAATCTCCCTTTACAATAATAATGGTGTCAACTGGGCTGGAGGCATCGACAACCGAGGGGAGATTAACCTCTACGGCGCTTCCGGGGACCGCATTTACTCCTCCTCCGGCTCTGGTTACGAGTATCTGATCAACCAGGGCACGGTCAACGAGCAGGCGGGCGCCGGGACAAGTTCGATCAACGCCTACGCAGGTGTCCTGGTGGGCACTTACAATGCGGCCCCGGGCACGACCCTCCAGTTTAGCGGTGGCAGCGCCAGCAGCCCGCTGACGGTGGGGACGCCCCTGGTGTTGAACGGTCCGGGCCAATATCAGTTCACGTCGGGTTACCTGTTGTTGACGGTGGATGCCATTCCGAATCTGGCGCTGACGGGGGGCACGCTGGAGTTGGGGCCGGGTTTTCAACAAGGCGGCGCGATCACGAATTTGACGCTCGACGGGATGACGCTGGAGGCGGGGACCCACCAGGTTAACGGGGTGATGACGGCGACGAACGGCACCCTCAACGGGGCTATCACGGTGAACGGCGGGGGGGCGCTGATCGAAAGCGGCGCCACCTTTTCCGGGACGGTAACGGTGGCGAGCGGGGGCGTGCTGGATGAGAATGGCGGAACGCTGGCAAGCACTGGCTCGCTGACGGTCCAGGGCGGCGGGGTGCTCAATGTGGCTTCCACCTTCTACGTGCAGGGCCCGCTGACCAACGCCGGGAGGATCAACCTGACCAACGCCGCAATCTCCCTCTACAATAATAATGGTGTCAACTGGGCTGGAGGCATCGACAACCGAGGGGAGATTAACCTCTACGGCGCTTCCGGGGACCGCATTTACTCCTCCTCCGGCTCTGGTTACGAGTATCTGATCAACCAGGGCACGGTCAACGAGCAGGCGGGCGCCGGGACAAGTTCGATCAACGCCTACGCAGGTGTCCTGGTGGGCACTTACAATGCGGCCCCGGGCACGACCCTCCAGTTTAGCGGTGGCAGCGCCAGCAGCCCGCTGACGGTGGGGACGCCCCTGGTGTTGAACGGTCCGGGCCAATATCAGTTTACGTCGGGCTACCTGTTGTTGACGGTGGATGGGATTGCGAACCTGGCGCTGACGGGGGGCACGCTGGAGTTGGGGCCGGGTTTTCAACAAGGCGGCGCGATCACGAATTTGACGCTCGACGGGATGACGCTGGAGGCGGGGACCCACCAGGTTAACGGGGTGATGACGGCGACGAACGGCACCCTCAACGGGGCGATCACGGTGAACGGCGGGGGGGCGCTGATCGAAAGCGGCGCCACCTTTTCCGGGACGGTAACGGTGGCGAGCGGGGGCGTGCTGGATGAGAATGGCGGAACGCTGGCAAGCACTGGCTCGCTGACGGTCCAGGGCGGCGGGGTGCTCAATGTGGCTGCCACCTTCTACGTGCAGGGCCCGCTGACCAACGCCGGGAGGATCAACCTGACCAACGCCGCAATCTCCCTCTACAATAATAATGGTGTCAACTGGGCTGGAGGCATCGACAACCGAGGGGAGATTAACCTCTACGGCGCTTCCGGGGACCGCATTTACTCCTCCTCCGGCTCTGGTTACGAGTATCTGATCAACCAGGGCACGGTCAACGAGCAGGCGGGCGCCGGGACAAGTTCGATCAACGCCTACGCAGGTGTCCTGGTGGGCACTTACAATGCGGCCCCGGGCACGACCCTCCAGTTTAGCGGTGGCAGCGCCAGCAGCCCGCTGACGGTGGGGACGCCCCTGGTGTTGAACGGTCCGGGCCAATATCAGTTCACGTCGGGCTACCTGTTGTTGACGGTGGATGGGATTGCGAACCTGGCGCTGACGGGGGGTACACTGGAGTTGGGGCCGGGTTTTCAACAAGGCGGCACGATCACAAATTTGACGCTCGACGGGATGACGCTGGAGGCGGGGACCCACCAGGTTAACGGGGTGATGACGGCGACGAACGGCACCCTCAACGGGGCTATCACGGTGAACGGCGGGGGGGCGCTGATCGAAAGCGGCGCCACCTTTTCCGGGACGGTAACGGTGGCCAGCGGGGGCGTGCTGGACGAGAATGGCGGGACGCTGGCAAACACTGGCTCGCTGACGGTCCAGGGCGGCGGGGTGCTCAATGTGGCTGCCACCTTCTACGTGCAGGGCCCGCTGACCAACGCCGGGAGGATCAACCTGACCAACGCCGCAATCTCCCTCTACAATAATAATGGTGTCAACTGGGCTGGAGGCATCGACAACCGAGGGGAGATTAACCTCTACGGCGCTTCCGGGGACCGCATTTACTCCTCCTCCGGCTCTGGTTACGAGTATCTGATCAACCAGGGCACGGTCAACGAGCAGGCGGGCGCCGGGACAAGTTCGATCAACGCCTACGCAGGTGTCCTGGTGGGCACTTACAATGCGGCCCCGGGCACGACCCTCCAATTTAGCGGTGGCAGCGCCAGCAGCCCGCTGACGGTGGGGACGCCCCTGGTGTTGAACGGTCCGGGCCAATATCAGTTCACGTCGGGCTACCTGTTGTTGACGGTGGATGCCATTCCGAACCTGGCGCTGACGGGGGGCACGCTGGAGTTGGGGCCGGGTTTTCAGCAAGGCGGCGCGATCACCAATTTGACGCTCGACGGGATGACGCTGGAGGCGGGGACCCACCAGGTTAACGGGGTGATGACGGCGACAAACGGCACCCTCAACGGGGCTATCACGGTGAACGGCGGGGGGGCGCTGATCGAAAGCGGCGCCACCTTTTCCGGGACGGTAACGGTGGCGAGCGGGGGCGTGTTGGACGAGTATGGCGCGACGCTGGCAAACACTGGCTCGCTGACGGTCCAGGGCGGCGGGGTGCTCAATGTGGCTGCCACCTTCTACCTGCAGGGCCCGCTGACCAACGCCGGGACGATCAACCTGACCAACGCCGCCTTTTATCTTTACAATAATAATGGTATCAACTGGATCGGGGGCATCAACAACCACGGGGAGATTAACTTCTACGGCGCCTCCGGGGACCACATCTACTCCTATGGTGCTGGTGGCGAGTACCTGATCAACCAGGGCACGATAAGCCAACGCCCGGGGACAGGGAACTCCTCAATCAATGTTGTCCTCTTCACAGACCCGGGCACGGTGGATTCGCAAGCGGGGACATTCGCGCTGAGCAGCGTGAGTCTTCAATCCTCGAGCGTCTTGAGTGTCGGCCTGAACAGCGCGACGGATTATGGCAACATCGCCCTTAATGCGAGCGTGGTCTTGAACGGCACGTTCAGCGCCAATTTGAATAATAGTTTTGTGCCGGCCAAGGGCGAGGCCTTCAACGTAGTGTCTTACCCGTCATTTTCCGGAAGCTTTGCGAACATAAATCTTCCCACCGGCATTCCGGGCGAAGGCGTTTACGGCCCCACGGTTTTCAGCCTGTTGTTCACAGGCGCTGGCGTATCGACCAACCAGCCCGTCTTGACCATCGAGCGTGTCAACGCACACACTGTGGTCGTTTTATGGCCAACTGCGGCTGGGAACTTCGGTTTGCAGACCAGCACCAACCTGTCCTCTGGAAGCTGGAGCGATGTCCTGAGTGGGATAGCCACTGTCGGCGCCGATTATGTGCTCACCAACACGGCGAAGGGCAAAGCCGCCTTCTTCCGTCTCCAGTCGCAGTGAGCAACGGCTTGGCGCCCTGCCGGTGAATATATTGCGCTGCCGGCGCGTCAGGTGTTCTATAATCAACGCTGACTCCTGCACCCAAAGTTTATGCGCTCCTTCACTCGCCGCCGTTTCCTCCTGGATTCAATCCTGGCTGCCGCTGCCGCTGCCACTGCCCCTCTGCCCGGTCGGGCGGAGGAGAAAAGGCCGGGCAGTCCCAGTAACCGGCTGCGCGTTGCGGTGCTCGGCTGCCGGATTCGCGGCAGGCAGCACGCCCAGGAGCTTGGCCGGCTTCGGGATTGTGAGATTGTCTGCGTGTGCGACCCCGACAAAGACCTCGCGGGCGAGTTGGCGGCGGCGGTGGAAAAGCAGCAGGGCAGCGCGCCCAAAGCCATCCAGGACCTGCGGCGCACCCTTGACGACCCGTCGGTGGACGCAGTATTCATCGCTACGCCCAATCATTGGCACGCCTTGGCGGCCATCTGGGCCATGCAGGCCGGCAAGGATGTTTATGTGGAAAAGCCTGTCAGCCACAATCTCAGCGAGGGCCGTCGCATCGTTCAGGTGGCTCGCCGGACCGGGCGGATTTGCCAAGGCGGCACGCAGAACCGCTCCAATGGGGCGCTGGCAGCCGCCATTGATTACATCCGGCAGGGCAAGCTGGGTGAGGTCCGCCTGGCGCGCAGCATCGTCTATGGCGCCCGCGGTTCCATTGGCGGGCCCGGCGCCTACGAAGTTCCGGCCCAGGTCGATTACAACCTCTGGGCGGGCCCGGCTCCCATGAGCCCGCTTACCCGGCCTCAATTCCATTACGACTGGCACTGGTTCTGGGAAACCGGCAATGGCGAACTGGGCAACAATAACGTTCATTCCCTGGACGTCTGCCGTTGGGGCCTGGGGCTGACGGGACTGCCCAGGGCCGTGCTCAGCTATGGCGGACGGCTCGGTTACATCGACGCCGGCCAGACGCCGAACACTCAGGTCGTCGTGTTTGATTTCGACGACAGGACCATCGTCTCCGAAACGCGCGGCCTCAAGACCGCCCCGTTCCGGCCCGGCTTCCAGGACGGCTGGATTTTTGAAGGAACCCGCGGGTTCATCGCCGGCACCTCGCTCTTTGATGCGGAGGGGAAGTTGGTCAGCACCTTCAGCGGCAAGAGCGAGAGCCACTTCGCTAATTTCCTCAACGCCGTGCGCAGCCGCAAACGGGAACAACTCAACGCCGAGATCCTGGAAACCCATCTCTCTTCGGCCCTTTGTCACCTGGGCAACATCTCCTGGCGTCTCGGCCAGGGGGTCTCCCCGGCGGAACTCCGGCGGGAACTGGCCAAAATCAAGGTGCATGAGAACGTGCTGGAAACCCTTGACCGGACCGTGCGGCACCTGGGGGAGAATCAACTGGATCTCGAACAGACAAAGCTGACCCTGGGCCCGTGGCTGCACTTCGATTCGGAGCGGGAGGCCTTTGTCAACCTGCCCCAAGCCGATGCTCTCCTGAGCCGCGAATACCGCAAGCCCTTTGTTGTGCCCTCCGCCTCTGAGCTTTAGGCCAGGAACCGGTACGCCGCCAGGGCGACGGCCTTGGCGCTGGTTAACATGGTTTCCACCTCGGCGGAAAGCAGGGCCTTGATTGCGGTCAGGCCGACGGCCAGGTTGCCCTTGCTGTCGGAGCTGCCACGGCCCCAGAGCTTGGCTTCGCGGACGACCCCCTCGAAGGGGTTGCCCTCGTAGCCCTCGGTGCCCACCGTGTCTATATGACAGTTGAGGATGAGTGTCTTGCCGGGCCGGCGGGCGCTCGGGCCCGGCCGCCTCGGTCTGTTTGTCCCCGCCCGCGCCTTGCTCCGAACCGGAAGCTGGAACCGGCCGATGACATTGTAGCGGCCTTTCCAACTCCGGCCCTGCGGACCGAGCACGCCGCACTGTCGGTAGATGTCCGCCGGCACGGGGACGATCTCGACCAGGGCGCCCGCGGCCTTCAGTTCTCTGCGCATCAGCTCTTGTCCGGGCTTCTCCGTGCCGGCGGAGTGATCGCCGCTGTAGGGATTGACGGTGTTGAGCCGGACCAGCCGGGCGGTCAGCGCGATCATCTCCTCAAGCCGCCGTTCGACTTGAGCGAGAATCCTGAGTTCCGTGGCGGTGGCGGCCATGCCCATTCGCGTCAGGCCAAGGTTTGGCGCGCAGTTGACGCGGCGGCCTTTTCTGTGTCCGACACAGGAGCAGCACGTTTTTGTCTTCGATTAGCCACTTCATTTCTTCCCCTTTTTTGATCTCCAGCGCCTCCGCCAGGACCACCGGCAAGTTCAGATAGTAGGAGCGATTGGTTGGCCGCTCCACCTTTTGCACTTTGATGAGGTAACCCGTCGTTTTTTCTGTCGCCTTTTGTCGCTTTGGCATATAGTATTAATACTATATAAAACCACGCATGTCATCTCCTAACCCTTCCGCGCAAAACAATTCCGGTTTGCCCGCCTCCCTCCACCAACAGCTCCCGGCCTGCCTCCCCAAACTCGACGCCATCGACGCCGAGGGTATCGCCCGAGCCTCAGGCTTTCTGCAGCGCAGCCCACGTAAAATCCCCATGCTCAAATTTGCCAAGGGCCTCCTGGCCCTCGCTCCCGAAACCGACCTCGCCTTGGAGCATACCGCCGCAGTCATCGGCTTGGCCGCCGACACCACCTACACTAAACAGTCTTTGAGTGAACGGCTCTCCGGTGGCCTCAAAGGCTTTCTGGCTGGGGTCGTCACGGCCCTCTTCAGCCAGATCGCTCGTGGCGTTCCGACCTGCCAAGCCCTTGAACGCTTTGCTCACGTCTGGGTCCATGACAGCACCTCCCAAACGCTGCCCAAGCACTTGGCTGAACTCTTCCCCGGGGCCGGCAACCAACATGGGCAAGACTACGCCACCCTCAAAATCCAATGGATCTGCGACATCAAAAACGGCGTGGTCGGGCACGTCTCCCTTTCGGGCTATACTCGCAATGACCAGGCCGCCGCCCCGGACATCCTGGAAGTCGCCCGCCCCGGCAATCTGGTCCTGCGGGATCTGGGTTACTTCACCACGGCAGTCCTGGCCCAGTTTGTCAGTGCGGGCATCTCCTTCCTCAGCCGCTACCGCCACGGCGTCAATCCCTACGACCCCAAGACGGGCCAACCGCTGAATTTAAAGGCCCTCCTGAAGAACTCTGGCTCCTTGGATATGGACGTGCTCCTGGGACCGGAGCGAGCGGCCGTGCGCTTGGTCGCCCTGCCCGTGCCAGAGGAAGTGGCCAATCAGCGGCGGCACAAGGCCAAAGTCTCCGCCCAGAAACGCCACCGCTCCCCTCCTGGCGCCGAGCATCTCTTCTTGATGGGCTGGAACATCTTCGTGACCAACGTGCCGGCGGCGACTTGGCCCCCCAAGGTCCTGGCCGCGATCTATCGGCTGCGCTGGCGAATTGAGATCATTTTAAAACCTGGAAAAGCCACCTGGGATTGCCTCACCTCAACTGCCGCACCCCGGTCTTGCTTGAGCCTCTCGGTGCTGACCAAGTTGTTGTTCTGCGCGCTGGTCTGCCAGCTTTCTGACCTGCTGGAACTCAATTGTCCCCACGGCCAACACGTCAGCCTCCTTCGCCTGGGGCACATTCTCGGACAGTGCGCTTGCTGGTTCTCGGCCATGGTGCTGGGCGTCTCGGTCGTTCAATGGGTGGAGTTCTGCCTCGCCCGCCATGCCTTCTACGAAAAGCGAAACGATCGCAAAAACTACTACGAACTGCTGTCCGGAGCCGCAAACGCCTTAGCCTGACGCGAATGGGCCATGCCGGCAGTATCCCCTCAAGCTCAGTGCGTCATCAAATAAAAAATCGCGTTCACGGCCAGGGGGTAGGCGCGATTCTCCGAGAATTGGTGGAAATAAACTTCGTCCTCGCCCTCGCGTTCCCAGCCGTCCCCGGTGTCGGAGTTGTGAAGCGCAAGGACCGTGATGCGCTGCTTCTCGTCGAGCCAGGCGCGGACGTGCATCTCGCGGGAGCCCTGGCCGCGAAAGGCCGAGGCAAAGGATTGGGGATCGGCCGGGTCGTAAAGGCGGCGCCAGAGTTGCAGCGTAGGCACCTGCAACCGGCTCATCGGCCCGTGCAAATCAAACACGCAGTGGAACAAGGGATGTTCCATCGACAGCTCGGTCCAGGTCGAGCCGGGCAGCACCCGCTTCATGATCCTCTCGAAATGCTCCCAGCTTCGGTCGCCCCAAAAATCGTCCGCCAGGAGGGACCCGCCGTTGAGCAAATATTTTCGCAATGCGCCGGCTTCCTCGTCGCGCAATTCCATCCGCTCGGGGTGCGACATGAAAATAAACGGGTGGTCAGCCAGCGCCGGGTCGGTCAGTTTCAAGACGCGGCAGTCGGGGTCGCTTTTTATGGAAGTGAGCAACTGGAGGCGGGCGGAGAGATTCAGGTCGGCGTCGGGATAGTCGTTGATCCAGCCGAGCCAAGTCGGGCCGCCGGGCGCGGATTTGAATATGATGCGCGTGAAGATGAACACGTCCTTCTCGAAGCCGGGCGTGTTGGTCCAGGGCGGCAGGTCCAGGCTGTGGGGCGCCGTTTCGCGCGCGGTGCGGACGGTGTCTTCATTGACCCAGTCGCCGCCCTCGGTCTGGACCATCGGCCCGATGTCTCCAGCCCAGGAACCGCGGCCGAACCGGAATTGCGCGGCGCACAGGCCGGCGAAAAGTGTCGCGGTCCAAGCCAGCAGAGTAATTCTTCGCGCTGTGCGCATGATTTTACCACGGGAAATATCCCGCACATCGCGACGCTTGCAAGCTCAACTTGGGAAAGCGGAGTTTTGCTTGAACAATCCGATGGGCCCTGATTCAATCGAGGCAGTGCAACATGGCTTGAGCCATAGAATTACCAGAGTCGCGTTAGCAAAGGACCTCATGACACACACCACCGAAACATTCCCCCTGCGGCGGGGTCAAAGCTCCACGGCGTGGGCAGCCGCCATAATCTTGTTTGCAGGCATGGCGTTCTCCACCGGCGGCGCGGCAGCGGAGCAGAATCTCCTGAAAAATCCTGGTTTCGAGGAGACCGCCCCCGGCATAGATGACCCGCCCAACTGGGTCACCACGAGCGGCAGCGTGGGCAAAACCAGGCTCACTGACAAGGAGGCTCATGGTGGCCGGAATGCCATCGCCATCCCGGCGCACACCGCCGTGGAACAGAAGCTCAACCCCGCAGCAGCCGGGGCCTACCTGGCTCGCTGCTGGGTCAAATCCGAGTCCGCGCAGACGGTGGCCTTCCTGCTCCAGGATTCCGATAAACCCTGGGCCGGGTATGCTCTGGCCGAGATTAAAGTGCCCCGCGGCCGGTGGGTGCAACTGGAGAGCTTTTGTGTCCTGAATCAAAACGGCTCCCTGACGCTCAGGTTGGGTGGAATGTCGAGGGAATTCAACCTCTATCATGGCACAGCCGGGGAACTGGGCTCGCCGATTATCGCCGATGATTTCGAGTTGATGCGTTGTGACCCAAGTCCTCGGCCGAAGTCGCGGTGTGGGATGCGAAAAAGGAGCTTGGCGCCCTGTTCGATTGGTCTGCCAAAGACCAGTGGCTGCCGGCGGATGGCCCGGCGCACGTCTTTGCCGGAACTCCAGTCATTCAAGGCGGTCATCTCGCCGGTGCGGTGCGCAAGGGCGATGGCGGGCTGATGATTTATTCGGTGCAGGAAGGCAGGCCCAGGCAGCGATGCGTCATCGCCCCAGTGCCCGCCATTCCAGCGTCCAAATGCGCCGTGCTCCACGAGAATGACCGGACCGGCATTCGTGTGAGCACCGAAGCGGGAGGACGTTTCTACATCGCCTGGTTCACGGCCAAGGGCCTCGTCCGTGTGGAATCCAGCCAGGTGCCGCAGTTTCAGGTGCGGGATTGCCGCCTCCGCTATGGTCTTCTGCCTTCATTCGTCGGAACGGACATCTGCTACGCCCCGGCAAAGATGCCGGGCGGCAACCAGTTCAGCATCCCTTCCACACAATGGTTTGTCGGGCTGGTGGACGGCAACGACAGCATGCTCGTCGCTGCGTGGGAGACGGCCTCCCAGGCGGTCTCCCTGGGCCTGTCCGGTGAAAGGGAAAGCCGCCTGATCGATTCGCTGTCAATTGCAACGGCAACAAATGGATTCTCGCTTTCGTTTGCGGAGCACGCCGGCATCTGGCGCCGGGAATCGTTGAACGAAGATTGGCTTGGTGAATACGTCCCGATCGGGTGGGCGCGCCCGTTTCCAGCCCGCTGGATGGGCCGCTTTTTCGTGACTCCGGGGGGGCGTCCGTCTTTTCGCCAGCCGTGCATGGAGTACTCGTTTCCCATCGCCAACGCCAGGACGAGGATCTGGGGCGTCTGGTTCGAGGACTGGAACCATTATCCTTTCTCGTTCGAGGGGCCTCGAACGATATTTCATTTCGAGAAAACTTTCATCCCCAACGGTGAGGCGCTTATCTACTTCCTGGAACCGGCGGCGGCGGACCTCTTCTCGCCTTGCGAGATTGTCGAGCAGGCCCTGGGTCCGGAAAAGGGCGGCGGCCTTGTTCGATTTTGACGCCAACAGGATTAGAAGGCTCAAGTATTCCACTCCCGACCAGCCGATATTTGACCGGCCGGTTTGCGCCACTACGACCCGGCTCTCGAAGATTAAGAAGGAGGAAAAGGCCACCCTCGGGGTGGACCTCGCCACCCACCTCTATGAGTTCATTCGGGAGATTCGCGGCCGGGTCAATCAATATGCGGCGTTTTTCGACCGGATGAAGAGCTACCTCGCCGGCGAGCAGCAAGCGCATCCGGAGCTGCGGGATTACCTCGCCGAATTGCAGGGCCTGGTCGCGGAGGCCCAAGCCCAATCCCGGGAAATCTATGCCACGCCCCTGGCGTCAGTGCAGAAGAAGATCGACGCCATGAAAGCGCTCTTGCGGGAAGGCAAAGGGGATGGCTTCGATTGCGGCAACCTCGACGTGCGAGACACGGCCGGGTCCCAAGACGACCTTTGCCGCCGCTACAACCGGCTGGTGCTGAGGCTCGAACAAACGGCCGCGTTGAAATGCGGGGATTCTCCGCAAAAAGCGGTCGTTGCGCGGCACATCTGGGACCAATCCCGCGCGGTCCTGCGGCAGCCGACCCGATGGGAACCGCGCCGTAGCTTGTACTTCTCTGAGCCTTAGTGATATGCGTATGAAAAACCTGTTCGCTGCCGCCCTGGCGATGGCCGTCCTGGGCGGCTGCGGCCGGCAAACCGGCGAACCCCAACCCGCCGGAACTCAAGTCCTCAAAACCGCCTGTGGCATGGACATGGTTTCCATACCCCCCGGCCAGTTTATCATGGGTTCAAACGAAGGCCCGATTGACGCGAAACCGGCGCACGCGGTCAAAGTGGATGGCTTTCTGATGGATCAATACGAGGTCACCCAGGAAGTCTATCAGAGAGTCATCGGCACAAACCCATCCCGGCGCAAGTATCCCAAAAACCCCGTCGAGCAGGTTACTTGGTCGGCCGCAGTGAAGTTCTGCAACGCGCGCTCGCTGCGGGAGGGCCTGAAGCCCTGCTATGACACCAATAGCTGGGCGTGCGATTTCTCGGCCAACGGATACCGCCTGCCCACCGAGGCGGAGTGGGAGTATGCCTGCCGCTCGGGCAGCAGCACGTCCTTTTATTTCGGGGACAATACCCAGGAACTGAAATCCTTTGCCTGGTTTGAAGGCGATTCCCAGTCCAAGCCTCACCCCGCCGCCCAGCGCAAACCCAATGCCTGGGGGCTTTACGACATGGCAGGAAACGTATGGGAATGGTGCAACGATTTCTACGGGGCCAAGTACTACCGGGAAAGTCCCCAAGACAATCCACGCGGCCCCAAGCAAGGCGAAAAGCGGGTGCTCAGGGGCGGCGCCTGGTCCAGCAGCGCGGCCAATTGCACCTCCTGGGCTCGAAACTGCGATGAGGCCGGTTTGACCGACGTCTGTTTAACCATGGACTCGAACGGGTTCCGCTGCGTTCGCGCCAAATAGCGGCTTCGTGTGCTTTTCAGTAACTGTTCAGAGAGGGAGAATCCTCGCCAGTCGGTCGGCAAATCCAGCGGTGTGGGAATGCCCGAGAGCTGGCCCTGGCTGCTCCCTCTCCCTCGGGGAGAGGGCCGGAGTGAGGGGAAACGGGCTGCTCGACAGGGCTCAATTGCCCGGTTTGAGGTGCTTCAGTTGTTCGGCCAGCGTCTGTATCTGGGCGTTTTCGGGGTCGAGTTTCAGGGTGGTTTCGGTTAGGAGGCGCGCGTCCTCCCCGCGGCTTAGACTGAGCAGGAGTTGGACGTAGCGGAAGACCGCTTCGGGGCTGACAGGGCAAAGGGCGTAGGCCTGGCGGAAGGCGAAATCGGCCTCTTTGGTCATCCGCTGTTTCTCGGCGGGAGTATTGGCGTCGGTGATGCGCCAATTGTAGAGGCCGCCGATGGAGCTGCGCAGCTTGGAAAAGCCCTTTTGCGCGCCGGTGTCCTCGACGAATTGCGGGTCGCCCTTGAAACCGGCAAGGTCATGCTTGAGATAGACCTTCTCGGCAAAGGCGGCGACCTCGGCGACCGGAGTGTCGTAGTTGAGCCAATCGCCGAGCATCGGCCGGAGATAGCTCGACCAGTATTCATGGTCCTGCCGAACGAGTTCCTCGGAGAGCCTGGGCAGCGGCTGGCGATTGATCTTCATAATCAGCCCGTTAGGGGAGAGATAGGGATACATCCAATCGAGCGGGAAGCTTTCTTCGACGTAAAACTCGCGGTTGGAGTTGCGGTCGAAGATGATTTTGGCCAGCAAACCATTGATGGCCATCACGGCGATCTGGCCGGAAACCTGGACCCGGTTGCCCACGATCTTCACGTCCTCGCCCGGCTTGAGCTTCTTCTCGGCTAGCCGCACGCTGGGCATCCGCCATGTATTCCTGAAAGCATTTTTGGGAATCCTCCGCGGTGGGGGTGTAGATGGTCGGGCCGTACATCGCTCGCAGGTAATCCAGGTAGGTGGTATCCGCCAAGGCGTTTTGGGTGAGGGTGAAGAATGGTTTTCCGTCCACATGGGACTCGGACATGGCGGTGATGACGCCGCGCCCGGGGTCAGTCCCGCCGAAGTAAATGCTGCCGGGCGGGATGGATTTGATGATATCGTTGCCGTAGGCCAGCACGTATTTCTCCTGCCAGTTGGCGAACTGCTCCCAGGCCAGGTCCGTCTCAAGAATCGGGCACCAAATCGCTGTGTCAGTGGAAAAGACCGTGTCATCGGCATTCGTGTCCCTCGTATTGATGCGCCCGTTGGCGCATAGCGACCCAAAGGTTGGTGGCGGTTTGCCAATCTCCCCTGATGCCCGCCTCGAAATACGGCCAGACTTCGGGGGCCACGGGCCTTTGTTCCGGTTCGGCCAACTGGCGGGCTTGCGCCGCCTTGGCCGCAAAGAACGCGCGCAAGCGCGCATCGAACCAGGGCTTTGCATCGGAAGCTGGAGCGGGAGGATTTGCCTCGGGCTTCTGCGCGGCGACGGCAGCGACGAAGGCAAGCACGGCGACACAGCACAAACCCACGAGCAGGGCGCGCGGAGCGCGTCGGGCGCGGGAGCCATCCACGATGGCGGCAATCCGCCCTTCCAGGCGTGAGGAGCGGGCCATGGCAATGGCTGCCACCTGCGGCACGCGCCGGAAGGTCCGGGCGATTTCCACCAGGTGAGCGGCGTAATCGGAGGCCTTGCAGCCGCCGTCGAGGACCAGGTCGTCGCAGGCGCGCTCGCGTTCGATGCACATCCGCCGCGCCGCCACCCAAACCAGCGGGTTGAACCAATAAACCGCACAGGCCAGCCAGGCCATCATTTGGGTCAGGCAATCCCACCGTTTCACGTGCGCCAACTCGTGCAGCAGCACGACCCGGCGTCGCTCCGGCGACCATTCATCGGCCTGGGCCGGGAGCAGGATGACCGGCCGCCACCAGCCCCAAGTCAGCGGCATCAGGTCGTCCGCAGACTGCAACAAAGTCACGCGCCGCCCCACCCGCAATGCTTCGCAAAGCCGGGCGCAATAACGCGAGCCAGTCGGCATTGGAGGGTGGGTGTGCGGCGCGGCGGAGGGCCCGGAGCCGCAAGCGCCCGACCGCCACCGAAAGGAGAATGATAACCGTCCCGCTCAGCCAGACGGCAAGGACGGAGGCTGCCCAGCCGGCGTGGAAATGAGTCGCCAGCCGTTGTCCTCCGGCACCCTGAGGCGTGGCAAGAACGGGAACCGCCCCGGCGGGTGAAGGGGCCGGCGCCTGGCGGACGGAGGCTGTGGTTGCCCTGGCCGGCGCGAACTCGAGCGTGAGCGTCAGTTCGTTTCCGGAATCGGCGCGCGTCCCCACTGTCCAAAGGGGCCGTTGCCATGCCGGCATCAGTCCCGAAAGGCCCGGCAAACAGAGCAATCCCGCCACTGCCAGAAACCACACCAGGTGGCGGGCGGAGGCGGCGCCTCGGCGCCAGCAAAGGCAGACCCCGCCGGCGACGATAAGAATGACGAAGCTCTTGAGGAATGCATCCAGGAACCCGGCGGCAAGCTGGGAGTGCTGGAGCGAATGCGCTACGATTGCGGTCCATGAATTCATACTAACGGCCTTCCTTTCTGGCTTTCTTGATGAGCTGTTCCAGTCTGGTCAATTCTGCATCCGAAAGCTCGGTGTCGGCGGTCTCCAGGAGCGCCGCCATCGCCTGCGCGACCGACCCCTGGAAAAACGTGGCGACCACCCGCTTCAATGCGGAACGACGGGCGACCTTTGGCGAAGTTCGCGGGACATAAACATAACGCGCCCCCTCGCGACGATGCCTCAGATGGCCTTTTCCCTCGAGGATGCGGAGCAGGGCGCGGACAGCCGAGTAACTCGGAGGGGCCGGCAGGGCCCCGAGAACCTCCGCCGCGGTGGCCCGGCCTTTGGCATGGAGGACATCCATGATCTGGCGTTCGCGGCGGCTGAGGTGTTGTTCGGCATTCATGTTAAAGTGCTAACATATTAGCACTCCGAGGCGGCGTGTCAACCACAAAATGCTAAAATTTTAGCAGTAGCGGGGCCGTTAACCGCAAAGAACGCAAAGACTTGAGGGAAACAAGGCATTTCTTTGCGATCTCTGCGTTCTTTGCGGTTCATCTTGCAACCGGCTCTGCGGTTTCTCGGGCTTCGCGCCCATTCGCGTCCATTCGCGGTTCCCTTCCTGGTTGAGACAGGGCCTTGGGAATGCGAGAGATGTTGGAATGCTCGGTGTCGCGGCCCATTCCGACGCTGCTGCCGCCTGAAGGCGGCGTTCCGCCGCGGCACTGCATGGTGGCACTGACAGGATGCGCCCGGGCTGGTTTGCGCCCCCGGTTGGAGATTGACACCCGGCCGGCTTCGCCCTACTGTCTGCGCGCAAAGGCCGAGCACTTTGCCCCGAATCAAAGTTCGGGGATTTTTATTGCGCTGCCTCCGCAAGCCGGCTGGGAGCCGGCAGGCCGGGGTGTGGCGGGAACTTGAATTTATGGCCAATACGATACTCGTTGGCGCCCAGTGGGGCGATGAAGGCAAGGGCAAGATTATAGACGTGCTGACGGAGCAGGCAGATGTCGTGGTGCGCACGCAAGGCGGCAATAATGCCGGCCACACGGTGCACCTTAACGGACAAAAGTACGTCCTTCACCTGGTTCCCTCGGGCATTCTGCGGAAAAAGAAGATCTGCGTCATCGGCAATGGCGTGGTGGTCGACCCCGTGGGCCTGGTCGAGGAAATCCAAGGGTTGCGCAAGCTGGGCATCGGCATCGATGGGCACAACCTGTTTGTGAGCGAGACCGCCCACCTGGTGATGCCCTACCACCGGGAACTGGACGCCCAGCGCGAGAGCGTCAAGGGCAAGAACAAAATCGGGACGACCAAGCGCGGCATCGGTCCCGCATACGGCGACAAAGCCGCGCGCACCGGTTTGCGGGTGATCGATCTCATCAACCCGGAGCGATTCAAGGGCCTGCTTGGGGCCAAAATCAAAGAGAATAACGAGATTCTCCGCGCCTTCGGCGCCAAACCGCTCTCCTTCAAAGCGGTCCACGCCGCCTATCGCGCGGCCGGGGATTTCCTGAAACCTTTCGTGGCCAACACGGTCATCCTGCTCCACGAGGCCGTCCAACGGGGGGACGACATTCTCCTGGAAGGGGCCCAGGGCACTTTTTTGGACATCGACCACGGCACCTATCCGTTCGTGACCTCCTCGAACACGACCGCCGGGGGCGCCTGCACCGGCTCGGGCATCCCGCCGCACCGGATGGACCGCGTCGTGGGCGTGATGAAGGCCTACACCACTCGGGTGGGCGAGGGGCCGCTGCCGACGGAGAATGCCGAGATAGCCGATATGCTCCATGCCATGGGCCGCGAGTTCGGCGCCACCACCGGGCGGCCCCGGCGCTGCGGTTGGTTTGACGCGGTGGCGAGCCACCATGCGTGCATGGTCAACGGCATCGACGAGCTGGCCGTGACCAATCTGGACGGTCTGGATTCGGTCCAGACGATCAAAGTCTGCATCGCTTACCGGGACGGGGCGGCCCGCTATGATTACGTGCCCAACGACATCGAAGTCCTGGGCCGCTGCCAACCGGTTTTCGCCGAGTTCCCGGGCTGGCAGACTTCAACCTCCAACGCGCGGCAGTGGAAAGAGCTGCCCGCCAAGGCGCGTTCCTATCTCAAGGCCCTGGCCGAGCTGACCGGCGCCCGCCTGGCCATTGCGTCCGTCGGCCCCGGCCGCGAGCAGACTATCCGGCTGTAGCTACTTCATTAGAAGCATCTGCCGGGCCCGCTTGATGGCGCGGTTTAGCCGCCGCTGGTAATGGGCGGGCAGGCCCGTGTACTTGCGCGGCAGGATGCGGCCCTGGTCGGTCACGAACTGCCTCAGGAGGTTCGTGTTCTTGAAATCGAGCGCGTCAACGGTGAAGTCAATTTTCGGTTTGGGGCGCGGTGTGCGCATCTCGGAGGGCGAAGAGCGGTCGCGCCCGCCGCGTCTTTCCGGTTTCTCTGGACGAGTCTTGCGAGGCATAGAGGGGGTTTATTTGACTTCGCGATGAAGGGTGTGGCGACGGAGGGCGGGGTTGTATTTTTTAAGTTCCAGCTTCTCGGTCTTGAGCTTCTTGTTGCGGGTGGTGACGTAGCGCGAAGGGGATTTGCCCTCCTTGCGGGCTTCGGTGCATTCGATGGTAACGATTTCCCGGGGCATAAATCACTCTTTGTCTTTGGGCTTCTCTTCGGGTTCCTCTTCCTCGCCTTCGACCTCCGCGAGGCTGACGGCGTCCACGGTGCCCAGGGCGCCGAGCCGTCGCGCGCGCAGGGCGCCATCGCGCTCGAGTTGGGCCTGGGCCTGGACGGTGAAGCGGGTCCACGGGATGGCGTCCAGGCGGCTTTTGGGGATCGACTTGCCGGTCAACTCGCAAATCCCGTAGGTGTTCTTCTCGATGCGCTTGAGCGCCTCTTCGATCTCATAGATCGCGTCCTGGTCCGAGGACAGGAGGCTCAAGGCAAAGTCGCGATCGAAATTGTCCGTCCCGGAGTCCGCCATGTGGAGGCTGTAGCCGGCCATCTCCTGGGCCGATTCCTTGGCCAGGCCGTTCATCTGCCGGACCAGTTGGTCACGCAGTTCAATGAGCCGCTGGTAGTACTTGGCCCACTCCGCTCTAATCTTCACATCCCCATTCTTCTTCACCGTCACCTTCCGCTGGCCCAGAATGGCCGCCGAAGTCGCCGAGGCCAGTGGTTTGTTGCCCGCCGGCGGTTTCTTGCTCGTTTCTTTCTTCTTCGTTGTCACAACTTCAACTGCTTGATTTCGCTGGACTTTTCGGTCGCTTCGCTCTCTCGCCGGGACGCCTGGTGTCCCTTCCGAGAGTGGGCGAATGTAGCAAAGCAAAATAAAACTTCCACAAGAATTTTCAAAAACTTTCACCCCTTCTCGATACAGGCGTAGGCATTGTGGTTGTGAATGCTTTCATGGTTCTCCGCCTCGACGCGGTACCAGGTCACGTCCGGGCGCGCATTGAGCCTGAGCGCCACATTGCGGACCAGGTCCTCGACGAACACCGGGTTCTCGTATGCGCGCTCGGTGACCGCCTTTTCATCCTGGCGCTTCAACAGGGCGTAGAGGTCCGAGCTGGCGGAGGATTCGATGATGGCGATCAAATCCTCGATCCAGACTGCCTTGCGCGAGCGGATCCGGACCGTCACCTCTCCGCGTTGGTTGTGCGCGCCGTAGGCCGCAATGGCCTTGGAGCAGGGGCAGAGCGTGGTGACCATGGCCTTGACCGTCAAAACGAAATCAATCTCCCTCCCGCGCGCCGTGGCATCGAACCGCGCCACATAATCCATCACGCTCTCCTGGCCCGAGACGGGCGCGCGTTTGACCATGAAGTAGGGAAACTCAATCTCCAAGTGCGAGGTCCCGGCGTGGAACTTCGCCTGCATCGCGTAAAGAATCTCCGTGAGGTTCTCCACGTGCACCACGTTCCCATGGGCGTTGAGGACCTCCAGAAACCGGCTCATGTGCGTGCCCTTGAATTCCTTGGGCAGGTCCACGAACATCCCGATTGTGGCCACGGTGTTCTGCACCGCGCGCGCCTTGTCGCGGACCTGGATGGGAAAGCGCAAACCGCGCACCCCCACCTTGTCGATCCGCAGGGCGCGGTCGTCGTGTTCGCTCTGCTTGTCGTGCAGCCCGGCGGCCATGCCAGGGGCCAGCGTCCCATTATTTCCATTGCCATTGACGCGGCCCCGCACCCTCTGCCCCCGCGCCGGCTGGCGGGCAGCGCGCGCGAAACCGTTCTTGCCCGGTGTAAACATGGTTGAAACGTAGCAGCGAACGCCCATTTTGCAAAAAGATTCCGGCACCGGGAAAAAAGTCATTGCAATGGTGGCCGATCCTCGGTATTGCTCTCGCCGGTCCAAAACGAATAACCATCAACTCCGCAAAGAATCTATGGCCGAAAATTGCTTCCATGCCAGCATCGAAGGGGCACAACACGGCGCCAAATCCCTCGCACAGTTTCTCGACTACGCCAAAAAGAGCGGCGCCTCCGGGGCACAGCCGTCCAACTTCATGCTCCAGGGCGACAAGGGCCTCAAGCCGGCCAAGGAGATCCAGGATGCCTTTGCCAAAGCCAAGCTCAGCCTGGACGGCGTGTCGGCTCACTGCCCGATTTGGGTCCAGACGACCGCCTGGACCGGCAGCCCGACTATCCGGCCCTTCATCCCCGGGGACGTTGCCAAGAAGCCGGTGGCGGAGATCGAGAAATGGGCCGAGGACTATGTCCTGAGGCTGCTTGACCTGTGCGCCGAACTCGGGGTCAAGGTAGTGCCCATGTTTTGGGGCGTCGCCTTTGGCTGGGAACTGGCTACGGGCTATCCGTGGGGCTTCTGGGCGGGGGGCGATTATGACTTCATCAAGGAAGGCAAGGAGCGGTTCGTCAAGAAGACCGCCAAAATTCGCGCCCACGCCAAGAAACTGGGCATCTACCTCTGCCACGAAATCCATCCCGGCACTGCCGCCATGTGCGCGGACGATTTCAACATGCTGGTCGAGATTTGCGACGGTGACAAGTGCCTGGCCGTCAACGCCGACCCCTCCCATTGCTGGGAAGGGGAAAGCTTCGAGACCCGTTTCCTCAAGGTCGCCCCTCGCATCTACGCCTGCCACGTCAAGAACTATACGATTCGTCCGGGCCTGCCGCTACGGATGATGGAACCCGGCTGGCAGAAGCGCGCGATGCAATTCGTGGACATCCCCTCCGGAGACCTCAACATGACGCGCTACGCCGAGTTGCTCATCCACACCGGCTACCCCCAACGCTACTGCCAGGTCATGGGCGCCAGGACCGCCCCCCTCGTTGTCGAGGCCGAAAGCGCCTACCGCGACCTGGACGCTACCAGCGCCAACGGCATCCGGTTCGTTCGCGACCATCTCTGCTTCCCCCTGGCCGCCGGCTCCTTCGAGGACGGGATGGGAGCGTAGCAGCCTCTCTGCTCGAACGGGCGATTCTAGCCGGCTTAACCGTGTCGCAACCTGTTCTATGACAGCATGTTATAGCTAACACGCCAAAGACCAAAAAGGCTTGGACGATGGTCAAGATCGCCCAAGCCGATACTAAGTGCGGTCAACCGTTACGATGAGGCACCTATGCGGACAAGATATAAGGGGTCCAAGAACCCATGCAAGAAAAAGAATAGGCCCCAACAGAAAAAGAATGGGCACCGGATAATCCGAAAGGGACGGCGCCGGGCAAATCGGAAACCCATATTATCGAGGGTGGTGGCGCAAGGCATCATCGAATCTGCCATTCACTTGGTGGAGAGATTCATATCGAGCCGCTTGTGAGAGGGGAGAGAGGTTGCGCTCAACGCTCGGCGGCGCAAGTGCTCTGAGAATGTAACGGGCTGTCCCCAGAGCAGCGTGCTGTGTGGCTGCAATTATGAACTGGTCGAGTGGAGCGGAAGCGCAGCCGTTTAGGACCAACGGCTCTGCGCGGTTTGCCCTGACGGCCCGAATTGAAAATTGAAAATTGAAAATTGAAAATTGAAAAATCCCGAAGAGCTATGAACCCGGATGATCTCTCGGAGCGGGTGTGGCAGTTTGCAGCCAGGGTGGGAAAAGCGGTTGACGCGCTGCCGGACACGCGCCTTGGCCGGCACGTAGCCGGGCAACTGGTGCGTTGCGGCACCTCCGCTCCGCCCAACTACGACGAAGGCTGCGCAGCGGAGAGCCGCGATGATTTTATCCACAAACTTGGAATCGCGCTCAAGGAATTGAAGGAAACCTTGGGGTGGCTCCGTTTCATCATTATCTCCGACCTGCTTTCGGAGAGTCGGATTGCCGCCTTGCGAGGGGAAGGCGGTCAGTTGGCTAAGATCCTGGCACGTTCCATCGTGACGGCGAAGGCAAAGCGCCCGCCACGGCGCGAACCCCCTGCTTCGGGCCCGGCCTAAAATTCTCAATTTTCAATTTTCAATTTGCATTTTTCAATCTCCGCTTTTTTTTCGCTCGAAATCGGGCCCCGAAAGGGTCTGAGGCCCGGCTCCGTCGCGTGCTCCCTGCTCTCGGCTTGCCTCGGCCTTGCCTCGATTGGCACTGGCGCCGCCGCCTCCTTCGATGCGGCCCCATTCGGTCTGCGCCTGCCCGAGGGCAACGGCGTCGTATGGGAAGACCCGCGCGAGATTCACCAGGTCATCGTCCAGTTCGATGGCGCCGCCCCGCCGCCCTCGGGCCTCCGCCTCGAATACTGGGGCAGCCGCTGGCCCCAACAGCACCTGCCCAAAGACCGCCAGCCGGGCGGGGGCGATGTCGGCTGGATGGAACTGGGCAATTGGTACAACGGCGGCTGGCGTGCGGCGGACGTCGAAGCCAGGGCCGAGGGTTCCCAGGTCACCTTCTCGTTCCGGCCCGTAAATGAGAAAGAATTTCCGGAACTCAAGGACTATGCAGCCCGCTTCCGCTATACGCTGAAGATTCGGGTGCGTTCCGAGGCTGCGCTTCCAGGAATCAGCCGCCTGCTGGCCTTGACCGATTCAGTCTATGAACGGCGCACCGTCCGCTTGGCGTGGGAACAATCTGCGCTCAAACCGCAAGTGGAAGTCTTCAACGGCCAGTTGCAGGGCCTCGAACAAGTTGGCCCGCGCGATTGGCGAATCACTCTCGAGGCGACGGCCAACCCCGACCCGAACACGTTGGACCGCACCCTCGTAACGGTCAGCAACGGCGGCCAGGTCTTCACGTTCGGCGCGGACGACGTGGCCAAGGAGCCCCTGTTTCTGCCGCACCTCGGGGTGGCGGTCTTGGCCGGCCAGGACATGCGCGATTACGCCGCCGTGGCCGCCCGCCAGCGCGACAAACATGCGGCCACCCTCTATGACCGCGTTGCCCAATTGCCCGAGCAAACCTGGCCCGCCGCCTGGAACAACATGCCGCCCAAAAAATCCCGCATCTGTTTTCCACTCGGCATGGACGGCGGCCGGCAGCGGTTTCTCCTGGTGGCCGGTGGCGCAGTCATGTTCCGCTCCAACGACCACTATCTCCAAAATCGGCCCGGCAAGGACACGCCGCGGCTGGGGCTGGAGGCCGCGCCGGTCTGGGTTGGTTTCGGCCCGCTGCCTCAACCGCGTGGAACGCCACCTCGAGGAGGACAGCATCCCGATCTGCCATACCACCTGGGAAATCGATGGGCTCCGAATCTCGCAAACGCCCTGATTACCGAACTGGACGGCGCCAAGGCCGGCCCGCCGCCGCCGCCGGCCGATGCCTCGGCGGTGTTCGTGGCCCGGTTTGTGATCAGCAACTTCTCAGCCGCCGCGCGCAGCGCCACGCTGCCCCTGACTTACAGCTGCCGGCGAAAAGCAGAGGGCCCTGCGCGCCGACGACCAGGGCCGGCTGTGGCTCGGCGGGAACTTGCGCGGACAGGTTCTGGCCGACTGTGCCCCCGCCATAGCGGGGGAAACCTTGACCTGGGGCTGGACCTTGGCGCCGGGACAATCCAAGACGGTCGTGGTCAAGCTCCCATACCTGGTGCTGACGGAGAAATCCGAACAGGCCGCCCTCGAGCGGCTGGACTTCGATGCCGAGCGCGCCGCCGTAGCCGGCTATTGGCGGAGACGGCTCGATGAAAGCGCCCGGCTGATCACGCCCGGAGCCGGTGCTCAATGAGTTCTATCGCGCTGAACCGGGCCATTTGCTCATCAACTGCGAGCGCGAGCCTAACAGCACCCGGCGTTTTGCGCGCGTCGGTTCGTTCAATTACGGCGCCTACGGCAACGAGTCCTGCATGATGGTCGTGGACCTGGATCGGCGCGGCTATCACCAGGAAGCCCAGGAATGCCTCGATGCCTGGCTCCATTACCAAGGCACCGTCGGGTTGCCCGGCGACTTCGCCTCGAAGGAAGGCATTCTTTATGGCGCCGGCGGTTACGAGGCCGGCGGCTACAACCAGCATCACGGCTGGATCCTCTGGTGCCTGGCCGAACATTACCGCTTCACCCGGGACGCAGCCTGGCTGGGCCGCGCCGCCCCGGGCCTGGTGGCCGGCGCCGACTGGATCATCCGCGAGAGCGGCCGCACCGCAGGGCGGCAGGAACTCGAGCGCGGTCTGCTGCCCGCCGGCAGCCTCGAGGACATCGGCGATTGGTGGACCTGGCTCTCGACAAGCTGCTACACCTGGCGCGGCCTTGACTCCGCCGCCTGGGCCCTCGAGCAAATCCGGCATCCCCAAGCCAAACGCATCCGCCAGGCCGCCGATGCCTTTCATGCCAGTCTCCTGGCCAACTTCCGCCATGCGGCCCAGCGCTCGCCCGTCGTGCGCCTGCGCGACGGCACCGCCGTCCCTCACTTTCCTTCCTACGTCCAGCGCCGCGGCCGCAGTTTTGGCTGGATTTGCGAAACGCTCGAGGGCGCCCTGCACCTGCTCATCACCGGCGCCCTGGACCCCCATTCGCCCCGAGGCGGAATGGATTCTGAAGGATTACGAAGACAATCTCTATCTCTCCAACCAATACGGCTACACCCTCGATGACTTCGACCGCGATTGGTTCGGGCGCGGCGGCATGTCCATGCAGGCCTGTCTCCTGCTCGAGGTCGAGCCCTATCTTCAGCGCGACGACGTCAAGCACGCCCTTCGCGCCATGTTCAATGCCATTGCCGTCAGCCACTTCCCGGATGTCCATATGAACACCGAGCATGCCCTGCCCGAGATGGGCGACTGGCGCGGCGACCATTACAAAACCTCCGACGAGGCCAACGCCTGCGGCTGGCTGCGCCAACTCTTCCTGCGCGAGGAGGGCGACGCCCTCCTGGTCGGCCAGGCCGTGCCGCGCGACTGGCTCAAACCTGGCCGGCAGTGCGGCCTCCAACGGGCCGCCACCTGGTTCGGGCCGGCCGGCGTCCTTTACACGCCCGCCGAAAATCAAATCACCGCCCAACTGGACGGCCCGCGCCGCAATCCGCCCGAGCGAGCTCCGCCTCCGCTTCCGCGACCCGCTCGAGCGCCCCTTGCTCTCCGTCACCGTCGACGGCAAACCGTGGACCCAATTCAAGGGTGATTGGGTGCAACTGCCTGGGAACGTGGGCACCGCGACGGTCGTGGCGCGCTTCCAGACCTTCTAGAGCAGCGCATTGAAGGCCGCGACACAGCCATTCGTTCCCTCTTCGAAGCCATCCGCCAGCTCATGGCTCCGCCGCCGCCTGAACCGCCCAAACCCGAAATCGGCTTCCATGTCAAAGAAGATGCCGCGCCGCGCCGACAACATACCCGCCACGCTCAACACGCCGACCCTCCGACCCTCCGGCACGCGAAACTCTTCGATTGTCTGGCGGGGCGGTTTGCGCAATATTGGCCGGTCTTATGGCATCTGGACGCAGGCAGTACCCGTTTGATTTAATCGAACCCAAGTGGCAGCGCCATTGGGATGAGGAGGAGACTTTTCGCGCGTGGAACCCGGGGGAGCAGGCGCCGGCGGAGCATCCGTTTGCCCGGCGCCACGCGCGCGCCCGGCCGGAACAATTGCCCAAGTTCTACATCCTCGACATGTTCCCCTACCCTTCCGGGGCGGGGCTGCATGTCGGGCATCCAGAGGGTTATACGGCCACGGACATCCTCGCCCGCTATCGCCGGGCGCGCGGCTATAACGTCCTGCACCCGATGGGCTGGGACGCCTTCGGCCTGCCCGCCGAGCAATACGCCATCAAGACCGGCCAGCATCCGCGCCGGACCACCGAGGCCAATATTGCCAATTTCAGGCGCCAGATTAAGGCCCTGGGGTTCAGCTACGATTGGAGCCGCGAGATTGATACGACCGACCCGGGGTATTTCAAATGGACCCAGTGGATTTTCCTCAAGCTCTACAACTCCTGGTTCAACCCGGCCACCGGGAAGGCCGAGCCGATTGAGACCTTGCCCTATCCACCGGAGCTGGGGCCGGGAACGGCGGAAACCAAACGGCGGGCTTACCGCGATTCGATGCGGCTGGCTTACGTGACCGAAGCACCGGTGTGGTGGTGCGAGCAGCTCGGCACGGTCCTGGCCAACGAGGAAGTGGTGGACGGCAAGAGCGAGGTGGGCGGCTTTCCGGTCTCCCGCAGGCCGATGCGCCAATGGATGCTGCGCATCACGGCCTACGCCGAGCGGCTGTTGCAGGACCTGGACACGATCGACTGGAGCGACTCGCTCAAGGAAATGCAGCGGAATTGGATCGGGCGCTCGGAAGGGGCGGAGGTCGGTTTCACGGTCCTGCGCCAGGGCCAGCAGCGGAGCGAAGCGCAGGTCACGCACGACGCCTCAGTGCTGGTCGTGTTCACGACCCGGCCCGATACGCTCTTCGGCGCCACTTACATGGTGCTGGCGCCCGAACATGGATTCCTGGATGTCTGGCTTGCCCGAGGGGTCGTGCCCGGGCAATGGCCCGAAGGGACGCCCACCCAATGGAAGGGCGGCGCGCCGGCGCCCCGTGCCGCCATCGAGCAGTACCGCCAGTTCGCCGCCCGGAAGAGTGACCTGGAACGGACCGACCTGGCCAAAGAAAAGACCGGCGTCTTCACCGGGGTCTATGCCCTCAACCCGGCCGACGGCCAAGCGATTCCGATCTGGATAGCCGATTACGTCCTGGCCAGTTACGGGACCGGGGCGATCATGGCGGTGCCGGGGCATGACACGCGCGATTTTGAGTTTGCGCAGAGGTTTCATCTGCCGATTGTCCAGGTGGTCCAGCCGCCCCAGGGCCAAGATTGGCACGGCTACGTGGAGGATGGCGTCGCCGTGAACTCGGCCAACCTGGAGCTCTCCCTCGACGGCCTGCCCACGCCCGAGGCCAAGCGGAAGATTACCGCCTGGCTCGAGGCCAGGAATCTTGGCCGAAAGACCATCAACTACAAGCTCCGCGACTGGCTCTTCAGCCGGCAACGTTACTGGGGCGAGCCCTTTCCCATCCTCTGGAAGACCGGGCCCGATGGGCAGCCCTATCACGAGGCCCTGCCGGAATCCGCCCTGCCGCTGGTGCCGCCGCAGCTCGAGGACTACAAACCCACAGCCGACGGCCAGCCGCCGCTGGCGCGCGCGCGGGATTGGGTGATGTTGCCCGATGGCTCCCAACGCGAAACCAACTCGATGCCGCAGTGGGCCGGGAGCTGCTGGTACTACCTCCGCTACCTGGATGCGCGCAACGACAAACGGCTCGTCGGCAAGTCTGCCGAGAGATATTGGATGGGCCACTCGGACCTCCACATCCCATCGGCCTACAAAATGCGGGCGGCGGACGATGCCGCCATAGGGGCCCCGCCCGGAACGTCTGCTGACGACCGCCGTAAAAACAGCCTACGGCAACCCCTGCCAGAGGTCAAGTTGCCCACGCCAGGCGTTGACCTCTACGTTGGCGGCACCGAGCACGCCGTGCTGCACCTGCTCTACGCGCGGTTCTGGCACAAGGTCCTCTATGACCTCGGCCATGTCTCGACACCGGAGCCGTTTTACAAACTCGTCAACCAGGGCCTCATTCTGGGCGAGATGGAGTTCACCGCCTTTGCCTTTGCCGATGGGCGGCCCTGCAGCGCGTCGGAACTCCGGGACATCCAGGAGGAGGCTGCGCCTGAGGGACGGCGGATGGTCGGCATTCACAAGCAGAGCGGCGAAAAGCTGGCTGGCCGGCGTATCCCCGAAGAGGAAGTAACCAAGGCGGGCGACGGCTTTTCACTCAAGAACGCTCCCGGGGTTCGGGTGGATGCCCGCAGCTTCAAGATGTCCAAATCGCGCGGCAACGTCATCAATCCCGACGACATCCTGGCCGAGTACGGCGCCGACGCCTTCCGCCTGTATGAGATGTTCATGGGCCCGCTCGAGATGGTCAAACCCTGGAGCACCCGGAGCGTCGAAGGCGTCTATCGGTTCCTGGGGCGGGTCTGGCGGTTGTTCATCGAGGAGCAGAGCGAGACGGAATTCGAGCAGCGCGTGACGGTCGAACCACAGCGCGCGGCGGAGTTGCTCGAGAAGATTCGGCTCAGCCCGGCCATCCGCGGCCTCGAACCGTCCGCCGCTCAACTCAAGGCCCTTCACACCTGCATCAGGAAAGTCACCGAGGACCTGGACAGCTTCCGTTTCAACACCGCCATTTCGGCCCTCATGGTCTTCATCAAAGAAGCGATGGCTTGGGAGACCCAACCCGCGTCTGTGCTGCGGGATTTCCTAATCCTCTTGCACCCCTTTGCTCCGCACCTGTCGGAAGAATTGTGGTCCAGGCTCCCTGCGGTGCTCGAGGCGCCGCCCGCCTCCCTGGCCTATGCGCCCTGGCCCGTGTTCAACCCGGCCCTGCTGGTCGAGGACACGCTCGACATCCCGGTCCAGGTAAACGGCAGGCTCCGCGATGTCATCACCGTCCCGGCCAATGCTTCCGCACCCGAACTGGAAGCCGCTGCCAAAGGCTCGGCGAAAGTGACGCCCTTCCTGGATGGCAAGACCATCCGGAAGGTGATCGTGGTGCCGCGGAAACTGGTGAACATCGTGGCGACTTGAGGGTAATCAAGCCCCGGGCTCACTGTTTCGACAATGTTAGATTTCCTCTGAGTGGCGCACGTGAGCGCGAAGCGTCTGGAGTGCGGGAGCTTGCTCCCGCTTTCGGGCGCGTCGGAACCTCCAAAAGCGCCGGCAAGCCGGACGCACTCCAAAGGCTTCGCCAGTTCGAGGGTCTGTTCGCACGTCGCGAAGCGCTTGGAGTGCGCGGCATTCCCGCGCTTTGGCTGCGCCCGCCGACAAGAGATTCGGAATTAATTTTTGCTCGAGGCTCAATGGATGCAGGGCCCCGCGCTAACCTCGCGCGCCGGGTCAGGACATCAAAGGCCCGGTGTTTTCGGGCTTGGTCTGCGCCGCCATCCGAACCAAGCGGCGCCAGAGGCGAGCAGCGAGAGCATCGAGATGAGGATGCCCCAGGAGAAGGCCTTGTCCTCGTAAACCAGGTCCACCTGATGCTTGCCGGCCGGGACCTCCAGGGCCTGGAAGGCATAATTGGCGCGCCAAAGCGAGACTGCTTTGCCGTCCACGTAGGGACGCCACCAATGATAAAACGCCTGGGCCGCCACAACCATGGCCGGGGCGTCCGCTTCGACTTCGACCCGCAGGCGTCGGGCGGAGAACTGCACTGGGCCAATGCGGACTTCAGCCGGGCCGAGGGAGTGGATTTGGCCCTGGGCCTCCATGGGGAGGTACACTCGGCGAAGGGGATCAAAGTCGTTTGCGAGCAAGGCTCGCAGGGTGCCAGGGCCACCGGCAAAGACCGGTCTTTGGCCCGCGGTGACCAGGGGAAGAAACGAGTCGCGGGCGACCCAGTCGACGGCATTTGTTGGATTGCTGGTATGGGAGATGCCGAGGAAATCCTTCAATTTCGGGGCCTCATTGGTGGTAAAATAAACCCACTTGAATACCTCGAGGAAATCCTTGAGGTCCAGTGAATAGAGGCCGTCGAATTTGGGCACGCTATCCAGGAGGTTAAGATTCATGAACAGGGACAGCCTGCGTCCGGTTACGTCATCCTGCATACTGGGGGTGCCGGTGGAGAGCATGCGCCACAGGGAGGCCCTGCTTTGCATGGCGCGGGAAAGGCCTGCGCCAAGCTGGCCGTCCCATTTGAAATACTGGCGAATGGCGCCCGGCTCCAAGGCCGAAGCGCCAACCGTTGGACTCAGGTTGGAGGAGTGCGTAAAGACATCGAACCAGAGCAGGACGAGGAGGCCGATTTGAAGGACCCGTTGCAGTTTCCGATCCGTTTCGGGCCGGAGCAACGCAAGGCAAGCAAGCAGCATGGCCAGGAACAAGGCGCGGACGCAGGCGTTGCCAATAGTAATGGCCAGGGCGGAACCGGGGAGCGGATTCTTCCAGGCGAACCAGAGTATTGCGGCCATCAGCCCGATCAGACCAAGGGCGACGGCGCCCAGGTTGCGCCATCCCCGGGGCCGGCTTGGGGCCGGCAAGGCCAGCAGCCAACTCAGGCCGAAGGCGGCCAGGAGCGGCAGCGCAAAGGTCGCCAAGATGAGGAACTTGACCGGGAAGCGGATGAACCCCAAGAGCGGGAGCGGGCGTTTGAGGGCGTCATAGAGGATGCCCTCGAGGGCCTAAAGCCATGAGCAGGCTGAACAACACCAGGGCCGCCAGGAGCCAGACTCGTTGATGGCGTGCCCGCCAGACTGCCAGGACCGCCAAAGCCACCGTGCCCACACCCAGATAGTAGGAACCGATCCAACTCTGGCCGGCTTGGACAAACACGCCATTGTCATTGCGCAAGCAATGAAACAGCGGGACCAGGTAATTCATCCAACCGGTAACGGGCATGGCGGCAATCCCAGCCATGCCTCCGCTGGCATAGCCGGCGCCCCGTTGGGAATGGGCGAGCAAATCGAGAAAAGGGAGCAGTTGTGCCGCGGCCAAACCGGCGGCCAGAAGCCGGTCGCCAGCGCCCGGACGGCCATTTTCCAGGCGGGAATGCCCCCCGCAAAGAGTTGCCACAGCCATAACACCCCCAGGAGGAGCCAGGTTTGAAGGATGGCCTCCGCCCCGCCTGAGAGCAACTGGAGGGCGCCTGCCAGGGCCGCCACAAGAATGAGGGACCGCCCCCGGCGCCAGGCAGATTCCATGCTCAGCACCACCCAGGGCATCCAGGCCAGCGCCGCCAGAATGTGCGGCCACATCAGCCCGTACCAGGTAAAGCCATTGAAGGCGAAGACGGCTCCGGCGACGGCAGCCGCCAGGCGATTCTTTGCCCAGCGGTGCGCCAGAAAGTACATGCCCAGGCCGGCGAAAAAGAGGTGGCCGAGGCAAAACACGCCGAATGACCAGGGCAGCGGCAAGAGTAAGATAAAACAGTGACAAGGGATAGAGCGTCAACGTATTCCACTGGGCCAGGAAAGGGATGCCGCAACTGCTCAACGGATTCCAGAGGGGGATCTCGCCGCGCCAGAAGCATTCTCGATGGTAAAAAGCGACGGGATAGGCAAACTGGGCGGCATCCCCGTAAGCGAAGGCCTCCAGGCCGCTGATGACCAGAGGAAAGCTCGCGACAATGAGCAGGCCCAGCAAGGCGGCAAAGCGCCCGGGGCTGAGCCACTCACTCTCGCCCTCTCCCGGCGTCGAGGAGCTGGCAGGCCGCCCTGAAATCATGGCCCGTAACTTACCATTCGCAGTCCGAATCAGGGAAGACAAAACACGGTGCGCCGGCTCTTACTGAGGGGGCCAATGACAAAGTCGCCGAAGCGGGCCGCATTCCCTGACTGTAGGAGACGACGTGAGGAGTCTCTGATCAATGGCCTCCGGGAGGAGCAGGCTTCCGCCCTGCCCCATGCTCAACTCAATCAGAGACTCCTCACGTCGTCTCCTACAATGGTCTGCGGAAAACTTTGTCAACGGCCCTGCTGTTACTGAGGGGGGCCTTCCCTGCGCTGCTGCCCTGGCACGAGGTAATGACCCTGGGCGAGGAATTCCTCGATTTTGCCACAGACGAAGGTGTGGCCCTCCGGTGTCCAGTGATTGCCGTAGCTCGGATACCGAAGCGGGGTGCTGAGGTCGAGAAAGGGGATTTCACAATGGCCAAGGTATTCCTCGAGGGGCGGATTGCGGCCGGTCAACCCCACGACCAAAAGCGCCCCCTCGTTATTCACGTACTTTTGCAGGTTGCGAATCAGGGCGGCGGTGGGGCTGGGGTTGTGCAACACCGGTGGAGCGGTCAGCTTGAACCAGGCGCGGGCCAGCAGTCGCACCAGGCAGGAGCGCGCCAGCCGGGTATGCTCGGCCAGGAACACTCTTTCGGAGCGGGGCACCGGGATGCCCTGAATCTGGAGGCGGTTTTCCACGATGGTGCAATACGGCTTATAATAGCCCCCGTATCTGGCGTTGGTGCAGTTGTCATCTTCGTCCGTTTCCATGGAGTACACCAGGAATACCACGCGGGGTTTGTAGGCCGCATAGTGCAGTTGCAGGAGCAGGAACTCCTGATCGGTGCCGTAACCGCTGACACCCAGGTTATAAACGTTCCACTCGGGGTGCTTTGCCTGCAGCTTATCGGTGAACCGTTCAGCGGCCTCAACGTCATACCCCCAGACAAAGGAGTCACCCAGGAATAAGATGCCGGGCTGGTTGTTGGTAGTGTGCTGGGGGGCGCGGAAACCTTCACGGTTGTTGACCACCGTAATTGGCCGGGAAGCGGCGAAACGCTTGCTGCTGTTCGGGACGGGAAACCAACCTAAGGCCTTGTCGTAGCGGTACAACAGACTCCGGTCATCCTGGATGAGGCGCAGCTCCCCGGCAAAGAACAGCCGCAAGCCAATCTCCGAAAGGCCGGCAAAGAGCGCCAGAGACCCGGCCAGCAGGAGGAGGTTGACCCCGACTGATCGTGGGGTGGATTTGCCTGCCGGGGATTGGGATGAAATGTGCTTCAGGCTCAAATGGCCGTCTTGGCGGGCGCGGCGGGTTGAGTGACGCGGCGCACCTTGATTTCACGCAGGGCGGCTGAGGTTTGCCAGCAGGCCACGCCCAAGGGTTTGGACAATTCGATGTCGCCCGGGCGCAGCGAGATGCGTCTGTCGGTCGTGTTGACGTTGATGAGCTGCTCCTGGTCGAGCCAGGCCTCGATTCTGCCCTCGGTCACGCGGAGGCGGATGCGGTACCAGCGGCCAGAATCGAAGCTGATGAACTTGGTGGTTTGGTTCTCGGAGGCATCCATGCCGTCGAGGCTCGAGATGCCCACGAGCGAGCCGCCCCAGCCGCCGACAATGAGACTGCAGAACGAGTCGCCGACGGGCACCGTAAGCCCGCAAAAGAAATCCGAGCCCATGACGCGCGCGGCATCCAGGGCCACTTCGTAATTCATCTTTGGGAACTCGTTCGTATAATTGATGCCGGTGAACGGGTCGCCCATCTTGAGCAGGATGAGGCCGGGGCGGCACTGCACTTCGCCGTGGCCGGCGAACTGGGTTTCGCGCCAGCCTTCGAGGTTTTCGCCGTTGAACAGGGCCTGCCAGCCTTCCCCTTCGAAGGGGGCGGGCGCTTTGGCCAGGCCGGGCGGGAGGTTGTCCTTGGGTTCGCTCGCCGGGGGGGCAGCCGGGACTGCGGCCTGAGACGGCTGCGGTTGGGAGGGCATGGCCGGCGTCTGCGCGGAGGAGGCGCCGTGCTCGGCAGGTTGCGAATTGCATCCCGCCAGCAGAACCAGGACGGCGGGCACAAGCTTGGGCCAGAAGGAAAAGCTCATCTTCATAAGCGGCATCGGCAAAAGGTTGAAGTTGCTCATAAGCTTCAGACGCCATACCCTAACAAGGTATTCTCGAAATAGCGACACGATATTCGGTTGACGAATCCAGCGGTGCGGGAATGCGTCGAGAACCGGCCCTGGTTGCCCCCTCTCCCTCGGGGAGAGGGTCGGGGTGAGGGGAGATTGGCTGCCCGGCAAGGCCAGGTCCCAAAAACCGATCTGCGCCCCTGTTATAGGATTTCATGACGACGCCCAGTTTTCTCCGGGAGCAGGCCGATGGAGTTTTGCTATCGGTGAAGGTGCGGCCGCGCGCCTCGGCCAACGAGATCGGCCAGCCCTTGGGCAGCGAACTGTGCGTCAAAGTCACGGCGCCGCCGGTGGATGCTCGTGCCAATGAGGCGCTGGTGCGGCTGTTGGCCGAGGTGTTGGATTGCCCGCGCAACCGTGTGGAATTGGCGCGTGGCCACACCTCCAGACACAAAGTGGTCAAGATATACGGAATCTCGGCGGAAGTTGCGGCGGCCCGGCTGGGTCGTGCAAGAACAAATTCCGGGATCTGAATGCGCCGGATGGAGCGTGGGAGCGTAGAGCGTAGAGCGTGACCATCGCTACGATGCCCTCACGCTCCCACGCTCCGACGCTCCCACGCTCCACGCCCCGGACGCCGGGCAAGGGCTGTTCACCCAAGGGCGGCGGACAGGCGGTTAAGCGCGCTGAGCACGGCGCGGACCGAAGCCAGTTCGATGTTGGTATCCACGCCCGCGCCCCAGCGGGAGCGGCCAGCCTGGTCTTTGATCTGGATGTAGGCGATGGCGGCGGCTTCTTCGCCCTCGCCCAAGGCGTGTTCGCTGTAGTGGACAATTTCAAAGCGAGGCACGCCCAGACCGGCGAATCCGTGGACCAAGGCCGCCAGGGGGCCGTTGCCCTGGCCCTGCAACTCGAGCCGCCGGCCATCGCGGAGCAAGCGGGCTCGGCACCGAACCGTGCCGTCCTGGCTCTCGGTCTGGAAGCCCTCGAGCTGCCAGGGGGCCGTGGGCTCGATGTACGCGCGCCAGAACATCGCCTTAAGCTCGGCCGCGCTGACTTCGCGTCCCAACCGGTCGACCTCGTCGTTGGCAATCGGCCCGAACTCACGCTGCATCTCCTTGGGCAACTGGATGCCGAACTCCGTTTCCAGCAAGTAGGCCACGCCGCCCTTGCCGGACTGGCTGTTGACCCGAATCACCTCGCGGTACTTGCGCCCGATGTCGGTCGGGTCGATGGTCAAGTAGGGCACGTCCCAAGGCTGCCGTCCGCCGGATTTGGACCATTCTGCAAGGCCCTTTTTGATGGCGTCCTGGTGCGAGCCGCTGAAGGCGGTGAAGACCAGTTCTCCCGCGTAGGGCTGGCGGGGCGGCACGGTCATTCCGGTGCACCGCTCGTAGATGGCGCGCAGGTCGTTGAGATGGCTGAAATCCAGTTTCGGATCGATACCCTGCATGTAGAGGTTCAAGGCCACGGTTACGACGTCGAGGTTGCCGGTGCGCTCGCCGTTGCCGAAGAGCGTCCCCTCGACACGGTCCCCTCCGGCCAGCAGGCCCAGTTCGGTAGCCGCCACCCCGGTGTTGCGGTCGTTATGGGTGTGGAGGCTGATGACGAGCGCATCGCGGTTTCTGATGTTCCGGCAGATCCACTCGACCTGGTCGGCATAAACGTTGGGCGTCGCCACCTCGACGGTATCGGGCAGGTTCAGTATCATCTTCCGCTCCGGCGTCGGGCGCCAAACCTCCATGACCGCTTCTGAGACTTCCTTGGCGAACTCGACCTCGGTAGCGCTGAAGCTTTCGGGGGAGTATTGGAGCATGACTTGGGTGCCGGCAAGGCGGGGCAGGCGGTCCCGTATCATCTGCGCGCCACGCACCGCCACGCCGATGATTTCGGTCTTGGACATGCCAAAGACGGTGCGCCGCTGGGCCGGGGAGGTGGAGTTGTAGAGGTGGATGATCGCCCGCTTGGCGCCCACCAGGGATTGGAAGGTCCGTTCGATGAGGTCCTCGCGCGCCTGCACCAGCACCTGCACCCAAACGTCCTCCGGGACGCGCGGTTCCTCGAGCAGGCGGCGGTTGAAAGTAAACTCGGTGTTCGAGGCGGAGGGGAAGCCGACCTCGATTTCCTTGAAGCCGCACTTGACCAGGGCCTGGAAGAGTTCGAGCTTTTGGCCGACGTTCATCGGCACGTGCAGGGCCTGGTTGCCGTCCCGCAAGTCGACGCTGCACCAGGCGGGGGCCTGGGTGAGCACTCGGCTGGGCCATTGGCGGTCAGGCAATTGGACCGGCGGGAAGGGGCGGTATTTGGCGGATGGGTTCTTGAGCATGGCAGTTTGGGTTTCTTAGGGCCGAGGGCGGCGGGGCAAACAAAAGCCCCACCGCCGTTCGGCAGTGGGGTTCAACGAATTCTGGTTGCAACATTAGAACCCGACTGCCGCGCGTTTCAGCAGCAGCGCGCTCGATAGCAGCAGGTTCGCAATCCTAATCACGTGCCCAAGGTAGCAGGCGGAGCGGCGCCCGTCAACTGCTTTCTGGCGTACCGAGTGTCGAGTGTCGAGTGTCG
The DNA here is from genome assembly GCA_963713735.1 of uncultured bacterium. GTDB lineage: Bacteria > Verrucomicrobiota > Verrucomicrobiia > Limisphaerales > UBA8199 > CAVQND01. The sequence goes on from CAVQND010000033.1 coordinate 216,496, forward strand.
AGTGCGGAGGGCACGAAGTGCGGCCCCTCGCCACTCGCCACTCGACACTCGCCCCTCGCCACCCGACACTCGGCGCCGTTCTGATGGCCTTAAAGCGCAAAATCACCGGCGGGGTTCTGGCTGTGGTGGGCTATATGCTTTCGCCGCTGTCGTGGTGGAATGACTTGTTCGTGAACGTGCCCTTGGCGCTGGTCTTTGCCTGGACCGTCAGTTTCTTTTACCCGCCGGCGTTCAAACCGTGCCTGGTCGTCGGGTACTGGCTCACCAATGTCCTGGGGTTTGTCCTGATGCACAAAGGCGCCCAGCAGGTCCTGGCCAAGGAAGCGCGCAAGTACTCCCGCCGAGACCTCCTGCGGGACGTGGGCATATCCTTGCTCTACACCGGCCTGATTGTTGCCCTGGTCAAAATGGGCATCCTCAAGCCCGTCCAGGCCTACTTCCATTAAGCGGCCGTGCGCGTCGGGGCGTGAAGCGTGGAGCGTCGGAGCCTAGAGCGTGAGGGCATCGTAGCGCAGGTTTCCAACCTGCCGTATCGCCGGCTTCCAGCCGGCAGGGCGGCGGAAACGCCCAAAGTGCCGGAATGGAGGCGCGGCTGCGGATTGGAAATCCGCGATACAGCAGGTTGGAAACCTGCGCTACGTGGGTCGCGGCTCCGGCGCGCTCCACGCTCTTACGCTCCACGCTCTAACCGATGAAGGCGGCGTGGACCGCTTTCATGGCCAACTCGGCCTTGGCGAGGTCAATGACGACCGAGATCTTGATCTCGCTGGTGGAAATCATCTCGATGTTGACGCCTTGGCGCGCCAGGGTATCGAAGAGCTTGCCCGCCACGCCGGTGTGGCTTCTCATGCCGACGCCCACAATGGAGAGCTTGGCGATGTTATCGGTGGCGATGACGTTGCCGAAACCGATCTCGGGTTTGAGGGCATCGATGACTTTTTGGGCCTTGAGCAGGTCGGGTTTATCAACGGTGAACGAGAGGTCGGTGGCCGGGGCGCCGACATCGTGGCTGATGTTCTGGACGATCATGTCCACGTTGATGCTCGCCTCGCCAATGGCCTTGAAGACGCGCGCGGCGATGCCGGGTTTGTCCGGCACTCTGACCAGCGTCACCTTGGCCTGGTTCTTGTCAAGCGAGATTCCCCGCACTACCACGTCTTCCATGTTTTTGGTTTCCTCTTTCACAATAGTACCTGGGTTATCGTTTAGGCTGGAGCGCACTTCGAAGACGACTCCAAATTTTTTGGCGAACTCGACCGAGCGGGACTGCATGACCTTGGCGCCGAGGCTGGCCAGCTCGAGCATTTCGTCATAGGAGATTTCCTCGAGCTTTTTGGCGGCCGGAACGATGCGGGGGTCGGCGGTATAGACGCCGTCCACGTCGGTGTAAATCTGGCACAGCTCGGCCTTCAAGGCGGCGGCCAGGGCGATGGCGGTCAGGTCGGAGCCGCCGCGTCCGAGGGTCGTCACCTGGCCTTCGATGGTCTGGCCCTGGAAACCGGCCACGATGACCACCTTTCCCTGGGCGAGCAGTTCGTGAATTCGTTTGGGGGTGATGTTCTGAATCTTGGCCTTGGTGTGGACGCCGTCGGTGACAATCCCGGCCTGGGCGCCGGTGAGCGAGACCGCCGGGATGCCCAGCGAGTGGAGGGCGATGGCGGTCAAGGCGATGGTCGTTTGTTCTCCGGTGGCCAGCAGCACGTCCATCTCGCGCTCGTTGGGCAAGGGCATGATTTCCTTGGCCAGCTTAATTAAATTGTCGGTCACCCCGCTCATGGCCGATACCACGACCACCACTTTGTGGCCTTTGGAGTAGTAGTTGGCGACCCGCGCCGCGACATTTTTGATGCGCTCGGTGTTGGCCACCGAAGTGCCGCCATATTTCTGAACAATCAATGCCATAGACGAATTGGGAGCAGTTTTGGTCAGTCGAAGGTCTCGACGCGAATCATTACCGGCGGGGCCTTGACCACCGGGAGTTTGCCCACCTGGCTCAGGGCCTGGGCTACGGCGCCGTTGGGGGCGTGGTGCAGCATCAGGATCAGCGGCACGGTTGCCCCCGAGTGGCCCTCGGGCTGGATTACCGATGAGATGCCGATGCTGGCGTCGCCGAAGATTTTCGCAATCCTGGCGAGGGTGCCGGGCACGTCCTGGACGTTGAGGCGGACAAAGTAGCGCGACATCACCTCGTTCAATGGGGACCACGGCGCCATCGCGCTCATGGGGCACGAAGGGCGGCACGCGGTGTTTGGTGCCGAACTTCAAATCCAGGGCCGCATCGGCCAGGTCGCTCAGCACGGCGCTGGCCGTGGCGTCTTTGCCCGCCCCGCGGCCATAGAACAGCGTATCCCCGACAATGTCGCCGCGCACGAACACGGCGTTGAAAACGTCGTTCACGCTCGCCAGCACGTGGGTATTTGGAATCAAGGTGGGATAGACCGACACCTGGATGCGCGCGGCATCCTTCCGTTGTCTGTTGCCCCCGGGCCGTCGGCCGGCGGCTCCCGTCTTGATGATGCCCAGGAGCTTGATCGTGTAGCCGAGCCGCGCGGCGAATTGGATGTCGGTCTGCGTGATGGACCGGATGCCTTCGACGTAGATGTCCTTGGGGTTGACCCAAAAACCGTGGGCCAGCGAGGCGAGGATGCCGATCTTGTGGAGCGCGTCATGGCCATCGATGTCCAGCGACGGCTCCGCCTCGGCGTAGCCGTGCGCCTGGGCGTCCTTGAGGACCGCCCCGAAATCGGCCCCCTCGAGTTTCATGCGAGTGAGGATGGAGTTGCAGGTGCCGTTGACGATGCCGTAGAGTTGGGTAATACGGTTTCCCGACAAACCCCTCGCGCAGCGACTTGATAATCGGGATGCCGCCGCACACGCTGGCTTCGTAGTACAAGTTGGTTCCGTGCTGCCGCGCGGCGGCGAACAACTCCTGGCCGTGGGCGGAGAGCAGGGCCTTGTTGGCAGTGATGACGGGCTTGCCCAGTTTGAGCGCCGCCAGCGTCATCGTACGGGCTATGGTCGTGCCTCCCACAAGTTCGGTCAGGAGGTCCACCTGCGGGTCGTTGACCACTCCCTGCCAATCTGTGGTGAGATAGGAAGCCGGGATCGCGTAGGGCCGCGGCTCATCCAGGGCCTTTACGGCCACCTTGCGAAGTTGACCTTCACGCCGATGCGCGAGGCCATGAGCTCGCCATTGACCTGCAAGGCGTGAAACACCCCGCTGCCGACCGTGCCGCCCCCAATCATGCCCAAATTCACCTGCTGCATATATGCTAGGGTCAGAGTTTGCAGGGATTTGGGGTGGAGGACAATCCAATTCTGGGGGTCGGCTCAGCCGAGCCTGGGCATGGCCAAGTCGGTCATCAGGCGCAGGCCAGGCGGGGCCTCGAGCAGGCGCGGGGCGGTATTGACCAGGGCGGCAACGGTGGCTTGATCCCCCGCCACACCGCCTTGAATGACGACGTCCAGCGGCGGGTCCCCTTCGATCTGGACCGCGTCATGCGCCCCTTGAGCGTCGAGATACATTTTGAGATCCAGGGTCAGGCGGGTGGCGCCCTTGATTTTGGCCTCGACACGCTGGTGAATGCCGCAGGCTTGACCCTTCTTAACCTCGAAATACAAGGTGCGGATGTCATGATCGGCGACCACGACGTCGGCCATCTCGATGATGTGCGCCGGTTTCCACCCCAGGCAGCGGGCAATGAGAGCCAGCGATTCTCTCAGCCCTGCGTGGCCGGCTTCGCCCCGGGCAAGCAAGCGGCGGAAGGCCGCGGGAGGCTGTCCGCTGCCGATCTTTTGCTGGAGCGGTCCCCGCCGGGTGGAGGCGTTGACCACGCGCTGGACATGAACGGCGCGAACTTCGCGGCTGACTCCGGTCAGGAACAGGGGCAAGAGATCCATCACGAACCCGGGATTGACTCCGGCGCCGACGACGCGCGCGCCGGCGGCCTGACAGACCCGGTCCAGCCTGGCAGCCAGCCTGGCCTCGCGGAGCGCCGGGTAGAGCAGTTCCTCACACGAAGAGACGACGTTGATGCCCAGGCGCGCCATCGGCTCGATCTGCCGGAAGGCCTCTTTGAACCTGGAAACGGCCGTGTGAAATATGAGGTCCGGCTTTGCCCGCGCCATCAACTCCTCCAACGAGGCAAAGACCCGCCGGCCCTTCAGGGCCTCCGTCCGCGTAAGTTCGCCCAGGTCATGCCCCCCCTTGGAGGGGTCAACGTCAACGCCGCCGACAATTCTGGCCCAAGGCTTCGTCGCCGCCAGCTTGACTGTTTCCAGGCCGATCGGGCCCAGACCGAATTGCGCCACGTTGATCTTTGTCATACGAACCGATGCAGAATAACATGGACAATATGACACCGCCAAAGGAACCAGTGAGATTGTCCAAGTGGGGCGCCGCTCGAATATCCTTTTGCCGAAACTCGTCTAACCGTGCGGTGTTGGAGGATAGAGGAATGTGCGGGCTGGGGCCGGACAGGATTGAGCCTGGCTTGACCGGGCAGTTCTTTCCGGGCAGAGTTGAGGTGAGTGAACGAAGAGTGCTGGAACGGCTGAATTTATGAAAAACCCGATCGGTCAAGCGCGCCTCCTCATTGCGGTTGGCGCGGTGTTCTGTCTGCCTGTTGCCGCCGCCTTTGGCGCGGATACCAATGCCTCTCCCGCCCAAGCCGCGAGCGGCCAGGTGACACCGGTTGCGCCCCAACCTGCCGCCCCGGCCCTGGGGGCTGCGCCGGCGCCCGCCGAGACGGCCCCCGGCAGACTGCCTTATGGCGTGGCCGATGTCCTCAAATTGACTCAGGCCCAGGTCAGCGAAGAGGTGGTTCTGAACTACGTCCTGAACTCCGGCACGGTGTATAACCTTGGCTCGAAGGATATCATCTATTTGCGCAACCAGGGAGTCAGCGACCGCGTCATCACCACGATGATGAATCAGCGCAACCGCGTGGCTGAAGAATCGGCACAGCAGGCGGCAGCCTTGGCCGCATCCCAACCCCAGGGACCCGCCCCTGTTTATTCCGACCCGAATGCGGCGCCTGGCCAACCGCTTTATGCGCCGGCTTATATGGAGCCGCCCCCCGCCCCGGAGCCCGCTCCTTCCACGGTCTATGTGGTTCCCGCTACGCCGCCCTTTGCTCCTTATTACGGCGGTTATTACCCCTATTACGGGGGCTACTACGGCCCGGGAGTTTCCCTCGTCTATACTTTCGGGCGCGGAGGGCATTATCGAGGCGGCTATCGTTACGCCGGCGGCCATTATCATTCGGGAGGCGGATACCGCCGGTGACAGGCCCTCCGCCGTAAGCCGGGGGCCCTCAATCGGGATTATCCTTGAGCCACTGGTCAACCTTGGCCTGCCAGGTATTCCAGTCAGTGCCGTAGTCCTCTTCCAGGAAGAGCTGGAGGATGTCCTTGGCTTCGCCGGCTTTGGAGTTCTGCGGGTCGCGGGCGACAGCGAGGAGGGCCGGCAATTTCACGCCGTTGGGCCGATTGAGCACATCGGCCACCAGCACGTCGAGCACCCGCTCCGGCAAGGCGGAATTGGTCAGGAAGCGCCCCAGCGAGGGATAATCCTGGTCGGAGACGAGGTTGGACAGGTGCTGGGCAACCTCGACCTGGCCCCCCTCGGGCAGGCGCGGAAACATCTCGAGCATCTTCCTGGCCTTGTCAGCCTCCGGGACTTCGGAGGTCAGAATCTGGTCAACCCTGTCTTCCCAGTTGGTGATGAGCTCGGAGGCCGCCGCAGACTCCGCCGCCGCCGGGGCGATGTCCAGAGGACGCGAGACGAGCACGCGCCCAGCCTCGCGCTCCGCCGGGCGAGCGACGGCTTTGACGTTTCCGGGCTCGGCAGCGGGCGACTGCCCCTCCGGCGCCCGGGATTCCGAGTTCAAACCGCCGGTGCCCAACCAACCGAGCAAAACGCCCGCCAACACCACTCCGGCAAGAATTCCGGCAAATCTCAATAATTTCACGAACTTGCTCATCTTCTCACTCGACAACCCATCGCTGGCCGCATCGCTGGCCATGGGCTGCTTTATGAACCCCGCCACGAGTGAAAAGTTGCTTCGCCGTGCAAAAAGCGATTTAACCGCAGAGAACGCAAAGATCGCAGAGAACAAAGAAGCACTGGGCCCTTGAGCCCCCTGCGTCCCTTGACGGGCCAGGTCAATCTTGTCCGTCAGTGCTGTGTTCTCTGCGTTCTTTGCGGTTGATTATTCTTTCCCGTTTCGGGGCTTGGGCGGCTGAGACTGGTTTTGCTGTTCCCACTTTTCGACATTGGGGGACTTGCGGTAGGTCTCGTCCAGGAGGTCCTGGCGATTGGGCCGGGGTGCGGGTGACCCTGGGCCGCATGAAAACCATCAGTTCGTCGTCGAGCACCTCCTTATCCTTCTTCTTGAAGAGCCAGCCCAGACCCGGGATGTCCCCGAGGATGGGCGTCTTGCGCACGGATATCGGTGACTTGCTTTTGGATGATGCCGCCCAGGACGAGGGTTTGGCCCTTTTTGGCGGTCAGGTCGGTGCGGAAGGCGCGGGTGTTGAAGACGTCCCCGCCCAGGACGGTCAGGCCGGCGACGATGGTCGAGGATTCGGCATGGATTTGAAGTTCGACATCGCCGTTGGAGTTGATGTGCGGGGTGACCTCCAGGACCACGCCGACCGGTTTATAGACAAACGTGGTGTTTTGGGAGCCGATGCCCGAGAAGGTGCTCGAGGCGGGGACGGGCACCTGCTGGCCGACGAAGAGGCGGCCGGTTTCATTGTCGCGGATGTTGATCTGCGGCGAGGCCAGGACCTTGGCATCGGTGGTCCGCCGCATGAACTGGATGAGGAAATCCATGTTGACGGTGCCGTCCAGGACGCCCGAGCGAAGCGAGGTCAACTGTTGCAGGACCGAACCGCCGGAACTGAGCGGAGTAGTGACCGAGCTCGAACTATTGACCGCGCTCGGACCTCCGAACCCTTTGGTGTACTCGGCCGCTGCCATGGGCGGCGATCGAGTTGTCATAATCGTCGCCGCTGAAGACCTGGCTTCCATTGGGGGACCAGCGGACGCCGAGCTTGTCGAGGTAATCGGTGGAGACCTCGACGAGCCTGGCCTCGATGAGGACCTGGTCGGTGGCGGCGTCCAGTTCCTCGATGAGCTTGAGGATCTGGGGGAAGAAATGGACGTTGGCGGAAATGAGGAGGGCATTGCCGCGGGGGTCGGCCACGGCGCGGACGCGGCCGACGAGGTCGCTGACGGGCCGGGCGGTGCTTGCGGCCCTCGGAACCGCGCACGTTGTCCGGTTGGCCGCCGATCCAGGGATAGTAGCCTTCTTCCTTGGCCTCCTGCTGGATGTCAAAGCCCGTGAGATACGAGAGGCCTTGCTGGGAGGACTGTTGTTGTGGATTGGCCTGGTTGTTGGGCTGGTTTGGTTGTCCCTGCTGGTTGACCGGCCGCAAGGGGGGCGAACCGTTCTTGGCAAAGAGGATGTTGATGCTGTTGGCGACGATGGAGGCCTTGGCGAACTTAAGCCCGATGCGCAAGCGTGCTTTCGCCCTGCTCGGAGGGGGCGTCCAACTGTTTGATGACATCCTCGACCACCGCCAGGCTTTCCTTCGAGTTGGAAGTGATGATGAGCGAGTTGGAATAGGGCTCGCTGGTGATGCGGACCTTGCCGTAGAGGCGCCCGACGTTGCGGTCGGCCTGCGGCTCCTGGTCTTCATCAAAGAAATAGGAGTAGTAGCTCCGCTGCTGGGTCTTTTTCAGAAACAGTTCGTTGAGGACGTCCTCGATATCCGCCGCGCTGACGTATTTGAGGTGGTAGATTCGCGGGGCGAGGCTGTCGTCGGTAATCGGCTCATCCAGCTCGTGGATCATCTTGGCGATGCCGTCCATCTGGGCCGGCGGGGCCTGGATGACCAGCGAATTTCGCCGGCGGTCGGCCACCACGCTGAGCTTCTTGCGGGCGCTGTCCGACATCGAGGAGCCAGAAATAATAGGCGTAGCGGGAGCGGGAGCCTTGATCCTGGTTGAGGTCCTGCAACTGTTTGGCGACGTCTTCGGCATCTGCGTTCTTGAGAACAAAGGTGCGCACGACCTTCTCCTGGGCGTCTTCGGTATCGAGGGAGGTGACCAGTTTCTCGATGATCTTGAAGTTGGCCTCGCTGGAAAGCACAATGAGCGAGTTGGACCGGTCGTTGGCCCCAACTTCGACAATGTCCTTGCGGGTCTTGCCGGCCAGCCTCTGGTAAAGCGGCCCGATCTCCTTGACCAGGTCGACCGCCGTGACATTTTTCAGCGGGATGATTCGCACGCAGACGTCCTCGGGTTTCTCGGAGTCCAGGATTTCAACCAACCGCTCGACCTCGGGCAGCCTGGATTTGGCGGCCGAGACGATGAGCCGGTTGGCCACCCGGTCGGGCCAAATCCGCACCTGCGGCGCGGTGATCTGGCTGCCGATGCCCGGGCCGGCGGGGCCGCTCGAGGAAGAAGGGCCGGGAGAAGGACGGCCGCCGGGCATGCCCCCCGGCATGCCGGCGATCATCCCGCCAGGACTCTCGCCGCCAGGAGGCGCCGGAGGGGCCCCCGGACGAAGACGAAGGGCCGCCGCTCGCCCGAGCCGGAAGAAGGCGCCCGGCCCGATGAGGCGGAGCGCCGAGGCGGACCCGTTGAGGATGAGGCCGATGAGATTGCCCACCTCCTCGGCGTCGGCGTATTTGAGGGGATAGATTTGGATGACTGTGTCGGAGGCGGCCACATCGAACTCCTTGATCAACTCGCCCAGCAACCGCAGGTTTTCGTTGTAATCGGTGACAATCACCTGTTTGGCAAGGTCATCGCACTCGATGACGCCTTTGTCCGAGAGCACGGCGCGGACCTTTTCCTTGAGTTCGGCGGGCTGAATGTGCCGGAGGGTGAAAATCTTGACCAGGCGCTGCCGGCCATCGGGGATGTCTTTGCTGCCGGCCTCCAGGAGTTCCGGGTTCATTTTGGGCTCCTGGCCCTCGGGGGTGATGTAGATGGCGTTGCTGGATTCGGTGACGCTGAAGCCCTCGAGCGCCAGGGCGCGATAGACCAAGGTGATGGCGGCGCGTTTGGAGAGCTTCTTCGAGCTGGTGATCATGAGTTGGCACTGGACCTTGGGGCTCTTGATCACCGTCTTGCCGGTGTTTTGCGCCAGCCACTGCACCACCATGTCCACGTTGGCGCCCATCAGGCTCAATTGGACTTCGTCCGACGAAGCGCCCTTGTCTGCCTCGGCCTTGGCCGGAGCGGCGGCATTCGTCCCCGCCGAGGCCGGTTCGCCCGCCTCGGGGGTGGCGGGAGCGGGGGCATTCGTCCCCGGCGAGCCGGGTTCGGCCGCAGCCAGGGCGGGCCCCGCCGGAGCGCCGCCGGCCTTCTTCTCTGCCGAAGAGGCAGCGGCAGCCGCAGGCGCATTGGCGGCTCGGCGCCGCGGCCGGGCCTTTTGCGCTCTGAGCCGGCGCCTCCTTCTTCTCCGGGGTTGATGGTTTGTCTTGAGCGGTTCCTCGGGAAAGCAGGCCGCCGGCCAGGAGCACGGCGACCAGCCCCAAGCCGAAGCAGGCCAGAACGCGCCCCGACTTCACAGGTAGATATTGTAATAGTTTCATTAGGGACTGTTGGTTTGTTTGGACAAGAGTGATTCGCTGCCAAGACCCGAAAACAGGGTCAATTCTTTCTTTTCTCCGGCTTCCTCGATCAAGGCCCGGTTGATGCCAAGCTTCAGGAGCTTGATTCCTCCCAGCTCCTCGCCCTCCTTGATCAGGCCACTTTGGCCGTTGGGCGCCTGCAGGAACGCGTCCCTGCCGATGATGCCCAAGAGCGCCACGGGCTGCGGCCGGATGACGGGCGCCAGGATTTCGCTCTCGATAATCCGATCCAGACGCGCCTGGACTGCCGGCGGCAGCGGCGGGCCCTGGCCCGGCATCCCCGGAAACGGGCCTGCGTTCATCATCCCGAGGCGCTGTTCCGGGGCGAGCGGCAGGATTAGTCCTGGCCTTGCCTGCGGACGGCGGGGAGAGCGGTTGAGGGGCGAGCGGCGAGGGGCGAGGACGGCGGTACGGTGTTGGTGCCTTGGGCTACGGTGTTGGTGCCTTGGGCTACGGTGTTGGTGCCTTGGGCTACGGTGTTGGTGCCTTGGGCTACGGTGTTGGTGCCTTGGGCTACGGTGTTGGTGCCTCGGGCTACGGCGTTGGTGCCTCGGGCTACGGCGTTGGTGCCTCGGGCTACGGCGTTGGTGCCTCGGGCCGAGGGCTTTTCCTGTGGGGCATTGGTCCCCTTGGCTCCCGCCTGGATGTTTGTGGAGGCAGGCAGAGAGGGCAAAGCGGGGATGCTGGCGCCTGCCAGTGGATCGCTTCGCTGAATGGCGCGGACCACCTGCCAGAGCACCAGCGCCCCGACGCCGGCACAAAGAATCTTGAACACCACTTCGCTGCGTTCAAACATGGATGGCCTCCTTCCACTGATCGAAATCCAGGATGATGATGGTCAGGTTCAGCTTGAGCTGGCCCGGCGGGCCGCCCGGCATGCCCGCATACCGGGCATACCACCGGGCATACCACCGGGCATGCCAGCGGGCATACCACCACGGCATGCCAGCGGGCATACCACCGGGCCTGCCGGGCAGGGCCCTGCATGCCAGGCCCGCCTGGCTGGCCCGCCCTATTGGCATCCGAGCCGACCTGGAGCGACTCGATGACAAGGGGAAAGCCCAGGCTCTCAGTTTGGTGCAGGAATTTCAGGAGGGAAGGCAAAGGACCCATGGCCTCGAGTTGCAGCGAGGCCAATTCCCGGTTGGCGGCCGTCCCGGCAGTTCCCGCACCGGTCCGACCATGACGCCCAGGCCCATGGCCGCTTTCTGGATGGCCGCGCTGGCCTGGGCGACCACTACCGGGCGCGAGAGCTTGAGCGGGTCCATCTTGAAGTCTTCCATCAGCTTTTGCGTCACCTGGCACTTGGCCTGGTAACGCTTGATTTCCTGGCTCAGCACTTCGGCCTCCTTGACCAGGGCCTGGTATTCGGAACGCTTTTTCCCGAAAAACTTTCCGCCCTGGAGGAAACCGAACACCGCGAGATAAATGGCCAGGGCCGCCGCGCCGAGGCGGAGGGTGCGTTTCTCATGAGGAGTCAATGTGCGCATAGGCTATGGGTTTGAGTCTTTAAGCGGGGACGAGGATTCGGAGCGCCTGGGGCGGCAGTGGCCGGCGGGGACACGTTTCTTCCAGGGTGGCGCCGGCCACGGGCCTTGAGCGCGCCCCCGGAGCGGCAATGGCCGGCGGGCGCCGGTTGGGCGGCACTTCTTTGCCGGCCGCCTTTGGTTTGTCGGCTTCGCTCGCCGCCAAGGCGCCGGCCAGCCCCTCGCGGCCGCCGGCCGAATTCCATTGGCCGCTCATCCGCAACGTCAGCTTCTGCCGGTCTGGGGTCGGGGTCTGTTCCTCGACCACGACATTGGTGAAGCAGCCCGTGTCCAGGAGCTTGGAGCGGAAATCGGCCAATTGTTGGGAATCCTTGATGGAGCCGCGCACGGAGAGTTCCCCGCGGCGGTTCATGGAGAGCGTGTCAAAGCGCGTCCCAGGCGGGGCGGCCTTGGCCATGATGAACAGGACCTCGAGATAAGCGGGCTGGCCTTGCTTGAGGTAGCGAAGGAACTCCAGTTCGCGATCCACCGTGCCGAGCTTGCCCTTTTCCTGCTTAATGGCCGCCAGTTTGCCGGCCAGACGCGATTTGAGAAGCAGGGCCTCGGCGTAGGGCGCGGCCAAAGCGGCCAGGGCCAGGGCCACCGCCAGGGCCGCCCATCTCAAAGGGGCTGGGCTGCGCCACCCGCGCGCTCCCATCGGCGGCTTTGGTCTCCAACACCAGCGACGGCCAGGCGCCGTCGCGCTCGATGGCTTGCCTCAGGCCGAGCACGGCGGCCGAGCGGCCCTCTCCCGGGGCGAGCTTCACGGCCTCGCATTCCGCGCCGTTGCCCAGGGCCGCGGTCAATTCGGAGGCGATGTCCGGACGCAAGGCAATGGCGCCCGTAATGTAAATTTTTCGCACCGCCAACGGGCCGTCGAGCGAGCGGGCCAGGCAATCCAGCGCTGTCTCCGGCCCAGCCGGCGCCCCCGGCGGCGCCGGGTCGTTGAAAGAGGCCCCCAAAGCCGGCCCGCTCGCGGCTTGCGCCGGGGCCTGGGCCAAGTCCTGGCCGCCCCAGGGCAAAACCCGCACTGTGGTGGGAAGACCGTCCTGGAAGATGGCCAACTCGGAAGAGCGTTGGCCCAGATCCAGCACCGCGTAGGCGGCCGGCGTGTGCGGACAGACGTGGCTCCGGGCCAGGGCCGCCAGGGTGAAGACCGGGTTGGCCCCGCAGGCGGCGAAAATGTTCAGGTAGTCCTCGAGCGCCTTGCGTTTGACGGCGGCCACGAGGAATTCCTGTTTGCCATTGGGACCGCTGGAGGCGGGTTGGGCGTGGCCAAGCCTGCCGTAACCCCAGGCCAATTCGTCAGGCGGCAACGGAAATTCGCTCTCAATTTGCAGCGAGAGCAGCCGCCGCAGCTCCTCCGGGGTCGAAGCCGGCAGAGTCAGCCGCCGCAACGAGACCCCCCTGGCGCCGAGGGCGCAAACCACGCGCACCCGAGGCTGCCAGGGCCGCTTCTTCAAAAAGGCCTGCAATCGCTGCGTGACCCGTTCCCGGCAGGCCTCCGTCAGCCGGCCGTCGGGCTGGCGCTCCAGGGGCAGCTCCAGCCCGGCCTCGCCCCGGAGCGCCTTGAGGGAATCCTGGCCAATCTCGACGTAGTAACAGGACAAATTCATCAAGTCGAAACCATTCATAGATCGTCCTCCCGGTAGGAAACCGTGGTCAGAGAGCGCAGCCCGACATGCACAATCTCCTGGATGCGCTGCCGGGCGCCGGTGGAAGTGACTTTCCCTTCGCTCAGGATGCGGAAGGTCTCCGAGCGGGCGGTGACGCGCGGACAGACCTGCTTGAAGAGGTCCGGGGTCATCCCCGGCACCCTCAGCAACCAGGCAACATTGGAGAAAAAGCCATTGGATTGACGGAAGGAGATAATCGCCTGGGCCAGTTGACGGTTGAGGCCCGGCAGGCAGGCCAGCACCTCCAGGCTGGCCGTGTTGATGTTGACCACCCCCGCAAGGTCCGCGTCGGCTTGCGCCGTCACGTCGTCGCCAATGTCCATCAATAGGCTGTCGCTGATGACCTTCGGCCCGGAGGGATTGGCAGCCTGCGGATTGCCCGGTCCAGGGCCGGGGCCTGGTCCGCATTGCCCGGCCCGCCCGCCCGATTGTCGTTCTGGGCGGCCGTCACGTCCAGGAGGTCGGCGATGCTCGAGAAACGATTCTGGCCGCGCCAGGCAACAATCGCCTTGGCAATATCCGAGGTAATCCCATTGACTCCGGTCAAGGCGGCCTCGTCGGCGGTCTGGATGTTGACCCGATCATAGCCCGCGGCATTGACGTTGTTGACGGAAGAATTGACCGTGAGCAGCCCGGCCCAGCCGGTGTCCAGGACATCGTCGACCACCGCCTCGTTTCCGCCCTCCTCGAAGGCCTGGATGAGGCCGTTCTGATGGATATCCCGGCCCAGCAGCAGTTCCCGGGACACGCCCCGGACCATGAGCAGCTCGCGGATGGTCTGCAGCGGGCCATTCCGCGGCAAGTAGGGCGGACGGAGCGAGAGATAATAATCTGCCTTGGCCCCGCCTGGGCTGACCTCGTTGCCCGTGTTGCGCCAATCCACGATGGCGGCGGCGATATCCGGCGTCATGCCATCGAGCTTGGCGAGTTCCTCATTGGAAGCTTCATTGACGTTGAGCCGGCTTTCTTCGTCGCTCACCCCGTAAAGGATCGCGCCGCCTTCGTCCGGCCGCCCGCGTCGGAACACGCTGAATTGGCCGCGCCCGAAGTGAACGTCGCGCAACTGGTCGGCCGCATCATAGAGCGCGCCGTCGTGGTTGACACTGCTGCGGCTGCGCTGGCGGGCATCCCGGTAGAGCAAGGCCTTGGCCTTCTCGATGCCCGCCACTGCCAGATAGTGCGCCTGAATCTTGTCGCCGTAATTCTTGACCACCATCAGATCCATGCGCGTGGTGTGCAGCACACCGATGACCACCAATGACAACAGGGCCAGGCACCACAGCAGACCGACCAGGATCGGAGGCGCGTGTTCCCCGGGCTAACCCGGATATTTCACGGGTTTCGCCAACTGGAAGGCGTAGCGCAGGCTTCCAGCCTGCTGTATCGCGGATTTCCAATCCGCAGATGCTCCCGAGCAGGTACAGCCTGCCGACTGGAAGTCGGCGACACAGCAGGTTGGAAACCTGCGCTACGTAGCTTCGGCAGCCCAGTGCCGCTCTTAGGCTGTACCACTCTCTGTCAGGATCTTCTCTTTTTGAACGAAGTTTTGGTTGCGGCTTCGCCGCGCCGCGAAATATCCGGGCTAAGGGCTTCATCGGTTGCCTCCTTGCGTTGGCCCTGACGGGGCGGTTGAAGTGGCGGAATCCCCTTCGCCGGAGGCGCTGGTCGAAAGGCTCGATTCCACGGCGGCTGCCAGGTTCAGCCGCGCGACGGTCTGGAAGACCAGCGGGGGCTCTCTGTGCCGGGGCCGGTGCCGGACTCACCGGCAATCCTGGCCGCCGGATTGGCGTCCAGCCACAGCGTAATGCGCACCGCCTCGGGCAACCCGTAGAGGTTGCCGTGATAGCGCATAGGAGGTTTGGCCCTTGCCGCGGCCCTCGGCTTCCCCCCAGCTCTCATACCATTCGTAGCCGTCGGAATACTCAAACCTCAGGCCCGCAACCCGGTCGGCCAACTCTTCGCGGATTCCGCCTGAGAGCGGGTCGGGCGCGATGGTGGGATTGCGGCGCCGCCACAGGCTGAACCGGCCCGTCTGGCGCGTCCTTGTCCAGGAAAAAGCTGACCGCGCAGAAGTCCCCTTCGCGGGGACGGCGCGGCGTGTAGTTGTGCGTCGCGAAATCCAGGCTGTCGGCTTCCACCTCTCCCGCCATGCGATGCACCCCAAGGAACTCGGACTCCTTGGATAACGGGCAGGCGCAGCGGAGGTCCGCGCTCATCTGGGCCAGGACCACCCGGGCGGTTTGAATGACCTCGACCCGAGGCTCGATCAACCTCTGGCTGGAAATCGCCCCGCGCAGGCACAGGTAGGCGCTCGACCAGGATCAGCGCCATGAGCGAGGAGCTGATGACCAGCTCAACCAGGGTGAACCCCTTTGACGCGAACAACTGTTTTTCAGCAACTGCTGCATTTGGAGCGTCCCGTTTCCCCTCACCCCGGCCCTCTCCCTTGGGGAGAGGGAGAATCCTCGTCAGTCGGTTGACGAATCCAACGGTGTGGGAATGCTCGAGAGCCGGCCCTGGTTTCCCCCTCTCCCTTGGGGAGAGGGCCGGGGTGAGGGGGAACGGGCTGCCCAACAAAACCGGTTCCCAAAAACAGATCCGGGCCTGAGGTCTTGGTTGCAGGTTTGCCGCGCGGGAAAATGTGACGCCGTTCATTGCAACCCTCGCTTCCTGCGCGCCGCGGGCGACTTCCTGTTGGCCGGTTCCTCGGTGGCGAGGGAGTCCGGCGCCTCGAAGAGCAGCGTTTGCAGCTCGTAAATCGGCCTCTTTGTCTTCGCATGCTCGACCGTCACCGTTATGTCGTGCAGCCCGTCGAGGCCGGCGGCGCTGACCGTCAGCCGCCAGTGGTAAAGGGAAAGGCCCGAGCCGCATTCTCCTTCCGTCTCGGCGCCGTCGGCGAGCCCGCCTTCGGCGCGGAGGGTTTCGAGTTGGCCGGCTGCAATCAAGGCGGCAGTGGTTTGCAGCTCGGAGTCCTTGTGTGAGTCCAGGGCCGTGGTAAGCCCCTGCGTCAGGCCGGCCAAGGCGACTCCCAGTATCAGGATGGCGCAGAGCACTTCCACGAGGGAAAAGCCGGAGGCCGGCCGCGCGACACCTCCGTTACTTTGACCACCTGCTTCATTTCGAGCGTTCCGTTTCCCCTCGCCCCGGCCCTCTCCCTCGGGGAGAGGGAGAATTGTCGTCAGTCGGTCGACGAATCCAGCGATCTGGGGATGCTCGAGAGACGGCCGTGAAGTCTTCATTCGCGCCCCAAATCGATGATCTTCACTCGGGCGGTCACCGGGCTCACCCGGAGGCGTATGCGGAAGCCGTCCCGGTCGCGCAAGAGCACCTCGGCTGCCTGGGCGGTGCCATCCGGGTAGAACTCAATATCCAGGCTCGGTTCCGGGGCGGGCGCGCCCGCCCCGGCACCTGCCCCCGGCCCTGGTCCCCACTGGTCTGGCGGCCCGTCTGCCAGCTTCCTGACCTCGATGCCTATCCGGCTATCCAGTGCGCCCGCCCCGCCCGGCATCTCTTTCGCCGGGATGAATTCGCCCCGGTTGCCGCTCTCGCGAAGGCGCCTTTCAACCAGGTAGCGGCCAGATTCGGGCTCGAGCCGCACGCGGTGCGTCTGGCCGAGGCTGATGGCGCGGCTGGAAGCCAGGCTGAAAACGCTCACCAACTCCCGACTGGTCGAGCGCAACAGGGCATCGCCGTAAGTGCCCTTCATCTCGGGAATAATCATGGCGCTCAAAATCCCAACCAGCGCAATCACCACCATCAGCTCGAGCAGCGTGAAGCCGGCGTGCCTGCCGGTGCCCGCACTCAGCACCCGTGACATGCCGACGAGTAGGCGTTGGAATGCGCCGGCAAAGCCCTCCATGCCGCTCCTATGGAGCTTGAAGATGGATCTTTCGGGCTGCCTTCCTGTAAATATGCCGCTCCTGCCGGAGCTTGGCCGCGTGGCTCGCGGTCTCTTGAAGATCGGCGTAAGGAGCGGAGCAGCGCAGCAAGACGTCAATTTGCTCGCGGCCCGCGAAGATTTTTCACAGAAGAAGTGAACCGCGGAATACGCGGAATACGCGGACAGAGAACCGGCCCACTTAGGAATTCCGCGTATTCCGCGTATTCCGCGGTTACCGCTTCTTCCGTTGCGGCTTTGCCGCTCTGCGCCTCTTGCGCTTTCTCGCGGCTGATTTTCCCGCTCCGCCTCCGCCCGTCCAAGCGCGCCACAGGCCGCCCGAGCCAAAGCGGTGTCGCGCCCCGCTTGCCACCGGACTCCAAGGTGGCCCGCCCCAGACGGCTTCACAGACCTTGTCACTGGCCCGGACTTCTGACTTCGGATTTTGGACTTCGAGATTGGCACTCGGACCTCCGGATGGCTCAAAGCTTTGGCGAGGGGCTGTCTGCCTGCGCTTATTCGCCCCAGTTCCCGATGTCCGCCCCTTGTCCTTCCCCGCCGTCAACGCCGTCAGCGCCTCGGGACCAGAGATCGAAACTGGCCGGGTGACGGACGCCCGGTATGCGGGTACTGATAGGGGTTGCCCCAGGGGTCGCGGCGGAGCTCTCGAATATAAGGACCGCGCCATTTCTTGTCGTCACCCATGGGCGGTTCGACCAGCACCTTCAATCCTTCGTCCATCGTCGGGTAACGGTCCATGTGGACATAGAACCGTTCCAGGGCGGATTCCAACTCGGCGACGTGGGCCTTGGCCGCGCTGACCCTGGCATCGTGGGTGGTGCCGATAAACTGCGGGATAAGCGTTGCGGCCAGGACGCCCAGGATGACCACCACCACCATGATCTCGATGAGGGTGAACCCCGCCCCGCGCCTGTTAGACCCCGGCTCATAAGTATCCAGTCCCGAGGGGCGAGTGTCGAGTGTCGAGGGAACGAAGTGCCGCCCCTCGACACTCGACACTCGACACCCGACCCTGGACACCTGTGTCTGGATGCTTTTGAACTGCGCTCTCAATGTGCGAATTTTCATCTCATTTGCCTTCTCTTGATTTTCAGTGAATGGCGCGGCTCATTTTGAAAATGGGCAGCAGCAAGGCCAGCACCATGAATCCCACCAACGCCCCCACCACCAGAATCAACGCCGGCGCCAGCAGCGAGATCAAGCGTCTTGGTCCGGGCCCGCATGTGGCGCTCTTCGATCTCGGCCACCCGCAGCAGCATTTCGTCCAGCTTGCCGCTCTCCTCGCCAACATCGACCATCTGGACGGCGGTTTTGGGAAAAAGACCCAGCTTGCGCAACGGCGTGGCCAGGGAATCGCCCCCGCGCGTCTCCTCGGCCACCTGGGCAATCTGCCGCGCCAGGACGCGGTTGCCAATGGTATTCTCGACGATCTTGAGGGCCGGCAACAGGGAAACGCCGCTCCGGGCCAGCGTGCCGAGCGTGCGCGCAAAGCGGCTCAAGGCCGCCGCCCGGAACACCGGCCCCACCAGCGGCAGCCGCAGCTTGATGCCGTCCCACACCTCGGCCCCTGCCGGCGAACGAACATACCAGCGCACCCCGGCAATTGCCCCGCCCAGTCCCATCAGCAACCAGGGCCAGTGCCGGTGGAGCGCGCTGCTGACGTTCGAGCAGAATGACGGTTGGCAACGGCAGAATCTGGAGCATCTCCTGGAGCATGCTGAACAGGCGCGGCAATACCACCGTCAGCAGGATGGTGACCGTAAAGACCCCAAAACCGAGCACGAACACCGGGTAAGCCACCGCCGCCACCACCTCGCCGCGCACCTCGTCCTCATGTTCGAGCAGGTCCGCCAGGTCCGTCATCACCTTGGGCAGCGCCCCCGCCTCCTCTCCCACGCGCACCATGCTCACGTAGAGCTTGCTGAAGGAGCGCGGATGCTCGTCCAGGGCGGCGGAAAATGACGAGCCCCGGCGCACCGAATCGGCCAGCTTCAAAACGAGCTGCCGCAGGGCCGGGTTCTCTTCCTCCTCACCCAGCCCGCTGAGGGCCTGCGGGATCGGAATCGACGCCCCGAGCAGCGCGCTCATCTCCCGCGTGAAGGCCGTAATCTCCTTCCGCTTGACCCGCCCGCCCAACGCCGGGCCGGCGCTCGGGGCCGCCCCGAGCGGCAACGCCGGGGCCGCGCCTGCGCTCGTCGCCGGCCCCGGCCTCCAGGCGCGACGGGAAAAGCCCGCGCTTGCCCAGGAGTTGCAGGGCCGCTTTGCGGTCCTCGGCCTCGATCACCCCTTCGATGGGGGCGCCGGAGGCTTCGATGGCCTGGTAGCGGAAGGAGGTCATTCCAGCAAGTCTCCCGAGGAGACCCTGAGAATCTCCTCGAGCGAGGTAATTCCGGCGACGGCCTTGCGGATGGCGTCCTGGTGCATCGTGAGCATGCCCCGCTGGGCGGTCGCCTTGAGTTCGGCGTTCGACCGCTTCTGGAGAATCAATTCCTTCATCTCCGTATCGATGGCCAACAACTCGAAAATCCCAATCCGTCCCCGGTAGCCGGTGCCGCGGCATTCCTCGCAGCCGCGCCCGGCATAAAAGGTCCCTTCGACCCGGGCGGCCCCCAGGGACTCCAATCGCTCGCGGATGGCCGGCGCCACCGGCGCGGGGGTTTTGCACTGGGTGCATATACGCCTGACCAGGCGCTGGGCCAGCACGCCCTCGAGCGAGGACGAAATCAGGAAGGCCTCCACCCCCATGTCCAACAGCCGGGTCACCGCCCCGGTCGAATCGTTGGTATGGAGGGTGCTGAAAACCTGGTGCCCTGTCAGCGCGGCGCGAATCGCTATCTCCGCCGTCTCCGAATCCCGGATCTCGCCCACCATGATCATGTCCGGGTCCTGGCGCAGAATCGAACGCAGCCCGTTGGCGAAGGTGAAGTTCCGGCTCGGCCGCACCGGGATTTGCGCCACGCCCGGCAGTTCGTATTCGACCGGGTCCTCGATCGTCACGATCTTCTTCTCCGGCGTATAAATGGTCTTGAGGATCGAATAGAGCGTCGTGGTCTTGCCGCTGCCGGTCGGTCCGGTGGCCAGGAACAGGCCGTGGGGCTTCTGGACGAGCCGGTAGAGCAGGGCGGTGCGCTCTTCGTCCAGGCCAAGCTCTTGCGCGGTCAAAAACTTCGCGTTTTTCTCCAGCAACCGCAGCACCATCGCCTCCGCCATAGATCGTCGGCAAGGTGCCGACGCGGATGTCCACCCGCACCCCGCGGTGGTTGATCTGGATATGGCCGTCCTGGGGCAGGTAGCGTTCGGCAATGTTCATGTCCGCCATGATCTTGATGCGGGAAATCAAGGCCGCGTGGAGCTGCCTGGAGGGCGGGGGGTTCTCCTGCAACAATCCATCGATGCGGTAGCGCAATTGCATCGTGTCCTCGAAGGGCACCAGGTGGATGTCGCTCGCCCGGTCCCGGATGGCCTCGGAGATAATCAGGTTGACCAGGTTGATGACCGTGGGCTCGTTGGCCATCACCTCGATGTCGTGCAGGTTCTTGCCCTCGGCGGCGGCGCTCCCCTCCGGGTTGAGATTCTCGATCATCTTCTCGACCGTCATCTGGTAGCACTGGGCCAACTTCTCGAGAATCTCCGCTGCCGGGACCTCGGTCTCCCGCACCTCCAACCCCGTCAGCAACCGTATGTCCTCGATCACCGCCCGGTTGCCCGGCTCAGCCGTCGCTACCTCTATCGTGCCGTCCTGCAATGCCAGCGGCAGAATCCGGTGCTGCTTCACAAAATCAGCCGGCAGTGCCCGCACCACCTCGGCCGGAATCTCCACTTGGGCCAGGCTCTGCCGCCGGGAACCCCTCCCACGCCCCGAAAGACCGCCGTTCAACTCCACGGCGGCCCGGCCGAGTTGGCCTTCCAATTCGACTTTGCTCATAGCTCTCTTGATAGACACCGGAACCTGCGAATCTGTGTAAGCAACTTGCCACGCAACACTCATCGCCCGCACGGTCGTGACAAAACGTCTCCACGCTCTGTATCAAGGGATTTGACAATCCAATCCCCGAAAAGTTGCGGAAAAAATCGGGGTAACTGTTCAGGTGGGGAAACGTGGGGCAGACCTCAGGTCTGCCGGTTGGAGGGGCCTCTGGCCCCGAGCCTCGCAACTGCGAGGGACACGGAGCCGGAGGCTCCGTGAACCGGCAGACCAGAGGTCTGCCCCACACCTGAACAGTTACAAATCGGGGCCGCTGTTCGTGTCTGAGGCGGTCCCGAACAATTGCCATTTTTCCGGCCTCAATCTGAGATATCAGCGTGCCGGAGTTGTCATGTTTTTGTAACTTTTCTGTAAAATCGTGGCGCCCTCGTCCCCAAAACGCGACGCACCCCCACCACACCAGGGCCGCGAAGAGCGCCTGCAAGACCGGAAACAGAACGACCTTGAGCGGGAGTTATTGGCATCGTTGGCACGAGAAGAGCTTAGACCCGCGCGTAAGGCCTCGGTGAAAGCGGCTGAACCGCTCTTTCGTAGCGGCGTCTCGGCAGAGCGCCGCCATACCCGGAAGCTGTCTCCAGCGGCGCTCTGCCGAGACGCCGCTACGCCTCGCTTCCTGGCCCCAACGCCCTGCCACCTGCCCAGCCTCCGCCATGACTGGGGCATTACACCCGCGCACGGATTTCTCTCGACACCTTCTTGGATTTGTGGTGAAATCGGGTGATCACCGAACAGAAATCAGCGGTGGGCCTTCAGGGTTTGCTGGCTTCGTCGCGGTGTTGATGGGTAGCCAGTCGGTTATGAAATGGGCAACGGGATTTGCGAGATCGGCTTCGGGCGAGCTTGAGTGGACTGCTCACCATTCCAGGTTTCATACCAACGGCGGCGATTGACCCGCATGCCGGTCGAACTCGCGGATCCTTTCTTTAGTCCCACAAACCAGGGCAACCCAAATCAACCGAGCAGGCGTTCAGGGCCAATTGAGTCCGCTCCTCGGCTGGAAGGCTCTTTTCACACAACAAGCATGAAAGATCGCAAAATAATTCCCGCAGCGGCCCGAAGTTTCGGAGTGACTGTTCAGGTCCGGTGCATTGAGCGGACGGGATGCAAACTATGAAAACCCAAAATGCTCTTTCAAATCGTGCCGGGCGCTTAACAACCGCCTGCGCCAAAAGGCTGCTGCCGTTGCTGTTGCTTTTGGCACTGCCTGGCGCGGTGCGTGCCCAGTTCTCTTGCACGACCAATAACGGCACCCTCACCATCACCGGATACACCGGTCCTGGCGGTGCGGTGACCATCCCAAGCACGATCAATGGCCTGCCTGTCACCAGCATCGGGGCCGATGCGTTCTGGTTTTGCACGAGCCTGACTAGCGTCACGATCCCCAGCAGCGTCGCCACCATCGGGGACGGGGCGTTCTTCGGCTGCTCCAGCCTGACCAATGTTACGATCCCCAACAGCGTCACCAGCATCGGAGCGGCGGCGTTCTGTGAATGCCCCAGCCTGACCAGCGTTACGATCCCCAACAGCGTCACCACCATCGGGGACATTGCGTTCTATGCGTGCACGAGCCTGACCAGCGTCACGATCCCCGCTAGAGTCATCAGCATCGGCAACACCCCGTTCCAGAACTGCAGCAGTCTGACCGCGATAACGGTTAATGCGCTCAACTCCTCCTACAGCAGTGTGGACGGGGTCTTGTTCGACAAGGGCCAAACCACGCTCCTTGAGTATCCGGGCGGCTTAGGCGGAAGCTACACGATTCCCGGCAGCGTCACCAGCATCGCCGCCGGGGCGTTTTATGGTTGCACCAGCCTGACCGGCATCACGATACCCAACAGCGTCAGCAGCATCGGGGACCAGGCGTTCAACGGCTGCGGCAGCCTGACCAGCGTCACGATCCCCAACGGCGTCGCCACCATCGGAGTCTATGCCTTCGAGGACTGCACCAGCCTGACGAGCGCGACGATCCCCAACAGCGTCACCGACATCGGGGGCGGGGCGTTCGCTTACTGCGGCAGCCTGACAGCTATAACCGTAGGCACGCTTAATTCCGTCTATAGCAGTTTGGCTGGGGTCTTGTTCAACAAGAGCCAGACCACGCTCATCGCATACCCGGGGGGCAAAGCCGGAACCTCCTACACGATCCCCAACAGCGTCACCAACATCGGATATGGGGCGTTCTATTATTGCTCTGGCCTGGCCAGCGTGACCATAGGCAACAGCGTCGCCAGCATTGGGGAGCAGGCGTTCGAGGGATGCACCAGCCTGACCAGCGTCACGATTCCCAACAGCGTCACCAGCATCGGGGATGAGGCGTTCTGTAACTGCCCCAGCCTGACCGGCGTCACGATTCCCAACAGCGTCACCAGCATCGGAGCGTCGGCGTTCTCTGGCTGCACCAGCCTGGCCAACGTCACGATCCCCAGCGGCGTCGTTAGCATCGGGGACTGGGCGTTCTCTTTCTGCGGCAGCCTGGCAAAAGTCTATTTCGAGGGCAATGCCCCCAGCCTCGGTTTGTCCGTGTTTGACGGTGACAACAATGCGACCATCTATTACCTGCCGGGAACCACGGGCTGGGACACGACGTTTGGCGGTCGCCCGACGAGCTTATTGGCACTGCCTCCGAGCATCCTAACGCCGCCCTTGACTCAGACGGCTGAGATGGGGTCACTCGCCGGCTTCTGGGTGGAGGCCACGAACATTCCGCCCGCGGCAACTTACCAATGGTACTTTAACGGCACCAACGCGCTGGGGGGCGCTACCAACTGTTACGTGGTTCTGGCCAACGTCCAACCGGCCCAAGCGGGGGCTTACATGGTGGCCGTTACGAACCTCTGCGGGGCTGTGACCAGCGCGCCGGCCCTGCTGAGTGTGATCGCCGCGGTCGAGCGAAGGGTTGTTCCGGCCCTGAATCTAACGGCCGACGTGGGCAGCTTCCTGCAGGTGGATTATGTCAATGGTTTCGGCCCTGGCGCACAGTGGCTGTCGCTATCGAACGTGACGATCGAGAGTACGCCGCAGCTTTGTTTTGATCTTTCCGAGCCGCTGCCGGCGCAACGATTCTACCGCACTTCGCAGACCAACGCGCCGAGTGCGAGGCCCGTGCTGGACATGAGGCTGGCCACAGAGATTCCGCTGACCGGGGCGATCGGCAGTTCGGTGCGCATTGATTATATCAACCAGTTCGGCCCGACCGACGCATGGGTGACGCTGGACACCGTCACGCTAACCAACACGACGCAACTTTACTTCGATGTCACCATGTTTCGCCAACCCACCCGGCTCTATCGCCTGGCTCAGGTCCCGTGACCCCTGCTTGATTGGTTTCGGAGCAAGTGTCAGTGACAACGCTACTTGAAACTCATGCGGTAGGCCTTGCAGCGGGCGATGACGGCCTTCACATAAGCCCTGGTGGTTGGGAACCCGATCTGCTCGATAAAGACGGCGCTGTTGGTCGCGCCGCCGCCATAATTCCACTTCAGGACATTGCGGCGCCCGGCGTTGTAATCGGCCAGGGCGTAGGGCAGCGGGTCATCGGTCTGGGCGTAGCGCCTGAGCAGCTTTCTCAAATACCAGGCGCCGGCCAGGGTGTTGGTGCGGGAATCCAAACAGTGCTCATGCTCGAAGCTGGCAAGGCCTTCGGCATCGGCCCATTCCTGCGCGGCAGTTTCCCGGAGTTGCATCAAGCCGAGTTCCTGCGCGCGCCCGCGCGCGCGCGGGTGGAACCGGCTCTCGCGCCAAACCACGGCCTTGACCAGGGCGGGTTGGACGCCATACCGCTGGGCTGCGGCGCGAATCGGCCCGTCCTGGCTGCGCTCCAACCACCCCTGCCACCGCCAATACACCACTGCCCCTCCTGCCAGGAGCAGCAAGAACAACAGAGTTGCCCGGCGCCATTTCACCCCGTCCTTCTACCTGACTTCCCCGTGCGCGTCGAGCCTGGCCGGCGGTGTCCAGCTTTTTGGCCCGTTAGGGAAACACCATCTCCTCAACGAAGGCCTCATGGAAGTTGGGGTCTTCGTTGAGGGAGACATGCCTGATTTTGGCCAGGAGCAGGGGATAGGCGCCGTCGTGTTGGGGGGCGTCGAAGAGGGCGAGCTTGGCCCCGAGCAGGGCGGCGTTGCCCGCGGGTTGGACCTTGTCCGGCGGGAACTTGAGCAGGCCGATGCGGCGGGCGCTGCTGTAATTGATGTAATTGCCGAAGGCCCCGGCCACATAGATGCGGTCGAGTTGGTCCGGGGCGGCGCCCCACTGTTGGAGCAGCAGACGCAGGCCGGCGGCGATTGCGCCTTTGGCCAGTTGCAGCTCGCGGATGTCGTGCTGTGTGAGCGAAACGGGCGGCGTCAGCGGGAAAGAGTCGCCGTTGGCCAGCTGGCCGGTGGGTCGAATCGAGCCGAGGTCGAGGCCGGCTGCCACGGCGTCCACCAGGCCGCTGCCGCATATACCGCGCGCCTGGCCGTGGCCCAGGACGCGGCAGCGCAGTTGGCCGGATTCGAGGCGGACCTCGAAGATGGCGCCGGTGACGGCCCGCATGCCATTTGAGATGCGGGCGCCTTCGAAGGCGGGGCCGGCGGCGGTGGACGCGCACAAGAGGCGCTGGCGATTGCCAACGACGATTTCGGCGTTGGTTCCCAAATCAATGAGCGCCGCCGGCAATTGGGCCTCATGCAGGCGGGTCGCCAGCAGTCCGCCGAGGATGTCGCTGCCGACAAATCCGCCCAGGCAGGGAAGAAAATGCACCGGAGGGTTGCCAGGCAATATCCAGCCGAGTTCCTCCGCCTGGAAAACGCGCAGTCCGGGCGACACAGGCTCGAAGGGATAATGCGAAAGGGGTTCGACGTCGATGCCGCAGAACAGATGGTGCATGACGGTGTTGCCGACGAGGACGACACGGTTGACCCGGCGCGTTTCGGGGAGCTGGCAGGAAGCAAAGGCAGAGGGGCCGGCAGGCGGGAGACCTGCGCCGCCAGGGGAGCCGCCTGAAGGCGGCGTTCCGGGGGCAGAGGGGGTGCCGGGCGGAGGGGCGGCACCGCTGGAAGCGGCGAGCAGGAGTTCGCGGGCCATGCGGCCAATCTGTTGGCGGACCTGCGTCTCGAGGACCCGCTGGGAGCGGCCGGCCGACGGCGAATTCCACGCGGCTCATGATGTCTGCGCCGTGGTTGGCCTGGGCATTCAACTCGGCGCGCACGGCCAGGACACGGCCTGTGGCCAGATCGAGCAATTGCGCCACGACGGTGGTTGTGCCCAAATCCACGGCGATGCCCAGGCCCGGCTGGGGGGTGAAGGCAAAGGTCGAGTCGTCGGCGAGGATGGCTGCTTCCCATTGCGCCAGCTCGAGCTTCAAATCGCCCTCGGCGCGGGCCTGGCAAGCCAGGCGCCAGCCGCGCGCCAAATCGGCCGCCGAGAGCCGGCGCCGATCTGCCTCGGTGACCGGCAAGGAGCCCGCCAGGACCTTGATCCTGCATCCTTTGCACCGGCCGCGTCCGCCGCAAGGGAACTCGACGCCGTGGACGAAGAGCACGTCCTGCAAGGAGGCGCCCGGTTCCACCGGGATGGTTTTGCCCAGCGGCAGGAGTTCGAGGCTCATGAATCGGGTCGCTGCCGCTTACCCCTCGATTGTCCACGGGGCCCTCATGGGCTGGTGGATGAGGGCGTTGGCCTTGTCGTCATCGATGAAGCGTTGGGAGGTGGAATCGAAGCGCAGCGGGCGGCCCGTTCGAACAGCGATCTTGGCCAGGTTGACCAGGGTGCAGGAACGATGGCCGTTGATTTCGTTGAGGGCGAATTTCTGGCGAGTCCTGACCGCTTTGATGAAGTCGGTGAGCTGGGGTTCGGGATCGGGCAGGGCATTGAGCTTTTCTTCGAGGCCCGGGATGTCGCTTTCGAGATTGGTGGAGAGCTTGCCTTTGGGCCCGACGAGATAAGCGGCACCCTTTTCTTTGTTTTCGCCGTCGAGGAAAATCTCGCAGCCATCGGCGTATTTGAGGGAGATCCGACGCCAGGGCAGGACGGCATCGGGGTGCTGCGGGTTGGTGTCGGCTTCGATGCGCACGGGGCTCTCGTTGTCCTTGTCCAGGAAGTATTGGACGGGGTCCAGGTAATGCTGGCCCATATCGCCCAAGCCGCCGCCGTCATAATCCCAGTACCCGCGGAAAGTCTGGTGGACGCGGTGCGGGTGGTAGGGTTTCCTGGGGGCAGGGCCGAGCCAGAAATCGTAATCCAACTCGGGAGGCACGGGTTGCGGGACGAGGTTGGTGCGGCCGCACCATTGATCTTGCTTCCAGTCGAACCCGGTCGTGCCGCCGACCGTCACCTTGAGCGGCCAGCCCAAGAGGCCGCTTTGGACCACTTTCTTGATCTGTTTGACCCGGACTCCCATGCCGTAAAAGCTGCCCTCGAACCGGAACCACGTGTTGAGCCGGAAAATGCGATTGTATTTGGCCACCGCCGCCTTGACGGCTTCGCCTTCGGCCACGGTCCGGGACATCGGTTTCTCGCACCAGATATCTTTGCCGGCTTTGGCTGCCGCGATGGAAATCAGGGCGTGCCAGTGTGGCGGCGTGGGGATATGGACGATGTCGATGTCCTTGCGTGCGAGGACTTCGCGAAAGTCTCTGTATCCTTTGACATCCGGCCCGGCGATTTTGAGGCCGGCTTCGAGGTGCTTTTGATCAACATCGCATATCGCCAGGAGTTTCGAATTCGGGTTAATCAACTTGAGGTGTCCCTGGCCCATGCCGCCGACGCCAATGACCGCCTTGGTCAGGGTTTCGTTGGGTGAGGTGGCCCCGGGTCCGCCCAGGACGTGGCGGGGCACGAGGCTGAACGTGGTGACGGCGGCAATCGAGGTCTTGAGGAAGTCGCGGCGGGTGAGTTGAAGGCGTCTGTTCATAAGTGCCTTCCGTGTACCACAAGCGGCCGGGGATGACCACCGAAAACTGGCGTCAGAGGTAATCCATCAGTCATGGCGGAGGCTGGGCGGGTGGCAGGGCGTTGGGGCCAGGAAGCGAGGCGTAGCGGCGTCTCGGTCCCGATTCGGAATCGGGACTGGAGACGGTTTCCGGATATGGCGGCGCTCTGCCGAGACGCCGCTACGAAAGGACGGTTTAGCCGCTTTCATTGAGGCATTACGGTCAGATTTTTTGCAGCAGTTCCTTCCAGCGCTTCCACGCTTGGTCGCGGGCCTTTTTGTTGGCGCCGCCGGCGTCCGGGGCTTCGCCGGCGCGCATGAAGCCGTGGCCTGCGCCTTCGTAGGTGACGGGTTGATAAGTTTTCCCAGCCGCTTTCATCTGCTGGGCCGCTTGGGGGACCGTTTGCGTCACCCGCGCATCGTTGCCAGCGTAAAAGCCATAGACCGGGCAGTTGATTTTCGCGAACTGGTCTGCGCTGGCTGGCGGCGTGCCGTAGAAAACGAAGGCCGCCTTCAGGTCCGGGTCATTGGCCGCGAAGCCAAAGGCCTGGGCGCCGCCCCAGCAAAATCCCGCCACGGCCACTTTGCCGTTGCCGGCGGGCAGTTTGGCCGCGTAATCGGCGGCTGCCTTCAAATCCGCGATGACTTGCTCCTGCGGCAGCGAGGAAATGGCCCTGCGCACGGCGTCGCTGCCGCCGAGTTCGGCCGTGCCGCCGCCGCCCGGCGCGGCCCCGAAGAGCAAATCCGGCGCGATGGCAATGTAACCCGCCTCGGCGAGTTGGTCGGTCACGCCGCGCACCCAGTCCGTGAGGCCGAAGATTTCGTGGATGACAACCACCGCTGGGGCCTTGTCTTTGACCTCGGGATAGGTGATGAAACAATTGACCTCGCGCTCCCCGTGTTTGACTTTCACCCATTCGCCGTGGCGCGGGGATTTTTCGAGCCGGGCTTTGGCCCAGTCCTGGGCCGGCAAAGGGGAGACTGCGAAGCAGGCGGCGGCGGCCAGGGCGGGCAGTTTTATTATGGTTTTCATTCGCTACCCTAATTATAGCGCAGATTGGCCCGGTTGCAAACGCGCGGGTCACCCGCTCCATGAAATCCGAGCCCACCTTTTGCAGCCTTTACCGCCGGAGCCTGTATTGTGGATCTGAAGCCAGCGGGCCAGTAAGTGTGACCTGACATGCCATTGCGCCCGCACCATCGCCGACCTCGCCGGCGCGGAGAACATCCTCGGCGACCACATCTCCGAGGCCATCCAGTACCGCTCGCCGGATCGGCAGTCGTGGGCGTGAGGCAGAAATGGGGGGCAGTCCACCCGCCTTCGCCGAGCCTACGGCGAGCAGGCAGTCCACAGTCCGGAGCGCTTGTGTTGGACTCCGAAATCCGAAGGCCGGAGGCCGGAGACGGGGTGGCAACCGAGCGGGGGGGGGGTGGTTATAATTGGTCATAATTGGTTAAAGGGGGGAGGGTGGGTGGCGAAATCCGAAGGCCAAAGTGGGGAGGGCGGGGCCGGGCGCGGAGACCATGGGCGCGCCGCCGCTGCCGCGTCATATCCGATGAGTCATTCATTTTCGTTTTATTGTATATTATAGCTACACAATTGTCAACAGGTTATTTGCATTTTTTTTTGCGGCGGGAGGCCAATGCTCCGATGGCTGACGGAGCACGTCGAAGGCGCCGCTGATGAAGGCTTCGGGTTCCTGGCCGGCGAGCGGTCCGGGCCGTTTGAAGGGCTTTCCGCACTCGGGGCCAAACCGTTGAAACGGTCACAGTGCCCCGGGCGCCTTTTGAAGAAGTCTTACACGCATTAAGGCGGGGTCAAGCTCGAAGGCCTGCGCGCTGCATGTCAGTCGAGATCCAAGTCAGCCTTGGCCTGTTCCCACGGGATGAGAGCCTCATTGCCGTTTTCGGCGACGGCGGCCTTTAAGTCCCGCAGGTCCTCCAAATCCTCGACACGTTCTTGCAGGCGCTCCACAGTCCTGGCCAGGGCCTCGACCTTTTGCAGCACAGCCACATCATTCATAGGCTTTTTTTCTATCCTTGACAGCATACACTTGGATGGCGTCTCCTGCCAGCAAGAAGAGCACCCGGAAGTTTCCGACGCGCAGGCGATAATAATTGCCCTTGGCTTGAAGCTTGAGGATGTCACCACGCAGGTCTTCCCGCATTTCCTCCATCCGCCAGCCGATGTTGCGGCGGTGCTCCCTGGAGAGCGCCCGCAACTGCTCCCGCGCCTTCTTGCTGATTTCGATCCGGTAACGCACCGCATCATACTCCCAATTAGAATTCCGCTTGGCAAGCGTCCCGCCTCAAGGCGGAGAGCCTGGCAGGCCGTTGGCGGGACATGGCTACCGGCATCGCCGATGGCCTGCCTGCGGGACCGCAACGACCCGGGAAGACGGCCTTGTTGCACCACTGGCACGGGCAGCGAGGCCCCAAGGGGCCCACACGCCGGCACCCAGAGGGGGCGACCTCCCGGCGAGCCGGATTGGCGGCACCTTGACGAGGCGTGGGCCGGGGCTGCCGGAAAAGTCACCGCGCTCAACCAGTTTAAAAGGTGAGGACACTTGCAGGGCTTTCGTCGAAATGCACAGTTTGTCTCCAATTGGAGACAAATTGGCGAATGATGCCCCGGCCCGTGAGATTGCCCGGGTCCCGCTCGAAATGAGGGGGCACGTTCTCCGCCTGGCCATCGAACTCGCCGAGGGGGGAGAACTGAGCGCCAGGCTCATCCGCCCGGCGGCGTCGGAGCTTGGCGTGGAGGAGGGCGCTCCGATGCTCCCCCGCAACGGCGATGACAGCATCCAAGCCCCCGACGCCCTGGCCCGCGCGGTCGTTGACAGGGCCAATTCATGAAAGGGGCGTGGACGGCTCGTCCCCGGTTCCGCTCTCCGCCTGCCGGCAAGAAGTCCCGATTCCGAATCGGGATCCCCGCCCCTGGTTTTGCGGCTTCATGAATTGGCCCTGGGTCGTTGAGCACTTTCTGCCTTGCGGCCGGATCGTCGAGCCGAGCTGTGGCGACGGCGCCTTCCTCCGGGCGCTACCCAAGGGCGCGGATTGGTACGAGATTCAAAACGGGAGGGATTTCCTCAAGGCAGAGGGCCGCTGGGACTGGGCCGTCGGCAACCCGCCCTTTTCCTGGTGTGGTGTCTTACAAATACGTTGGCATTTGTAAGACACCACACTGGTTCCGCGCGTTTCTCCAGAAGGCCATGCAGGTCGCAGACAACGTGGTCTTCATCGGGCTGGCCCCCGCGTGGTTCGTCCGGGCCCGCCAGGAGGACATGCGGCGGGCGCGGTTCGCCCTGGTGGAGCCATGGGGGCCATTCAAAATAACATGAACACTTTCGCTTGGTCTTTTGACCGCTGGCTTCGTTGCTCGCTCGTTACAGACCGCTGCGGGTATGCGCCTCGCTCGCGCCTCGCCAGCGGTCAAAATCCCGGCGCGCCAGTTGTTCATGTTATTTTGAATAGCCTCCAGTGCGCCCTGCCCATCCCGCCCGACTGGCCCCAGTTCGGCATCGAGCTGACCGCCGGCTGGGCGCGCCGAGGCTGGCAGGGTGGCATCGCGCACACGCGACCCCATGAGGAATTCCAGGGCGACGCGCACTCGACTCATCGGGACTGCTTGCTGCAGGGACGGAAGGGACACAGCGCGCAACAGGCCGGAGGTGCGCCCCAAAGGGATTCGCGCTGAAGGCACAGTGGAGGGCGTTTTGCCTAACGCGGCGCCTGGCTTACCCCGCCTTGGATGCAGAGCGCTTCACCGGTTCGGCAAGGCGGATTTGCTGAGCATTGATGATCTTGAAACGCCCCTGCTTGTCGTAAAGAACCACGGTTTGCCGGTCGGGGCTGATCATCAGGTAATCAGTGTGCGCCACGATAAAAGCCTGTTGATCGCCGAGCACAATCCGAACCGGTCGAAAGGGTTCAGCGTTCATCAGTTCTTTGATCTCGTCTGTGATCATGCTTGAGAATCTAACTGCTGCCGCCGCAAAGGCAAAGGGCTTTCTTTGGCGCTTTCAGCGCGTCTCAACGGCAGGCGCACACGCGCGGGAAGCCGGCATTGCTTTTTCGGCAGGACGGCCTTGGTTCATGAGACCTACCTGTGGCAAGGCGCAAGGGCCGCAGAGAGAAGTCCAAAAAAAGATGGTTGGCAACCCGCCCTTTTCCCAGTTCCGCGCGTTTCTCCAGGAGGCCATGCAGGTCGCCGACAACTTGGTCTTCATCGGGCTGGCCCCCGCGTGGTTCGTCCGGGCCCGCCAGGAGGACATGGGGCAGGCCCTGTTCGCCCTGGTGGAGCTCTGCGCCCTGCCCATCCCGCGCGACTGGCCCCAGCTCGGCATCGAGCTGACCGCCGGCTGGGCGCGCCGAGGCTGGCAGGGCGGCGTTGCCCGCACGCGCCTGATTGAAGAATTGCCCCGACAGTGAGCCTATTCGTGATAGCGCGCGGGGAATGCTGAAGATCCAACGAGATCAAGGCGGGACCTTTCTACGGTCGGACCCCGCACAGGACGTAGTGCGGCACCGAGGCCAGTTCCGGCCCGGCCGCGAAGAAGCCGTAGCGGCGTAAAGGCCCGCCTCCGGAGCGGCCTTCCAGGGGACGATACTCAATCCGTGCCGACTGAAGGGTTCTGGAGCTGGAAAAACTGATTTCCTCCGTTGTTGGGGGTGTTTACCATCCACTCATCTCCAGCATCCGTCGGCGTGGCGCCAACGGGACTCCACACCGTTGCGCTCCCCTCCAGCGCCGTCGTCACCGCCAGATGATAGCCGACAGCCGGTTTTGACCAATAGATGGCGAACGCATCACCGCTCGTCTGGATGCGCAGCGAAGGTATGGGCGTGAGCAGAAAACCTCGGTAGTTTGCTACGCCTGGCACGGGCCCCAGCCCAATCCCCACAATTTGCTCATTGTCGTTGATGGCGTATGCGGCATGCAGGTTCCACCCGGAGTCAGGCGGAATCAATTGGTTTAAGTCAAACAGGGTTCCGTCCCGGTAAAGAAATGCGCCGCCATTGGTGCTTTGTTGAGCGCTGCTCCCCACCACGTGGCCTTGGGCATTGACCCCGTATGCATCGATCAACACCGTGTCAGCATTGGTAAGGTAAGTCGCCGTGCCCTGATCCCAAAAGAAGCCCAGTCCGAGTCGCCGTCCCGCGATCTGGCCTCGGTCGTTGATGGCATAGCCGCAGCTACTCGAAGCGTCCTCGGGAAACAGTTCCGTCAGAAGTCCGCTGCTCCAGAGGAAGGCGCTGCCAGAATCATAGGGGCCACCGACAATCTGATCATTATTGTTGATGGCGTAAGCCGTACTGCCCACGCTTCCGGTCGGCGCTCCGAGGTAAGTGATATTTCCCTCAATCCACAGGAAGGCTTCTCCGTGCGGCAACGCGAGATTGGTTGACGCCGTCTGGCCGACAATGTGTCCGCTATTATTGATGGCATAGGCAGCACTGTTACGAAGACTGGCGGGGAAGTTGGGGATGAGGTTCGTAATGACGCCGTTGCTCCAAAGAAACGCTTTGCCACTAGAAATCCCAACGACGTCCCCATTGTCGTTGAGGCTTTGTCCCCAACTGACTTGAGTCGGGTCGGGATTGCCAAACGCGCTATGGCCACAAAAGTCCGTTGTACCGCGGCTCAGGCGGTTTTTTGGAACAGGCAGCCGATCGCCTCAGCGAATGCGGGGAGGGCGATCAGTTGCCGGATCTTCGGAGGGACCTTGTCCAAAGAGCCTTGGGCGGCCCGCAGTTCGTCGCGAACGGCTTGAGCGTCAATTTGAGCAAAGCGTTCTTCAAAGGTGTCCTGGCCATTGAGGAAGATTTTGAGGTAGCGAGGATTTTCCAAATTCCGCACCAATGGGGTGTCCGCGATCATGCTCTGCAGCAAGCGGCTGATGGAGTTGTGCCCGCTTCGGTGGCGAGCGCCCCGTCGAAAATCGCGAAAGAAGCGCTCCATGATGTTGTTGGTGCGCTGCGGTTGGATGCGCCGCCTGCCGTTGGGAGTCCAGACGGTGATCGGATCGGCAAAGAGCTTGTCTTTGTACTTGTTGATCTGCCCGACAAGCGCTCGCCAATGCGCGGTGGAGGCGTAATCAGCGCGGGAGGTAATCTTCTGGCGGAAGCGCTCGACCGCCTTTTGAATCGGCCCCATAGCCAGGGGTCGGCTGCCAGCGTTAAGGCCAGCGGTGCCCCCGACCTCGGCCATGCGCATGGCGCTACGCAGTTGGTCGAACACCTCGATCTTGACATCGATGGCCGTGAGCATGCGTTGCAGGCCCGCATCGGCGCAGACGCCTTTGAGTTCGCAGGACAGCTTGAACAGCGGTTTGTTGTCGGCCCATTGGCCGCGCAGGTGCACGTCCTTGATTTGTTCCAAGAGCTGCCCCAAAGCCAGCAGGCGCTTGGCAAACTGCACGTGCGGCCGGTCAAAGGGGAACCCGTAGCCCTCGCCGTCGGTTTTGCCGGCCAACGTCCATTGGATTAACGCGTAAGCACAGAGCCGGGGAAAGACCTCCAGTCGCTCGCTCGGCAGGCAGTGGTCGCGGATGTTCTGACAGGAGCTCGCGACCCAGTCGCCCTGGGCATCGAGGTCGGCTTTGAACTGACGAGCGTAATAGTGCAGCCTTTCGCTCAGGCCGTGCTGGCGCAGCCGCGGCCGGATCGCGTCATAGTCGGCCTCCAGCAAATCCTTGCCGACATCGCGCAGAAAGTGAAAATGACAGACAAAGTCCGGGACGCCAGGAAAGACCACCCGGACCGCCGCCAGAATGCCGCGGCCCATGTCATTGACGGCTGCGACGGGCACACCAAAGCGGCGCTTGATCTCTTGCAGGAACGGGACGATCTGCTCGGTCTTTTCCGAGGGCACTTTCACATTGCCCAGCACGATTTCCGAGAGCGAATCCAAGCTGCTCATCAACATCGGCCCACCGCCTTCACCGGTGCCATCCAGATGAAGGATGTAACCGCCCTGGGCGCGCATGGCCTCCTGGAGGCCGGGTCCCGATTGCCGGTGCGCCAGCGCCAGATAGATGACAAACTTCCTGCCCAGATAACCCACCTCACTGGGGCTGAGCCGGACCTGGCGCGTGCGCAATTCCTGGATGATTTCCTCGGTCCGGCGGTGGCGCAGGAACAGCGCCTGGCCGACAAACGCCAGCACGTCGTAGCCGTAGGTGCAGCCCGAGGGCACCAATTGGCGCAAGGACTCGGGGGCATAGAGGGTGTCGTTGGGACAGTGCTCGCAGTGCAGGAGGGTTTCGTGCGCGGTAAAGCAGCCCAGCGAGAGGCTCTGAAGGGTTCGGCGCTGGGCTTTGTAAACCTGGAGCGGCGCCTGACAATCGGGGCAATCGGTTTGGGCTGGCCGAAAGGGCACGGTAGGCGGTTGCGCGCACAAAGCCGCCGGGCAATTCTCGCGCACTAGCTGCTCCTGGTAACGCCGCAAGGTGGCCAGCGTGTTCAGTGGGGCGCCCGGGGCGTTTTTTTTAGATCGTGCTCCTGGAAGAACCGCTCGATGCTCTGGGCAGCCACGGGCAGGTGGCGTTGCTCCCAGAGCCGGGCGGCGATCTGCTCGAAGCTCAATCCGGGCTCCTTAATGTGTTCGACCAAGACCCAGAGGGCGGCTTGGGTGCTCAACGAGGCCGTGGGGCTGGGCCCTTGGGCCAAAGCGGCTTGCTCGCGCTGTTGGCGATTGAGCTGCGGGTCGGTGCTCAGGTAGCGGAACTGGCCTGCGAGCCGGAGACGATCCAATCGGCCGGCCTGGTGCAAGCGGGTCAGCACGGCGTCGCAAGGGTGCTGGAGCTTTTCGGCCAGTTGGCTGGCGGACAAGCCGGCGGGACTGCGAGCCAGGAGGTGGTCAATGGTGGCGGTGAGGCTGCCGTGTTCCGAGAAGCCGATGCCGCGGTAGTGCCACAGACCGTCCCGGTCAAAGTCGGGGGAGTCGTGGAGGGTGTACCACTTGCCGTTATGCGTGTAGCTGCGGCAATAGCCGATCTGCTTGAGGAAGCGCCGGACCGAGATGAGGGCGTAACCCAGGGCCTGGGCCAGTTGGTGGAGCATCCAACATTTGCGGCGGTGGGACAACTTTTCCAGGCGCTGGGTTGGGGGCGGGGGTGGCGACATAGGTCGATGATAGAGTATCAAATAATTGATCTTCTATTTGATACTCTATCACGCTTTCGTCCCTTGTCAACCCGGCCGAGACTGGGCGAGGGGTGAACCAACACTCGGTCTAATGGACTCGGCCACAAGAGGTTACGATGATCCAGTCCTCAGGACCGAACCGAGGCACTCAGGCACCGAAGGTCACAGAATGATCAAGTATGAAATCTCGGTGGCGTCGTAAGTGCCTGTCCATCAACGGCGCAACCGAATGTTGCGATCATAGCGTTGAAACGTTGGGCTATTGTCGGATGCCCCTCCGGGACAAGCACTTGGCTGGGGCGCGCCTCTAGGTTCGGCATCAAATCTTAGCGAGGCTCCGCCTCAGACCTGGGTTGACACGAATTTCACGAATTCTCCATGAATCCGTGTTAACTCGTGCAATTCGTGTCTGCCGAAAACTTGACCTGTTTACACCATGTTTCGAACGTCAAGGACTCTAATTGGTCTCCCTGGCTTGAATGGAGCGGCAGGCCTCGGCGGCGGCTTCGCTTAATTCCTTGTTCGAGTTGGGTGTCAGGTCTTTGAGCGGGCCAAGGCTTTCTTTCGTGCCGATGCGCTTGAGGAGGTTGCAGGCTTGGCAGCGGGTTTCGAGGTTCCTTTCCTTGAGCAAGGCCAACACCGCCGGTTCGGCGGTTGCTCCGATGCGGGCCAGGGCCTCGGCGGCGGCGTTTTCGCGGGGCGGCCGGAAGGCGGGCTGGTCGTTTTGGCCGGTGGCCAGGAGCTCAACCAGCGCAGTGATGGCGCGAGGGTCTTGGAGGCGGCCCAGGCCCTTGGCCACGGTGGCACGCACCCCGGGGTCAGGGTCATTCAGAACCTTGATCAGCAACGGCACATGCTCTTTGGCGCCGTGGTTGGCCAGGACGGTCAAGGCGGCGTGGCGCACGGCGTCATCCTGGTCGTTTGCGAGGGAGGCCATCAGGGAAAGCAGTGCAGGGGTGGGGGTCGCCAACCGGGTGCCGCTCAAGTCGCGCGCGGCGGCCTGCCGGCCGGCCGGGTCGTCCGACTCCAACTTCTCTTGGAGCTTCGCCAGTTCCTCCGGACTGAAACTGGTTTGGGGCGCCGGGGGCGGGGGCGGCGCCAAGGCCTGGTCGCGCTCCGCTCCCTCGAGCAACTGCCAGCGCAGGGTCAAGACGGACCGGCGGCTGAGATTCTCGGTTGCCACGAGGGTTTTGCACTCCAAGTCAACCCGTTTGGGCAACAAACCCAGGGCGCGATCGAGCACGATGCGGCCTTCGCCCGTGGCGCTGACACGCGGTTCGAGGCCGGTTAACATCCGGCTGTTGAGGCTCAGAGACTGCTGCAGCGTGAGGGTCGCGGGTGTCGCCTCCGACACGTTGAGGCGGAGCTTTTGATGCGCGGCCAGCACGGCCTGCGCCGGGCGGCCGGGATAGTAGGGGCCATAGCCAAACCCACCCTGCGGATTGAGAAACGCGGCCGCCGGCCCTTGCAGCAACGGCTCGTCGAGCACGAAAACGTCCCGCTCGGTTTCCCAGGCGGCGGTGGCTTCCGCCGGGAGCGGCTGGATGAGGGAAGCCATGAGTTGGCCGAGGGGAATCGGGAGTGCCAGGTCGCCGCCTTGCCGGACAATTTCGCCTCGTTCATCCATGACCAACTCCCGGGATTCGATTTGGGGGCCGTAGGTCAAAGCGGAAAGCGACATCGGGTATCCAGGCCGATAACCCATCATTGGCGGCAGGCCGCCCAAGCTCTTGGGCCGCAGTTGGCCCCGGAACGAGAGGCCGATGAGGTTGGTCGCCACCGTGCGCGAACTGACGAGGAACGTCCCTGCAATGGCTTCGCGCCCGGTTTCGCCCTGGGCTTCGATCTGCAAGCTATAGGCATTGGTTTGCCCGGGGCTGAAGGTGTAACGGAGCAGCACCGGTGCGATTTCGGCGGCGGGCAGCGGGAGGGCCAGGAGGAGTGCCGCGCCGGCGAGCAGGGACAGGGGGTGAGCCGGAAAGCATTTCATGCCCGGCATTATGTGCCGTCCGCTCACGAGGACAAGCGATTACTAAACAGCCAACCCGGACACCTGTTGGCCTTGATCCAATTTATCCTGTTGGCTCAGGCCAGCGTAACTGTTTGGGTGAAGAGGGCGCGGGGCAGAATTCTTCGCCCTCTTCGATTCGGGGGGATTTGGAGAGGTTCTGCATATCGAGGTGCATATATACGCAATTCGGCTCTGGCTCTTGCATCCAGCGGTGCGGGAACGCTCCCCCTCAGGCCGAAGGCCTGAGTCCGGCCTTCGGCCTAACCCGAATATTTCACGACCCAGGAACGGAACCGGGCTACCGAGGCTGCGTAGCGCAGGTTTCCAACCTGCTGTATCGCCGACCTCCGGTCGGCAGGCTGTACCTGCTTGGCGGCATCGGCGGATTGGAAATCCGCGATACGGCGGGCTGGAAGCCTGCGCTACACCGTCCGGCTCGCGAAACCCGTGAAATATCCGGGCTAAGAGCGGCACTGGGCTGCCGGAGCTACGTAGCGCAGGTTTCCAACCTATCTGTATCGCCGACTTCCAGTCGGCAGGCTGTGCCTGCTTGGGAGCATCTGCGGATTGGAAATCCGCGATACAGCAGGCTGGAAGCCTGCGCTACGCCTTCCGGTTGGCGAAACCCGTGAAATATCAAGGCTAAGAGCGGCGGATACGATCAATTCCCCTCTCACGGCTTTTCCGGAACCTCGATCGCGTCTCCATTCCGGAGCCAGAAGTCGGGACCCGAGCCGTTCGAGCAATCGAAGACCAGTTCGTACACCTGGCCGGTGGCCGCGTCCCGGCGTTTGACCTTGACGCGGGACAGGTCGGAGGAGGCGCGCAACAAACCGGAGCTTTGGAGCACCGGCAGGAGGATGAAGCTGGGAGAAGGGGTCGCCACTCGACTATCGCCACCATAAACCGACACGGGAACCGCCGTGGTTCGCAGGCTCAAGAGGAGGTTGGTGGTCTGGCCCTTGACGGTCAATTGCACTTGACGATCCACGCATCGTTTGAGGTTGGCCAGGACCTCCTCCGGCAAGCCCCGCCAGACGGCATTGATCGGATGGTCCGCTTCCGGGATTTCGACGACATCGCCCCATTCGAGTTGCCTATTGAACGAGCACTCGATGCTCTGGTCGAGGAAGGTGCTGTAGTTGACCTGAGTGGCAGTCCAGCCCAATCCGTCCGCGGTTGGATGGTGAATGGTCACCGAGTTCAGGTCCGGAAAGGCCAGAGGCCCTTGGAGCGTCCCAATTGACACGTTGTAGGACTGCGGGCCGGTGCTGGCCGTTACGAATCCATAGTGAGCGGCAATGACCTCGTAGAGGGTGAAGCGGTTATAGTTGTTGGTGCCTTTGATGAAGACGACCTGGGAGAAGTTGGCCGAAGGCCGGCGAACTTCAATCACGTCCGTCCGCGGCAGTTCCTCGACGGCGCCATGCTGGCGCAGGAGTTCGGCGATTTCGCCCCGTCCTGGCGCTGCGGGTGCGGGCACTGGCCGGGGCCCGCCGAAGCCCGGCGGCCGGGCGGACTCCGGGCCCCTGTAGAGAGGGTTGGGAGCCTTTGCCAGGGCCAAAGGTGTGTTGCCGGCGTTGTCCCGGAGGTTGGGGTCTGCGCCTTTGGCCAGCAGCAATTCAACCATCGCCTTGTCAGCTTGCTGGCCGTGGGCGGCCACACGGTGGAGCGGAGTTCGACCCTGCTGGTCTTTGAGATTCGGGTCGGCCTTGGCGTCCAGGAGGGCGGCGGCAATATCTGGTGTCCGGAAGCTCGACGGCGTAGCTCAGAGGTGTACTGCCCCACTGATGATCCTGGCGGTTGACCTCGGCATGATTTGCCAGGACAAGGTTGACCAGTTCCTTGTTCCGTCCGAGGGCCGCCCAATGCAGCGGCGTTCTGCCTTCCCCATCGGGAATGTTCGGGTCGGCCTTGTGGGCCAGGAGCAGTTGAGAGACCTCCTTTTGGCCCGCCCGCACTGCCACTCGCAAAGGAGTCAATCCGGAGGTGGTCTCGCCTCGCTCAGAGGCCAGGGCGTTGGGGTTGGCGCCGCCCTCAAGCAACAGTGCGACGATTTCCGGGCTGCCGACCGCCGCGGCCAGAAAGAGGGGCGAGCCGCGGACGGGGTTCTGGAAGCTCTGCCGACCCTGGCCTTGGAGGTAATAGACCTCGCAATCGAAATTCACTTCCGCCTTCCTGCTGAGCAGGAGTTTGACCGCCGAGGTCTGCCCAGCCAGGATGGCTTGAACCAAAGGGGTGGCCCCCTTGGTTTTTTGGTTCGGGAGATTGTAGCCTGCCGGAGGACCGGAGTTTTTCGCATTCACATCCGCCTGATGGGCCAGGAGCAATTCCACGAGGGGGAGTTGTCCGGCCTCGGCGGCCTTGTGCAACGGAGTGTCGCCAAAGCTATCGCGGGCATTGACGTTGGCCTTGTTGGCCAGGAGAACTTCGGCGACACTCTTGAATCCCCTGGCGGCGGCCTTGTGCAAAGGCGTTTCGCCTGACTTGTCGCCGGCATCCACCGCCGCGCCATGCTCGAGGAGCACCTCCGCCATGAGCCGGTGCCCCTGGCTGGCGGCCAGGCACAAAGGGCTGGCCCCCTCGAAGTCCGTCGCGTTCACATCGGCCCCGTTTTGCAGCAAGTAGCGGGCTACAGTCACCTGGCCCGCAACCGCCGCCTGGGTCAAAAGCGTCTGGCCCCCTTCATTGGCGTTGATTAAATCCGGGCTGTTCCTGATGATCTCCCGGATGCGGGCAATTTCCTCCATTTCGGCGGACGTGGCCGCGGGTGGCGTGGCCGCGAGCGGGAGGGGTTGCCCGGCCTCCAGCGCGGCCTTGTGGCGCTGGAGTTCGAGCAGATCCCGCTGGGCCGCCCAAATCGCGTCCTGGACGTCCCTTCCCATCTGCTGCGCCTTTCGACGTTCGGCCAGCTTTTGCTCGACGAGTTTGATCTCCTCGTCGATCAGCCGTTTCTGCTCCTCGACGGCGGCGGGTTGGCCTGCATCGAGCGCCGCAACGGTGCGCTTGAGTTCGAGGATTTCGCGCTGGGTATCCCAGAGATCAGCCGGGGCCAGCCTGCCCACCTCGAGGGCCTTGCGCTGTTCGGCCAGCTTTTGTTCGACGAGTTTGATTTCCTCCTCGAGCAGCCGTTTCTGCTCCTGGTTGGCGGCGGGTGGCGCCGCGGGCGGCGCGGTCGTGAGCGAGGCGGGTTGGCCGGCCTCGAGCGCGGCCTTGAGGCGCTTGAGTTCGAACAGGTCCCGCTGGGTCGTCAAGCTCGGGTCAATTTCGAGCACTCCGCGTCGGTACCTGTCTTGTTGTGAGGCCAGTTTTTGCTCGACGATTTTGATTTCCTCGTCGAGCAGCCGTTTCTGTTCCTCGTTGGCGGCAGGCTGCCCGGCATTGAGCGCCGCCGCGGCGCGTTTCACCTCGAGGACCTCGCGCTGGGCATCCAAAACTGCTTCCTTGTCGCCAACCCCGGATCGGTACCTGGTTTGTCGTATGGCCAGTTGTTGCTCGAGGACTTTGATTTCCTCGTCGAGCAGCCGTTTCTGCTCGTCGGTGGCGGCGGGTTGGCGCGCGGCGAGGGCCGCTTGGGCGGGCAAACGCTGGCGGCTCAGTTCCACCAGCGGCGCCTGGTCGGCGAACTCGCGCAGGATGCGCTGGTATTGGGCCAGGGCCTCGTTGGTGCTGCCGAGTTTGCGATAGCACTCGCCCAGGCGGAAAACCGCCGTGGCCGCCAGTTTGCGGTCTTTATCGAATTGGGCGATGACCGATTGGTAGGCCTGGATGGCCGCGGCCAGGTTGTGGTTGGCTTCTTCCTCGAATAATCCCTTCTGCAAGGCCGATGTAAGGTCGTTGGTCCCCGCGCGAACCGGGGTCGCCAGCGCCACCAGCAGCCCGCTCAGCAGGATTTTGGTTTTCAACATTTTGAGTTTCATAGTGCAATCCATTTCGGCCCCAGTATGAAACACCGCGCGCGGCCAGTTGTCACCGTTTTGTAAAATCGGCGAGTGGGTGCAGGCTTTGGCTCGCTCCCGTCGCATGGCTGCCGAATGGGCAAGGTGCGGGCCCCTACTCCGCCGGCTGTTGCTGGGTCAGGCAGTGGAGGGTGCCGAAGCCCAGGACCAGGTCAACGGCATGAATGCCGGCCACGGGGCGGTCTTTAAAGAGGTCGCCCAGTGTGCCGAGGGCGATGCGGTCGTTGGGGTCGTTGAAGGTCGGCACCAGGACGGCGGCATTGGAGATGTAGAAATTGGCGTAGGTGGCGGGCAAGCGGCAGCCGTCGAAATAGAGCGGGGCGGGCATGGGCAGCGGCACGACCTCCGGTTTGGAGCCGTCGTGGAGCCGGAGTTGCCGGATGCGCTCCCAGTTCTCCGCCAGCGGCCGGTAGTTGAGGTCCTTGGGATTGGTTTCCTTGATGAGCACGACGGTATGGCGATTGACGAAGCGGCAGATGTCGTCAATATGGCCGTGGGTATCATCCCCTGCCGGGCCTGCGGCCAGCCAAAGGACGGTGGTCACACCCAGGTAGCGCTTGAGGGTTTCCTCGAGCTCCTTTCGTCCGAGCCCCGGGTTGCGGACCTGGACTTTCGGATCGAGGTAGCATTCTTCGGTGGTGAGCAGCGCGCCTTGGCCGTTGACCTCGATGCCCCCGCCTTCGATGACGAAGTCCCGGCCCTGGCATTGGGCCTGGAAGAGCCGTTTGCCCAGGAGCCGGGCGGCCATGCCGGGCACCCGCCGGTCTTTTTGCCAATCGCCATATTTGGCCCAGGCATTGAAGTGAAAATCCACAATCGCTGTCTCTGTCCCGCGCCTTCCGTCCTCCGCTTTCCGCGTCTTAGACCACGGTTCATAAGCGATCCGGTCTCCAAGGGTCGAGTGTCGAGTGTCGAGGGGTGGCACTTCGTTTCCTCGACGCTCAGCACTCGACACTCGACACCCGACACTCGGCAAATGCGTCTGGCGTTTCCTCACGAAGATCGGCCCGCTGTCCCGCATCCATCCGCGGTTGGTGGGATGCGGGATGAACTGGACGTTCTTGAGGTCGGCCCCTGAGCGGCTGAGATAAGCGCGGGCGAGTCTTTCCTCGGCCTGGTTGCGGACGAGGATGCGCACGATTTCGCCGGGGGAAATCTTGCGGACCATCTCGCCGTAAACCCAGCGGATGGTGTCGAGCTTGTCCGGCCAATCGGTCGGATTGTGCGGCCAGCCCAGCCAGGTGGCCTTGTGTCGTTCCCATTCGGCCGGCATGGCGAAACCCAGTTCGGCCGGCGTTTGGCGGGTTCTCGTATTATGCATTGCCATAGAGGACTCAGGCGCAAGATAGAGGTCCGGGCGCATTTGTCCATGTCAAGGGCAATGCCATTTACGATGCCGCTTATTTGGGACTTGCCCAGCGGCGCAATGCGGCCCTCGCCAGCTTTGACGAACAATTGGTGAAAGCCGCTGAAAAAGAAGCGGTCCCTGTTCCCGTCAAGTGCACGACGCCGAGGTGAGGAGCCGATGTTCAGCGGCCTCGGCGAAGCCAGCGGTGTGGGAATGCTCGCGAACCGGCGCTGATCGCCCCCTCTCCCTCGGCCGGGGG
Organism: uncultured bacterium; assembly: GCA_963713735.1. GTDB lineage: Bacteria > Verrucomicrobiota > Verrucomicrobiia > Limisphaerales > UBA8199 > CAVQND01. Next base: position 259,867 of record CAVQND010000033.1, read on the forward strand.
AGCGGTAAATTTTCACGCAAAAGGCGTGAGATTCACGCATGCGAGGTGGCGGTTCCTTGGTTTCAGGGGTGATTTTCAGGCCAAACGGCCTCGGCATTGATTATGCTCTCTTGTTACTTCGATAACATTGATAGAGGATATGAGAACGCGGCGGCGGGCTTTCACGTTGGTGGAGATGTTGTGCGCGATAGCCGTTATTGGAGTGCTGGCGGCGCTGCTCCTGCCGGCACTGACGCAGGCGCGCGCTCGGGCGTTGCGGGTCCAATGCGTCAGCCAACTTCACCAGGCCGGGTTGGCGTTCCAGGAATTTGCCCACGATCACGGCGGCTCCTTTCCGATGCAGGTTCCGGCAGCCGCCGGCGGCGCGCTCGAGTCCGTCCAGCGCGCCTACCGGGCGCCGGGCGGGCTCGCCTTGTCCTACCTCTGCTTTCGGCCTTTGGCGGGCGAGTTGTCCACACCGAAGGTCCTGGTGTGCCCCGCTGATAGGCGTTTGGCCGCTCCGGGCTTTGCGGTCCTCAGCAACGAGAACCTCAGTTATTTCGTCGGCGTCAACGCGAACTACGCGAAGCCGAACTCGCTGTTGGCCGGGGATCGGAACGTGACCAATGACTGGACGGGGCCCGCCGCTTTGCACCGATTGGACTCCTATCATTACCTGCGCTGGACGGCAGAGCTGCACCGGTTCAAGGGCAATGTGCTGTTGGCCGATGGCCGCGTGGAGGAGAGAAACTCTCCCAGCCTGATGCCAACTGCGAATCAGACTCTGGAGACGGCGTACCTGGCCCTGCCTCTAACGCAGCCGCCAGGGTCCGGGATGGCTTCCAGTCCCGCCGCTTACGGCAGTGCCGCCGGGGCTTCGCGTCCTCCTCTTGGGAACCAGGCCATCCCGGCCCTGCCGGCCCAGAATGCCGCCCTCTGGCAACCGGCTTCGACCAATGCTCCGGGCCTGACGCCGAAAGGCCAGGGCGTCATCACGGCACCTTCCGGCGCGGGGATTTCCACGGCAAGGCTGCAAACCGGCGTAGTCGAGGCGGTGGCCCCGGCGGAGTTGCAGGACCCGAGGTCCTCGAAGGCAACTGCCCCGGAGGCAATTCCGATGCAGGCTGTTGCCGGCGGGCTTGAGGAAACGCCGGCAATAACGATGGTCTGGAAGATCGGCCTGTTGCTATGGCTGCTCCTGGCGCTGCTCGTCACCGTGGGACTGCTTCGCTATTACGGCGCGCTCAAGCCCAAGGCGGGCCGGTCCCGGCCCTGAGCCAGGCGCTCGATGGCGGCCGTGAGCGTCTCAGATTTTTCGAAGAGAGTGTTTTCGGAAGAATCTGATTGAGAATTGATTATTGAGGATTGGTTATTGGTAAATGAACCCGGGCAGCATCGGCCCGCGATATTAATTACCATTGACCAATTTTCAATTCTCAATTTTCAATAATCCTCGATGCCTCAGGACACGTGGCCATCCGGAGGAATCTGAGATGCGCACCAGGCAGCCCCCCGTCACTCCAACAGCCCGAGCTGATCGGAACGCCGGCTTCAGCCGGCAGTCCCCAGCCTTAAGGCCCCCTCCCATCACTTCAACAGCCCGAGGGTCACGGCGATGGCTTCCTGCCGGACAGAGAGGATCTGGCGGAGGTCTTCCTGTGCTTTTTCGAGGTCGGCTTCCTTCTTCTTGCGGGCCTCTCTGAGTTGGGCCAGTTTGGCCTTCAATTCCGCGTTCGTGGCCTTGGCCTGAATGGCCGTGCGCAGAGCGTCAAGTTCGGGATTGGGTTCGCGAGAGAATGCCCCGAACCCGCCCGGACCGCCCGGACCGCCGCCCGGACCGCCAGGGCCGCCGCCAGGGCCGCCGCCAGGGCCGCCTTGGAATTGAGCGCCATCAGGTCCCTGGCCGCCCATTTGCGGGGGTGGACCGCCCTGGTCGCCCGGACCGCCCGGACCGCCCGGGAACCCGCCCCGAGGGCCGAAGCCGCCCGGGCCGCCCGGACCGCCGAGGCCCCTGCGCAGTTCGAAGACCTTGCTGATGCGCTCGGAGATGAGTTTCCATTCGGAATCCTCTGTTACCTCGAACTGTTCGCGGACACGGTCCAACATGCGCTGACGCATCTGCGCCGGGTCGAAACCGCCCGGGGACGGCTCCTGGGCTTGGAGGGTTCCGGCGCCGAAGAACAGGCAGGCGGCCGTTCCGAGAGCGCCGAACATTGCGAATGGGATGATTGTCGTCGTTTTCATATAGAACTGTCGATTCATGGCTGGCAGCGTAACAGAAACCACCTTAAGGGAGCATTAAGAAAGGGCGGTGTGCTGCAATAGTTCAAAATCGCGCATTCCTTGGAAGATTCTTCTAAGGAGGCGGAGCCTCAGACCTCCTCTGCAACCGAATTGGCCGGAAGGGGTTCATTGAGAATTGAGTATTGAGCATTGGTCATTGGCTATTGAAATCCGAAATCAGATGGCCTGCGCTGCGGGGGAGCGGGGAACACTGGCGTTGCGGGCGCGGCCTTCGGCCCAGGCGCGCAGGTAGCTGATCTGCTCGGCCATGGTCCTGGCCAGGGGCACGGTTTGCCCCAGGGCGGTCAGGACGTGGGCGGTGGTGAGTTGCTCCCCGGCGTAGAAGGCGTCGTAGAGGCCGCTGTTGATCGCTTCCTCGATTTCGGCGCCGCTGAAGTCATGGCTGGCCTGGGCGAGGGCCTCGAGGTCGAAGGCGGCGGGATCACGCCCGCGTTTTTGGAAGTGGATGCGGAAGACCTCCATGCGTTCCTCGGGGGCGGGCAAATCGACAAAGAAGATTTCGTCCAGCCGCCCCTTGCGGAGCAGCTCGGGGGGCAGTTGGGAGATGTCATTGGCGGTGGCGGCCACGAACACGGGGGCCTGTTTTTCCGAAAGCCAGGTCAGAAAGGTGCCCGAAGACGCGGGCGGTGGTGCCGCCGTCGCTGGCGCCGGAACCCTGAGAGCCGGCAAAGGCCTTGTCGATCTCGTCCACCCACAGGATGGCGGGGGCGACCGATTCGGCGACGGCGATGGCGCGGCGGACGTTTTCTTCTGAGGAGCCGATGAAGCTGTTGAACATGCGGCCCATGTCGAAGCGGAGGAGGGGCAATTGCCATTGGGTGGAGACGGCTTTGGCGCAGAGGCTCTTGCCGCAGCCCTGCACGCCGAGCATGAGCAGGCCTTTGGGGACGGGCAGGCCGAAGGCGCGGGCCTCGGCGGAGAAGGCCAGGGCGCGTTTGTTCAACCAGTCCTTTACCACGGCCAGGCCGCCCACCTGGGCGAAACTCTCGCTGGCGGCGCAGGTACTCGAGCAGCCCGCTCTTGCGGATGATCTGCTGCTTTTCTGCAAAGACTTCGTTGATATGCTCGCCGCCGAGCCGGCCGTCCTTGACGATGATCTTGGCGAAGACATTCTCGGCCTCCCCCAGCGTCAGCCCCAGGGCCGCCTGCAACAGGCGCTCGCGCCCGACCGGGTCGAGGTCGATGCTCACCTGCTTGAACTCCTTGAGGTCCTCGATGATCTTGTCCAGCAGCTCGGCCAGGTCTTCCCGTGCGGGCAGGGGATAGTTCAGGACGGTGATTTCCTTCTCCAGCTCCGGTTGGGACCTCCATCAGAGGCGAGATCAGGATGACGGTCTTGAAGCTGTTCTTGAGATGGAGGGCGATTTCCTTGAGCTTGCGGATGACGGCGAAATTGGTTTTGGTCAGGAAGGGGTGAAAGTCCTTGAAGATGAAGATGGCGGGCTCGACCTGATCGATGACCTGGTCGAGGGCGGTGATCGGGTCTTTGGTGGCGGCGTTGCGGACTTTCTGGGCCTGGATGGAGGTGCCGGCCGGGACGAGGCCGGTGCTGCAGCTCCATTCGAAGGCCTTCTTCTGGCGTTTCCTGGCGATCTCGACCACCAGGCTCTGCACCCGCATCTCCTCGCTGCTGATGAGATAGAGGATGGGGTAGCGCGCCCGGATGAGCGTTTCCAATTCGCTTTGAAAGCTCATAATCGGCCCCAGAGCCGCCGCCACCAGGAGGACCGCGCGGCGGGCAACCGGGCGAGCGATTCCTGCAGGCGCCGCCCGATGCTGGGCGGCACCGGCGTGTGCAGCGCATCATGCCGCAGCATCTCTTCGGCGCTCGCAAATTCCAAGGGCGCCGCTTGCTGCTGCTGCTGCTGTTGCTGCTGCTGTTGTTGGGCGGCCTGGTGCTGCTCCTGGGAACTGAACTGGATCTGGCGTTTCATAGCTCAAGCGGTTTTCTCGAACAGGACGGCAAAGGCCTTGCGGGCGCGATGCAATTTGCCCCGGACCGCGTCGGGGGTTTGGTCGGTGAGGGCGCCGACCTCCTCATAGCTCAATTGCTCGTCGGCCACGAGCAAGAGGAGGAGTCGATATTCCGCCGGCAGCCGGTCCAGGGTCTTTTGGATGCGCTGGCCGAGTTCTTTGGTCTCGAGCACCCGCAAGGGCGAATCGGTCCTGGCTGGCGCCGTCTCCCAGACCGCGTCATCGGCGTTGGTGAACATGTGCCGCTCGTGCCAGGCCTGTTGCAGGTTGCGGCAGTGGTTGATGGCAATTCGGTAAAGCCAGGTCCGCCAGGTTGATTCCCGGCGGAACTGGTCCATCTTGCGAAAGGCCTTCAGGAACACGTCGTGGGTGGCATCCTCGGCCTTTTGGAAGTCGCCCAGCAGGCGCAGCGCCAGGTAGAAGATCGCGCGGCTGTGCTCGTTGTAAATCCCGGCAAACTCGGAATCCCCCAGCCCGGTCTCCGGCTCGCCCGGCGACGGGTCTGGGCGGGCGCGATGGCCGGGCGGGGGCGATGGCCGGCGGGACTCGGGCGCGGTCACACCGCCGTCCGCCTCGTCCGCGCGCTCATATTCTGCCGGCGGCTTGCTCACGAGTATGCTCACCGGACATTAGACAGTGGGGGAGGCGAATGTCACGCCGGAAAGACGGCGAAGGACGAAGGTGGGCGCATTTCACTTTTTTGGCTGCCAGTTGCCTGCTCCTGATCCGGCTCTTAATCTTAATCCTAATCTTAATCTTAACTCGAATGAATCGCCTGCTCGACGATGAGAAACTGGATAGCGGTTACGCGGAGGGAGATTGAGATTAGGATTAAGATTAAGATTAAGATTAAGATTAGGATTAATTATGTCACTGCGCGTAGGTTCCACGGTCAACGGTCCGGCGGCGAGTGCCCAGGAGCGACTCGCCGAGGAGGAGGAGCAGGACTGCGGCCACGGGCCAGTGAAAGCGGTCCACGCCCAGTTTGCGGCCGGGGGCCGAGGCGGCCATGCCGTTGAGGCTCTGGACGGCAAGCCGGACTTTGGCCAGGCCCTCGCCCAAGGGCCCGAGGGGAAAGTAGGAGCCGCGCGTTGCCTGGGCGATGGCGCGGAGCGTGGTTTCATCCAACCGGCTGCGCACGACCTCGCCCTTGCGGTCGCGGACCAATTCGGGGTTGCCCTGTTCGTTGAGCATCTGAATGTCCGCTCCCTGCGGGGTCCCCACTCCGACGGTGAAGACGACGACGCCCTGTTTTGCCAGCGATTGCGCCATGCGCACGCCGCCCTTCTCGAGGTCTTCACCGTCGGTCACCAGCACCAGCAATTTGAGCCGGTCACTCTTGTCCATGGCGCGGAACCCTTCATCGAGCCCGCGGCCGATGTCGGTGCCGGGCACCGGGATCGTCCTATCGTCCAGGGCGTTGAGCGCCTCCTGGAAGGCCCCGTAATCGAACGTCAGAGGGCATTGCAGAAAGGCCTGGCCCGCAAAGGCGACCAGCCCGACGCGCCCGCGTCCGTGGTGCTGGACATAATCCAGAACGGCCAGTTTGGCCCGCTGGAGCCGGCTGGGGGAGACATCGGTGGCCAACATGCTGCGCGAGCAATCCAGCAGGAAAACCATGTCCTGGCCCAACAGGTATCCGGCGTCGGCGCGTTCGCCCCACTGCGGCCGGGCCAAGGCCAGGCCCACGCCCGCCACCGCCAGGACCAGGAGCGCCTCTTTGACTCGGCGGCGCAAGGGGCTGTGCGAGGCGGTCAATTCCTTGACGAACTCCGGCGCCGCGATGCGGGCCAGGTGCTTGCGCCGCATCCAGGCGGAATACCGCTGCAAGGCGACCAACACCAGAGGCCCGAGCGCCGCCAGCCAAAGCCAGTGCGGTTCCGCAAAGTGAGGATTAGCCAGGGAGGAGGTCATCTGTGAAGGATGAAGTATGAATTATGAAGTATGAAGTGCGGAGTGCGGAGTGCGGAGCGTAGACTGTGGGCTGTGGACTGTGGACTGCGGACGACGGGGCGCATCTTGCCAGTACCACCAGTCGCCAGGATGCTCGCGTTGGTAGCGCAGGTTTCCAAACCTGCTGTATCGCCGACTTCCAGTCGGCATGCCGTACCTGCTTGGTCGCATCTGCGGATTGGAAATCCGCGATACAGCGCAGACTGGAAGTCTGCGCTACGGTGGTACTGGCAAGATGCGCCCGGACAACGGTCAAGAGCGGCGAGGGTCCTGCACCCCGGAACGGGGTGCCAGAAACAGAGGCGCCCCTTGAGTAAGCAGCCTTCTGGCATCCCTCCGGGATGCGGGGAGCACGCCGCCGCGGGACCGGGGGTCTCGCTACGCTTCGACCCCCGGCTACCTTCTTTCATCCCTCCGGGATGAGTCCCGGCAGACCCGAGGTCCACCCCAGAGTTCTTACCCATACGGTGGTATGTCGAGATGCGCCCGGAATGCGGAGTGCGGAATGCGGAGCGCAGACTGTGGGCTGTGGACTTTGGACTGTGGGCTGCGGACGACGGTTGCTCATACTTCATACTTTATTCATGGGACCCTGCGCAGGCGTGTATTGGACAGGACCATTTCGAGGGTGAAGAGCCCGAAGGCGGCGAGGAGGGGCCATTGGAACAGGGGCCGGTAACTGGTGAAGCGCCTGAGCTTGACCTCGGTTTTTTCAAGGCGATCGATGTCGTTGTAGATGGTTTGGAGTTCGCGGCGGCTGGTGGCACGGTAGAATTTGGCCTTCGAGAGGGCGGCCATCTTGCTTAGGACGCTGTAGTTGGCCGGCTGAAGGGTCATGGTGGGGATGAGATTGCCCTGGGGGTCGAAGAGCAGTTTGCCGGTGGCAGGCTCGAACTGGTACAACGGGCAGGGTTCTTCGATGCCGATGCCGATGGTATAGACTTTTTCGCCCAGGGCGGCAGCCAATTGGGCGGCCGGGACGGGGTCGATTTCGCCCTTGTTGTTGTCCCCGTCGGTGAGCACGATGGCGATGCGGCTTTTGCTGTCCTTGATGGCCTTGAGCCGCTTGGCGGCGGCAGCAGTAGCGTCGCCGATGGCGGTGCCGAGGTCGCGGATGAGGCCGATGTGGAGCCGGTGGAGGTTTTCGATCAGCCAGTCATGGTTGAGGGTGAGGGGGCTGGCCAGGTAGGGCACGGCGGAGAAGACGATGAGTCCCATGCGATCGCCGGGCCGTTTGCGGATGAAGTCCTCGAGCACCTGCGAGGCGACCTCATAGCGCGAAACCCGCTCGCCAAGGCCGCCCATGTCCAGCGCCATCATCGACCAGGACAAGTCGAGCACAAGCATGATATCCACGCCGCTGGCCTGCGTTTCGGTGCGGTCGTTGGCAAAGCGCGGTCCGGCCAGGGCCACGATGCACAGCCCCACGGTGAGCAGACGCAGGAACAGGAGCAGCCGCCCCGCCGCCGCCCGCGCCGCGGCGCCCGCCGCCCGCGCCAGGTCCGCGCTGGGGAACCGCAAAGCCGAGAGGCGGCCCGGACGCCCGTGCAGGAAGGCATACATCGGCAGCAGGGCCAGCAATGCCAGCAACCACGGATATTGAAATTCAAGATTGCCGGTCATGGCGCAAGTGGGCCAGGCGCCGCTCGGCGGCCTGGATAAACTCAAGAGCCTGCTCGGCTGCCCCAAGGGCGGGCTGCGGGACCGAGGGCGCGAACTTCCGTTCGTCGCAGCGGCGGAGGAACTCCCCAATCCCGGCGGACAATTCCGGCCCGACTTCCCGGTTGTCGAGGAGCACGCGGCAGAACTCGGTGCGGGTCAGTTCTTCCGGGGGCAGGCCGAAGGCGGCGATGAGGTAGTGCCGCAGGATCTGCGAGACGCGGCTCAGCAGGGCGCCCGCTTCGGGCTGCCGGCGCAAGGGCTCGAGCGCCTGGCGCGCGAGGGTCTCGGGGGCCGGCATGGCGACCGGTTTGCGCCGCGTAAGAAACCAGAGGGCCACGCCCAGCAACCCGAACGCCAGCAGAGCGCCCACCACCGTCAACAGCCCATATTTCTCCCAAAACCCCGGCGGTAGTTCTCCGCGCGGGGGGCGGAGCAGAGGGATCGCATCCGCGTTCATCCCCTCCTCCTTCCGCGCCGGGTTTCGAAGAAGCTCTGGAGGGTCTGGGCGAAGGTCTCGGCGGTGCTGAAACGGAGGGTGTCCACGCCGGCGCGGCGCAACGCGCGGTCCAACTCGGCGAGGCGGGCGGCATTGGTGGCGGCGTATTTCTGGCGGACGGCGGCGCGGCTGGAATCCACTTCGAGCAATTCGCCGGTTTCGGCGTCTTCGATCGTCAGGAGGCCGGCGGGGGGCAATTCGCCTTCGCGCGGGTCGTGGAGGTGGAGGCAGACCAGGTCGTGGCGGGCATTGGTAAGGCCGATTTCCTGGACGGTGTCGCGCCCGGCGGCGGCGGCGGCGCCGAGGTTATGCAGGAAATCGGTGAGCAGAAAGACAATCGAGCGCCGGTGCAGGACATGATTGAGAAAGGCCAGGCCGGCCGGGATATTGGTGGCGCGGTGTTTGGGCTGGAAGCAGAGGGTTTCCCGGATGAGCCGGAGGATGTGGCGGCGGCCCTTGCGGGGGGGAGGAACAACTCGACCTGGTCGCTGAAGAGCAGGAGGCCGACCTTGTCGCTGCTGCGGGCGGCGGAGATGGCCAGGGTGGCGGCGATTTCGGCGGCGAACTCGCGTTTGGTGCGGCGCCAGGAGCCAAAGGCCGAGGAGGCGGAGATGTCCACGGCCAGTATCATGGCCAACTCCCGCTCCTCGCGGTAGCGCTTGACAAAGGGCCGGCCCATGCGGTAGGTCACGTTCCAATCAATATCGCGGACCTCGTCGCCCGGGATGTACTCGCGCAGCTCCTCGAAATCCATCCCGCGGCCTTTGAAGTGGCTCTGGTAGGCGCCGACCATCGTATCGTTGACCAGCCGATTGGTGCGGACCTCGACGCGGCGGACAGACTCGAGCAATTCAGAGACGTTCATGGCACCGGCACGGCGTTGAATATCTTTTTGATGATGGCATCGGTCGTCACGGCTTGGGCCTCGGCTTCGTAGGTCAGGATGATGCGGTGGCGCAAGACATCCGGGCCGATGCTCTTGACATCCTCGGGCGTGACGTAAGCGCGGCCTTGCAGGAGCGCCCAGGCGCGGGCGGCCAGCGTGAGGTAAATCGTCGCGCGCGGCGAGGCGCCGAACTGGATGAAGTGCTTGAGCTCGAGCTGGTACTTTTCGGGCTTGCGCGTGGCGAAGACCAGGTGGACGACGTAATCCCTCACCTTCTCGTCCACATGAATCTGGTCCACCAGCTTGCGGGTGTGGAGTATTTCCTCGAGGGGAATGACGGGCTGCACGCCGGTCTCCGGGGCCGTGAAGGCCATGCGGTCCAGTATCTTGCGTTCTTCCTCGAAGGACGGGTAGTCCAGGAGCACCTTGAACATGAACCGGTCAACCTGGGCCTCGGGCAACGGGTAAGTCCCTTCCTGGTCGATGGGGTTTTCGGTGGCCAGGACCAGGAAGGGCAGGGGCAGGGGCATGGTCTCGCCGCCCAGGGTCACCTGCCGCTCCTGCATGGTCTCGAGCAGGGCCGACTGCACTTTGGCCGGGGCCCGGTTGATCTCGTCGGCCAGAACGAAATTGGCAAAGACGGGGCCTTTGGTGGCGCGATAATTGCCGTCCTGGGGATTGTAGATGAGTGTGCCGACAATGTCCGCCGGCAGGAGGTCGGGGGTGAACTGGATGCGATGAAAAGAGGCGTGAATGGCCGCCGCCAGCGTGCGGACCGAGAGGGTCTTGGCCAGGCCGGGCACGCCCTCGAGCAGGACGTGGCCGTTGGCCAGCAAACCCACCAGCAGGCGATCCACTAACTGCTCCTGGCCGACGATGACCTTGGCGACTTCGGCCCGGAGCTTCCCGATCCAGGCCGCAGCCGCCTGGACTTGTTCGTTGAGCGGTACGTTCATGTTCGCTTAATCTAGCAAGGATCGCGGGGGACTCAAGTTGTAAGGGGGGCGAGGGGCGAGGGTCGAGTGTCGAGGGGGGAGGGGCAGCGCCTCGCGCCCTCGACACTCGACACTGGCCCCTCTGCACTCGCGGAGGCCGAGAAGGCGCTGATCCTCGGTTTGCGAGGTTTGAGTATGGGGCGGACGGCACACGGGCTGGGGGGGGGGTGGGTATAATTGGTTAAAATTGCTTAAAAGTGTTGAAAAGGAGGGACGGTAGAGGGGAGGCTGGAGGCTGGAGCGGAATTGGGGATGTTGCTGCCGGCTGAAGCCGGCGTTCCGGGACGGTAGAGGGGAGGCTGGACGCTGGAGAGGATTGGGGATGTTGCTGCCGGCTGAAGCCGGCGTTCCGGGACGGCAGAGGGGAGGCTGGACGCTGGAGCGGAATTGGGGATGTTGCTGCCGGCTGAAGCCGGCGTTCCGGGACGGCAGAGGGGAGGCGTGAGGCGTGAGAGGAACTCTGGACCTCGGGCCGTCGGACCTCGCCGAGAAGGATGAAGGATGAAGGATGAAGGATGAAGGATGAGCCAGAGGAACTCTGAACCTCAAACCTCGGGCATTCAATCGCGCGGACTGTGTCGGATCCATAGGCGAGAGTTTTCGCATGTTTGGGGGCGTGAAGGCAAATGGTCCATTGGCTGTATTGGCTGTATTGGCTGTTTTTTCGCTGGGAGGGGGTGCAACGGGGGGGCCGCAGTCCACAGTCCACCGTCCACAGTCCACCGAGCGTGGGGGCCTCCTTTCGCTTTTGCGGGCGCATTGGGACCGTGAACCTCGGCGTAGCGGCGTCTCGGCAGAGCGCCGCTGGAAATCGCTCCGGGGAATGGCGGCGCTCTGCCGAGACGCCGCTACGAGGAATTCGGGCGCCATCCGGAAGCGCGCCGGCTGGAAGAGACCAACGAGGAGGACCTCGACGGTATTTGCGGGTTGTGCCGATAATGGCGGTCCATTTGGCATCATGCCTGGGTCAAGGCTGTTCATGGCTCTCATTGCCATGCTGCGGATCGGCTCAACGGTTGTAGCTGCCGATAAGCAGTTCCGGGTGGGGCTGGTGGTCCCGGTTCCACCGCTTGACCACATTATCTTGCGCCCCGTCAAACAGCTCCCGGGTGCGGCGGTTCTCCGTGTGGCCATCGCAGAACGCCACGTTCCATCGCCCCGCATGCCGCCGCCTTATCCAGTAGAGTTGCCCGGGCACCGAGGGGTCCATGGCCCTCAAAGAGTAACCGAGATCGTAGTAGGTACCTTCGTCCGGGTGGGCGTCCAGGTAGCCCATGGCCTCGTCAAACGAGGGCAACTGCACGTCGAGCAGGATGGAGTCCACGAATGCGACCATGTCGCTTGGGCACAGGACTTCGCTGCCCCGGGTCAAGGTGATCTGGCTCGGATACGGTCGCATAGAGTCCGCCCCATCCTTGGTGACGCCGCCCAGCCCGAGTTGCTCCCCTACGCCGAATCCCCAAGCGTTGTAACCGTAAGCGCCGCCTGCCGGGCTGAGCAGACCCGGAAGCCGGGCGTAGCTCGGGCAGTCCTGTATGGTGTTCGGTCTTTGCGTCAGAAATATACTGGCGGTGGCCGGGTCGTACGTGACCCACTTGGTCCTCGTGTAAGGCTCCAGCCGCGTGTCCCAGTAGGTCTGATCGGCCCCCGGGTATGGAGGATCGGCGTTGGTCTCGTTTAAATAACACGCTGGGTAGAGGTTGTAATCGCCAACGTAACAGCTCAGGGCCACGGCGTATTGACGCAGGTTGCTCCTGCAGACGTTGTTATGAGCCGCAATTTTGGCGCGGTTCAGGGCCGGCAGGAGGAGCGAGGCCAGAATCGCGATCACCGCGATGACCACGAGCAACTCGATGAGGGTGAACGCCGGCTTCCCCTTGCGCCTGACGGCTGAGCCGAGGCTCTCGCGCGATCCGGCTTCCCAGCCACGCTTTTCCATATTCCCAATTCTTTTGGGCGGCCTGAGGTCGTCAGGTCGTCTGTTTGATGAATTGACCTGGTTGTACCGTTACCGCTTTGGTTTGTCAATTGTGCGTCGATTGCATTCAGCATCTTTGATGCCAGGGCATAGAACCCCGGAATTTCGTTGGGTTCTGACCGTCTGCCGTTCGGGCGATGCGTGAATGCCACGCAAAATGCGTGAGAATCACGCGCCTATTTGGGCAGCGTCCGACTTGCATTGCAGATTTTCTGGGTCTTTCGCAGAAAGCGGAAGCGGCACAATAGATGCTTCCGGTACATCCGAGCAAAAGATCGAGTGTGTTAGGTTTCGTCTTTTCGCGTCGGTTTGGCCCAACGGTTGAGGACGCCAAGAGACAGCAGAAAGGGCAAAAGTATGTGTAAACTCATGGGACGTGTCCTCTCCCGCCTTGCGGTTCTTGCAATGGTGTTGGCGCTGCCCGGCGTGGCGGAAGGCCAATTCAGTTACACGAATAATAACGGCGCAATTAGCATCACGGGGTACACCGGTCCGGGCGGCGCGGTCGTCATTCCGAGTTCAGCTAATGGCCTGCCGGTCACCAGCATCGGGGACAGGGCTTTCCTTGGCGCCGGCCTGACCAGCGTTACCATCCCCAACAGCGTTACGAGCATCGGGTATGAGGCGTTCGCTGGTTGCGCCGGCCTGACCAATGTCACGATTCCAAACAGCGTCATCACAATCGGGGAAGTCGCGTTTTCTGGGGCTGGCCTAACCAGTGTCACGATACCAAACAGCGTCGCCAACATCGGAGGCTATGCGTTCTATGGCTGCACCAGGTTGACCAGCGTCACTATCCCGAACGGCATCACGAACATTGGAGAAGAAACGTTCACGGAATGCGACAGCCTGGTCAACGTCACCATCGGCACCAACGTCACCAGCATCGGGGACGGGGCGTTCTCCTACTGCGGCAAGCTGACCGGCGTGTATTTCCAGGGTAACGCCCCCAGCTTTCGTTCGGGTGTATTTAGCGCTGACAACAGCGACAGGTTAACCGTCTATTACCTGCCTGGGACCACGGGCTGGCAGCCATCCTGGAGCCAACTGCTCGGTGCAGTGATAAGGGAGTGGAACGTCCAGGTACAGACCAGAGACGCCAGCTTTGGGCTGCGAACCAATCAATTTGGGTTCACTATCACCGGGACCAGCAACCTGGTCATCGTGGTAGAGGCCAGCACGAATCTAGCCAACCCCAACTGGTATCCGCTGCGGACCAACACCCTCAACGGCAACTCGCTCTATTTCGGCGATCCACAGGGGGCAGATTATCCTGCGCGTTTCTACCGGCTTCGCTGGCCGTGAGGTGCGTTAGCCCCGATACTTCCCGAAAGACGTTTCATTAACACCGTAGCTTCAGCCCGGTGTAAGGAGGCGCGTGGGGCGCTGCAACCGTTTCAACGGTTTGGCTGGGGCCGCGGAAAGCCGTTAAAACGGCTAGAACGGCTGGCCGCATACGTACACCGCGCTGAAGCGGCGGTGTTAATGAGAAATTGGGGGTTGGCCTGTACCACTCTCTGTCAACATCGTCGCAGGCTGCATGGATCTCTCACAGAAAGAATGAACCGCGGAACACGCGGAATCCCGGAGTTGGCCGGTTTTCTTTCCGCGTATTCCGCGGTTGTCGCTTCGGCTCCAACGCCAACGGGGTTGCGGCCCGGTGGCCGGAAAACCAGTCGCCTGCCTTCCCCGCCAGCCACAACCCCCTTGGGGTTGATGGCCCCTCGATAGCCGCTACCCAGGGTTGTCCCTTCGGGCCAACCCTGGGCTTTGTTACACAACCGCGTTGCGGTTGAAGCCACGCACCATTTATGTTCATGACCGCTTAGCCTGACGCGAATGGGCGTAGCCGGGCTGCGAAATATCCGGGCCAAGCCCGACTTCTCGACAAAGGCGCCGACAAAGGCTGAGATTGGGGATCGGCGTTTTTCGGACGCGCTCTTGGACAGAAACCGGGAGGCTGCCAGGCCCGTCCCGAGGACCTTGCCGAGGCACCCTCCTGGACGGTTAAAAAACCGCAGTAAGCCCCGCATAAAATGCCCGGCGCGGTCCGTAGGCGGGGGCGGCGATGCCGATGCCGGAGCCATTGCGAATTTCATAAACGTGGTCGAAAAGGTTCAGGCAGTCCAGACGCAGCTTTAATTGGCTGACGCCCCCGGAACGCAAATGCCAGATGTGTTCGACGCCAACATTTTCCGTCCAATAGGGAGCCAGTTTTTCAAGATTCGCAAAACCGGCGCGCAGGCCGTTGCCATAGAGGGCATCCGTATAGAGGCGGGTGTCTTTGAGGAAAGTGTAAGATACGCCGCCCGAACCGGTGAACAGGCTTTGATGGTCCAGTTGGATGGAATTCGCAGACACGTAAGCCAGCTCGTTGTTTGGGAATTCGTATTGCGCCGAGTCAATGCTGCGCGCCTGGGTTTGGACATACGAAAAGTTTCCGTAGATGGACAAAGGCCCTTGCTTGTGGATGGTGCTCAACTCCGCGCCGTACACAGTGCCCCTGGTGTAATTAAAATTATTGAGAATGACTGCGCTGCCAAACTGTCCATCGTCGAGGAGATTCCTGGCGAGCTTGCAGAAGGAATCCAGAGTGATTTGCCAGGAGGGGGTGATTTGCCGGGAAAGGCCGACATCGAAATAATGGTCGCGTTCGACTTTTTGCGGACTGTCCTGCTCGTTGAACGGCGCGCCGGTGGTATATTCAAACGCTTTGATGGTCGACGGTGGAATGTATTGCAGGGTCGGGGGCATGAAATAACGGGCATAGCCGATGTGGGCAGAGGTGGCATCGTCAATCTGCCAGACAAGGTTTACGCGCGGGCTAAGCTGGTCTTCGTGATCGAATGAAGTGTCAAAGCGGTCGTAACGGACGCCATAGTTCACAACAAGTTGGCCGTTCAATCGCCACTCGTCCTGCAAGTAAATGCCGGAGGTCAACCCGCTGTTTCCACTGTTGGCGGTTATGGTGACCGGCGTGGATGACGATTGGGGCGTCGGTGACGGCAGGTTGCTGCCCGAGGGGGCGGCGGCGAATTGTGAACTGGCAGGGAAGACAGCGGCCTCGGTATCGAGCTGCTCAATATTATAAGTTGCCAGCATCCCGGCCCGAATAGTATGGTGGTCGCCCAACGTGTAGGACGCATCCGCTTGAAGTCCGTTTGCGAAATCACTGGTTTTCACCTGCGCCGCCTCGCCATCGAATAGAAGGTCTTGGGCCAGGTCAGGGGAGAACCGGATGTCAGCATACCGGGTAAAGGCGGAAAGTTGAACCGAAAGGTTGCCCGCGGACTTCTGATAAGAGAGCACGGCGTAATAATTCTGTTCGTTCTGGTGGTCATTGATGTTGGACGAACTGGCCGGCGGGCCATTGGCCAACTGGTAAGCCGGAGAAATTCCCGGCCTGTCGGGAATTTGAAAATCCGCATAAGAGCCGCTAAACAGCAATGTCAGCCTGCTGGTTTCGTCGAAGCGATGGGAGAAATAGCCAAAGATTTTCTCCTGATCCGTGAGATCATGCAGTGGCTTGCCGCTGGCGGTTGGGTTGTCAATGCCGAGATTATTGTGCAAATAGGAGCCGGTCACGAAATAGTCCAGATTGCTGGTCGTCCCGCCCAATGACCCGGAAAGATGGGCGGTATCGTAACTGCCGCCGTAAAGGGAAATTTGATTGCCGTTGAGTTGAGAACCTGTCTTGGTTGTAACGTCAATGATTCCGGCAGTGCGGTCGCCAAACTGGGCCGGCAAGGTTCCCGTGATCAACGTGATCGAATTGATCAGGTGAGGATCGATTTCCTGCCCGAAACCGTTGAGACCCTCCGGCAGCAAAACGCCGTTGAGGCGATATTGCACGTCGCCGTGATCGCCCCGAACATGCACTTCCCCGAATTGATCCTGAGCGACGCCCGGCGCGTGCAGCAGCACCTGCTGAAAAGAAGAGTTTTCACCCTGGCCCATTGACTGAATCTGATTCGCGCCGATTTTGTAGGTGACCGCTCCCAGACTCGGCGCGATTTGCTCGCGCGCCGCGTCCAGGTCCGCGGTAACGACCACCGTCTCAAGCTTGAGCGGAGGATTGGTACGGACTGCATTGGTGTTCTGCGCCAAGGGGGCGAGCGGCAGATTGGTTGGGGCGTTCGTGGAGGCTGCGGGCGGACGGGGGGAATCAACGGCTCCGGCGGCGGCCGGAGGCGCGCTTAGCGGCGAACAACAGAGGCCAGCGAGCACCAGCCTGGCGGGTTGGAGTTGGCGGGAGAGATATTGGAGCGGGCGTCGGGTCATTGGCGATTATGAGTTTTGCCGCGTAGTACAGACGATAACATGTAGCTATAGCTACATTCCCTGGGCTGGACTGTCAAACGGTTTTTTGCGACACTCGGCCGAGATATGACCCGATTACCCAAGGGTGCCGACAACGGGCGAAGGCGGGGGGCAGCCCGCCCCGCCGAGGTGCAGGCCTCCGCCCTCCGACACACGCGCAAGGAACACGCAATGGAAACGGCGCAGGATTACGCCGAGGCCATCGCTGACCTTGCCGCCATTCATGGAGAAGCACGGGCGGTCGAGCTTGCCCGCCGCCTCGGCGTCTCGCATGTCACGGTTATCCGCACGCTTGCCCGGCTGCAACGCGACGGGTATGTCTCTACCCGGCCGTACCGCTCGATATTTCTAACGGACAGGGGCTTGCGGCTAGCGGAGGAATCAAGGCGCCGCCATGAGATTGTGGTGGCTTTCCTCCGGGCGCTGGGTGTGCCAGAGGCCATAGCGCAAACCGACGCGGAAGGCATCGAACATCATGTCAGCCCTGAAACCTTGGCAGCGTTTGAACGTTACACAGCCTCAAGGAAGTGAAGCAAGCAGGTCACTGTTTGCCGCCTGGGGCCTGGGCTTTTTGCACTTGGCTGACCAGGTCGTTGTACTTGGTGACGATGGCATTGCGCTCCTTGACGCTGTCGTTGAGCTTGTTCACGAACTCGTCCCGCTGGGCCACCAGTTCTTTGACGGAGTCGTTTTGTTTTTGGATGGCCTCGTAGGCTGCCTTGAGCTTTCCTTGCAGGCTTTCGACAGCCGACTTGTATTCGGTGATTTGGTTGGTCAGTCCCTCGGCGGCGGCCTGCAGGCGGTTGACCTCGCGTTGCCGGGTGATGACGAACTCGGCGTTGGTTTTGGCCTCCGCTTTAAGTTGCGTGATTCGCGCATCCATCTGGGCGATCTGGCGGTCCATGGTCCTGATTGAATTGGTGTAGCCCTGGATGGCGGCGGATTTTTCATAGACGGTTTGCTCGAGCATTTGGATCTCGTTCCGCTGGATGGTCTGGCCATACCATTGAAAGACGCACAAGCCGCAAAGGCCGAGCGCCACGATCATGAGGAGGCTTTGCAGGAAGTTTCTCATGGCGCCCTTCAGGAATGGCCCGGGGCGGCCTTGACGGCGACGGCCACGCGCCGGATGCCGGCGCGTTTGACAAAATCCAGGAGATACATCACCGACCCGTGCGTGGCATCGCGCGTGCCGGTGATATAGACGGGGAGATTGGTGTTAAGGTTGTAGCGATTGGTCAGCAGGGTCAGCAAGGCGGGAAAGGAAACAGGTTTGGTGTCGAGGGCGACCTGGCCGTTGCGGTCCACGGTGAGCTTTACCATATCGGGCTTGGCGGCGGCGGTCGCCAACGTGGCGGTGGGCAGGCTGGCCTTGAGCGTGCGCACCTTTTGCATTTGAAGGCTGACCATCATGAAGGAGGCCAGGAGAAAGAACATGATGTCGATGAGCGGAATGATTTCCAAACGGGTCCGCCGGCGGCGGAGTGGGGAACGGAGTTTCATCGGGCGTTTTGGGTTTCTTTGCCGTCCACGGCGAAGGCGACTTTCTGGACCCCGGCGCTGCGCACGGCTTCATAGACGTCGGCCATCGCGCCATGCAGCGTATCCCGGTCGCCGCTGATATAAACCGGGAGATTGGTATCGCCGCGGAACCGGTTGCTGACCACCAGGGCCAGTTCCGGCAACGAGATGGGGTTCTTCTGGAACCACACGGCGCCGGCCTTGTCCACGGCTATGTTAAGCATGTCGGGCTTGAAGTCGTGTTGGGCCGGGGTGGCGGAGGGCAGATTGACCTTGATATTCCGGGTTTGGTCCATGCTCAGGCTGACCATCATGAATGAGGCGAGCAGGAAAAACATGATGTCGATGAGCGGGATGATCTCGATGCGGCAATGCTTGCGCCGGACGGGCAGAACTGAGCTTCACTTGACCTCCTCCCGGCTCAATTTGCCGGCGTTGGCCAGGACTTCGACGCTGCTGGCGGCGGTCTCGAGTTCGAACTGGAGCCGCGCCAATTTGCCTGAGAAGTAGTTGAGCGGGACCAGCGAAACGATGGCGATCAACAAGCCGCAGGCGGTGGCAATGAGCGCTTCGCCGATGCCGCCCGTCACGGCCATGACCGACAATTCGGCTTCGCCGACCTTGAGGAAGGCCCGCATGAGACCGGTGACAGTGCCCAGCAGCCCGAGCAAAGGGGCCAGCGTCACCAACGTATCCATTACGTTCAGGAAACGGCCAGCCCGCTCCAACTCGATGCCGGCGGCCATCTGCAGGGCGACGGGGATCGAAGTGTGCTGGTGGTTGAGGCTCTGACGAATCATGCGGATGACGGGGTCTTCGGAGGCTTGGGCAAGCCTCTGGCCCTCTTCGACATCGGAGTTCTCCAAAGCCGCCAGGAGTTTTTCCCTTCTGCGGAGATCCCGTTTGACGCTCTCGCGCCACCACCAGAAAGCGCGTTCGCCGACCACGGCAACGGCCGCCAGGGCGCAAAGCAGAATCGGCCACATCACCGGGCCGCCTTTCAGAAAGAATTGAAATACGATGTTTGCTAACATAGGGACGAGGGGTTGATCCATTTGGATTTTAGGCCAAAGCGGTGTCGCGCTCCGCTTGCCACCGCACTCCATAGAGACGAGCGTTCAGTTGATTTGGATTTTATAGATGATAGTGGCTTCATAAATCCGGGCGCCTTTGCCGGACGGCACGGTCCAGCGCCGTTTCACGAACTCGAGGGCGCTGCGATCCAGGACCGGAAACCCGGAGGTTTGCGCCACCTCGATCGTCTTGATCAGGCCCGCTTCATCCACGGCCATGCGGAGCGTCACCGACCCCTGCTGGCCCTGGTCCAAGGCGATTTTGGGGTAGGGCGGTTGCGGCCGCTCGCCACCGCTGCCGGTGCTATTGAGATTGAGCAGGGTCGGCTGCACCCGCAGGGGCGCAGCCGGCTTGAGCGGCGCCAGCGGAGGCGCCTTGGCGATGGCATTGGGGACCACGAGATTGCCGATGGTCGGGACGGCGAAGTTGATGGTCGGAGCATCGGGCGTCACTACTACCACCTGCGGAGTGTCCGGCGTTTCCTCATTAGTCTGCTCCTGGTTCAGTTGCTCAGGCTGGGCCTGGGGCGGCGGTGGGAGTGGCTCAACGAGGACGGCGCTGGCCTCCTCGATGGCAGGCAAAGGCTTGATGGCGATAGAAGCCGGCTTTGAGCCGGCGGCGCCGATGAGCAAGAAGAGGATGCAAACCGAATTCACCCAGGCGAGCGTTCGGTTCGGATCCGGGTCTGTAGCGTGAAGCAAACTCCGGATCAACTCGGACTCCAACTCGCAGCCAAGCGCTGTTCGATTTGCATCCAAGACGTTCATGGTCACTTACTAGAACAAATAAGTCAGGGTGCCAAAAAAGCCGCGGCGCATGCCGGTACTGCGGCGCATTGACGCCAACCCCGGTGCCGTTGCGCAGTTGATAGACGTTGTCCGTCACGTTGACGACGTCCAACCTCGCCCGGAGATGTTCCTTGCCCCGGATCTTGAAGCCCTCCTCGACGCCCAGGCTCACCGAATAGTAGGCGGGCACAGTGCCGCCATTGGGGATTACCGAGCCGTTGGGCTCCGTCTGGTCCGCCCGCAAGCCGGTGCCATAAAGTGCATCAACGTAGAAACGCGTGCTGCCGTCATCGCGCCTCCACAGATAGGAGGAGCCGAAAGAGCCGGTGACAGTTTGATCGTGGTCGAGATAGATCCAGTGATTCTTGGTGTAAGCCAGGCCGTCCGGGTCATGCAGGAACTGGGCGGAGTCCCAGTCCTCGCCTTGGGCATGTGAGTAGGCCACGTTGGCGTATGCTGAAAAGCCGTCTTTCGCATAGGTAACGGGGAATTCGACCCCATAGACCTCTCCTTTCGCATAATTGAACGCCGAGAGGATGAGCGTCTGGCCGAAGAGCCCGTCATCGAGTTGCTGTTTGGCGCTTTTATAGTAGGCGTCCACTCCCGCCTGCAGCCCGGGAGCGAGCTTCTGGCTGACGCCGACATCGAAATAGTCCGCCCGCTCGGCTCGGATGGGGTCATCCTGGGTTACGGCCGATGCATTTGAGGTATCGGCGAACTTTTGGACGGTCGTCGTCGGGACATTTTCCAGCGGCGGCGGCGTGAAATAGCGGGCATAGCCGGCGTGCAGTGTCGTGGCCTTGGAGGGTTCATAAATCAGGTTCACGCGCGGGCTGGGTTGGTTCTCCTTGTCGAAGGAAGCATAAAAGATGTCAAAACGGGCGCCGTAGTTCAGCGTCACTTTGGGGAGGATTTTCCATTCATCCTGCAAATAGACCCCGGCGAAGAGCGCATGCGACACGCTGTTGTCCACAATGGGGTATGGCAGCCCCGTCGGGTTGCCGTTTGAGTCCACCGGAAAAACCGTGGTCGTGGTATCGGCGGACACGGTCTCATCGATGACCATTACGCCCCCGCGCAAGGTGTGTCTCTCCCCTAGCCCATAACTGGCATCGGCTTGCAGGCCCCCTGAGTACAGCTTCCGCTCAACGTCGCTGGCCACGCCGTTGAGGAACGGGTCGCCGAACGGGTCGGGAGTGAAATGGACGCTGCTGGACCGGCCAAAAACGGCGACCTGCAGATTGAATTCGTCAACCGACTTTTGGTAAGCCACAACCCCATAATAGTTCTGCTCGTTTTGATTCTCATTCAGGTTCGCCGAGTTGAAGTTCCTGGGAGGCAGAAAGGTGTTCCACGGAACGGGGGTGACACCGGCGGGCGTTGTCGGCACGCCCGGCGGGAGGCCGGCGGTATTGGGGACTTGAAAATCCGCGTAGGAGAGGCTGCCCATCGCGCTGATGCGGCTGGTATCGTCGAGCACGTAAGACCAATAGGTGAAGGCCTTGTACTGGTCGGTGTCATCGTGAATGGGCGTCGAGCTGCCGGTCGTGTTCTCGACGCCGAGAGAGCTATGATTGTAACTGCCATCCATAAAGTAGTTCAAATTGCCCTTGGAGCCGCCGTAGTCAAAGCTCGGCTTGAACGTATCGTAGCTGCCGCCGTACACCGACGCGCTGCCGCCCGGCTCGAACGCGCCGCTCTTGGTGTGAAGATCGACGATGCCGGCGGTGCGAAACCCATATTGCGCCGGCAGCGACCCCGTGATTAACCGCAAGCTTTCCACGAACCGCGTGTCAAGTTCCTGGCCGAACCCGGTGATGCCTTCGGGCAACAGCACGTCGTTGATGCGATACTGGATATTGGCGTGCTCGCCCCGGAGGTGCAGGTCCCCATTGGCGGCCGAGTCCTGCGCCATGCCCGGCGCCCGCAGCAGCACCTGGTTGAACGGGGCGTTCTCGCCTTGGGGCAGCGCGGCGATTTGGGCCTGGCTGATAGTGTAAGTGGTCGCGCCCAGGTCGGGGACGATCCGGTTGCGCGCGGCGTCCAACCTGCCGACCACCGTGGTGGGGGCCAGCTTGACGACATTTGTAGAGATGCCGCTGCCGGGACTTGCGGGGGCGGCCGGTGGTTTATTGGTCTGAACCGGCGGATTATTGGTCTGAGCCGTCGCGGCGCCGCAACACACCGCCGAGACCAGCAGAATGACTGCCCGATAAACCGGCGCATTCCGGGCGCTGCCTTGACCGTTGGTCGAGCGCGTTCGGGTCGGACAAAAGTGGGCCTTCATAGAATAATTAATAATACTTACGTTTGAAATTCGGAGTTCTGGTTGACTAAAGCCATTTGATTCCATTAGCCGCCTGGAGAAAGGCCCGCAGAACGGGGTGGCGCCAGGCAGATCAGTTCAGGGAAGCGCGCGCGATTGCGGCGCTGAAAACATCGCGCGGGTCGCGCGGAACGAGGCAATCATAGCGCAGGTGGAGCGCGGCTGGGAGGGAGCTGGTAATCGCAAGAGGGACGAAACTGAAAATCGCCACAGCCAGCCAGGACGCCCGGGACATCGGGCCTCGCCGGGGCGACCGCGGCCACAAAGCCTGACAGCAACGAGGCGTGCTGGAATTGAGTGGCTAAACAGTTGTGGCATGGATTCTGGGCATCGTTGTGCAGGAGACGATGAAGTTCCGGTGAAACCTCGAGGGCGCACATCGCGACCCAAAGCGAGAGCATCGCTGCGACGGCAGCCAGACGGCTGGCATGGCGCTGGCGCGCCGATGTTGCCCAAAACTTCACGCTGAGCCAGAATAAAGCACAGCAGCGGAGGTTGCGCAAGCGGAACTGCAAACCAATTTTCGCAGGGCGCGCGTCCTTCCTCCCGGCAAACCTCTGTTCCATTGAACCGCTGATCTTCGCTAATCTACGCTGATGTGTTCTCTGCCAGGCTCGTTCTTTTCGCTTGCCGGGGGCGGGTGTTGCCTGGAGAATACGCGCCGTTGGCGTTCCTTGCAGAGGGCCGGTTCCGGGAGCGGGTCTTGTCCGCTCGGAGCGGCCATGGCGGAGCGCCGAATTCTCAATGACAAAAGTACTGCTTTTAGGACTGGGCCGATGGGGTGTAAACCACCTCCGAAATCTCAAGGCCATGGCGGTGGAACTTTACGTGGCCGAGGTGGACTCGAGGCGCTTGGAGCCGGCGCGCAAGCTGGGGCTGCCGGAGGCGCGATTGACGACCCGCTACGAGGATTTCGCCGGGGCAGTGGATTGCGTGGTGGCGGTTACGCCGGCGCAAACCCATTTCACGATCTGCCGCCAATTGCTCGAGGCCGGGAAGGACGTGTTTGTTGAGAAGCCCATTACGCTCGTCTCGGCGGAGGCGCGGCAACTGGCGGAGTTGGCGCAAAAGGGCGGCCGCATCCTGCAAGTGGGCCACATCTTCCGCTTCGATCCGGCCTCGCAATGGCTGCGCGAAGCGATGCAGGCCGGTGAGTTTGGGCGGGTGCGGATGTTGCGGAGCAACTTCAGCGGCTTCAAACGCCCGCGCAATGACAGCGGCGTCCTGTTTGCCGATGCCATTCATTTTGTGGACCTGTTCAACTATTTGATGGGCAGGACGCCGGCCCGCGTTTTTGCCGTGGTCCAGGACTTCCTGGGGCGCGGCATGGAAGACGCCTCGATGCTGTCGCTCGAATACGCCTCGGGTGACGGAGTCACGTGGGGGACGGTCGAGACGAATTACTTTGTGCCGGGCAAGTTCCGCGAAGTGACGGTTATTGGCGACAAACTGAGCGCGATCTGCGATTACAACGCGGCGCAATACAAGGTCAGGACTTTTGCCAACCGGCACGCCAGGGAAGGCAGCGAGTTCAAAGCCCTGGAAGGCGCCCTGCACCAGGTCGAGAGCCCGCCGGAGGAACCGTTGCTGGCCGAGCTGCGGGCCTTTGTGGACTCGGTCCAGACGCGCAAGGCCCCTCTGGCCGACGGCTGGGCCGGCTATGATTCGGTGCGCGTGCTGGAGGCGGCCTTTGAGTCTGCCAGGAAGGGACAGGTTGTGGAGTTGAGATCATCCGCGAATTTCGCGAATTCTCGCGAATTGCAGAAGAAATGATAACAAACAACACCAAGGAGAATTAATATGGCAGAACTGGTTTTGAAGGAGGAAGCATACGCGATCATCGGCGCGGCGATGGCGGTGCATCGGGACATGGGGTCCGGTTTTCTGGAGCCGGTTTATCAGGAGTGCCTGGAGATGGAATTGGCTGACCGGGGCATTCCTGGCGTCCCCCAACAAGAACTGCCCGTGCTTTACAAAGGGCGCCGGCTCAAGAAGACTTACATTGCGGACCTGGTTGGTTATGGCAAGATCATCGTGGAGCTAAAAGCGCTGGACAAGCTTAC
Source organism: uncultured bacterium (assembly GCA_963713735.1). Taxonomy (GTDB): domain Bacteria; phylum Verrucomicrobiota; class Verrucomicrobiia; order Limisphaerales; family UBA8199; genus CAVQND01. The sequence goes on from CAVQND010000033.1 coordinate 284,186, forward strand.
GTCGCGCGAGGAGGCCCAAGCGATCAATTACCTCAAGGCCTCCGGCTTGGAGGTGGCGCTGCTCGTCAATTTTGGCGCAGAAAGCCTCGAATGGAAGCGCCTGGTGCTGACCAAAAGCCGAGGCCAGGCAGGCCCACCTGCAGCCGCAACCTAAGAACACTGAATAATTCGTGTAATTCGCGCAATTCGCGGACACCTCTCGTCTTATGCAAAAGATCCCATTATCCAAATGTTTCGTGAACCCGGAAGTCGAAGAGGCGGCGCTGCGGGCGCTGCGGTCGGGGCAATATATTCTGGGCAAGGAATGCCAGGCCTTCGAGGCGGAGCTGGCGGCCTATACCGGGGCGCGGCAGTGCGTGCTAGGCTCGTCCTGGACGCTCATTGTGTATCTGCTGCACGAACTGCAAGGGATTGGGCCGGGGGATGAAATCATCGTGCCGAGCCACACGGCGTTTCCGACGATGGAACCGCTCATCCACCGTGGGGCGCGGCCGGTCTTCGTGGACATCGACGACACCTACGTGATGGACCTGGACCAGGTGGAGGCCGCCATCACCCCGCGCACGGTTGGCATCATCCCGGTCTATCTCTACGGTCATCCGGTGGACGTGGATCGCCTGCTGGCCATCGCCGCCCGCCATCACCTCTGGGTCATCGAAGATTGCGCCCAGGCGCAGGGCGCCCAGGTACAAGGGCAGGACGGTCGGGGGCCTGGCGGATTTCGGGGCGCTTCAGCTTCTTCCCTTCCAAGAACCTGACGGTGCTGGGCGACGGCGGGTGCGTGACGACCAACCACACGCAGATGGCCGAGCGGTTGCGGATGCTGCGCAATCATGGGCGCCAGGGCAAATATGACCACGAATTTGCCGGCTATAACGTGAGGTTCAACGAGATCAACGCCGCCATCGGCCGCGTCATGCTCAGGCACCTGGAGGCCTTCAACGAAAACCGGCGCAAGCTCGCCGCCCGTTACAACGAGCGGCTTAAGGGCCTGGTGCAGACGCCCCCGGAGCGCGAGTGGGCCAGGGCGGTGTATCACATGTATGTGGTCCGCTGCGACCGCCGCGACGAGCTGCAGAAATTCCTCAAGGAACAGAACATTGAGACCGGCATCCATTATCCCAAACCGAACCACCTGCAGCCCGCCGTGACCGGCCGGTTTCCTTATGTGCCCCGGCTGCCCCGCACCGAGCAAGTCGTCAAAGAGATCCTCTCGCTGCCCATTCATGGCGAGATGGGCCTGGAGGCCGCCGACCGGGTGTGCGAGGCGATTGGGCAGTTTTACGGGGCGGCCACGAAATAAGTCCGAGTCTCTTGTCGGCCGGCGCCCCCAAAGCGGCGGGATGCGCCGCACTCCAGACGCTTCGCGAATCGGTGGGGCGCGGCCGAAATCGCGAAGCGTTTGGAGTGCGGGAGCTTGCTCCCGCTTTCGTGTGCGTCGAAGCTTCCAAAGGCGCTCCCGATGCGTTGGGCGCAGACGCCATTACTGAAGTTAAAGACCAATGAGTTCCTCGAGGAACTGCCGTGCCTTCTTCGCCTCGGCGGTGACCTTGGCGGGGGTGTCGCCGGGCGCGAGGCATTCGACAATCATGGGACCGCTCCGAAACCCGCCTTTATTGAGATGGGCCAGGACTTGGCGGAAGTTGACCTGGCCTGTGCCGGGCGTTACCAGGACTTCCTTGGGCGGCTTGAAATCCTTGACGCTCATCCCGACGACCAGGCCGTCCACGGTCGCGCTGTCCTGGACCGGGTCGAGCTTGCCGTCGGAGTAATAGAAGATGTTGCCGGGGTCGTACCAGAGGCGGAAGTTTTTGTGGCCGGCCTGTTCGATGAGCTTGCGGCACTGGGGGCCGGTGGCGTTCTGGCCGCCGTGCGGTTTGATGCTCAGGCCGACGCCCTTGGAGGCGGCGTAATCGCAGCATTCGACGACGACTTTGTAGTAGGGCCCGACGAGCTTGGGGTCGGTGGTGCCCCCAAGGAGCAGGTTTGGGCAGGAGCAGAGGACGGAATCATTGATTAGCTTTCTCAGCCCGGCGACGCCGGCCTCGACCGACCTGGCCACCGGAAAATCGCCGCCATAGATGGAGAGCGTCTTTAGTCCGCGCTGCTTGACTTCACCGGCAATGGCCGCGACCTCTTCGGGAGTGGAATCAACGGTGATGATGACCCAGGACTTGCCCTTGGCGGTCATGATGCCGGCGTACTTGAACCCGGCCTCGGCGATGCCGTCCAGGGCCACGCGGTAATCGAACTGGTCCCACGGGCGCGTGTAGCACCCGAGTTGGTAGCCGGCCCCCGCGGCAGCCAGGGCTGGGAGCGGCCGGGCCATGCCGGCCAGTCCAAAGAGGGCGGCGGCGCGGAGGAACTCGCGGCGGGTGGCGGCTTGCAGGCTCAAGGCGGCTGGTTTATTCATGCCCGTTAGCAGGACGCAAATTGGTTCCGGGATCAAGACTTTATTGTCAGGCTTGCCGAGCAACGGGGACTGCTCTATCGTCGCCTCAGTGGACTATGCGCGACCGGAACCGGAATGATGGCTCGCAAGGCTTTGGGGCAGCTTCCTGCTGCGCCCTTTCGCCGGTGGTAACGTCATGAGAGTCCCGCACCCAATTCCTTATCAAGGCAGCAAGCGCAATCTGGCGTCGGCCATTCTCAGCTATGTCCCGGCGAGAGTGACCGCCCTAATCGAGCCGTTTGCCGGGTCGGCGGCCGTGACCCTGGCGGCGGCGGCGCGAGGGTTGGCTGAGCGGTACGTCATCAACGACCTCAACCAGCCACTGATCGAATTATGGCTGAGCATCATCGAGTCGCCGGAGAAGCTCGCGCGCCAATACGAGACGCTCTGGCGGGCGCAGCACGAGAATCGGCGGCGGTACTACGATGAGGTTCGCGAGGAGTTCAATCGCACAGGCCGGCCGGACTGCCTGCTCTACCTGCTGGCCCGTTGCGTAAAGGCCGCGGTGCGCTACAACGCCGATGGGGAGTTCAATCAAAGCCCGGACAACCGGCGGATGGGGGCGCTGCCGGAAACGATGCGGGCACATATTCTGGGCGCCGCCCACTTGCTGCAGGGCAGGACCAAGTGTCTGTCGCTCGGCTACCGGGAGGTGGTGGCCCAAGCGACGCCGGACGACGTGATCTACATGGATCCGCCGTACCAGGGTGTCTGCGGTGAGCGCGACCCGCGTTACCTCCAGGGCGTGCTGTACGATGAATTCGTGGAGGCCCTCGAATCGCTCAGTTATCGCGGCATTAGGTATCTGGTCAGCTACGACGGGCGGACGGGCGGACGAGTCCACGGGCGCAAACTGCCTGAGCACCTGCGGCTGCGCCTGATGGAACTGGAGGCGGGGCGGTCCTCGCAGGCCACCCTTCTGGGGCGGGCTGAAGTCACAGTGGAATCGCTTTACCTCTCGCCCGCGCTGGATGCAAACGGTTGGGGTCGGATCTAAACTTTTTCACATTTGCTTGTGAATGTGCGTTGTTTTCTGGCGCAGTAAAGGCCACAACGCCACCCGCCTCCCTTTTTTCCGAGTCCTTTTGTCCGGGCTTGAAGCCCGGACAAAAGGACTCGGAAAAAAGGGAGGGGTTCATATTGGGTTCCTTACCCAGGGCGTCGCTCCGCTTGCCCTGGGCTGGTATGTTTCACCCTTTCAGGGTTTGGGTTATTATCCCCGAGCCTGTCCCAAGGACTGCGACTCCGGACCTTTGTCGCAACCTTCGTCGCCAACTTTGTCGAACAATGGCCAATTCGACAAAGGTTGCGACAAAGGTTGCGACGAAGTCTTCCGTTCGCCAGGCTTTTGGGACAGGCCGCATCCTATCGTCCCTGCGCGGCCGGTTCCTGACTCGGCATCTCAGGCAACTGTACGACCTGCCATCCCTCGGTTCCCAGGAGGATGTCCCGTTCGACGAATTCCCAGACGACGACCTTCACGTTGGCCAGCAGGGCCGAGCGGCGGCACAACTCCTGCCGAACCAGGGTCGAGGCGCCGCCATCGTTGACAATCGAGACCAAAGGCCGCTTGAGGGCTTTGGCCAGGTGGGCGATGAAGCCTGCCGAGCCGGGTTCATCGGTTTGGTAAATCCGCAGGAAACTGTCCCCGAGCACGAGCAACTCGGAGCCCGGCTGGTCCCGGTATAACTGGTGATTGTCACGACGGGCCACTTGGGCGCACGGGATGGCCTCCGGCCCGAGGCGCCGTTCGAGCGCCGGCGCCTGGAGCATCCGCAAGATGTCTCCAGTCCGCTCAACCGGCGCGGCCTTCTTCTCATATTCCACGGCTCCCGCCCCAATCCAGCCCTTCTCCAGGAGCCGCCGCGCCACCAGGTCGGCCGCCAAGCGCGCCCCGAGTGGCGACCAGTGGCTGTCCTGGGCCAGGTAGAGCGAGGCTCCGGCAGGCTCTTTCCTGGCCTTGGCATATAACTCGAACAGATCGACAACCTCGACGCCCGCCGCCTTCAGGCCGCTGAGGACCGTTCGGGTTTGCGCGCCCACGATCCCCGGAAGCCGCTTGGCGCGTCGGGTGAGTTTTTCCGGATAAACGCTCTCTTTGTCGGGCGCCGGCACGACCAGGAGCCGCATGCCGCGGGCGTGCAGTTGGTCCCGGAACGACAGGATGGCGGCCAGGGCCTCGGCGGCGGTGCTGTTTCCATGGAGGGTGTCGGGCCGTTGGGTCAGGCACTGCACGCCCGGTTTGTAGAACAGCCAGCCTTCCCGTCCCAGCAGGGCCTTTTCGCCCCCGTCTTTGAACCAGGCAAACTGCGCGTATTGCGCCCAGGGCCGGACCCAGCGGGCGGCCTGGCTTGAGTCCTCGAGGTCGTGCTCGTAGGCGCGCAGATTGGCGGCGGTCGGTTTCTGGCCGAAGAGGGCCAGGGCCTGCGGGCGCTCGCCGCGACGCAGGTCGAGCACGGCCTGGCTCACGCGGGATGGCGGCCAGGAAGACCAGGAAGACCAGGATGAGAAGCTTCTCGGAATTCATGCTCAGAATTGGAAGTAGAGGAATGGGTTGAACGACTGTCCGGACATGACGACGACGACAGAGAGCGAACAGGGGCGCAAGGACCGTGAGGCGGCCCCAGGTTTGGGGGCGCCGGGCCCAGTCATGCGCCTGGAGGGGCTGGAAAACCAGGAGGCTGCACAGGGCGAGGATGATCATTCGATAGGGCGTGTAGAGGCCGGCCCCCAGCAAGAGCGAGGCCTGCAGAGGTCGGCGCCAGGCCAAACATGGCGGCATAATAATGGACGGCGCACGGCCAGGTTATCGGCCCGGAACAAGACCCAGGAGAAGAGCACCAGCACGAACGTCATGCCGATGCGCAAGGGATGCGGCAAGCGTTTGGTAAAGGCTCAGTTTGCCGCGCCATCTTTCGTAGCACAGCAGCGCCCCATGATAGGCGCCCCAGACAATGAAGTTCCATTTGGCGCCGTGCCACAGGCCTCCCAGGAGCATGACAATGCCGAGGTTGACATACGTGCGGGCCGGGCCTTTGCGGTTGCCGCCCAGGGGGTAGTAGAGGTAATCCCGCAGCACGCTGGAGAGGGAAATATGCCAGCGCCGCCACAGCTCGGTGATGCTCTCGGCCCGGTACGGCGCGTCAAAATTCTTCAGAAACTCAAAGCCCAGCATCCGCCCCAGGCCGACCGCCATATCCGAGTAGCCGCAGAAGTCAAAATAGATTTGGAAGGCATAGGCCAGCACTCCCACCCACGCATCCAGGGCGGTGGGGTGGGCGGCGTTGAACACGGCATCCGCCACGCCGCCGAGAGGGTTGGCCAGGAGGATCTTTTTGGCAAATCCCAGGATGAAGATGCAGATGCCGGAGGCAAAGCGTTTGACCGTCTGGTCCCGGAAGGCCAGTTGCGCGGCCAGGGTTTTGTAGCGGATGATCGGCCCGGCAACGAGGTCCGGAAACAGCGCCACGAAGGCGGAGAAGTCGGTGAAGGATTTGGCCGGGGTCGCATGGCCGCGGTAGAGATCGAGGATGTAAGTCAGGGAGTGAAACGTATAAAAGGAGATGCCAATGGGCAGTATCACGTGCAGGACGCGAAACTGTTGGAGGCCAACGGCGGCGAGCAATTGGTTGAGGGTCTGGGCGCCGAACATGTAGTATTTGAAAAAGCCCAGAAAGCCCAGGTTGGTCACAAGGCAGGCGGTGACGGCCAGGCGCTGTTGCGCGCGTGTGGCGCCCGGGCGGGTGATGACCTTGCCCCAGATGAAATCCATGACGGTGGTGAAGAGCATCAGGCAAACGAACCACGGTTGCCACCAGCCGTAAAAGAAATAGCTGGCGACCGTAATCCAGAGGTTGCGGAACCGGAACGGCAAGAGGTAGCAGACCAACAGAAAGAGCGGCAGAAAGTAAAAGACGAAGATATGGGTCGTGAAGACCATGACTCAGCGGCCCTGGGGGTCGGTCCAGAGCGCCCAGTAACGCGGGCCGGTGGCCTGGCCGAAATACTTGTTCACAATGCCCCCCATAAAACAATCTTCGATGGGCGCGTCCAATGCCAGGTGATGAACCTGGCCGGCCTCGAACTTCCTGAGCTTGCCGCCGATATTCTTGACCCGCGCGTCGGCGGCTTGGCTGCGCGGTTTCCAGGGATTGTAGTGCCCGACATAAATCGTATCCGCCCGCACCTGGCCCCGGTGCACCTTGAGGACCCGGTACTTCAGGATCGGTGGCGTAATCATAGAGGTCGCTCTTGAAGATGGCCCCTTGGGGAATCTCCAGGAGCCTGGCTGTGACCTCGATGGCGCCGTTGGTGGTCAAATGAGGGTCGGCAGCGCCGGGCGCCTCCGGCGCCGCTTTGCGGCCACACGACAGAGCGAGAAGGCCAACGAGCAGCAAAGCAACCAAGCTCTGAATCCAACCCCGGGTGTTCAATTGACAACTCATAAAGCGCGCGCCGTCCAATGCGGTTCCCATCCCGGGCCCAGATCCACACGCGCAGGCGGGGCGGCCTTTGTCTCCGCAGCCGGAGCCGAGTGGCGAATGATCGCCATCTCGGTGGAGATGACTTTGCCGAGGTCCTCGACGCTGCGGGTGAACAAGACGTAGTTGCCATCGGGGGAGGCGCAGGCGCCATAAATGTGACGCCCCGCCTCGGCGTAAAGCCGCCGCCGTGCTTTCCCGTCGGCGCTGGCTTCCCATAATTCGGCAAATCCCCCGTTTTCCGGGACAATCCCCCTGGCATAGACGACCGACTCCGCCCCGCACCAATCTCCGGTGCAGTTGTAACGGTCGGTCTCGCTGACGGCCCGGAGTTGGCCGTTGGAGGCGTCGAGGACACCGATATTCCAGAATTGTCCAAGGCCATTGGCGGTGCCGACGAAGCGCTGGCCGTCGGGCGACCAGACCAATTGCTGGACAATACCCCTTTGTGGAATCTCCCGGACCACTTTGCGTGAAGCCAGGTCCACGATGCGGATGGTTTTTGAGCCGAGGCAGGCGATTTGCCGGCCATCCGGTCCCCATGAGGCCCAGGGGAATTCCTTGCCATAGACTTGCGGGTCGCTCCCATCGGCATTGGCAATGACCAAATCGAACGTACCGTAGGTATTATTGTCCACCGCCTCGGACCTCGGGATGCGGTAGTAGAGGAGTCGCGTGCCGTCCGGAGAGAAGCGAACGCCGGCCTCGTTGAACTGGGGAGTGTCGGTGATGCGTCGGCGGTCTGAGCCATCCGGGCGGGCCAGCGAAAAGGTCCCAATCGCCGGAGTCAGTCCTGGCGCTGAACACCAGGGAGCCTCGGTCGTGGAGTTCGCGGGCAAGTAGGGCGGGTGAGTCATTGGTTCCAGAGTCCTGGGGCGGGGTCGGTTCAGGGCCGGCGCCCAATTCAGCCGGACTGTTGGCCGGCGTCACGACCTCATGGTCAGTCCAATACGGCTCCCATCCCGCCGGGAGCATGAGCACCGGGCCCGTCCTTGGCCTCCGGGTGGAGGGCGCGCACCTCGGGGCTTTGGCCCTGGATGATCGGGCCGTCGTTGAGCCGCATCAATGCCATCGGCGCGCCGGCGTGGCCCGGGTCGCCGTCTTCCTGCATGTTGCCCGTGAAGAGCACATACAGGCCGTCCGGGGAGACATTGCCGCCATAGACATGGCGCCCGTCTTCCGCATAGACGAGGCGACGCGAGCTGCCATCGGCTGGGGCGCGCCAGAGCTGGGTCCAGCCGTAGCCGCCGTTGCCTTTTTGGCCGGGAGGACGCCAAGAGAAAATCACTTCCTTCGAGTCCGGAAACCAATCCGGCGTGCAGCAATCCACCCGGTTGACGGCGGTGGCCTCTCCGCCGGCCAGGTCCATCCGCGCGATGCTCCAACTGGCCCCGAAGGAATTGGCAACGCCAACCAGCCATTTTCCGTCCGGCGACCAGGTCATCTGCTGGAAAAAGCCCTGGCGCGGCAGGGTCCGAATGACCTGCAGGGTGGCGAGGTCGATAATGGACACGCCTTTAATCGAGAGGCTGGCGATGCAGGTGGCCTCGGGATTGAAGCTGGCCCAAGTCAGTTCGCCGGCTTTGCCCAGGACTGTGGGCGAGCTGCCGTCGGCGTTGGCCAGCACCAACTGGCCTTGCTCGCCGTGGCGGTTGTTATCGATGGTTTCCTCTCGAGGCACCCGGCGGTAGAGCAGTTTGCGGCCATCCCTCGAGAATTGCGGCGAAAACTCGTTGAACTCCGGCGTGCTCGTGAGCGCCCTCACATCCGAGCCATCCGGCCGGCATGCAAACAGATCCCAATCTCCGGCTTTGGAGCGCGCCCCAAAGGCAATCCAGCCCTTGTGGCGCACCTCGGCCTGGAGTTGGGCGACGGCAGGGTCGGGCGCGGAGGCCGACGTGGTGGCGGACCCAAAGAGCGCCGCCAGAGCGCCGGCAAGCGCCAGGAACGGGGCCGTTGGGTGGCGGGCGCAGATCCGTTCTTGAGCGCCTGCGGCATTTCGAGCGTCCGGTTTTCCCTCACCCCGGCCCTCTCGTCCGGGGAGAGGGAGAATCGTCGTCAGTCGGTCAGCGAATCTGGCGGCGTGGGAACGTTCGAGAGCCGGCCCTGGCTGCTCCCTCTCCCCCGGGGAGAGGGCCGGGGTGAGGGGAGATTGGCTGCCCAACAAAACCGGCTCCCAAAAACGAGATCTGAGCCGTTGGGTGGCTTCCCGATTGTCCACCGCGGGCGATGGTTGTGTAAAACATCCTCTCAGGGTAATAAAGCCCCAAAGGCGATGGAAGCGCGAACGCAGATTAAGACCTCCTCATCCTAATTTTAATCCTGCTCCTAAGCTCCTTAATAAGATTAGGATTAGGATTAGGATTAGGATTAGGATTAGGAGCGCGCTCGTTTTTCCTTTGACAAAACGCCTCTTTCCCATTGGCATAGGGCGAAACACGGATCGATGATTATATGAGACCTTTCATGGTGTTGCTCACCTCCGCCCTCGCGCTCTCCAATGTCTTGGCGGCCGAGAAAGAAACCCGCTTCTTCGAGATGCGCACGTACTACGCGGCGCCGGGCAAGCTCGATGACCTCCTGGCGCGTTTCCGCAATCACACGACCGCCTTGTTCGAGAAACACGGCATGGTCAATATCGGTTATTGGACGCCGCTCACCAATTCGGACAACAAGCTGATCTACCTGCTGGCCTATCCCGGCCGGGAGGCGCGCGCCACCGCCTGGAAGGAGTTCGGGGCCGACCCTGCCTGGCAAGCGGTCGTGAAAGAGTCGGAGCGGAACGGGAAGCTGCTGGCCAAGGTGGAATCGGTCTTTCTGACCGCAACGGATTTTTCACCCGTCGTCACGCCCGGCCAGTCCAGCCCGCCGCGCGTCTTTGAGCTGCGCACGTATCGCGCCGCCCCAGGCAAGCTCGAGGCCTTGCTGGCCCGTTTCCGCGATCACACGCGAGGCCTCTTCGCCCGGCACGGTATGACCCAGTTCGGGTATTGGACACCTACCGAGACCAAGGACGGCGCCGGAGAAACCCTGATCTACATTCTGGCGCACAAAAGCCCCGAGGCGTGCGAGGCCGCCTTCAAGGCCTTCCGCGCCGACCCGGATTGGGTCAAAGCCAAGGCCGATTCGGAGGTTGATGGCCCCCTGACGGTTAGCGACGGAGTGAAATCGGTCCTGATGGTTCCGACGGATTTCTCGCCGGCAAAGTAGGCTAAGAACTCACTCGGAAACCTTCTTCCGTGCCTCTTGGGGCACTTCCAACTTGGTCGTGCCGACCTCTTTAATCTCTACGGTCGTAGTACGGTCATTGGGAAACTCGTTGCCGTTGAATTTGATGGTGCCTTTCAACTTGAACTCGTACTTGGTCAATGCCCCGTCTTTAAGCCAGAATTTGACGGATCCCTTGGCATCGCTGACGGTGGGGCCTTCGGAGCCGCCGGCGGGCCCAAACCTTTGCAGCGCTGCGGCGCCTTCCTCCGTCAGGTCGCCGGAATAGAGGTTATCCTCCTTTTTGAGCGCCTTGGCGGAGGCCGCGAGCTGAGCGGCCTCTTTGGCCGGCGTCTTGATGTTTCGCACGATCATAGCGCCGAACCGGGCAGGACCTTCCTCTTTTTCGAGTTCCTCGAGGGATTTCCAGGCGCCATCCTGGTCGGTGAGCGCCCCTTTGTTCCCCTTGACCACTGCCTGCATCTTGTTGTCGAAGAAGCTCATGGTGACCCAGGTGAGACCCTCCTTTTCGGTTTTTCCGTCTGTAGGGCCGGGCTTGAACGGTGCGTCGTCAGGAACAACAATCGTCGTTCGCCAGGAGTAGTTGGGCTTTTCGCCAAGCTTCTTGGCCGCGTTGGTGATGTCATCCTTGGGAGTTGAGTCCGCCGCAAAGAGCGAGCTCGCCGCCAAGGCCGTTAAACCGAACAGGATGTTTTTTTTCATCAGGTGATGTTGATTTGGTTTTGACCGGTGAATGAAAGGGATGGTCTCACTCATAGCGCAACGCGTCAATCGGATTGAGGGCGGCGGCCTTCCGGGCCGGATAAAAACCGAAGAAGACCCCGATCGCAAAACTTACGCCGAAAGCGAGAATGATTGAACTGGTTGATACGACGGGTTTGAAGTTGGCGATGATCGCGACGAGTTTGGACGCGCCCAGGCCGACCAGCACGCCGATGAGACCCCCAAAGAGGCTGAGGGTGATGGCTTCGATGAGGAACTGGAGCTTGATGGCGGAGGGTTGAGCGCCGACGGCGATGCGGATGCCGATCTCGCGGGTGCGTTCGGTGACGCTGACGAGCATGATGTTCATGATGCCGATGCCACCGACCAGGAGGGAAATGCTCGCGATGGCTCCGAGCAGGAGCGTAATGATTTTGGAAATCGAGCTGACGGTGTCGGCGATTTCCTTTTGATTGAAGATGTTGAAGTCGTCTTCGCGATCGGCGGTAAGGCGGTGGCGCTGGCGGAGGAGGCTGGTGATTTGCTGCTGGGCGACTTCCATGCGCGCAGCGCTGACAATCTGGAGGTTGACCGAGCGGAGGTATTTCTCGCCGGTGATACGTTTCATGGCGGTGGTGTAAGGGATGATAATGCGGTCGTCCTGGTTCTGGCCGCCCATGCCCGCGCCCTTGCTTTGGAGCAGACCGATGATGACAAAGGGTATATTCTTGATGCGGAGGGCCTGGCCGACGGGATCGAGCGGACCGAAGAGTTCATTGGCGGTTTTCGAACCGATGACGGCCACCTTTGCCGAGGTGCGAATGTCGCGCTCCGCAAACATCGTACCGGAGGCCAATTTCCAATCCCGGATCTTCAGGTAGTCGGGAGATTCGCCGACGATGGTGGTGGACCAATTGCGGCCGTTGGCTATGGCTTGGGCGGACGAGCTGACTTCCGGACTGGCAGCCACCACATCCGCCACTTCGCGGCCGATCGCATCCGCGTCGGCGAGAGTGATGGTGCTGGCGCTGCCCAAGCCCGAATTCACGCCGCCGGAACGGCGGCTGCCGGCAAAGACCGTCAGCAGGTTTTGGCCGAGAGCGGAGACCTGGGATTCGATGCGGGCTTGAGCGCCGTTGCCCACGGCCACCATGGCCACGACCGAGGCGACGCCGATGATGATGCCGAGGGCGGTGAGGCTGGAGCGCATCTTGTTCCGGCGCAGCGCGCGCAGGGCGATCATGGCGGTGAGCAAGGACCGGAGCAGGAAGGCTTGGAGGCAAAGAAGAAGGATCATGATTCAGGCGAGCTTGGCCTCTTGCTCGGCTTGATCGAGCGCGGCGAGTTGGTGTTGGGCCAGACGCCGGTTTTGGTTCCAGGCATCGCTGATGACGACGCCGTCGCGCATGACGACGATGCGTTTGCAGTAAGCGGCGATGTCCAATTCGTGTGTGACCATCATGATGGTGATGCCGGAGTCGTTGAGGGTCTGAAAAAGCCCCATGATCTCGATGCTGGTGCGGCTGTCGAGATTGCCGGTGGGTTCATCGGCCAGAACCAGTTCGGGCTGGTTGACCAAAGCGCGGGCGATGGCGATGCGCTGTTGCTGTCCGCCGGACAACTGGCTGGGATGATGGCCGAGGCGATCCCCGAGTCCGACTTGCTCGAGGGCTTCCAGGGCGCGGCGGCGGCGCTCACGCAAGGAAATAAGCGGGTCGGTATAGAACATCGGCAACTCGACGTTTTCCAGGGCCGAGGTGCGGGCCAGGAGATTGAAGCTTTGGAAGACGAAACCGAGCTTCTGGTTGCGCAATTTCGCCAGTTTCTTGCGGTTCAGTCCCGCGACGGGGATCCCGTTGAACAAGTAATTCCCGCCCGTGGGCTGGTCGAGACAGCCGAGCATGTTCATGAGGGTGGATTTGCCCGAGCCGCTCGGGCCCATGACGGCCACGAACTCGCCGCGCTGGATTTCGAGGGTGATGCCGCGCACGGCTTTCACGTCAACCTCGCCCGTCTTGTAGGTCTTGGCGAGGTCGCGAAGCCGGATGAGGGGCGCGCTGGCGGCCTGGGCGCTCATGGGGTCTGTGGCGGGGGCGGACCGCCGAAGCCGCCGCTCTTTGCGAGAGGTGAAAGGGTTGAGGTAACAACCCGCGAGCCTTCGGTGAGGCCTTCGAGAATTTCGGTGTCCACGCCGTCGGTGAGTCCAATCTTGACGATGACGGGCTTGAGTTTTGCCCCGTCAGTCCCCAGGGTATAGACGAGGCGCTGGCCGCGTTGCAGCTTGGCCGGCCGAGCTTGCTCAAAGGCCGCGCCTTCCGGCGGGGCATACCGCAGGGCGGTGTTCGGGAGGTTCAAGGCATTGGTGTGTTCGGCGACGAGGATGGAGACGTCCGCGGTCATGCCGGGGAATAGTTTCTGTTCGGGATTGTCCACCGCAATGATGGTCTCGTAGGTGACGACGTTCTGCGTGGTGGTGGGCGCTTTGCGAACTTGCGAGACCTTGCCGCGGAAAACTTCATCGGGAAAGGCGTCCACGGTGAAGTCCACAGACTGCCCGGTCTTCACCTGGCCGATGTCGGCTTCCGCGACTGAGGCGCTGATGTTCATCTTGGTGATGTCCTGCGCGATCGTGAACAGCACGGGCGTGCTCATGGCGGCTATTACCGTCTGGCCGAGGTCCACTTTGCGGGAGATGACGATGCCGTCCACAGGAGCGGTGATTTTACAATAACCGAGGTTCGCTCGGGCGCTGTCCAACACCGCCTGTTTGATCACCACCGTGGCTTCAGCCTGCGCCAGTTCCGCGGTGGCTTGATCCAAGTCCAACTGCGAGGCGGCGTGCAACGGGGCGAGCACTTTCTTGCGCCCCAGGTTCTGGCGCTTGAGGGTGACATCGGCTTTGGCGCCCGCGAGGTCCCCCTCGCTCTGGCGCAGAGACGCTTCATAGACCGCTGGATCAATTTCCGCGACGAGCTGGCCCTTCTTGACGGGGGAGTTGAAGTCGGCATACAAGGCGGAGACTTTTCCGGACACCTGGCTGCCGACGTCCACGCTCACGACCGCGCTGAGTGAGCCGCTGGCGGTGACATGCTGCACGATGTTGGCGCGGGAGAGGGAGGCGGTTTCGAATTTGAGGCCGCCGCCGCCCGGAGGTTTGCAGCCCGAGGCGATCGTCAGCGTGAGAGCCGCGAGGGCTGGTGGCAGCGTGCGGGAGAGTTTCAGGTTCGGTTTCATCGGTTTGCGTTTTGGCGATCATTTCCAGCCGCCGCCCAGCGCCCGGTAGAGTGAAATCTGGCTGGCAAGCTTGTTGAATTGAGCCTCCAGACGGCCTTGCTGCGCGCTGTAGAGGTCCTGCTGCGCGGAGAGCACGTTCAGGTAGGAGTCCTCGCCCTGACGATAGCGGGCGTTGGCGAGTTCAAAGCGTCTCTGCTGGGCGTGAATGGACGCGGCGCGCGCCTCGATCTCTGCGGCATAACTGGCGCCGGCGACGAGCGCGTCCGCCACTTCGCGGAAGGCGGTCTGGATGGCTTTTTCGTAATTGGCGACTTCGATGCGGCCGCTGACCCTTGCGGCGTCCAGATCGGCGCGGTTCTGACCACCGGTGAAGATGGGCACGGTGACCTGCGGTGAGAAGCTCCACACGCCCGTGCCCGAGCCGAACAACTTGCTGAGTTGGTCGCTGGTGGCACCGACGGAAGCGGTGAACGTGATGGTGGGGAAGAAGGCGGCGCGGGCGGCACCGATGTTGGCGTTTGCGGCCTTCAAGGCGTGCTCGGCTTCCAGGATGTCTGCGCGACGTTGCACCAACTCGGAGGGCAGACCCGCCGGGATTTCGGCCAGCAGGTTGGCGGCGTTGAACGGTCCGGGCGCAGGCAGGTCAGCCGGAAGCGGCTGGCCCACGAGCAGCGTAAGGTAATTCTCCGCCTGGGCGGCCTGGCGCTCGTAGGTGACGACGTTGATTTTAGCTGTCTGCACTTGTCCTTCCGCCGTGCGCAGGTCCAGTTCGTTGCTCGCTCCGGCGTCGAAGGTGGCGTGGTTCAGATCGTAGGACCCCTGCACCGCCGCGAGCGTCTCGCGCGCGAGGTGGAGTTGCTCCTCGGTTTGGCGCAGGGTGAAGTACTCGGTTGCGACCTCGGCCAGGAGGGAAATCTGCGCGGCCCGTTGCGCCTCCGCAGTGGCGAGGTATTTCTCCAAGGCCTGTTTATTGAGGCTGCGCACGCGGCCGAACAGGTCCAATTCATAGGCGGTCGTGCCCAGGCTGGCGCTCCATTGATCTGACGTGACGCCGGACATGTGGGAGCGAGTGTAGCTGCCGCTGCCATTGACGGTGGGAAAGGATGCCGACCGCGTGATGCGATACTGCGCACGGCTTTGCTCGACGTTCAGGATGGCTACCCGCAGATCGCGGTTGTTAACGAGAGCCAGCCCAATCAGTTTTTTCAGTCGCTCCTCCGAAAAAAAATCCGCCCAGGCGGTATCGGAAGCGGCAGGGCCGGCGTTGGTTTGCGCGGCGCCGGGGTACTGCGCAGCCACGGGCGCCCCCGGGCGTTCGTACTTGGGAATCATCGTGCAGCCGCACAACGCCAGGGATGCAGTGAGAATAAACAGGCGGGGTTTTGACATGACCGCAATCTTCTGCTCGAGTTAAGCTGGTTTTTTGATCTGATCGTGTTTCGAGACCCGATCACGAAGGGATGCTCGTCGCGCGTGATGCGCGCCGCCCAGCACAATAACTTTGGCCAGACGGATTGCGATCCAGATGTGACGAACCGGCGGAAGAATGAGATAAAGGGACCGATTCCCGAGGGTTACCCGAACTTCAACAACTCCTCCAACTCACGCACCGACCGGGTGACGGGCAGTTTGACGCCGCTCCGGAGGGTGAGGACGTGAGTGTCCGGCCCGCTGGGTTCGAGTTCCTTAATCCGTTCGAGGTTCACGAGGGCAGAGCGGTTGACGCGCGCGAAAGTCTTCGGCGGCAGTTTGGTTTCCAGGCCGTTCAGGGTTTCCCTGAGCAGATGGTTTTCCCTGCCCGCGTGCAGCACCAGGTAATTGCCTGCCGCCTCGATCCAGTCCACTTCCTTGACGGGAATAAACGAAGTCTTTCCTCCTGCTCGAATCGAGAACCGGGTGAGGTGACTCGGGTTGTCCGCTTCCAACAAACGCGCCAGGCGCGCGGTGAGGACCTTGGCTTGGTCCCGCACAAGCTCGCGCGCGCGTTGGAGCGAACGTTTGAAGCGCTCGGGTTGATAGGGCTTGAGCAGGTAATCCACGGCATGGACATCGAACGCCTCAACGGCGTGTTTGTCGTAGGCGGTCACAAAAATGACAGCGGGGAGCCGCGCAGGATCGAGCGAACGCAGGACTTCGAAGCCGTCCAAACCGGGCATCTTGACGTTGAGAAACACCAGCTCAGGCTGTCGCTCCTGGATGGCCTTCACCGCCTCGATGCCGTTGCGGCATTGGCCGACGACCTCGACATCGGGCTCCTCGGTGAGCAGCTCGAGAATTCGGCTCCGCGCCAAGGGTTCGTCGTCAACCACCAGAACTCGCAGTTTCATCGGCGCAGGGCTAAGGGGTGAGCGTCTCGGCGGAACTCGGCGGCGCACTCGTCACGGGCGGTCGATGCCGGCGAAACGGCAGCAGCAAGGTCACTTTGGCGCCGCCGTGTTCGGCGGGCTCGCACAAGAGTCTCTCTTGACCGGCATAGAGTTGCTGGAGACGCGATCGAGTATTCTGGAGGCCGATACCGTCAGGGATCGTCTCCCCAAAGCCAGGCCCGTTGTCCTGCACCACGATCCTGAGTTCTTCCCCCTCGCGGCGCGCGCTGAGGGCGAGAACGGAATCTGCCAGGCTGGGCTCGACCGCGTGCCGCACGGCGTTCTCAACGATCGGCTGGAGGATCATCGGCGGCACCATGGCATCCAGGACGGCAGGATCAATGTCGCTACGCACTGCCAGTCGGTCGCCAAAGCGCAACTGCTCGATGCTGAGGTAGCAATTGACGAATTCCAATTCCTCCCGCAACGGAACTTCCTGGCGGTCTGCCAAATCGAGGGTGGTGCGCAACAGCTCGCTGAGCGACCCGATCATCGTCTCCGCCGTTTTTGGGTTTTGACGGATCAGCGCGGCGATGGCGTTGAGCGTGTTGAACAGGAAGTGGGGCTGAAGCTGCATTTTGAGGGCGCGCAGCCGCGCTTCGGTGAGGCTGGACTTAAGTTCAGCTTCGATGCGATCCCGTTCCCGGAGACGCTGGGAGTAATTTAAGGCATAACGCGCAAGAACCAGCATCCAGAAGATGATCGCGTCGAAAGCTACCTTGAAGGAAAGGATCGAAAACAGCAGGCTGCCGTATCTGCCGCCTTCGCCCGCATTGTCCGGCCTGCGTCCAGGCGGCAGCTCGCCGAACCCGAAAACCGCAGGAAACCACGCAGAGAGGAGGACCCCAAGCATTCTCGTAGACCACCACAGCGCCGACGCACGACGCGAGGTAGATGGCCAAGTGCTTCCAGAAAGATTTCCGCTCAAGCGGATAGCGATTGGCCAGCTTCCATATTGCGAGGGACAAAAGCGCCCAGAGGTACCAGTCGCGCAGGCCGATCGAGGCAGCGCGAATCCAGGGAATTGGCCGGTCGAATCCGACACTGGCAAAATGAAGCTGGGCGCCGAAGGCAAGGCCGAGGGCGGTCCAGCCACCAAAACCCAACATCCAGCGGCGCAATTTCGAGCCACTCATCATCGCCGCATCATTCTGGCAAAGCTGGTTGTCGGGTGCAACGAAAGTCGTGTATGGGTGTATGGGGTGCGCTCGGTCCAACCACCTTACGAGACTTTGAGGCCCCAAAAACCAAGAGGGGATATTGTTGAAGCGAAGCCGGCCTGAATGTCTTTTCTGTTGCCGGGAGAAGGAGATGGCGGCAGTATGGAAGCGGCAATGGGGTTTGCCTTTCCCCGGAAAGGGTCGGGGGAGAACCGCCTGATTGGTTTCAGTGGTGATCTCAGTTAAATGCAAAACCAGACTCGAAATATGAATACGATACAGAAAGTCAGCGCCTTGGAAATTCTCGACTCGCGCGGCAACCCGACAGTTTCGGTGGCCGTGGTCCTGTCCAACGGCATTACCGCCTCCGCAAGCGTGCCTTCGGGCGCCTCCACCGGGATCAGGGAAGCGGTGGAACTGCGCGACCAGGACCCCAAGCGGTATGGCGGCAAAGGCGTGTTGAAGGCCGTGGCCAATGTGAACACGGTGATTGCCCCAGCGCTCGAGGGCAAATCTCCGAGCGCCCAACAGGAGATCGACGACCTGATGTGCAAGCTGGATGGAACTGAGACGAAAGCAAAGCTCGGGGCCAATGCCATTCTCGGCGCCTCGATGGCGGTTTGCAGGGTGGCGGCGCTGGATGGGGGCCTGCCGCTTTACGAGCACATTCGGAAACTCTTTGGCAGCAAGGCCGGCGCTCCTTATGTCGTGCCCGCGCCGCAAATGAACGTGCTGAACGGGGGCGCCCATGCGACCAACAACGTGGATTTCCAGGAGTTCATGCTCTTCCCGATCGGGGCGCCGACCTTCGCCGAGGCGCTGCGCTATGGCGCGGAGACCTTTCACACGCTCAAGAAGCTCCTGCAGAGGCGCGGGTTGGTGACCGCGGTGGGTGACGAGGGCGGGTTCGCTCCGAACCTCAAGACCAACACCGAGGCCGTGGAGGTCATTGTGGAAGCCATTCAGACTGCCGGCTATGAGCCTGGCAAACAGATCGCCATCGCCCTGGATCCGGCGGCCAGCGAGTTCTATGACGAGGGGGCTTACGTGATGAAGAAATCCGACGGCTCGCGCAAGACGCCGGCGGAGCTGGTCGCCCTGTGGTGCGATTGGGTGAAGCGTTATCCCATTGCCTCGCTCGAGGATGGCATGGGCGAAGAAGACCGAGAGGGCTGGCTGGCCATCACCAAAGCACTGGGAGCCAAGCTGCAACTCGTCGGGGACGACAACTTCGTGACCAACCCGAAAATCTTCGCCGAGGGGATCAAAGCCGGGATTGCCAATGCGATTCTGATCAAGCTCAACCAAATCGGCACGGTGTCCGAGACCCTGGAGACGGTGGCGATGGCGCAGAAGGCCGGTTACGGTACTGTGATCTCGCATCGTTCCGGCGAAACCGAGGACGCCTTTATCGCCGACTTCTCCGTCGGCACAGGCGCCGGCCAGATCAAAACCGGTTCGTTGTGCCGGTCCGAGCGCGTTGCCAAATACAACCGCCTGCTCGCAATCGAGCGCGAGTTGGGCAAGAAAGCACAATACGGCGGCGGGGCATTCCAGGCCCGCAAGAAGTGATTGTCAGACTTGGGAGCGCCGCTGCCTCGGCGCACCGCTCGGCAAACCCCATTGTTCTTGAGCGGCATGTGGCCGGCGAGAGCCGGTCACGCCACGAAGCGCGTGCGCTCCCCCTGCTTTTGGCCGGAGCCGATCGCGTCCTGGCAGCGTGGTTTTTTTTGGTCTTGACCGTTGAGTTGGCTGGCAATCGGCCAACCGGATTAGGGATTGACTTCTTGTGAAATGCGGTTAAGGTTATTCGCGAAAGAGGCGATGGAGTTCGCCTTGAAGCGCCACTTTTCCGTGGCTGATGACTCCTGCTGCTGAAGAAATGGCAGTGGGAGTCGCCAACGCGACGTTCCCACGTGTAACGAACACGCAGAGCGTATGGAATGGTCATTGTTGGCGGTCGATGGCGAGCGGTTCCGGCCTCATGCTGGCGCGGCCTCCCGGGAGGCACACGCAGGAGCCGGCGCATCCTGTTCAATTTCCTCCAGGTGCTCGTGGTGCTGGCCTTCGCTCCGCTGGTGTCGGGCGTGTTGAGCCGG
Organism: uncultured bacterium; assembly: GCA_963713735.1. Taxonomy (GTDB): domain Bacteria; phylum Verrucomicrobiota; class Verrucomicrobiia; order Limisphaerales; family UBA8199; genus CAVQND01. The sequence continues at coordinate 303,908 of CAVQND010000033.1, forward strand.
CTCAAGGAGATGGTGCAATCGAAACGGGGGCCCAGCATTTTCCAGCCGTACCGGGATTTGTGGAAGTTGTTCCACAAGGACGAAATTGTGTCCGAGGAGAGTTCGTGGATCTTCCGGTTCACGCCCTACATCGTTTTCGTGACGCCGATTTTCGTGGCGTTGCTGATTCCGGTCTTGACGAGCTACCCCCTGTTTTTTGCCTTCATGGGCGACATGTTGGGCGGGGGATTCGTGCTGTCGCTGGGCGGGTTTTTCGCCACGCTTGCGGCGGTTGATACGGCCAATCCATACGGCCCCATGGGAGCCAGCCGCACGCGCATGGTCGGCTTTCTGGCCGAGCCGGTGTTCATGATCGTCTTTTTCACCGTGTCGTTTGTCGCCGGTTCCACAATTCCCTACATCGTTCAACAAAAGTGGGTCACTCCACTGGCGAATTTTTTCGTGCCCTCTCACGTGCTACTCCTGCTGGCGTTTCTCATGTTGATTCTGGCCGAGGGGGGGCGCATCCCGGTGGACAATCCTACGGGGCATTTCGAGCTGGCCATGATCGATGAATCCAAATCGCTGGAATACTCGGGACGCGGTTTCGCGCTGATGAAGTGGGGCGGCCAAATGAAATTCTTCGTTGTGCTATGCATCTTCCTCAACGTGCTGGTCACGCCCTGGGGGCTGGCGGGGGACCAAAGCCTTGGCGCGGTGCTGCTGGCCATTCCCCTGGTTCTGTTCAAACTTTTTTGTTTCTTGCTGGTGCTGGTGGTCATTGAGTCGTCGCTTTCCAAGCTGCGGCTCTTTCGCATCGCCGAGTTTTTGGGGGCAGCGTTCATCACGTCGGTAGCGGCGATGATCACCCGGGTGTTCCTGCCATGAACGAACTGAGCACATGAGCGAACCGACCAATCTGTTGTTCGAGAACCTGAACGCTCTGGCGGCGGGCTTGTTTTTGCTTACGGCCTTCGGCATCGTGGCGATGCGCCAGGCCCGGGGCTGCCTGAATCTATTCATCGTGCAATCCCTGTTGCTGGCGGCCTCCGCCGTTCTGCTGGGGCTTCGTTACCAGTCAGCGCATCTTTATGGCGTGGCGATCGTAAACCTCATCAGCAAGCCCCTCGTCGTTCCGTGGCTCTTGCGCAAAACCTCGCCGGCGGAGATTTACACCCGCCGCGAGATTGATCAGGCCTTGAACATCCCGACCGCGCTGCTCATTGCGTTGGCGCTGGCGATTCTGGCCTATTTCCTGGGCCAACCTTTGTTGAATGCCGTCGCTCCGGAATTTCGCGGCCCCAACGTGCCGATTGGCCTCGCGGGATTGTTGCTCGGCGCGTTCACGCTCACGGTGCGGCGTGAGGCCGTGCCGCTGCTCATCGGCTTGCTGGCGATGGAAAACGGCGCCTTCCTGGCCGGGATTTCGATCGCGCGCGACCTGCCGTTGCTGGTGGAACTGGCCATCGCCACTGACGGCCTGATCATTGTGTTCATCATGGGCGTGCTCACGCGCGCCGTCCAACAACAGATCGGCACCACGGCGGTGGGCAATTTGGCCACCCTCAAGGAAGCGCCGGCCAAACCGGTCGAGGAGGTCGGGGGAAAATGAGCATCATTATCATCCTGCTGCTTCCGCTGGCGGCCGCCGCGCTTGTCTGTCTTCCCTTCAAGAAACAATGGGCGGAGGGCGTGACCGTCGTGTCCTCTTTGGCCCTGTTGCTCCTGGCCGCTCGGGTGGCCTGGCTGGTTTCGGCAGGCCTCTCAGTCACGGTCGGGCTGAGGGCGGGAATGCTCAAGTGGATCGCCGTGGACGGGTTGAGCGCGACGATCTTGTTGCTGATCGCGCTGGTTGGAGCCACCGCGGCCATTTACTCGGCCGGCTACATGGGGCACGCGAACTTGAAGCCGGGCAAGTTGCGCCTTTATTATGCGAATTACAACCTCTTCATCTCTTCGATGCTGGCGATCCCCGTCCTGGCCGAGCCGACGCTGGTTTGGATTGTTGTGGAATTAACGACGCTCTGCTCGGCGTTGCTCGTGTCGTTCGAGAACACCCATGAGGCGCTGGAGGCGGCTTGGAAATACGTGGTTCTCTCGCTGATGGGGGCGGGCATGGCCTTGTTTGGGTTTCTGGTGCTTTTCGCGGCCATGCAGGCGGCCGGCGGGGGCGCCTATACCTGGGAGGGCCTGGTGGCCGCCGCGCCCTCGATGCCGCCGGCTTTGCTGCAAACGGCATTTCTGCTGATTTTGATCGGTCTGGGAACCAAAACCGGGCTGGTCCCGATGCACACCTGGCTGCCGGACGCTCATAGCCAGGCGCCCTCTCCCGTATGCGCGCTGCTCTCGGGCGTCGAGACCACCGCCGTCCTTTACGTGATTTTGCGCCTGTTTCCGGTGATGAAGGCGGCGCCCAATTCTCACGCCGAAGGGTGGGCGCTGGTTCTGGGCCTCATCTCGGTTGGCACGGCCGCCTTCCTGCTGCTGCAAGTGCGCGACTATAAACGGATGTTCGCCTTCTCGACCGTCGAACACATGGGCATCATTTTAACCGCCGTTGGCCTCGGCGCGTCGGCTGCGGGTTACGGCGCCATGCAGCAAATCGTCAGCCACTCCCTTGCCAAGTCGTTTTGCTTCTTTGCCGCCGGGGCGGTTCTGCTCGCGGTGGGAACGCGCGAAATCGCGGCCGTGCGGGGGTTGATGCGCAAGTCTCCCGCGGTGGGCGCCGCGCTCATTTTTGGCGGACTCGCCATCACCGGAGCACCGCCGCTGGCAGTCTTCCTGAGCGAGTTTTCGATTCTCAAGGCAGGCCTGGCCCAAGGACGCTATCTGGCGACGGGCCTCCTTGCCGTCTTCATCGTGATAGCATTCTTCGGCGTGATGCTGCACATCAACCGGAAGGTTTTCGGAGGGAGCGAAAGCGTCATCTTTCGACTCCAGGCCCTCAACCCTCAACTCTCAACCACTTCCGGCTGCCCTTCAGTTGCGGGTTGGCACTGATTGTGGCGGCCGTACCGGTGCTCGTGCTTGGCGTCTATATTCCCCAACCGTTGCATGAGCTCCTGACCCAGGCAGCCGCCGCACTGACAAAATGAGACACGAATTCGCAGAAATTGACAGGAATGAAAGAACTGCTCCGCGATGACCCGCACTGAATTAACAGAGCAAATTGAACGGCGTTGGCCTGGCAAGGCCCAATGCCGGTTCCAGTCCGCCGGTTCGACGTGCGAGGTGACTTGCGCCCTCGGGGCGCTGCCCGAGCTCTGCGGCCGGCTTTTCCTTGAATGGGATTTTAGCTTTGCGGGCTTGATTGTCGAAGAGGGCGCCGACCAATGGCAGTTGCGCCATTGCTTTTACGACGGAGGCCAGGCCGGCTGGGTGCAGGTGCTCGTGAGCGCACCGTTGGCCCAGCGGACCTTCCCCAGCATCGTGAAATTCGTCCACGCGGCCGACTGGCACGAGCGTGAGGCTGAAGACTTGTATGGTTTGGTCTTCGAGGGGCATCCGCTCCTCGGTGATTTTGTGCTGCATGACGATGTCTGGCAGGAGCACGTCGAGCCGATGCGCCGGCATTTCGATCCGCAAACAGCGATGCACCATCGCAAGCCGGACACCGACTGGCGGCCGCGGCGCATCGTCCAGGAACCAGGCGCGTTTGTGATGCCCATAGGCCCGAAATACTCCGGCGTGACCGAGTCCGTCCATTTCCTGCTCGAAACTGTCGGTGAAGATGTCATTCGTTCGACACCCCGCCTCTTCTACAAATGGCGGGCCATCGAGAAACTCGCGGAGGGCAAAACGGTGGACGAGGTTTTGCTGTTGGCGGAACGGTTTGCCGCCACCACCGCCTACGGTGGCTTCTGTCAGGGGTTGAATGGTTGGGGCGCACCGCCGCGCGGCCTGGGTTCTGGCACTGACGGTTGCGCCAACATGCGGCGCCATCCAGGAAATGCGACCACCGCCTTGGTCGTGGCCGCCAGCCAGGCCGGATTCTCCAGGAAGATTTGCTGCGAATCTCCGGCGAACTCGCCGGCCATCGCTACCTGTTTGGATTGCTGGCGCCGGGCGGATTGCTGTGCGACCTGCCGAGTGAGGCCTGCCACAGGGCGCTCGAGCAGTCGCAGCGAGCCTTGAAACAACTCGATGAACTGGAGCAACGGCTGCGCGTCTCCAGCAGTTTTCTCGATCGCCTGGAGGAAGTGGGCTTCATCCCGCTGCGCGAGGCAACCGTCTTTGGCCTGCTTGGCCCGGTCGCGCGCGCCTCGGGACTCGTTCGCGATTTGCGCCGTGCCCAACCCTATCTGGGCTATGAACATTTTCATTTCGACGTACCAAGCGAGCGGGAAGGTGATGGCTACGCGCGGCTGCGCGTGCTGTTCGCCGAGGCACGGCAATCGGTCCGCATCATGGAGCAAGCCGTCGCGGAATTGAAGGATGGCGGCGTCTGTGAAACGCTCAAGGCTCTGCAGGGCGCGGCCCTGGGCTGGGTCGAGGCCCCGCGCGGCGCGGCGTTTCATTGGGTGCGTCTGGACGCTCAAGGACGAGTCGCCCGCTACCGCATCGTCCCTCCGTCGTTTGCGAATTGGCACGGGCTCCACCTCGCCGTCGAGAAATTCGCATTCCAGGACTTCCCAATCATTCTCTCGACCCTCGATCTGTCCGTGGCTGAGAACGACCGCTAAACCCGAGTTCTATGAGCCAATGGGTCATCACAGGAATCCGCACGGGGATCAAGACCACGCCATATCCGGCCAAGGCCGAAACGACGGCGGGCATTTCGCCAGGGTTGCCGGTGGAGGGCGATTATTCCGCAAAGCAAATCGCTTCGCTCATTGCGGCTTGTCCGACCCGCGTGTTCAGCGAGCTCGACGGCCAAATGGTCCTGGACCACCGCCGCTGCGTGCATTGCTACCGCTGCGTTCGCGGCGTGGAGCGTCCGGTTGATTGGCGGCAGACCTGCGAGTGGGGGAGAGTTCGAGAGGGTCAAGGTCCCCTGGGGCAACCGTTCCAGCGCTCCGTTCACATCATTGTCGTGGATGCCGGCGATTGCGGCGCGTGCCTCAACGAGGTGAAGCAACTCAACAACCCCTATTACAACATGCACCGGCTGGGATTTTTCATCACGCCCACGCCGCGCCACGCGGACGTGTTGTTGGTTGTCGGCCCGGTGACGGACCACATCGGCGATGCGCTGCGCAAGGTGTACGATGCCATGCCGACTCCCAAGCGAGTTGTCGCCGTGGGCGCCTGCGCGCTATCCGGCGGCGTTTTCGCGGGGAGCTTTGTCTGCGCGAAAGGCGTAGCCGAGGTGCTGCCGGTGGACGTGGAAGTGCCGGGACTGCCGCCACCGCCTTTGGCCATTCTGCACGGATTGCTTGCGGCGGTTCGGACGTAAGGCCCCGGCTGCGCTGGCTCCGGATGCTCCGCCCATTACCACGAACCGTTCTGGAGAGGCATGAAATGATTTGTATCGAGAAAGTGGATTGCGCGGGAGGATCGGGCGCCTTTGAGGAATTCGATGGCTCGCGTTGCCCGACCGAACAGGCCCTGCGGCTACAAAGCGACTGCTCTAAAGTATCGCTGAGGAAAACCCGTGAGCTTCTGCAGCGTTGTATCCGTGTGCCAAAGCTCAATCCCGTGGAGTTGCGCTGTGGCAGCGATCAGCCTGTCGGCGGGGTCCTTGTGTTCCCACTGCCAGAGGGCCGCTTGCCGGGCAATCGGCTCGGTGATCGGCAGGATTTCAAAACCCTGCAAAGCGAGATCCAGCCACGTGTCTGGGTCGGGGCAAGGCAGTCGGCCCGTTTGCCACTTGCGCACCAGTTCCATGCTGGAGATTGGGCAGAGGTAACGACGATTCCTGCCGTCCTCCAAGGCCATTTCGACCTTGCGGGACAGTGGCAGACGCCTAACGAAGCGAAACCAGATGCCGGTATCGGCCAGAATCTGCACGCTCAGATTTCCTCCAGGACCGGCCGGTCAAGGTCAACGCCGCTGTACGCCTCTGGGGCGTCCGGAGTCTCCACCCGCCACGGCTTCTCGCGCCCCGGCATCGGCACCAGCCGGGCGGCCGGGCTGGCCGTGCCGCAGAATGATCACCGTTTCCCCGGACTGGACGCGGTCCACCAACTCGCATAGTTGCTTTTTCACTTCCGCAATGGCTGCCTGCATGACCATAAATATGACCATTTTAAGCCGCTGGTCAACCACGAAATCATGATGCAGACCGAGATGCTCATTCTCGTTTTTTTCGCGCTGTGCGGCGTCGGCATTGTCCTGTCGCTGACCGCGCCCGCTTCGCGCCAGGGGAGCGTGTTGGCGTGGTTGGGTTGCCTGGCGTCGGGCGCCCTGGTGTTGGCGGGTGCCAATGCGCTGCTCGGAGGAGGGACGTTCACACGGCCCCTCTGGTCGGTGCCGGGTTTGACCACGCTTACCTTGGCGCTGGACGGTCTCTCCGCAGTCTTTTTGTGCGTCACGGGTTTGGTGCTCTTTCCCGCCTCCCTTTTTGCGGGTGGCGAACTGGATCGGATAAATGGATTAGTGGATGGATGGACTGGTGGCGGCCGGGCGCCACCAATCCACCAATCCATCAATCCACCAATCCAGCCTTCAGGCTCGGGCCGCTCGTTCACCGCGCTCATGCTGGCATTGTACGCCTCGATCGTGTTGATTTTCATCGCCGGCGACGCGGTACTTTTCCTGCTCGGTTGGGAAGCGATGTCGGTTCTTTGTTATCTGCTCATCGTGCAAAAGCAGGGCAGCGAAAACGGCCACGCCGACGCGGGTTACCGATTGCTGGCGATGGGTGAGGCCGGAACGTTGGCCGCGGGGCTTGGGTTTCTGCTGCTCGCCATCAACGCCCGGTCGCTGGACTTCGCCACGCTCAAATCCGCCGCGTCCGGGCTGAGTGGGGGAGTCCGGTGGGTGGTCTTTTTGCTTTCGTTCTTCGGTTTCGGCGTCAAAGCCGGGCTGGTGCCGGTGAACTTCTGGTTGCCGCGCGCCTACGCCGTCGCACCACGGGCGTTTGCGCCGGTATTGGCCGGCGCGACATTGAATCTGGGGTCTATGGCATTTTGCGGGTCAATGCCGGCCTCATGCCGGCGGCGCACACCGGGCCGGGTTTGGTGGCACTGGTCGCCGGAACGGTTTCCGCTCTGCTCGGAATTCTTTACGCGACCACCGACAACGATCTCAAAGCCATGCTGGCGCACAGTTCCATTGAAAATGTCGGCATCGTGGTGGCCGGTTTTGGTTCGGGCATGGTCTTTGTTGCGGCCAAGCATCCGGCGCTCGCGGCGATCGCCTTTGTCGCGGGCTTGTATCATCTCATCAATCACTCGCTTTACAAAACGCTGCTGTTTTTCGGCGTGGGCGCCGTGGAAACCCAGACCGGAACGCGGGACATGGATCGGCTGGGGGGCTTGATCAAATGGATGGCCGCCGGGCGTCAGGGCGGCAGTCGAGGAAATCGTATGAGTGCTGGCGGATATTCAGTGCGGTCGAAGGCGAGGACGCCGTGAGTGCCGATGGCTTCATGCTCGCTTTGGTTTTCGCGCTCTGCGGAGCGGGCGCGTTGCTCGGGATTTTTGCCCCCGAGCGGCGCAATCCGGCGCTGGTGGCCTGGGCTGGGTCGCTGGCTTCGCTGCTGGCGCTCTGGGTCAGCGGTCGCGTGCTGTGGTCGGGCGCCATTCTCCATGGCAGCCTCTGGACGATTCGCTCGCTGGGGACGCTCACTTTTTCGCCGGACCGCCTGTCAGCTCTCTTGCTGTTGGTGGCGGCCGTCGTGGTCCTGGCCAGTTCCATATTCTCGGCGAGTTACCTGAAACGGTATGACGGGCACTACAGCCTGAGAAGTTTCAGCGCCTGCTATTTGTTGCTGTTTGCCTCGATCGTGCTCGTCCTTATAGCGGGCGACGTGTTGATGTTTCTGCTGGCCTGGGAGGCGATGTCCGTCGCGAGCTATTTGCTCGTCAATTTCGAGCATGCGCGCGATGAGACCAGTCGGGCGGGCTATTTGATGCTGGCGATGGGCGAGGCCGGATTCGTGGCGGCCGCTCTGGTGTTGCTGTACCTGGGCACAAAAGCCGGCTCCCTCGAGTTTTCGGCGCTGAAAACGGCGGGCATCGGCTTGGGCTCGAGTGCGCGCTGGTTGGTGTTCCTGCTGAGCTTCTTTGGGTTCGGCGTCAAGGCCGGATTGGTGCCTGTCAACACGTGGCTGCCGCTGGCGCATCCCGCCGCCCCGGCGAACGTGTCCGCGATCCTCTCCGGCGTCATCCTGAACCTGGGGCTCTACGGAATCATTCGCGTGAATCTCGACCTTGTGCCCGTGACTATGATTGGCCCGGGTTTGATTGTCCTCATCATCGGGACCATCTCGGCGCTGGTGGGCATTCTTTACGCTACCACCGAGAACGACCTCAAGACCATGCTGGCCCACAGTTCCATCGAAAACATCGGCATCGTCACTGCCGGCCTGGGGGCGGGGTTGGTCTTCGGGGCCTACGGGCGACCGGTGTTGGCGGGCATCGCGTTCATCGCGGCCTTCTATCATATCGTCAATCATTCGGTGTACAAGGCGCTGCTGTTTCTCGGCGCGGGAGCAGTGGATGACCCCGCCGGGACCCGTGATTTGGACAAGCTCGGCGGACTGATTCGCACCATGCCGTGGACCGCCGGGACGTTCCTGGTTGGCGCGCTGGCAGTATCCGCCCTGCCGCCCTTCAACGGATTTGTGAGCGAGTGGCTTACCCTGCAAACCATGCTGCGCTCGGCTGAATTGCCTTCGACGCCGATCAAAATCGCCTTCGCTTTGTGCGGCGCGGGCCTGGCCCTGACTGCAGCCTTGGCGGTGACATGCTTCGTCAAGGCCTTCGCCATGGGCTTCCTGGGCATGGCGCGCTCCGAAAGAGCCGCCCAAGCCGTCGAGGCGAAAACATCTTCCATCGCGCCGATGGCGCTTTTGGCTGTCCTCTGTTTGGCGCTGGGTGTCCTGCCGACCTACGTAATCCCAGCTCTGAGTTGGGAATTACAGCCGTGGACAAACGCGAGCGCCGACGCGCTGGTGCCGCCCTTTTTTGCTTCCAACCCGGAGCATGACACCTTGCCCTCCGCATTTGCCGGCGAATTCCACGATTTGGGCGCGCAGGTCGGACAAAGCGTTCTGCCTGGACGCGGGTTGGTGGTGATGCATCGCGGCGGCAAGGAGAATCCGGTCGTCTTCGCTATGTCCACCTCCTACATGTTGGTGGCCCTGGCTGGCTTGCTAGGCCTGGCTTACCTCGTCCTGCGGGTGTGGCTGACACGCCGCCGGGGACTCTCGCGGCGCGAGCGGTGGGCCGGCGGCGTCCGGCGTTTGCTGCCGGAAATGACCTACACGGCGACGGGATTTTCCAACCCGGTGCGGGTGATTTTTGATGCCGTGTTCAGGCCCACGACCGTCGAGGATACGCGCGAGGCGGTGGCGGAGCATTTCCGCACCGCCATCCGGCGCGAGCGGGTGGCTATCCATACCGTGGATCGTCTTATCGTGCAGCCGGCGAAGAAGGCCGCCGTGGAATTGTCTCACGGGTTGGCGGCAATGCACCACGGGCGACTTAATGCCTACATCGCTTACGTGCTGCTGGCGCTCCTGGTGGCGCTGACCCTGGGGTTGTTGCTTTGACGGGGCCCAAACATGGATTTCATCTATATCGAGGCGCCCAAGGACAGGGACAAGGCGGTCGATGAGCCGTCGACGGCCGTGCGTATGACAGCCTACGGCCAAACGGGATCGATCATTCTCATGTGTCCCGACCGAAACCGAAGCGATCCGGAGACCAATTGACGGGCCGGCAAGCAGGGAAGTGGAGGCTTGCCTGCGGAGCGGTAAATGATAATGTCTCCACAGGCAATGGAGTTTGCCTGACCGCCATTGCGGCGAACTGCCTTCCGGCTAATGACTCCTACCGAAACGATATTGTTCGCAACGGTAGTGAGTTATGGCGACGCCGAAACAAATCCAGAGCAAGAGGCCAGGCTCCGCCCCGGCCTCTAAGAGCTTGTCCTTGCCTTTCGCCGCACGCCGAAAGGAAATCGCGCGGCTGAGCGAGCTGCATGCGGAACACAAACATGCGCTCATTCTTGGCCCGGCCGGTGTGGGCAAATCGGCCCTGGTTGCGCATCTGCGCGACTCGCTCGCGCTGCTGGTTTCACCCAAATCCGCACATTGGGGAGAGATTTGCGACGGCCTGGAACCGCAACTGGGGCTGGCGCCGGCGGAATTGAAGCTCCTTGAGCGCAAGCAGAGGTTGCGAGAAGCGCTGCGCGAGGCCGGGAGGACGGTGGTGTTTGACGGGGTCGGCTGGACCACACCCAAACTGAGTTCATTCTTCGAACGTATCGCCGAGGGGGCGCCGGTCTGGATTTGCGCGCGTTCGGAGCATTCGTGGGACATTGGCCATTTCTGGCCGATGCTGGCGCGGTTTGCTCGAGTTGAGCTGCGTCCGTTTGCCATGTCGGAGACGCAAGAAATGGTCGGGGCGGCGGTGAAGGCGGCCTTCATTCCCCCTGAGGCGGGGACCATTGTCGAGTGGCTGCACCGTAGATCGGCAGGCAGCCCGCTGGTACTGCGGGAGCTCTTTGAAGAGCTGGCAACCGGCAAGTACGAACTCAGCAACCCTTACGCCCTCCGGCGTCTGGAGCTGGATCGGCGCATCCACGAGATCTTCCCCCTGACATGAACGAGAATCATGAGCGGTCCCTGCTCACCACGTTCCGGCACATCAATAATCTCCTGTCCGAGGCCGAGCACATTCTGGCAACCGGCGGCTCGACGTCGCCTTTTGCGGAATACACCCAGGACTCGACTCCCGTGCAGCGGAAGGTCTTGCACGATTACATCGAGCGAGTGCGGCAGGCGATGAACCGTGCCCTGACGGACCTCCGGCTGTCCCGGCCGGCTCCCGTCTGTGGAGCGATGTGGGCTGCGGGCGGGCGATTCACCTTTGCTCAGATTGCGGTGGCGGAAATGGAGCCGCAGCGCATGCGCGGCTACGGCGCTTTGAGCGAGGAGGACGTCAAGGCTGTCAACGAAGTGGTCGCCGAGTTGAACGCAACGCTCGAACGGCTTATCGCCTACTGGAACAAGGGTCCGGATGCCGACCTGCAGGCTCGCTTTGCGCGGTTGGAGAAAACGACCGATGAGGCCAGGCTCCTGAGCGAATTGGAGCGCGTGGTCACGGCCCACGGCTTGATCGAGTTTCGCAGTGCCTTGACGCTGTTGCTGGAGAGGCTGGAAAACCATGTCTTTGAAATCGGGGTGTTCGGACGCGTCAGTTCGGGCAAATCGTCGCTTTTGAACTATCTGCTGGGGAGCGCGGTCTTACCCGTGGGCGTCACCCCGGTGACGGCTTTTCCCACACGGGTCAGCTACGGCGCCGAGGCTCGGGCAATCATCGCGTTTGCCGAGGGCAAGCCGCAAGCGGTCGAGCTTTGGCGCCTGGCAGAGTTTGTGACGGAGCAGCAGAATCCGGGGAATACCAAACATGTCATGCGCATTAGCGCGCAACTGCCCGCGCCGCGCTTGCGCGAGGGGGTGACGTTCGTCGATACGCCGGGACTGGGTTCCCTAGCCACTGCCGGTGCGGAAGAGACGGCGGCCTATTTGCCGCGGTGCGACCTGGGCATCATGCTCGTGGACGCGGGATCGACCCTCACACACGAGGACCTGGCGATTGTGCAGGCCCTTTACCAATCGGGCGCGCGGGCAATGGCGCTGGTGAGCAAGGCCGACCTGCTGAGCCCAACCGACCTGCGCCAAACCACCGACTACGTCGAGCGCCAACTGGCGATTCAAGCAAACCTGCAACTTCGGGCGCACCCCGTCAGCGTGCTGGGCCAAAGCGCCGCGTTGTGCGACGAATGGCTGGAAAAGGAGTTGATGCCGCTGGTTGAATCGCACCGTGAGCAAGCCAAGGCGGCGTTGAAACGCAAGGTTGGCGCATTGCGGGAGGCGGTTATCAAAGTGCTGGCGGCCCGTCTGGACAGGGGACGGGAAGCGGGGCCACCGACACCAGCGGTGCGAGACCAGGAGGCCATCATGGCTTTGCGCAAGGCGGACGCTTTCCTTGAAGCCGCACAGCGGAACAGCGAACCTATACTTGATGGGGTTTCGTCCCTATCCAACGACCTCCTCGACGCGGCCGCGGCGGACTTGGCGGCGAATTGGACTTCGCCCGAAGTGATCGATACCGCCAGAGCAGTCTCCGCCGTGGCCAACCGCGTCCTGACGAGCCAAGTGGTCAAACTGGCGGAGGTTTTGTCCTCCGCGCGACTGGAGCTCAGCCAGACGTTGAAATTGGCCCACGAGGCAGTGCTCGGGGCCGGAGGCGGTCCCGAGACGTTGCCAATGCCCGCAGGGGCACCTATACCGGGCTTAACTCCCTTGATCGACCGCCTTAACCTGAAACGTCCGGCGCTTCTGTCGAAGCTCGGCAAACGCCTGATCCGCCGACACATCCGGCAGCAATTAGAGACGGAACTCGAGCCAGCGATGACGGAGCTGCTGAGCCGCTACCGGCGACAGTTGCGGGAATGGTTTGGGAAATCGATGGTGGAATTGCGAGACGGTTTTGCCTCTCGCGCCGGCATCTATCGCGCCCAACTTGAAGGACGAGCGTCTCCGGCCGGAATAGTGGAGACCAGGACGGATCTTGAAGCCACTTTGAGCACTTTGCAGAACTGGTGAGTTATGAGAATCCTGCTTCTCTCCGACATTCATGGGAACTGGCCCGGGGGCGGGAACGACGCGGCGATTGTCAACGTGCTCTACACCGGTACTGGTTGCGCCTGCGATGCGCCGGTCGTGCAGCGAATCGGCCCGGTGGTGTCCATGAGCAACGGCTTTTCCTTCACCGGCCGCACGAAGGAAATCGACGGCCTGGAGAATCTCCGGAACCATCTCCCGTGAGCTTCCATAGCATCCTTTTCGAGGAATCCGCCGACAGGAACGGGAGGGAAACGGTCGAGGCGCCGGCCTTCTTTGGCGATTTGAATCTCGACCGGATCGTGGACGCCATCACGGCCGGCGGGAGGAATACGATCTCAAGCCGTTTTTTTGCACCCGCCTGACCGATCTCACGGCGATCGGGTATCGCCACGAAATCATGCGAGATCTCGAAAACGAGGTATTGCTTCAGGGCATCAAATCATTCTCACAACAGATGCGCATAATGCGCGAGCATCTGACCGCCGCGGAAAAGCTCTACTACAAATACCAAAGGGAACGATGGTTCCTTGACGCGGCGCAAATCTATTGTGAGGCCGTTGAAAAGCTGCGGCACGATTTGTGCCAGGCCAGTCCGAGTTCGCGCGGCCTGCTGGCCTTCCGGGAGTATCTGGCGCAGTATTCCGAATCCGGCCACTTCCAAACGTTCCTGCAGGAAACGCGAGGGTTGAAGTCCGAATTGTCGGCCATGGGCTCGACGCCGGAGCAGATCGAAGCGGCGAGGCTGATGGACGTTTATGGCCATGAATTCTCGTTGCTGGACGAACTGCCTCAGTTTCGGGCGTTCCTGCCGGATTTTTATTTAGGCGTGCACGCCGTAGCCCATGAGCAGTTCGCAAAGTTTCTCTGCCGGGCGCGCCCATCTCCCGAAGAACTCAAGCGCCTAGCCCCGGCGCTCGAGCACATCAGGGTTCCCGAAACCAAAACCGGTCTCTACTCCGTCGCCTCCGGCTTCGAGCGACATCCGGTCATCCATGTCTCGTGGTTCGGCGCGGAGGCATATTGCCGCTGGGCTGGATTACGGCTGCCGAGTGAAATCGAATGGGAAAAAGCCGCGCGCGGCACAGACGGCCGGATTTTTCCATGGGGCAACGATTGGCGCGACTGCGTCCTGCGCTGGGACGGAGACAAAATTCGGGAATACGAAACCACCGCGCCGGTGGACGCCTATCCCGAGGGCCGTTCGCCTTATGGCATCTTTCAAATGGCGGGCAACGTGGATGAATGGTGCGCGGATTGGTATCAATGGGACGCCTATCGTCGTTATGCGACGGGTGACTTGCGTCCGCCGCCGGTCGGCGAGACGCGCGCGGTGCGCGGCGGCCCGTGCGCAGGTTGGCAGAGAATTCGGTTCCGTTGTGCGCACCGGCGTGGCAACGACGCGGCGATTGTCAATGTGCTCTACACCGGCATTCGTTGCGCCTGCGATGCGGCGGTCTCCGCCTGTGCGGTACCAGTGCCCACGCGGGTGAGGAGAACGCAGCGGCGCCCCGCCTGCCCGCCGCAGCTTCAGCGCGGGTGGGGCAGAGCGCCGCCGACAGCGCACGATCCCCACGATCCGACCAGAACAGTTATCCCAATTTTTTCCCTTGACAATATGTGTATCATCGCTATATAGTCGCCACCATGAAACGACGCTGTCTTGCACGCCCCGCCCGGCGAAGGCACAAACAACAAGAACCCATGCAGCCAACTCGACCAATTTTAACCAATTATGACCTCTCGCCCCGCGGCCGGTGGCCCGTGGCCCGTGGCCCGCGGACTGCCTGCCCGCCGTAGCCTCGGCGGAGGCGGGTGGACTGCCCCGCCCCCCGCAAGGTCAATCAAGCCAAATCAAGCCGAATCAAGGTGAAAAAAATATTCTTAAAGACGGTGTTAGCGCCAGGGCCAGTGACAAAGTCGGCGAAACGGGCCTCATTCCCTGACTGTAGGAGACGACGTAAGGAGTCTCTGATCCATGGCCTCCGAGGGGAGCGGGCATTCGCTGTGCCCACAAACCGATCAGAGACTCCTCACGTCGTCTCCTACAGTGGTTTGCGGAGAACTTTGTCACTGGCCCCGGTGTTAGGGCAGGACCGCCGGACCGCCGAAAGTTGCTTGCACCGGAGGAGTGCCTGGCGCAGATTGAACTCGGCAATGGAGTTTGCCGCCTCCGAAGGTTTTCGGAGGAAAACGCCTTCTGGCTAATGACTCCTACCAAACAGAATTAACTGTCATGGTAGCGATGAAAATCCTGCTTCTCTCCGACATTCATGGGAACTGGCCGGCGCTACAAGCGGTGTTGGCCGCCGAGCCGGGGGTTGACCAAATTCTGTGCCTGGGGGACCTGGTCAACTACGGGCCGCAGCCGGCGGAATGCGTGACCTGGGCGATGCAGAGCCTTACCCCCGATTGGCTGGTGCAGGGCAACCATGACCGCGCGGTTGCCCTGGACGAAGAGTTCTCGCTCCTCGGCCGCTTACCAGGCGCTGGCAGAGGCCACCCAGGCGGTGAGCCAACAAGTCCTGACGCCGGAGATGAAGCAGTTCCTGGCCGGGCTGCAGCCGCTGCAACGGTTCCAGCTTGATTCGGCCATATGTGTGGCTTGCCACGCGGTGCCCTCAGACCCGCTCTATCTTTACCTGCCGGAAAACAGCCCGGTCACGCTCTGGGAGTCGGAGCTGAATTCGGTGAAGTATCCGGACTTCCTCTTTGTCGGCCACACGCATTTGCCAATGAAAACGCGCTTCCGCCGGACGCTCGTGGTAAACCCCGGCAGCGTCGGCCAGCCCAAAGACGGCGACCCGCGCGCGGCCTACGCAATCTGGGACGACGGGGAGGTCACCCTTCGCCGGGCCGCCTACGACGTCGAGAAAACGGTTGCGGCTTATCACGGCCTGGGACTCGAGCCGCACATCGTGGACACGCTGGCCGAGGTGTTGCGCACGGGCGGGCATCTGCCGCTGGACCAAACTCGCGGAAGAGCTTTTCAGCGCCTACTGCCAAAAGCACCCTGACAAATTGGAGGCGATATTTTATCTCCAGAAACTGCTCAACCGCCGGATCGGGGTCGATACGGATAAAATGGATGACGCCCAGCGCCAGCAATGGATGCTAAACTACTGCCGCGCGTTGATGCAGGAAGCCGCCGAACTGACCGACTGCATGCCGTGGAAATGGTGGGCCAGCTACCAAAAGTTCGACAAGCAGAATGCCCGGGTCGAGATCGTGGACCTGCTGCATTTCCTCATCTCCCTGGCCCAGGTGATGGAAATCACCCCCGAAGAGCTCTTCGAGGCCTACACCAAAAAACACCGGGTCAATTTGGCCCGGCAGGAATCCGGCTACACGGTGAAAGACGAAAGCGACAATAAGCACATCTGAGGGTATGGTTCCGGTTGACGGCATTCTTGAGCGAGTCTCGGGTCTGGCGGACGAGTTGAAGCTGGCCAATCTCCAGCCCCAAATGGCCGCTTGCCGGAGGCTGTTCAACGGGAGCCACGGTATTGACGTGGCCGTCTTCGGCCGCTTCAAGGCGGGCAAGAGTTCGTTCCTTAACAGCCTGACTGGCCGGCAGGTGCTGCCCATTGGCGGTGGTGCCGCTTACCGCGGTGGTGACGCGGCTGCGATATGGGCCGGCTGAGAAGGCCGAGGTGCGTTTTCTGAACGGGACGGCCAAGCCGTTTCCCTGAGGAAATCGGCCTCTACGTCGGCGAGGGCGCCAATCCCGACAACGAGAAGCAGGTGGCCTCGGTTGAAGTCGAGTTGCCGGCGCTTAAAGGCCTGGATCCCCTGCAATTCGTGGACACGCCGGGTCTGGGCAGCGCCTTTACCCACAATACTCAAGTCGCGCTCCAGTGGCTGCCCAACGTCGGCGCGGCGCTGGTGGCGGTCAGTTGCGACGCCCCGCTCTCGGAACGCGACCTGGCGTTGCTCGATGAATTGCGGTCGCACACGCCCAAGATTGTCCTGTTGCTGACGAAGGCGGACTTGCTGACCCAGGCGCAGCGGGCCGAGGTGCTCGCGTTCGTCGAGCGGCAACTGGGCCGCAAATGGGGAAAGCAACTGCCGGTCTTTTTCTATTCCGTGCGGCCGGAAGAAGCCGGTTTAAAGAGCGAGCTCGAAGAGAAGCTGTTTCTGCCCCTCATCCGTAACCGGGACCAGGCCGCCGGCCAGATTGCGCGGCACAAGCTACTCTCGCTCGTGAGCCAGGAGCTCAATTATCTGCAAGTGGCCTTGGCCGCCGCAACGCAAGCCGAATCCGCGCGCCAGGCCCTGCGGGAAAAACTGGCCGATGAGCGCGGCCAGTTCGACTTGCTCCGCTCGGAGCTCAATGTGCTGGCGCGCGAATGGTCGGCAAAAGCGTTGGATTTTTCGCTGGCCCAACTCCGCCCTGTCCAGGCCGCGCTGCAGGCCAAAATCACGGCGGATTTGCGGGAACAGTTTTCGCGCTGGCGGCTGCGCCTGCCCCCGATGCTGGACGCCTGGCGCGAATGGCTCCGGGTGTTTCTCAACCGGGAGGTGAGCGGAGTGTCGCGCGATCAACAAACCATGTTTCGCTCGCCCCTGCACCGCGCCCGCCAGCACTTGACGCGCACGCTCCGGGCGTTTCACGACCGCTTGGCCGAGCACGTGAAAGCGGCGCTCGGCGTGACGCTTACGCCCTCCGAGTTCAGCCTGGAAGTGCCCGAGCCCTCCGCTCCGCCGATCGATGTGTCTTACGCCTTCGATGTCGCGTTCAGCACGGTTGGCCACCTGATGCCATTGACATTGTTCCGCAGGCCAATCGAGCGCAATCTGCTGCGCAAGGCCCGTTACGAAGTCGAGAAGAACCTCTCGCGCCTGGCGGCTGATTGGCGTGATCGGGTGGCTGGCGGCGTTAACGAACTGACGCGCCAGGCCGAAAAACAGGCGCTGGACGAACTGGCTGCCCTTGAACAACTCGCGGCGCATTCGCCGTCAAAAGCGCCCGAGCTGAAGAAAGCCATGGAAGGCCTGGAACAATTTCAGAAGGTGTTGCGCTCTGAGTGATCCGAGGCGGCAGGAGAGGCGGGAGACAGTGTCGTCCGGCGAGTCATGGCCCGGGGGCGAAATCGTTCTTGCGGCGGTGTTCAGTTTTTCTATGTTTGAGCCTGGCAATGGGTTATGAAAATCCTGCTGCTTTCCGACATACGTGGGAACTGGCCGACGTGAACAGCACTCCGCTCATGACCGCCGACGGGCCCCGGCCGAGGGTGCGCTGGCTGAACCGCACCGTGCTTGGCATTGGGCTGGCGTCGCTCTTCAGCGATTGGTCGCATGAAATCGCCACGGCGGTCTTGCCCGCGTTCCTGGCGACGATGGGCGCGGCCGCCGCGTGGCTTGGCTTGATAGAAGGCATCTCGGACGGTTTGTCGAGCTTCGCGAAAATGGCGTCCGGTTTTTACACGGACAACTTGCAGCGGCGCAAACCCATCGCCGTGATTGGCTATCTGGTCACCGCGTTGGGGACGGCGTCTTTCGGCCTGGCGACGGCGGCGTGGCATATTTTGGCCGGCCGCGCGTTGGCGTGGCTCGGACGCGGCGTGCGGACGCCGGTGCGGAAGGCGCTGCTGGCCGGTTCGGTGACGCGCGAGATGTACGGGCGCGCGTTCGGCTTCGAGCGGATGATGGACACGTTGGGCGCGATTGTGGGTCCGGCCAGCGCGTTTGTTTTATTGCAGGCCTTGAACCACCGCTACTCGATGCTCTTTGCGCTGACGCTGGTCCCGAGTCTGACCGCCGCCGGCCTCATCGCCTTTGTGGTGAAGGAAAAGGAGCGCCGGCCCGTTTCGCACGTTTCGTTTGACCAGCAGTTGCGGAAGTTGCCCGCGCTTTATCGCAAGTTTGTCTTGGCGGTCGGGTTGTTCGGGGTCGGCGCGTTCGCGCACACGTTGCTCATTCTGCTGGCCACGCAAAAACTGACGCCGGCGCTGGGCGCGGCCAAGGCCGCGAGCATTGCCGTCGCGCTTTACGTTTTGCACAATGTTTTTTACGCGTCATTCGCGTTCATTGGCGGCTGGCTGGGCGACCGTTTTCCCAAAAACCGGCTCTTGGCGATTGGCTATCTGATGTCCGCCATCATGTCCCTTGGCATCGTGTTCCTGCCGGCGAACATCGGCACGCTGGGGCTAATCTTCATTTTGGGCGGAACCAACGTCGCCCTGGAGGAAACGTTGGAAGATTCGCTTTGCGCCGAGCTGACGGAGGAATCGCAGCACGGCATGGCGTTTGGCGTGCTGGCAACGGTCAATGGGGTCGGCGATTTTCTGTCGAGCATCATCGTCGGCATGTTGTGGGCGGGTTTGGGAACGACGGTGGCTTTTGGTTATAGCGCGGCGCTGTCCCTGGCCGGCGCATGGCTGGTTTGGCGGGTTCGCGCGCGAGCGGGGTAACAGGGCCAGCGACAAAGTCGCCGAAACGGGCCCCATTCCCTGACCGTAGGAGACGACGTAAGGAGTCTCTGATCGGCGGGGCCTCCGAGGAGAGCAGGCTTGCGCTGTGCCCAAGAATCAATCAGAGACTCCTTACGTCGTCTCCTACAATGGTTTGCGCAGAACCTTGTTACTGGCCCTGGAGCCGGGGCGAGGCAAACCTGTGAACAAGCGGTGAACAACTTCCAGCAACTCCTTTTTGACTCCCTCGGTTTGACCGGGATTACTTGTCGGATGCAAAGCAAAGCACCTTCGGCCATCGCGGTCCCCTCGCCGCACAATTGGCGAACGACCGATGAAGACGAAATCAACCGCCGCCGCGCCCGGGCCCAGACCGAGGACTTCCGCGTCTCCAACACCGACCCGCGCCACCCGATCTTCTCGAATTTCCGCGTCAACTCCGGCAGCGGCTTGACCTATTCGGTCGAGATTCGCGACGTGGGCCGGCGGCAGTTCGCCTGTGATTGTGTGGATTTTCGCATTAACGGGCTGGGGACCTGCAAACATGTCGAGGTGGTGCTGCTGCAATTGCAGGGGCGCTTCAAGCGCCTGTTCCAGGCAGCGGCCAAGGGCCCCTCGCCCCGGCTCGACGTGGTGCCGGACGCGCAGACCGGCTCGGTTCGCCTGGTCAAGGGCGAAGGCCCATTGCGCCCGGTGTTGAGGGAATGGTTCGATCAGGACGGCGCGCTGTGCGGCGGTTTGCCCGAGGAGGCCATCGAGGCGCTCCGGCAGCTTGGCCCGGAGGCCGTGCCCGAGTTGCGGCTGTCCCAGGAACTCGAGCTGTGGCTCGAGGGGCGCCGGCGGGCCGAGGAACGCAAGCGGTTTCGGCGGGAGTATGAACTCAAAGTCCAAAGCGGCGAATGGCCGCTGCACGAGACCAAGGTCCCGCTCTTCCCGTATCAGCGCGAAGGGATGCTCCATCTGGCCTTCACGGAGCGCGGCCTCCTGGCCGACGAAATGGGCTTGGGCAAGACCATCCAGGCCATTGCCGCTTGCGCCCTGCTCCGTCGCCTGGGCCAGGTGAATCGGGTCCTGGTGGTCACGCCCGCCTCCTTGAAGACCGAGTGGGAGGAGCAGATACAGCGGTTCACCGCCCTGCCCTACCAGCTTGTCTTCGGCGGACGCATGACACGTCTCCGGGCTTATGACGCCGCCGGACCCCGGAATGGGGCGCCAGCCCAGTCTGCCGTTCCGGCTTCCGGCCCGGATGCAAGACCGGGCGACGGCCAGGCGCCTGCACCATCAGTGGGCGGTGTGCCGGCCGCGCCCTTCTTCACCATGGTGAATTACGAGCAGATGCTGGCAGACTCCCTGGAAGTCAACCAGCGGCTGCAGCCGGACGTGGTCGTGTTGGACGAGGCCCAGCGCATCAAAAACTGGGGCACCAAAACGACCCAAGCCGTCAAACGGCTGCGGAGCCGCTATGCCTTTGTGCTCACCGGCACCCCCATCGAGAATCGCATCGACGAAATCCATTCCTTAATGGATTTCCTGGAGCCGTCGGTCCTCGGACCCCTCTTCCGGTTTAACCGCGAGTTCTACGACTTGGACGACCGCGGGCGGCCGGTGGGCTACCGCAACCTGGACAAGCTCCACGAGCGCATCCGGCCCTTCATGCTGCGCCGGCGCAAGGCCGACGTGGAAACCGAATTGCCCCCGCGGACCGACCGCAACTTCTTCGTCGCCCTGAGCGCCGAACAGCAGGGTGAATACGAAGGCCACGAAGGCGTCGTGGCCCGCCTGGCCGCCATCGCCAAACGCCGCCCGCTCACCCAGCAGGAACAGGACAAGCTGATGCGCCACCTGGCCATGATGCGGATGATCTGCGACACCAATTACATCCTCGATCCCGCCCAGCGGGCCTGCCCGAAATTGGCCGAACTGGAGAAGCTCCTCGAGGAGTGCCGCGACAACCTCGACGTCAAGGTGCTGGTCTTTTCCGAATGGGAACGCATGCTCGAATTGGTTCGGGGCCTGTGCGACCAACTCCGCCTCGGGTTCGCCTGGCACACCGGGACGGTCCCCCAACGCCGCCGGCGCGCCGAGATTAACACCTTCAAATCCGACCCCAACTGCCGCGTCTTCCTGAGCACCGACTCCGGCGCCGCCGGCCTGAACCTCCAAGCCGCCAGCGTCGTCATCAATTGCGACCTGCCCTGGAACCCGGCCAAGCTCGAACAGCGCATCGCCCGCGCCTGGCGCAAACATCAGACCCGCTCGGTTACCGTCGTGAACCTGGTCTCCGAAAACACGATCGAGCAGCGCATGCTTCAAACTCTCTCCCTCAAACAGGCCCTGGCTGACGGCGTCCTCGAGCGCAAGGGCGACCTCAAGGAACTCAAGCTCACCAGCGGCCGGCAGGCCTTCCTGGCCAAACTCCAGCAACTGGTCACTCCGGCCACCGGTCCCAAACCGGAATTGCCCCAGACCAAACCGCCCCTGCCGGCCGACCGGCCGCGCGGGTTCGCCGCCGCGGCACGGGAGCGCCTCAATGGCGCCTTGCTCCGCTGCGAAGAGCGGTTCCCGAGCGACGGCCCCCATTCCGTCATTTACGTGGTCGTCGAGCGCGACGCCCCCCAATCTCGAGACCAGCTTGCCTCCCTGCACGACAAATACTTCGGGCCGGGCCGTTGGGACCCGCTGGCGCCCGCCCGACTCGAGGTGGTCGACCGCGCGACCGACGAGGCGCTCCAACGCCTCATCGACGCCGGCCTGCTCGCCCGCACCATGCGGGCCAGCCGCCCACTCTGGCTGCCGGAAGCCTCCCAGGCGGCGCCCCCGCCTCTCTCCCCGGCCGAAATGGAGAAGCTCGCCGCCTGTCGCCAGTTGGCCGCGCGCAAGCTCAAGATGGCCCGCGTCCTCGACCAGGCCGGGTTGGACCAGGAAGCCCGCGCCGCTTTGCTCGAGGGACTCCTGCCCCTGGGTTGCGCCCTGGCCGTGGAAAATCGCCTGCCTGAACCGGCGGCCCTCAAAGACCTCCTGCTGCCCCCCATCTCCCCCTGCTGGCAAGAGGCGCTGCCGCTACTCCGGGACTTGAGCGCCAACCCCGCCCAGCCGTGCCAGCCGGTTATCGAGGCCCTCGGGAAGTTCGAGGTGACGGCTTAACGGCCGGCCGCATGGACAGGGGGCCGCTGGGGGCGACGCTTTGGCGTTTGAGGCCGAGACCGCGCAAACTCGCCGCGCGCAAGCTCAAGACGGCCCGCGTTCACGATGACGGGGACTTTGGCAAATAGACAACGCGGTTCTGCCAATCCCAGGCGTAACCCTCATTTGGCAATGTGAATGATGGGGAAATCCGGGGCAAGGCGCTGGCAGGCGGAAACCAGCCGGTGCGAAGTGTTTTCGTCAGCCAACAGCCGGAACGCCATGCCGTTCTCCTTCTCGGGACCCTCGGATTTCCTCGGGGAACGCCTTGGCGTAGGCAAGGGCGCGTTTTACGAGCGCCGACGGCCAGTGAAAATGCTCAGCGGTTCCTTCAATCGACTTGAGTTCCTCATAAGCGTCCACGACCTCCCAAACGGCCACGCGGTGGCCGGTCAGATAGGCCTCGCGCCCGGACAACGAATCGCGGAACGAAATTCCTGGAAACTCACTTTCCAGCGATTTCTCCATGACGTATCGCGCGACCAGGTTGCTTTTGGAGGTCTTGGCGGCCCGCGCCTGCTTCGCAACCAAGCGCTCGTATCGCAGTGGCACTCGACCGGAGACATACGCTGTGCTCATGGGAGCTAATACTGTGCACAACGTGCACAAAGTCAAGCGCCGCCGGCGCCCGCTCCCGGCAGCGGCGGCAAAGGTGCCCAACAAAACCAGTTCCCAAATACGGATGCACGCCCCGATGCGCTCGATACGCTCGACACGCTCCGCACGCTCGACCCGACTCACCTCCCGTAGCCCAGGAACAGCAACATCCCGACCACCGCCGCCAGCCCGATGCGGTACCAGCCGAACGCGACAAAAGTGTGGGTCTGCACATAGCGCAGCAGCCATTTCACCGCAATAAATGAGACAATCAATGCGACCACAAACGCCAGCAGCACCATGCCCCAATTCTCCGGCGCCGCCTCCACCGGCGGATGGTGCAAGGCCTGGAAGATCTTCCAAGCCCCGGCCGCCAGCATCGTGGGAATGCCCACCAGAAACGAGTACTCCGTGGCGGCGGGGCGGTTAAGGCCCAGCAGCAGACAGAGAATGATCGAGGCCCCCGAGCGCAACGTCCCGGGAAAAGCCGCGGCGACAAGCTGGCCAAAACCGACCGCCACGGCAATGGTCCAGGTCACCTCGTCCCCGAGAGCGCGCCCGCGCAACCACTGCTCCAGGACAATAAACGCAATCCCGCCCGCCAACAACGCCAGCGCGACCGGTTGCAGCCGCTCGGGCAATTTGAATCCCCTCTTCTCCATAATGAACCCGCCGATGCCCGTCAATACGAAGGCCAGGATGATTTTCAGCGCGTAGTCCTGCGTGGCCTGCTGGCGCCACTCGAAGGCGAACTGGCGCAACCGCCCCCGGAACAACGGCAACACCGCCAGCACCGCCCCGCATTGAATGACGATGTTGAACAAATCCGACTGGCGCGGCAGCCAGCATTCCGCAATGAGCAGATGGCCGGTCGAGGAAACCGGCAGGAACTCGGTGATGCCTTCGATAATCCCGAGCACAATCACAGCAATGCAGATCGGCATAAAGGCTACGTATGAACTACAAACCCCCCTGAATGACAAGCGCGAAATTCCGCCCTGGCGCATTGACCCTTCGCCAAATATCTCAGAGGCTTGGAACATGGGCAAAGTCATCGTCAAGATCAAGCTCACGAATTTGAAGGACGCTTTCCTCAAAGCGGCCGGCGCCCGCAAGGCCAAACCCCGCGAGGTTGAAGTCGAGGCACTGGTGGATACCGAGGCCAGCAGGCGGGGATTTCGGGCGAACGCGGGCGCCGGGGCAACGCCTTCTGGGGCCTATGCGGCTGCTGCGCCCACGCCGCAATAGCCGGCTGGATCGTGACCTCCTTTTCCACGTCGGCCGGGCCCAGGTTGATGGCGGCGCGGCTGAAGCTGAACTTGAAGCCGGAACTGATCAGGGCGGTCATGACCCGTTCCCGTCGCACGCTGGGGAAGCCTCATGTGGCTGGGCGCGAACGTCACCCCATCAATGTCATTAATAATGTCGAAGCGCAGAGGTTCCTGGCCGACGCGCAGGTGCGGACATAGCCGTGGTAAATCACGGCGTAGCCGCCGACGACCAGGTACTCAACCTTGTTTGAGGCGAGTGCGGACAACAACCGTCTGAATTCGGGCGGTAGAAGCATCGTAGGCATAAGCGACCTGACGCAACTGCTCGGCCGCAGCCAGGCGCTCCGCGGGCGTCTTGGAATGCCAGAAAAGGCGGTCCTCCTGCTCTGCCTCCTGACGGCTCAGCAGGCGGGCAGCAAACGGTTCGACGGTGGCTGAGTTGGCCTGCGCCATACCCTCAACTGTCGGGCTGCCATGCCCGGAGGTCAAGCCAGAAGAGACGTTTTGGCGACATGCTCACGACAGAGCAGATTTGGCGGCTTCGCGCAGCTTGTGAATCGGGATGACCTGCAAGCCGGAGACAACCGCCGCCTCGGCGGCGTTCTCCGGGGGAACCAGGCTCCCGACCTTGCCCTCCGCCCGGGCGCGCAAGGCGATGGGCAGGTCGGAGCTCGACCCCTCTTTTTTACGTCGGCCGGGTCCAGGTTGATGGTGGTGTGGCCGACGGCGAACTCGAAGCCGGAGTTGATGAGGGCGGCCATGACCCGGTCGCGCGATTCTTTGACGGCGGCACCGGGAAGGCCGACAATCACAATGT
The DNA here is from genome assembly GCA_963713735.1 of uncultured bacterium. Taxonomy (GTDB): domain Bacteria; phylum Verrucomicrobiota; class Verrucomicrobiia; order Limisphaerales; family UBA8199; genus CAVQND01. The sequence goes on from CAVQND010000033.1 coordinate 328,907, forward strand.
TATATTATATTCTCCCTATGCGGGATGAATCTATGTAAGTTGCTCCGTTGCAAGACATTATTGCTCACTGGTGTCCTTGCCCCCGGCTTTTTCTGGCACAAGCAAGGCCTCAAATTCTCCGGGTGGGCTCCCCGATGGCCGGCTCTTCGCTTGGATTCAACGTCGTTTCCCCATGGCGGGTTTCCAGCATTTTGGCATATTTCAGGGAAGGATGTTAGGCGCGGTCCCGACCAGAAGAAAGCGGAATCCAAGCAGATGCCGAATTGTCCGATGCATTGCCCAATTCCTCGATAAGCCGGTCGCTTGGACCTCGTCATGGTCGCATCCGGGCACCGTCAATTGGTGCGGCCTATAAACCCCGAGGAATTTGGGCGCCTCATCAAACCCTGTCGCCATCAGGTCAACCGGGAGAAGGTGTGAATAAACTGAACCGCGGTAACAAGATATGTGAAGCATGGCAAGGGTTTTGACCCGCGAAAGAATCCGGTGAGAATTAGCTTGCTTTTATTCGCGGCTGGGTTGACACTTCGCCGTCCATCACGAGCCGCTGACTCGCTTCATCAGCCAACGACCCGCGCAGAGAAACCGGAGTTTAGGGTGACGTGAACAGCCTATTTAGGGGTTGGGCGAGTTGGGTGATTGAATTCTTGAGATCACCCGAAGGGGGGATAACCCGCATCTTCCCTCGGCCCTTTGGCGTCCGGCGGAACGTGAGTTTGCGCCGCGAAGCTCAACGAGGGTTGGCTGGCCGGAAATTCCGACCACCTTCTCTGAGACAGGAGAACACTATGAAAACACAAACCCTCATTTCGAGAATCACTTGGCCGAAGACGATGGCCGGGCTTTTAAGGACCGCCTGCGCCGCGAGACTGCCGGCTTCGCTGTTGCTGTTGGCACTGCCTGCTGTGGTGGAAGCCCAATTTAATTACACCGCCGATAACGGCGCGATCACCATCACGGGATACACCGGTCCCGGGGGCTCGGTGACCATCCCCAGCACGATCGATGGCCTGCCGGTCACCAGCATCGGAGACAATGCGTTCTTCGGCTGCAGCCTGACTGGCGTCACGATTCCCAACAGCGTCACCAACATCGGATCCAACGTGTTCGGCTGTTGCGACACGCTGAAGGCGATAGCTGTGGATCCGGCCAACTCCTCCTATAGCAGCGTGGATGGCGTCTTATTCGACAGAAACCAGACCACCCTCGTTGCCTACCCGGAGGGCAGAGCCGGAGGTTACGTAATCCCAAACAGCGTCACCAGCATCGGGGACTTGGCGTTCGACAACTGCAGTAGCCTTTCCAGCGTTGCGATTCCCAACAGCGTCATGAACATCGGCACCTATGCGTTCCGAGGATGCACCAGCCTGACCAGCGTCACGATTCCCAACAGCGTCACCAGCATTGGAGGCTCTGCGTTCTGGCACTGCACCAGCCTGACCAGCGTCAGGATAGGAAGCGGGGTCACCAGCATCGGCTACTGGGCGTTCGGTTACTGCACCAGCCTGACAGCGATAACGGTGGATGTTCTCGATTCCTTCTACAGCAGTGTGGCTGGGGTCTTGTTCGACAAGACCCGGACCACGCTCATCCAGTGCCCAGGCGGCAAGGGTGGAAGCTACACGGTCCCCGACAGCGTCACCAGCATCGGGGACGGGGCCTTCTCTGGCTGCTCCAGCCTGACCAATGTCACAATTCCTGACAGCGTCATCAGCATCGGAAGGGGGGCGTTCTATGGCGCCTCTTTGATTACGGCCACGATCCCCGACAGCGTCACGAGCATGGGGGACGGCGCGTTCCTTGAGTCCGGCCTAACCACCGTCACGATCGGCAAGGGCGTCACCACGATTGGGGACGACACGTTCGAGGCCTGCACCGGGCTGACCGTGGTCACGATCCCCAACAGCGTCACCAGCATCGGGGACCATGCGTTCGAGAACTGCACTAGCCTGACCAACGTCACGATCCCCGACAGCGTAACGAACATCGGGGACAATGTGTTTGAAGAGTGCATGAGCCTGACCAACGTCACGATTGGCAGCAGCGTCACCAGCATCGGGGCCAGTGCGTTCGCATTCTGCTACGACAGCCTGACCAGCGTCTATTTCCGGGGCAACGCCCCCAGTGCTGATTCGTCTGTGTTTGCCGGTGACCGGGATGCGACCGTCTATTACTTAGCAAGGACTACGGGCTGGGGTCCGACGTTTGCGGGGCTTCCGACCGCGCTGTGGGATGCCGGGTTTTTCGGAGCGTTGCGGGTCTCGATTAGTCCGCCAAGCGTTGTCAGTGCCGGAGCGCAGTGGCAGGTGGATGGTGGGGCGTGGCAGAACGGCGGCGCCATTGTATCCTACTTGTCGGTCGGCAGTCATACAGTAGCCTTCTCGACTGTACCAGGCTGGATCACGCCCACAAACCAGAGCGTCACGATCACCCTTAATCAGACGACTGCAGCCGCAGGAACGTACGTGTCAGTCGTTAGCGGGTTCAATTACACGACCAATAACGGCGCGATCACCATCACAGGATACACCGGTTCCGGAGGGGCGGTGACTATCCCCAGCACAATCAACGGTCTGCCGGTGGCCAGCATCGGGGACGGGGCGTTCGATTCCTGCTCCAACCTGAGCAGCGTCACGATAGGCAACGGCGTCACCAGCATTGGCCACAAGGCATTCGCTTACTGCCCAAGCCTGATCAGCGTCTATTTTCTGGGTAATGCCCCAAACGCTGATACGTCTGTGTTCGCTGGTGACAACAACGCGACTGTCTATTACCTGCCTGGGACCACGGGCTGGGGCGCGACGCTTGGCGGTCTTCCGACAATGGTGCTGCCTCCGATCATCCTGACGCCGCCCTCAACCCAGACGGCGGAGATGGGGTCGGTTGCCTTCTTCTCGGTGGAAGTGACGAATACGCTGCCGGCCGCAGATCACTACCAATGGTTCTTTGGCGGCAGCAATGCGCTTTCCGGCGCTACCAACTCCTATCTTGACCTGGCCAATGTGCAACTGTCCCAGGCGGGGGCTTACACGCTGGTCGTCACGAACCTCTACGGGGCTGTGACGGGCGCGCCAGCCCTGCTGAGTGTGATCGCCGCGGTCGAGCGGAGACTTGTCCCGGCCCTGAATCTGACGGCCGACGTGGGCAGCTTCCTGCACCTGGATTACGCCGATGCCTTCGGCCCCGGCGCACAGTGGCTGTCGCTATCGAACTTTACGCTCGCGAGCGCGCCGCAGCTCTGTTTTGACCTTTCCGAGCCGCTGCCCGCGCAACGGTTTTACCGCGCCTGGCAGACCAATGTGCCGAGCGCGAGGCCCGTGCTGGACCAGAGGCTGGCCACCGAGATTCCATTGACCGGGGCGGTTGGCAATTCGGTGCGCATCAATTATATCAACCAGTTGGGCCCGACAAACGCCTGGGTGACGCTGGACACCGTGACGGTGACCAACTCGCCACAGCTTTACTTCGATGTCTCCATGTTCCGCCAACCCACCCGGCTCTATCGTCTGGTTGCGGTCCCGTAACAGGCTGCTGAAGAGGGTCAGCCATTAGGGCAGCCATCGCATGGTTCGTTTTTACCGTTGACGATGTCTGCTGCCCTGTTAATCACCGCACCATTCCACGCCGATTGTGATGAATCGCGACGACCAGCGAGGTTGGTGCCTGGGTGGTGGGGAGTTTCGCCTGGAGGTGTTGGCGCCGGCGGTGGAGCGAGGTGGCGCCAACCACTGGGGCTCAGGTCAGCGGTCGAGCGGCGGAAGCTCGAAGCGGTTTGTTTCCGCCCTCATGGAACTGCCGCTCGAGCGCGCGGGGCGGAAGCGGCTGCGAACGTTTGCGCGGAACTGGAGCGCCAGGACATACCCATCGGGCCTTATGGCCCGCTCATCGCCGGGCAAGCAGTTGCCGGCGGTCTCACGCTTGTTACAAGGAACGTCCGCGAGTTCCAGCGTTTCAGCGGGGTGAAAATGGAATCGTGGCCGTGAGCACCCGGCATGAAGCTCGGCCCCTCTTTCCTCACGTCGGCCGGGGCCAGGTTGATCGTCGTGCGGCCGGAGGTGAAGTTGAACCCGGAATTGATGAGCGCGGTCATCACCCGGTCGCGGGATTCTCTGACGGCGGCGTCCGGAAGGCCGACAATGACGATGATGGTGTCGCCATACCCGGCGTTACGGCCGCAAACCGCTTGTTGGCCCGCGCCCGGTTGCGGCAGAGTAGCGCCATGAATGAGACAGGCTTCTGCTCGCACCGCGAAGGCGCCGAGTTATGCCACCAGACGGGCAAAAAGGGCGACCCGGCCCTCACCGAGTCGCCCCCCAACCAACTATGGTATGAAGCCCCACTGGGCTTCATCACCTTTATTAAACGCAGCATATTCCGTGCCTGCTCCTTCCGGCCAGGTCTTCAATCGAAGTGAAGCCCGGCGACGCGGGGCGATTGTTCCGGGAATGGCGGCGCTCTGCCGAGACGCCGCTACGAGGGAACGGTTCATGGAAAGAAAGTTGAAAAATCTTGTTGACACAAATCAGTTTGTGACGCAAACTAGATTGTATGAATGATGTACTCCAAAATTACATGGGCCGGCCCAAGCGTTACGAGAATATCGACGGGACCGGCGAGATGAGCATGGGCGTGATGATGCTGAGCTTTGCCCTGGTGGGCTACCTGTCGGCCGTCCTGCCCGAGGGTGCGCTGTGGCGGAAAAACGGGCTCGCCACTTTCGAGTTCCTCCCCGTGGTCTTTCTACCGATCTGGGCTTTCCAACACTGGGGCGTGAAAGCCATCAAGCAGCACATTACCTGGCCGCGCACCGGCTACGTGGCATACCGCCGCAGCGGCAGGCCCTGGTGGATGGCGTATGCGGCAATCATTGTCGCCAGCGCCGCCTTTGCGGCCGCTACCGCCGGCGTAATGGTGCTCGTAAGGCGGTTCCAGGCGATGAGCCTTGAACGAGCGGGCTATCTGGCCGTCCTGTGGGCGATGTATGCGCTCTTTGTCTTGCACTGGGGCAGGGAACATGCGTGGAAATGGCTGGTAGTCATCTTCATGGCGCTGGGGCTGCTTGCGATTGCTCTCGTCGTCCCCGGAGATGTCTATGAGTTGTTCCGGCATGTGGCGTTGTTCGTTGGTCTGGTATGGCTTGGGTCCGGCGTGGCCACACTGTATTCGTACATTCGGCACACCCAACCGCCCGCCCCGGAAGCAGAATGAACGAGCAACTTCGAGCCATTTCCGAACTGGACCGGGTCATTCATGAACCCGGGCGGCTGATGATCGTGGCCCTGCTGGCCGTGGTGAAGGAATGCGACTTCCTTTACCTGCTGCACGAGACCGAGCTGAGCAATGGCAACCTGTCCAGCCATCTCGCCCGGTTGGAGGAGGCCGGCTACGTCGAAATTGAGAAGACGTATCGCGGAAAAGTGCCCCTGACGCTGCTGCGGCTGACGCACGCCGGGCGCGCGGCGTTCGAGGATTACCGCAAGGCCTTGAAGGCTGCGTTTTTAAGGGAACACCAGGTTTTACGGAAGAGCAATGAACCTTAAACCGAGATTCGGAGGGTTCACCCGAAGAACGCCGCCCAAGCCGACTTGTGCTCCTCGGTGCGCTGGCGGACCTTCAACTGGCCGAGGATGCAATGCCAACCGATATAGACCTTGTGCCACTGGTTTTCCAGGTTCCGCAGGGCGCCCTCGCTCAACTCGCTGAGGTAGCGCAGAGAGGGGGCGCTGCCAACCAGGGCATGAACCTCGGCGCGGTTGGGCGAGCCCACTTCGATGGATGCCAGGATGAGCTCCAACTGCTGGATGAGGACGCTCTTGACCTCGAGAAACTGGGTGTCGTCTTCCTGGCTGAAACGCTTCTCCCGCCCGAGGTTGAGAAAGCGGTTGAACTGTTTCCAGCACTCGACATAATTCTCCATCTGGTTCAATTAGTTGGTCCAGTTTGGCGGTGCGCATAATGGAACGAACTCTCAGGTTCCCTGCTCCCCCTGGGCGGTCGGAAATCCGCCATTGCTTTTGCACGAGTCCTTGGGTGCAAGAAAGACCAAGGCCCCGCCCCGCAGTTCGCGGGCGGTGATTTTGAGGCTGGCATAGTGGATGTTCAATTCGGCCAGGGGCAATTGAGCCGCCGCCGCTTCGCGGAACACCCTGAGCACCTGCTGGGCGATCTCGTCCACCAGCACTCGAGGAAACTCGAGGCCAGCGTGTTGGTGAGCACGGTGCCGTGGCAGTCGGCGGTGAAACTGCCCGAGGGCAGGCGCAGCAACGCCGGCGCGGGTTTGTCAAAAAGGCTCAGCAGGCCCATAACGCCAGCACTTTCTTCATCAGGGTTCGCACCTGGTTCACGTCCATCGAGGGCTTCCAGCCCACACAAAACTCGAGGTCGCCCCGGCCCGCCAGGGCAACATGGCGCTGGGGACCCAGGGCCTCGATCTGTTCAAGCGGACCGGCCCGCAGACGCTCTCCCAGCGAGCCAAAACTCGCCAGGCTCAGCCGCGCCCAGGCCTCCATCCGTTTGGGGTCCTCCAGGCCGCGCGCCAGCCGGGGGCCCGTCTCACCGCGTTTGAGGGCCAAGACGAACTCGATCCCTTCGATCTCCGATAGTCCTGCCGGCCCCGAGGCCAGCGGCGCCGCCGCGCCCGGGTCGCCGGGTCCCGTGCGGCTTTCGTCCAACGCCTGCGCGGACTCGAGCAGCAGGCCGTTGTAGGGCTTGGTGATCGCCCTGGGCCGGCTCGGCTCAGCGGGCAGAGTCTCGAAATGACCCGCCTGCCAGCTCAGGATCTGGTGGAAGGCCGGTTCGCCGCGCTGCCCGTCGGTTTCGGCATCGATGACCTGGCCCTCCTGAATCCAGATCTTGCCCGTGAGCAGGCCGTTGGTAATCCGCAACACCAACGAGCTTTGAGACAGGCACTCTACCTGGATGATGTCCACCAGGCTCTTGCTCTGGATGCCGCGGAAACCGCCTTCGGTTTCCGGGCCCAACAGCGATTCGAGGCACTCGAGAAACATCCGAATATCCTCCTCGCGCCCCGGCTTCTGCCAGAACAGATCCACCCCCAGCGCATAGGCCCTGGAGCGAAACTCCTCGTCCAACACAGAAGTCAGCGCCACGGTCCGCAACTGCGGATACTTCCGCCGCACTATGGAAAGGAGCTGCAGCCCGTCCATCCGGGGCATCATCAGGTCGCAAATCATCAACCGGAACTCATCGGCCGCCAGCAGCGCCATCGCCCGGGCTCCGGAACCGGCCGTGTGAATCTCCGGCTTGCTCGGCAATTGACCCAGGATCTCCCGGTACATCTCCAGCAGATCCGGCTCGTCATCCACCAGCAGAATCCTGGGCCGCGCCTCGGTCTGTTTACGCATAAAATGCCTGTCTCCGGTCCCGTTCATGCCGGGTCCCTCCACACTTGCCTGGACCCGGCTCTGATTCCTGGCAGCATGGACCGTTCCGCTTTCAGAGGCTTCGCCAATACCGAGGCCGGCTGGCCAGGTCGCGAAGCGTTTGGAGTGCGGCGCATCCCGCCGCTTTCGTGGCCAAAGCGCGGGAATGCCGCGCACTCCAAAGGCTTCGCCAGCCCCGACCCCCTGGCCAGGCCGCGAAGCGTTGGGGGCGCGGCGACAGTAGGACACCCAGTCCATTGATGAGACAGAGCTGTCCACCTTCAGCGGAGGCACCTCGCCTCGGGGCAGTGGAGCCAACAAACAAAGCCTCCGCCCCGTCCGCAACCGGCTCATGGCACAATTCCTGCGCAAAGACCCCCGGCACCGTCAGCCATGACTGATTTCAATGACCTTTCGAGCTAAACTGTTCGGCTTCCTGAGAAGCTCCCTGGCCAGACTGGCCCTGGTGGCGCCGGCGCCCAGCGAGGACGCACCTGCGCCCCTGCCGCTCCGGTCGCCCCCTCCAGGGTCGAATCCTCCGGCACAGCCGCAGCACGACGGCAACGGCGCTCGCCACAACAGCACCGGCATCCAGTTGCCCTTGGAGGCCATCCTCAATGGATTGCCCCTCGAACTGCACCCGCGCCTCAAGCGAAAAGGGGTCGGCGGCCAGACCATTTCGATCCCCCTGGAAACCATTCTCCCCCAGCTTGCCCACGGCACCGTGAAAACCTCTTTCGGGGCCCTGCGCCAGGCTGCGCCTCATCTCTTTTCCCAGGAGACTGACGGCGACAATGTCCAAGTCACCCTCCCGCTGGGGGAAATCCTCAGCCGGCTCAATCCCGCCTTCATTCTCCGGCGGCGTTCTCAAAGACGCCTGGAAGTGCCCGAGGAAATCAGCGGCCCGTTCGGCCCACGGGGCCAGGCCCTGGCGATCTCACCGGGTCCCTCCGCCCGCGAACTGCCTCCGGAGCCGCTGCCGTTCATCGCTCCCACCGCCCCGCGGCGTCCCCCCGGCCTGCTCTCCTCGCTCCCGCCCCCGGCCCCGCCCAACCCGGTCATCCCGATGCCCTCCTCCCGGCCTCTGGCCATGCCGCCCCTGTCCCCGCCCGGATTGATTGTCCCGCCTGGCCTGCACCGTGATTTGAATGGCCTGCCTCCACCTCCGCCGGCAGCGGCTCCGCGAGGGTCTGCCCCCGGCCACCCTCCCCAGCCTTTCATCCTGAGCCTGGTCTCGCTGGCGGAGGGATGGCCCGAGGCTGTGCGCCGGGACCTCATCCAATTGAACCTCGTCGATGCCAAAGTGGCCTTGCCCGCCCAGCTCATCGAGCAAGCACTCAGGCAGGGCCGTGTCGCCTTCAGTTGGAAAACCCTGCGTTCCTGGATCAAACCGGCGCCGCTGCCGATGGCCTCGGCCCAGGACGGCACCGTTGTCGAACTGCCCCTGCACATTGTCGCCCCGCTCTTCCTGGCCCGCCAACGCCAGGCCAGTCAATCGGCCCGGAAGGTGGCCGTCGACGAGAGCATCCCCAACCTGTTCTTCGGCCTTCCCCAACCCGAAACTCCGAGCAGCGCCCCGGCCCCTTCGGCCGCCCCGGACACCAGCTATTACGTCTGGAACGATGCCTCGGATACCGTCCGCGCGCCCCAAGCCGAGGCCAAACGCAGTCCCCCCCCCGGGACCCGGTTCGTCGCCAGATGCGCCACCCCCAATGAAATCGTCTCGCGCGCCGCCGCCCTGGACAATGTCGCCGGCGCTCTCATCGGCTTGCCGGACGGCCTGCTGGTGGCCAGCCGCCTTAAACCCGATTTGAATGCCGACACCCTGGCGGCGTTTCTACCCCAAATCTTCGGCAAAGTCAGCCAATGCACCAAAGAACTGCGCATGGGCGAACTCAATGACCTCAATTTCACCGTCGGCAACACCCACTGGAAACTCTTCCGCGTGAACGCTATCTTCTTTGCGGCATTCGGCGGCCCCGGCCAACCCTTGCCTACGTCCCAACTGGCCGCCCTGGCCGCAGAGCTCGACTACAAAACCAAATGACTTATGGCCATCATCAACCAGGCCACCAGAGAACTTCAGGTCAAAATCGTCTATTACGGACCCGCCATGGGCGGCAAGACCACTAACCTGGTCCAGGTCCACGATCACGTCCAAACCGCCGCCGGACACAAAGGCAAACTCGTCTCCCTGGCCACCAGTTCGGACCGCACCCTGTTTTTCGACTTCCTGCCCATCGAAGCCATGTCCATCAAAGGCTTCAAAACCAAATTCCAGCTCTATACCGTCCCCGGCCAGGTCATCTACAACACCACTCGCCAGCTCGTCCTGCGCGGCGTCAATGGCATCGTCTTCGTCGCCGACTCCCAATACGAAAAAATGGCCGAAAACGTCGAGAGCTTTGCCAACCTCGAGGAAAACCTCAGGACCATCAAGCTGGCCCTGGCCGACATCCCCTACGTGCTGCAATACAATAAACGCGACCTGCCCAACGCCGCCCCGGTGGAATACATGGATTTCCTGCTCAACAACCGCGATCTCCAGGTCCCCGCCTTCACCTCGACCGCCCACCGGTGCGAAGGGGTCTTCGAGACCCTTAACATGATCACGCGCCTGTTGCTGCATAAGTTCATCAGCCAGCCTGCCCCGCAATACGCCTGACATGCCCTCATTGCCACAACTGGTCGAAGAGGATGTCCTCCGGCTCGACGAGGAACTGCGCGACTTGCTCGTCCAATCCGAGGCCACCACCGCCCTGCTCATCGATATCGGCGGCTTCCTCATCAGCAGCAGCGGAGACGCCCGCCAGTTTGACCTGACCACCATCGCCGCCCTGGCCGCCGGCGCTTTCATGGCCAACCAAACCATCGCCAGCCTGGTCCGCGAAACCCATTTCAACAGCCTCTACCAGCAAGGCGAACAATTCAGCCTCTTCATCCTGGCCGTCGATAGCCAGGCCCTCCTGGTCGTCATTTTCCAAGCCCCCCTGAGCGTCGGCCTGGTCAAATACTACGCCCAACCCGCCGCCCAGCGCATCTCCCGCCAACTCCAAATCGCCCACGCCCGCAACCCCGATGCCCGCCTGTATCTGTCCGAACTGAACCTCGCCGACCCTCGCGACCTCTTCCGAAGAAACTCGGATTGATTAAGAGCAGGATTAGGATTGCGGTTAGCCCGGATATGCGACGGGTTTCGCCAACCGGAAGGCGTAGCGCGGACTTCTAGTCTGCTGTGTCCCCGGCTTCCAGCCGGCAGGCCGTGCGATGAGTCCCGGTACTCGGGGCGGGGGGACGGCTGGCGGATTGGAAATCCGCGATACAGCAGGTTGGAAACCTGCGCTACGCAGCGCTCGGGAGCCCGGTACCGCTCTTAGGCTATACCACTCTCTGTCAAGATCTTCTCTTCTTGAAGGAAGTTTTGGTTGCAGCTTCGCCGCGCTGCGAATTATCCGGGTTAGGAGCGGCTGCGCCTGCAAGTAAGATACACCCTCATCCATTCTCCGCACCCCGTCCGGACTGGCCGGGACACTCCGCCCTCTGCGTTTCCTACCAGCTCCCGTCGGCCAGCAGGGCGGTGACATTTTTGGCCAGGTCGCCCGCCAGGATCGGCAGGGCCTGGCGTTCGGCGTCGGTCAAATCCGAGCCGATGCGGATGAGGGCGGAGCCGGTCACGATTTTGTCCAGGAGGACCTTGCCCGAGCCGCGCTCGCGGGCGGTGACATGGGCGGTGAGGGTGAGACGGAAGTCGAGCGGGGTGAGGGTATCTGCATGGGAGAGACTCATCTCGCGCCGATTGTAGCGCGTGATCGCGCCGCTGACCACGATATCGCCGTCGTCATGCGAGGCCAGTCGAAACGTGCCGTCGCGCTGGATCTCCCTGCGGAGTTGGGCGGTGAGGGCGTCGGTCAGGCGCGGTTCCAGGGTTGAGTTGGAAAAGGGCCGGACCTGGATGGACTTTTCGCCGGCGGCCATTCCGTTGGAAGGGCCCAGGCGGTAGCCGGCGCAGCCGCTCAGCGCGAGCGCGGCCAGCAAGGCCGGGAGCAAACGCAGGGTCATTTGTTGGCGTCCTTGAGGAGCTTGTTCAAAGCATCGATGCGTTTGCGGGCCAAATCGGCATACTCGGAGCCGGGGTCCAGGAGCACGACTTCGTTGTAGTAGGTGCGCGCTCCTTTCCATCGGGCGGTTTTGGTATAGAACTTGGCGTTCTCGTAGAACCGGGCGACTCGGAGACACCCGAGCGCCTGTTCCTTCTTGAGGGCGGCAATGGTATTGGTGGCCTGGGGTACGCGGGCATCGCCTGGATAGAGCGTCGTGAAGTCCATAAAGGCGGCGATGGCCTGGCCGGCCATGCTTTGGTCGTAATCGGCCTTGAGGGCCTGGCGGTTGTAAGCCTGGCCTTCCCGGAACAGGGCCTCGGCGGCGATCTTGGGACGGTCGTGATAGCGGTCGGCGGCGTCTCCGAAGGCCTTGGCGGCAGCGGGAAAGTCCTTTTGTTTCTCGCGCGCCGTGCCGAGCTTGAGTTGCGCCTCCGGCGCCACGTCGCTGTAGGGGCCGTTCTTGACGATCTTCTCATACATCTGAGCGGTGCGCCCCGCCGAAGGGGGCAGCGGAATGTAGCCCCACAATCGGAACCATTTGCCCGCCAGGTAGAGATTGGCAATCCCAAACTGCCGGTGAACAATCTCCTCGTAGCCGGCAAACTTGGCGTGTTGCTCCAGCAGTCGCTGATACTCCTTGAAGGCCCTCTCCGGCTGGCCCTTGGCCTCGTAACAGCGGCCCACCAGGTATTGCGCCTGGGGCATATAATCGGATAGCGGCCAGCCGCGCACCACGTGCCGGGCTGCCTTGAGCGCCAGGCTGTAATCCTTCTTATCGAAGGCGGCCTGGGCCACTTCCAACTGTTCCTTGGCGCGCGGACGGCGCCACTTTCCTTCTCCCCCGACCGGCTCGTAGGTCCAGCCTTCGCCCGGACGATAGACCAGCGGGGCGGGGGAGCGACAGGGAAAGGCCGCCAGACCCAGCGCAATCAATACCCACAAAGTGACTGACCGACGATTCATGTTGGCACGGTAGCCATGCGCCTTGGCCAAGTCAAGGAAAGCGAACCCGGGCCAGCCACGGGCCTACCCGCGATAGACCACCAGCAAGCCGTAGTCGGTCAGGAGCTTCTGGCGTGCCGATGTCCAGGAAGGTGTAAACCAGCGTATTGATGCTGATGATGTTGGCCTCGCCCACCTTGTTCAGGAATTTGGTCACGTACTTCATCGAACTTGTCGTGGCCGACCTCGATGCAATCCGTGTGCCGGATGGTCCGAATGCGCATGCCTTTCTCGGAGTCCTTGGCGTCGAGCGGCGCCAGGGGCTTAGTGATGAGGCTCTCGGGGGCTTTGTTGGAGGCCACACGCAAGTGCATCTCCACCTTGGCCGCCGCCGAGGTGGCTATCGGGTTGACCGTGTGCGGTTCGATGCGCGGAGCGCCCGGTTCGGCATCCTGGCCAGGCCGAGGGACCACCGTCTCCGGCTCCGGAATGGTGATGGACTCACCGCAGGCAGGGCAGCCGATTTCGCTGCCGACGCCCGAGCTGTCCACGGCCAATTCCTGTTCGCATTTCGGACAATTGAATATGACATCCATAAGTCGGCCTTTCGTTAGGGAACTATGCCGTCAGCGTAGGGCCTGACGCCGAAGATGGCGAGAAAAAAAACAGGGCCCTCATTCGTAGGTCTTGGAGAGTTCCTTGAGGCGCGGCCACAGGGGCGACGAAGGGGGGGTGCGTTGTTTGACCTCGGCAAAGATGCGTTTGGCTTCGGCGGGATTGTCTCGGGCGATGAGGACGCAATAGTCGAGTTCGATCCAGGCCTTGCGCGGGTCCTGCACGTTGGCGCCGTAGGCCTTGAGCCAGCGACCCAGGCCGGCGGCGCCCTGCTGCTCGGCGGCCTGCAGCGAGGTTTCGAGCTGGGGGGTCGGCATGCCCGGCAGCGAGCTGCCGTCCGGGCGGGTGGCGGCCTGTTTTTGCTCGCTCTCCTTTTCGTTCTGGACCTTGTCGTAGTACATGACGAGGTGATAGACGCCGAACAGGATGAGGACGATAATGAAAATGCCAATGAATTTAGTCATGATTCCTCGATGCGTTGGATGCGCGCGCCAAGCTGGCGCAGCTTGCCATCGATGTTCTCATAGCCGCGGTCCAGGTGATAGACACGGTTGACCTGAGTGGTGCCGCGCGCGGCCAGCCCCGCGATGACCAGGGCGGCCGAGGCCCGCAGGTCGCTGGCCATCACCGGGGCGCCGGTCAGCGGCCTGCCGCCCTTTACTATCGCACTGGGACCCTCGATTTCAATGTCGGCTCCGAGGCGCGCCAGTTCGCTGACGTGCATAAAACGGGATTCAAAGATGCGCTCGGTGATGATGCTGATGCCCGGGGTCAGGGCCATCAGGGCGGTCATTTGGGCCTGCACGTCTGTTGGGAAGCCGGCATAGGGCAGGGTGGTGATGTCCACCGCCTTCAACGGGCCGCCGCGCCGGACCGTCAGGCCGGAGTGCTGTCGTTGGATGACAACGCCGGCATCGTTGAGCTTATCGATCACGGCCCGCATGTGGTCGGGGCGGGCGCCGCGCAGAGTCACCTCGCCGCCGGTGGCGGCCGCCGTGATGGCATAGGTCGCCGCCTCGATGCGGTCGGGGATGACCTCGTGCTGGGCGCCGTGCAATTGCCGGACCCCGGCGATGGTCACGGTAGGGCTGCCGGCGCCGGTGATACGCGCCCCCATGGCATTGAGGAAACTGGCCAGGTCCACGACTTCCGGTTCGCAAGCGGCGCTTTCGATGACCGTGACCCCTTGGGCGAGGGTCGCTGCCATCATCACGTTGGCGGTGCCCAGGACCGTCGGTCCCGCCCGCCCGCCCAGGAACATGGCCGAGCCGGTGAGCCGCTTGGCGGCGACATCGACGTAGCCCCCTTTGATGGTCACTTTGGCCCCGAGGGCGGCGAAGCCCTTCAAGTGCAGGTTGATTGGCCGCGCGCCGATGACACAGCCCCCCGGCAGGGAAACGGTGGCCCGCTTCAAGCGCCCCAGCAAAGGGCCCATGACGCAGATGGACCCGCGCATTTTGCGGACCAGATCATAGTCGGCGGCGCCTTTGATGTGCCTGGCCTGGATGCGGACCGTGTCGCCCTCAAAGTGGACCTCAGCCCCCAGCCAGGTGAGGATCTGGCCCATGAACTGCACGTCGCTGAGGTTGGGCACCCGCCGGATGACACAAGGGCCTTCGGTCAAGAGGGCTGCCGCCATAATCGGCAGCGCCGCGTTCTTGGCGCCGCTGATCCTGACTTCCCCGCGCAGCGGCACTCCGCCCTTAATTAACAGACTGTCCATGCGTCACACACTGTCATCCTCAACCTATCCGGCCGGTCGCGCAACCGGCTCAGTTCCGGCGCGCCACCAGAATTCTAGGCCGTTGAGTGTAGTCCTCCTGGACCGTCTCGACAATCCAGTTTTGCGACCCGAAAATGTCCCGCAGGGCCGCCGCCTGGCCGTCGCCCAATTCCACCATCAAACGGCCGCCCGGAGCGAGGAAGGGGGGCGCCTCCACGGCCAGCCGGCGATAATAAACCAGGCCGTCCGGCCCGCCATCCAGCGCCTGGCGCGGCTCGTAGTCGCGGACTTCGGGCGCCAAAGTCCGGAGTTCGGCGCTGGGGATGTAAGGAGGGTTGCTGACAATCAGGTGTGCGCGCAGCCCTGAGGGCAACGCGGCAAAGCCGTCTCCCTGCCGGAAGTCCACGCGCGCGGAGACTCCGTGCCGGGCGGCGTTTTGCCGGGCCACCTCGAGCGCCTCGGCGGACACCTCGACGCCATACACCCGCGCCTCCGGGCAGTGGACCGCCAGCGCAATGGCCAGGCAACCGCTGCCCAAGCCGAATTCCAACGCGTTGGGCGGCCGACTCCGGGGCTGCCTGGCCCTGGCGAACCAGCTCCTGCAAAAACTGCCAGCCGCGTTCCGCCAGCAATTCGGTTTCCGGACGCGGCGCTAGCACGTGGCGGTCCACGGCGATTTCCAGCCCGCAAAACGAAGCGGAGCCGGTGATCTGCTGGAGCGGCTCGCGTTGTCCCCGACGCCTGACCAGCTCGCGCAGGGTTTCCAGTTCCGCCGGCGTGAGGGCGCGCTCAAAACTCAAATACAACTGCATGCGCGGCAGCTTGAGCGCGTGCGCCAGCAACAGCTCCGCCTGCAGGCGCGGCGACTCCACGCCCTTCCTGGCCAGGAACTCCGCGCTCCGCTGGATGACTTCCAGGACCGTCATCCGGTCAGGATAACTGAAAAGAAAAGCAGTCCACAAGAAAAGTCGCCCCGGGGGCGCATTTCACTTCTTTGGGCAGCAGTTTCTGGCTTAATCTTAATCTTGCTCCTAATCCTAATCTTAATCCGAATGAATCAAGGTCAATTCCGATTACCGGTTGCGCTTGAATTTGGCCTCCGCCCTGCCTATTGTCGGGCCATGAAACGATTTGGATTGTGGGTCCTGGCGCTGGCGCTGTGCGCCGGCCCGACGGGACGGGCGCAGGATGCGGCGACCGAAGAGCGGTTGAAGCAGTTGAGCGGCAAGATCGAGGATTTGATCGCGGGCCAGGAGGTGTTGCGCAAACGCCTCGAGGAGTTGGCCGGCCAACTCGCCAATTTGAGGGAACAGCAGAACCGGCCCGCGCCCAACTATGTCGGCGTGGAGGATTGGAACCGGCTGGCCAAGAAGGTTGACGAGATCGACAGCAAGCGCATCGAGGACAACCAGAAGATTCGCACTGAGTTGCTCCGGCTCATTGAGGCCGTCAAGACGGCGCCCGTGGCCCCTCAAAAGAAAGCCCGGGCCGCTGCCTCCCCCTCCGGCTCAAAGAAAGACAACCCTCCGCCGCCGGACAATCCGGCCAATGACAAGGGCGGCGGCTCGGAGCGAGGGTTTTGGTACCTGTCGCAAAGAACGACACGATCTCGGCCATCGTCACCGCTTGCCACGAGAAGCATGTCATGGTGACTGAGGAGCAAATCCTCAAAGCCAACCCCGGCGTGAAGCCCAGAAGCCTCCGCGTGGGGATGAAACTGTTCATTCCGCTGCCCCAGCCTCCGAAGTCCTCGGAATAGCCGCCGGGGTGCCTTGCGGCGCACCCGCACCGACGCAGCCCGGCCACCGGGGCGAGAGGGTTTACAGCCGGTTGCAGACTTATGGATTAACCGCAAAGAACGCAGAGAACGCAGAGAATTGCCTTGTTTTTGTCAGGTCTTTGTGTTCTTTGTGTTCTCTGTGGTTAATGTTGCAACCACCTCTTGGAACCTCCCATCACGTTTTCGCCGCTCGCCGCTCCCTGGCGTAGCCGGGCGCCGTCTCTCCCAAAACCAGCGCCAACCGCCCCTGGGGTGCTTGCCGTTCCACGCTGCCGTTAAGTTCTACCTCAATCTCTTGCCCCTTTAACTGCGGATAGGGCGCAGTGAGGCGCGGAATGGCCTTTTCGGCGAGATGGAAGCATGCCGAATCAATAGCCGGGCCACGATACGTACCGCATCAAGTTGCCCCACCTCGCGCTCGCGGTTTGGGTTAGGACAGTGGCCGGAGAATGTCTTCGCGCGGCAGCTTCATAAGGCGGCCAAAACTTCATCGCGCACCAGGTGCAACCGGATGGCGGCCGGCTTGGGGCGATCGAAGAAATGACCGTTCACAGCCTCCTTGGCATTGCCGGCCACAAGTTCAACGTCTGGTTGCGCCACCCGCCCGCCCGTGGCAGCGCAGCCCCCGATTTCCACCTGCCCCCTACGAAAGGTTTGTCGCCGTGTCAGGCCGGGCGAGTTCCTCCTCGAACTCGACGATTTCCCGGATCTGAGTCAGGAACCAGCGATCGATCTTCGTGAGTTGGAAGATTTCCTCGATGGTGAAGCCGGCGCGGAGGGCGTGGCGGATGAAGAAGACGCGGTCGGCGTTGGGGACGCTTAGGTTGCGGGCGATCAGGTCGCGCGGGAGGATGTCGCGGTCCCCGAAGACTTTGTCGCCGAAGCGCCAATGGCGGCCGTCGCCGCCCAGGCCATAGCGGCCGATTTCCAGCGAGCGGAGGGCTTTCTGGAGCGATTCCTTGAAGGTGCGGCCGATGGCCATGGCCTCCCCGACGCTTTTCATTTGGGTGTTGAGGGTGGGGTCGGCCTGGGGGAATTTTTCGAAGGCAAAGCGGGGGACTTTCGTGACTACGTAGTCAATGGTGGGCTCGAAGCTGGCCGGCGTCTCGCGGGTGATGTCGTTCTTGATTTCATCCAGGAGGTAGCCGACGGCGAGCTTGGCGGCGATCTTGGCAATGGGAAAGCCGGTGGCCTTGGAGGCCAGGGCGGAAGAGCGGGAGACGCGCGGGTTCATCTCGATGATGACCATGCGCCCGTTGTCAGGCTCGACCGCGAACTGGATGTTGGAGCCTCCGGTCTCGACGCCTACGGCGCGGATGACGGCAAAAGCCGCGTCGCGCATGATCTGGAATTCCTTGTCCGTGAGGGTCTGAATCGGGGCAACGGTGATGGAATCGCCGGTGTGGACGCCCATCGGGTCGAAGTTCTCGATGGAGCAGATGATGACGCAGTTGTCCAGGCGGTCGCGCATGACCTCCATCTCGAACTCTTTCCAGCCCAGGAGCGATTCTTCGATGAGGATTTCCGAGACGGGCGACAGGTCGAGCCCGCGTTTGGCCATTTCCTCGAACTCCTCGCGATTGTAGGCGATGCCGCCCCCGGTGCCGCCCAGCGTGAAGGCGGGGCGGATGATGAGCGGGAGACGGTCGATCTGCTCGGCAATGCCGCGCGCCTGGGCCAGGGAATGGGCGGTGCCGCTGACCGGCACGTCCAGGCCGATCGAAATCATCAGGTCTTTGAACACCTGGCGGTCTTCTCCGCGCTCGATGGCCGTGGCGTTGGCGCCGATCATTTCCACGCCGTATTCTTCAAGGACGCCGCCGCGGAACAGGGCCATGGCGGTGTTGAGGGCGGTTTGGCCGCCCAAGGTTGGAAGCAGGACCAGTTTGCCGCGCGCGCCCATGGACTTGAGCTCCTGCACCTCGCGAGCAATGATTTTTTCGACGCACTCGGGTGTGACGGGCTCCAGGTACGTGCGGTCGGCGAATTCCGGGTCGGTCATGATCGTGGCCGGATTGGAGTTGACCAGGATGACGCGGTAGCCCTCTTCACTGAGCGCCTTGCAGGCCTGGGTGCCCGAATAGTCGAACTCGCACGCCTGGCCGATAATTATCGGGCCGGCGCCGATGATGAGGACCGAATGGATGTCCGTGCGCTTGGGCATAGGGCAAAACCCCGGAGATGAAACACTGGCACGGCGCGGATTGAAAGGCAAAAAAGGATTTGGTATGGATGGAAGCAACTATGCGACCGTTTGCGACGATTATTCTGGCCGGTGGCAAGGGCACACGAATGGGCTCAAGCGATCGGCACAAGGTCTGTTTCGAGGTGGCGGGCGTCCCGGCGATTATCCGGGCGCTCGAAACCTACAACTTGTGCGGCTCCCGGCTCAACATCGTGGTTGTGGGCATGATGGCGGACAACGTCATGAGCACGGTCGGGCTTCGTTTCCCCGGCACGGCCTATGCCTTTCAGGAAAAGCCGCTCGGGACGGGGGACGCGGCCAGAAAAGGGGCCGAGATACTGGAACGGATGCGATTTGACGGGGACGTGCTGGTGGTGGCGGGGGACAAGGTGATAGACCCCAAGGTCATCCGTCAATTGCTGGCGGCCCACGCGCGATCGCAGGCGGATGGGACCTTGGCCACCGCCAGACGGCCGCCGGGGTCCAGTGCCGGGATTGTGCTCGAAACCGCGCGCGGGAACATCGTGGGTATTCTCGAGGAACCGGAGCGCCAACGGCTGGCGGCCTTGGCGCAAATCAACCAGGCGCTTGGCCGGAGCGCGTCCCTCGCGCGTCAGACAATTCAAGGCATCCTCCAGAGGCAGTGCAGCCTGCGGACAGCGCGCGCGATAGCGGAGGAGTTGTGGGCCGGGAAGTCCGAAGGGCGAGGTTCAGGCCACAGTCCGCAGCCCACGGTCCACAGTCCACAGTCCACTGCATCGGGCCGGATCTCTGCTTTCTGCTTTCCACTTTCTGCTTTCCCCTCAGTATTGAGCCGGGAAGAGTTTGAGCGGCGGTTTTCGCCTGGGGAACGGCTGGGGCAAGTGAGGGTTGGAACCGGCATGGTGGCGGCGGATCAGGTCCTGAGACGGTTCGGGCAGATGAATCTTTCGGTTTACCTGTTTCGGGCCCCGGTCCTCTACGACGCGCTGGAACGCTTGAAGCGGTTCGGCCGCGGCCAGGAGGAATACCTGACGGATGTGGTTGAGATTATGACCCAGAGGCGCGCGCCGGCGCGGGTGGTCGGCTGCGAGATTGATGACGGGAAGGGCCTGATGGCCTTTAATGATCCGCAGGAACTCCTGGCTGTGGAGGAGGTTTATCGGGAGAAGGAAGGCAGAGCGAGATTGGAGAGCGCGTCGGAGCCGGGGGAAGTGGTGGCCCCGGGGCGGGTCTGGGAGAGGGTGCTGGCAGCGCCGCCGCGCTCGACGCAGAGGCAGTTCCAGCGCTGGTATGGCGAGGGAGTGCCGTGGGGGCAGTTGAGGGGGGTGGTGGGTGAGTTTACGCGAAGATACGGCAGCAATCGGCCAGTGGCGGTGGTGCGCTCGCCGGGACGAATCAACCTCATGGGGCGGCATATTGATCATCAGGGAGGGACAGTCAATGTCATGGCGGTCAATCGTGAAATCATCGTGGTGGCAGCGCCGCGCCCCGACGATGTGGTTTCGCTGGCCAACACGAACGGGTCGGTTTTTTCGGAGGAGGCCTTCCGCATCTCGGATTTGATAGCGCAATTGAACTGGGACGATTGGCAGAGGGTGGTGGACGGGCCGCGCCTGGAGCGGTTGCTCGAGGCGGCGCGGGGGGATTGGGCCAACTATGTGAAGGCGGCGGTCCTGCGTTTGCAGGAGCAGTTTCGCGACCGGCGGCTGCGCGGACTGGACATGGTGGTGAGCGGGGACATTCCGATGGGGGCGGGGTTGAGTTCGTCATCGGCCCTGGTCGTGGCCGCGGCGGAGGCGGTGCGGGTGTTCAATCGGCTGCCGGTCAGCGCGCAGCGGTTAGTGAGTCTTTGCGGGG
The DNA here is from genome assembly GCA_963713735.1 of uncultured bacterium. Lineage (GTDB taxonomy): Bacteria > Verrucomicrobiota > Verrucomicrobiia > Limisphaerales > UBA8199 > CAVQND01. The sequence continues at coordinate 349,473 of CAVQND010000033.1, forward strand.
AGGGCGAGTGGTTTGTCGGAACGCGCGGCGGGGCGGCGGACCACGCGGCGATCAAGCTCTCCCGGCGGGGTTGCGTGACGCGCGTCGGGTTCTTTCCGTTTCGCGTCGAGGCCTCGGCGCGGTTTTTTCCCGGCCACGATTTGGTGGTGTGCAACTCGGGTCTTTATGCGGGCAAATCCAACGAGGCGCGCAATGTCTTCAATGCGAAAGTGACGGCGTATCACATTGGGCGGGCCTGGTTCAAGATGCTTCGGCCGGACCTGGCGTGCCGCATCGAGCATTTGCGCGACCTCAACCGGGAGCACCTTGGGCTGACGCACGGGGTCTTTGCTCACCTGTTGAGCCAGTTGCCGGAGCGGATTGGCCGGCGCGAGGTCCAGGCGACTTTCGGGCAGATGGCCGGGGCGGAGCGGGAGAGGCTCGAGCGTATGTTCCTGACGCACGACGCGCCCGCCGCCGGCTATGCGGTGCGGGGCGTGGTGATCTTTGGCCTCTCGGAGATGGCGCGGGCGCGGCGCTGCCTGGACCTGCTCAGGCGGAATGAGCCGGGCGAGTTGGGGCGGTGCATGGCGGTCTCGCACGATGGGGACCGGGTTTTGCGCTCGCGCGCGAGGCTCGCGGGGCGGGGGCCGCTCGATGGGCAGGGCGGGGCAGGATTCGCCCAATGGGCGGCCAAACCGGCGCGGGCGTCCGACATTGGCGAGTTATCCGGGGAGTACCGGCTGAGCCTGCCGGCCCTGGACCGGATTGTGGACCTGGCGCGGCGCCAACCGGGGGTGGAAGGCGCGCAACTGGCGGGGGCAGGGCTCGGTGGGTGCATCATGGTGCTGGTTCAGAAGACGCACACCGCTGACCTGCTCAAGGCCCTGGGTGAACAAGAAATCAGGGCCGACGTGTTTCGTCCCATTGCCGGGGCTTGCACCCTCAGGATGGGGGAGGATTGATCAAACCACGAATGGACGCGGTTTGAAACCGGGCGTTTTTCAAACGTCCGGGCTAATGATACTGCATCCGGTAGAGGACATAGAGCAGGCAGGCAACGACGGCGGAAAAGAAGAGTCCGGCGGCGATGGTCCACTTCAGAACCGCCTTCTGTTTGCGCCGCAAGGCCTTGCCGCCCATCCCTGGCAAGAGGTAAAAGCGATGGCGTTCTTTATCTTTGGCAGACCGAAACATTCGGGCCTTCGATTATTTCTTGTCCCAATTGTGCTCTTTGATGAGTTCCTTGAGTCTGGCTTTCCCCTCGTAATTATCCGGGATGATGTTAAAGCGGGCCAGGTAGTTGCAGACATCGCGAATGTGCTTCACTTCATCCTTTTTGGCGGCCAGCTTGTCGGGGGGCAGTTGCTTGAGCTCGGCCCAGTATTGGCCTGCCAGTTGTCCGGCCCGTTGGGCGGTCTCGGCCTCGTTGTCGTACACGAGCGATTCGGCCAGGCGGAGCATTTCCGGCACCGGATTGGAGGGGTCCTTCAGTTTCTCGGCCTGTTGGCGGAGCATGGCAGCGATTTCCTGCCGCTTGGCCATCGTGGCTTCCGTGCTCAGATAGCCGTCGGTGCCGCCTTCGATGGCGCGGGGAGGCAAGGGACGATACCAGATGTTGCGGAAACGGACCGGGTTGCCGTGGTCCTGAAGCTTCAGGGGACCGGCCTCGGGGAAAGGCCCCGGCTTGCTGCGGGTCATGTGGCCGGTGCCGCCTTCCAGCATGGTGTGGTCCTGGACCAACACTCCGTTTTCAAAGACCGTGACGTAACCGGGGTCCAATTGTTTGCCGTCCTTGTAGATGGGCCGGCGGAAAACGATGTCGTAGGCCTGGAACTGGCCGGGCGGGAACAACGCATTGGCCAGCGGCGGGTTGACGCCATAGACCGAGGCCGCGAAGCCGTCGGCGTAGGTGGGATTGTTGTAGTTGTCGAGCACCTGCACTTCCACCAAACCCATCAGGAACACGCCGCTGTTGCCGCGACCCTGGCTTTCGCCCTCGACTCTGGTGGGCGCGGCCCACTCGACGTGCAGTTGGATGTCCCCCAGCTTATCTCGGGTGCGGATATAGCCCGAGCCGGGAACGCACTCCATGGCCCCGTCCTTCACGATCCATTTGGTGGGGACACCGGTCCCCTCGTCGGCCTCCCATTTGGAGAGGTCGGTTCCATCGAAAAGGACGATGGCGTCGGAGGGCGGTTTGCCCGGTTGCTCCTGGGTGCTGAAACTGCCGGGCGTGACCAGGGCGGGCTGGGGACGATTGCGGTCGTGCACCGCCCACGGGTGGTGGTCATCGGGGGCATCCCCATAGAAAGGAGACCCCACATTGGCAGCATACATGCCGGCTGAGAGAGACAAGACGGTGCAACTGGTGATTATGGCGCAAGGTATTTTCATAAAATGTTCAAATGTGCACGGCCAGTTTTAGGTCTTCACCGCGCCAAAGTCCAGTCCCGAAAAAATCACGCCAGCCACTGGCCCAGGACGCGGCGGCTTTCTTTGAGGGTTTGGACGAGGAGCGGGCGGGTCTTGTTGCCCTGCGGGGCCCAGTCGAATTCAATGTGCAGGGACAGCGGGGCGCGATAGTTCATCGCGGCAAGCAAGTGGAAGAAGCCGGTGCGGCCAAACTCGCCCTGGCCGAAGGGGACGAATCCGGAACTGCGTTGGACATCCTTGACGTACACGACCCGGATATGAGGCTTGAGCCTCTCGAAATGCTCGCGCCATTGGTCGCCGTGCTCGATGAGGGCGTGCCCCAGGTCGAAGGCGACCCCGATTTCGTCGGGGTCCAGGTCCTTGACCATATCGTAGAGCTCGGCCAGGTCGCAGCCGGCGTTGCGGCGGGAATGGTTTTGGGGGGCCGAGTGGTTTTGGTACACGCCGCAGACGCCCAGTTCTTTGTTCATCGCCGCCAGGTCTTTGAGGCTGGGGCCAATTTCGGCCAACAGCTTTGCCGGGGGCCGGTCGGGCCGGTGCGACCAGTAGCCCAGCCGGTAGTATTGGATGGCCAACTGCTTGCCGGTCCGCAGGATTTCACCGGCATGGGGCGAGGATACGCCCACGATGCCCGTGGTCAGCAGCAACATGCGGACCCCGTGGCGCCGCAACGCCTCGGCGTAACGCGGCATCTTCTCGGCCGCCTGTTCCGGCACTATTTCGCCCCCGTCGCGCACGGCGCAATCGATCCCGTCCAAGCCGGCCTCGGCAGTGACCTCGGCCGAGGACTCGAAATCCAGTTTCAATTCCTGGTAGAGCTTGCTGAAGACGGCGACTGGGGGCGCAAAGCCGGGGGCACCGAAGGCCAGGCTCGCCGCTTTCGGGGCCAGGCCCAAGGCCGCGATGGCGGGCGCTGCCGTCCGGATGAAGCGGCGTCGCGAGGTCATGCGATTCACCCTTTGGCCGGCCGCATCCAGACTAATTGCTCCTCGATGTTGCGCGACAGCTTATAGGGTTTGACATGGTCTTTGATGGCGGGGCCGACGATCTCGATTCTGGCCAGGTCGGCCTCGCCCATGCCGGTCTGACGGCAATAATTGAGGTAGCCCACTTTGGCAAAATCAATGCCCATCAACTCGACCGCCACCCGGTCGGCTGCCAGCCAGTCCTGGCTGACCACACAGACGCGGTGCTCGACGGGCGTGCCGCCGGTCGGTCCTTCGCCTTCCATTCCCTCGGAAGCCGTCGATGACCGAGAGGTGGGGATGCAGGCGGGACGCCAGGGCGCAGAGGTTATAGTTAATGCCGCGGAAGCCGCCGCCGTGGATGATCGGTTTATCGCTCTTGGCGCCGGGCCGAGCGCCGGGTCCCCAGCGGAAACCGGCATCCCTGATGGCCGCCCCGACGATGATGTTCTTCAAGGAAAGCGTGGCCACGATGCGGTCGTGGGTCTTGAACTTGGCCGCCGAGATGATGAAGTTGTTCGGGTCCAGCAACACCCTGGACACGCGGCAGGCGTGAGGGCGGAAATCCGTTTCATCGAAGCAATGCACCAGCTCGAAGCCTTCCTGATCCAGGTTGAGGAGTTTGGCGCCGTATTTTTGGGCCGCCTTGTCGTAACCGTAATTGGCAAACCCATCGAGCGTCGGCCCATCGGCGGCCGATTCGGCGATGGCGGCGTTGCGCTTGCCTATGGATTTGAGGAACTCGAGGATGCCCTCGAGGTTCTGCGCGTGGCTGGCCGCCAGTTGGTTGTCAATGGCCACGTTGTTGGGCTTGATGATCACCCGCTTGTTGCCAATGGCGGCGGCGATGCTCTTCTCGAAGGCCTTGAGTCCCCGGAAGGCAAGTTCGGCGCGGTCATTGCCCGCGCTGAGGGCCACGCGGCTGGTCAGGCGCGCCGAGGCCGCCTCCGGTTCCGCCCCCAGGGCCCGGGGCAGTCCCCACGGAACGGAGAAGGCGGCGGCGCCACTCAGGAACGAGGCTCTAAGGAAATGGCGGCGGGAAGTCAGGGCTTGAGTAGTCATACAATTCATTTGATTTATTCGCAGTGACCGCGAGGGTAGCCCCCAGACGGGTCGGTTGTCCACAGCGAAATCGGGAAGAAGAAGCCTCTCCGGGCCTGGGCCGGTTGGTGGAACTGGCGCTGGCAGGGGAGCAGATCCAAATCCGCAAGGGGAATGGGGTCGTGGAATTGCGGCCGGCCAAGACAGCCCAACCCGCGGCGGGGGAGCAGTTGACGCCGCGCGAGGCCTCCGAGAAAACAGCGTGAATTGAGATACAAATGTAAAAAAGTTTAAATCCGACCCCGATTTTTCGAGCAGCATCTAGCGTTGTTGGATGTCCCGGGCGGCCAAAAGCGCCGTCGCCGCTTCGCTTTGCGGGCGCACTCCAAGAAACCGCGTTGTCAACGGCCCTGCCTTGCCTTCTGCCCGGGGTCGCAAAGCTTTTGACATCCGGGGCGGGCGGGGTCAAAGTAGCGGCATGGACTCGAGGCCTGACCCGGATGATACGGCTGCGGTTTCCGGCTCTGCAGGCGGCGTGCCGCCGGCGGGGCTGAAGTCCTCTGTGGCCAACCCAGCGCTGGCGGAGGTCCTGGACCGCCACACGGCGGCAGGCTCGTTGTGGCGCGCCGAAGGAGAGCGGGTTCGGTGCCTGGCTTGCGGCCACCGCTGTCTCATCGCTCGAGACCGGCGCGGCATTTGCAAAGTGCGCTTCAACCAGGGGGGCCAATTGCGCGTGCCCTTCGGCTATGTCGCCGGCGTCCAATGCGATCCGGTCGAAAAGAAGCCGTTTTATCATGTCTATCCCGGCAGCGACGCCCTCACGTTCGGGATGCTGGGCTGCGATTTTCATTGCGGGTATTGCCAGAACTGGGTGACGAGCCAGGCCCTGCGCGACCCGGCCTCGGCCACCGCCATCCAGAGCGTGAGGCCGGAGCAACTGGCGGAAACCGGGCGGCGGCTGGGCGCCCGGCTGGTGGTGTCCAGCTACAACGAGCCGCTAATTACCGCCGAATGGGCGGTGGCTGTCTTTCAACAGGCAAAAGCCGCGGGGCTGGCCTGCGCCTTCGTATCCAACGGCAACGCCACGGCCGAGGCGCTGGATTTTCTGCGGCCGTGGATCGTGGCCTACAAGATTGATTTGAAGTGTTTCGATGACAACCGCTACCGGTCGCTGGGGGGCACGCTCGAGAATGTGAAGCAAGGCATCCGGATGGTCCATGAGCGCGGGCTGTGGCTCGAGGTTGTCACCCTCCTGGTGCCCGGGTTCAATGACAGCGCCGAGGAGGCGCGCCAGATGGCCCGGTTCATCTGTTCGGTCAGCCCCGACATCCCCTGGCACGTCACCGCGTTTCGCCCGGACTACAAGATGACCGCCCCGCCGAATACCGTCGCGGCCGGGTTGGTGCGGGTGGCGGAAATTGGCGCAGAGGAGGGTCTGCGTTTCGTCTATGCGGGCAACGCCCCTGGACAGGTCGGCGATTGGGAACACACGTGGTGCCCCAAGTGCCGCCAACTCTTGATTGCCCGCCAGGGCTACCTGGTGCGCCAATACAACCTCACCGCCTCGGGACAGTGCCCCCGGTGCCGGACACCCATCCCGGGCCTTTGGCCCGGAGACGCCGCCCAGGTGCAGACCGGCCAGGGCGCCGCTCAGTTCTGGCGGCGTCAACCGCGGACAGTGGCTCTGCCGCAATCCGAAGGGTGAACGACCATGCTAACGCGGATATTTCCTGGTCGCGCCTGCGGATTGGAAATCCGCGATACAGCAGGCTGGAAGCCTGCGCTACGCCTTCCAGTTGGCGAAACCCTATGAGACATCCGGCACAGGATGACATCCAACTGAAAGGCGTTCGGCCGGCAGCGGTGGCGGGGCAGTTTTATCCCGATGACCCGGAGCAGCTCCGGAGCTGTGTGAAGTTGCTCCTCGGCAATGCGGCCCCCGGCGCCGGGCCGGCCCCCAAGGCCCTGATCGTCCCGCACGCGGGCTATATGTTCTCCGGTCCGATTGCCGCCTCAGCCTACGCCCGCCTGGCGCCGGCCCGAGAGACGATCACACGGGTGGTCCTGGTGGGGCCGGCCCATCGCGTCGCCTGCGACGGCCTGGCGACGGTTTCCGTGTCAGCGTTTGCCACGCCGCTGGGCCTGGTGCCCGTGGATGCGGCGGGCCTCCGGCAACTGGCCTCACTTGGGCAGGTCAGTGTCAATGATAAGGCCCATGCTCATGAGCACGCCTTGGAGGTGCAATTGCCCTTTCTCCAAACGGTCCTGGGCTGCTTTGCCCTGGTTCCGCTGGTGGTGTGGCAGGCGGAGCCCGAGGCCATCAGCCGGGTTCTGGACGCCCTGTGGGGCGGACCGGAAACTTGCATCATCATCAGTTCGGACCTTAGCCATTACTACGCCCCGGCTGTCGCCCAACGATTGGATAAGGCCACGGCGGCGGCCATCGAAGCCCTGTCCCCGGAAGGCATCCGCGAGGACGGCGCCTGCGGGCGGCGGCCGATCTGCGGTCTATTGCAGGCGGCCCGCTCCCGGCGCCTGCGTGCCCGCACCCTGGACCTGCGCAATTCCGGCGATACCGGCGGGCCGCGCGACCGAGTGGTTGGCTACGGCGCGTTTGTTTTCGAGGCAGAGCCAGGCGGTTGAGGGGCCGTTGCGGGCGGATTGGTCGCCCCGGCAGCCTGGGAAGTCATGAGCAGGTTTGAGCCTGGAGTTGACGCCGCGGCCTCGGGCAGGGGCGGCGCCGCGGCCGGGGCAGCGGAAGCGGCGGGCGCGGTGGCGGCGGCCGGCGCTTTGCCGGGTTGGGAGAAGAGCTTCTGGAAGTTCGATTGGGTTCGGCGAGTAGCGAGGCCATTCAAGATCGAGAGCACCACCGCCAGGACAAAGAACAGGGTGGCCAGGTACTTCGTGATTTTGGTCAGGACGGTGCCGGAGCCGGCGCCGAAGAGGGCATCGGTGGCCGCGCCGCCAAAGGCCAAACCGGCGCCCGCGTCCTTCTTGGGAAGCTGGAGCAGCACCAGGAAGATCAACACGAAGCAGGTCAATACCATGACCGCCGTCAACAAACCGATCAGGAACACCATAATTATTTCTTGATTAAATCGAATTCTTAACTATGTCAGCAAAGCTGTGCGCTTCCAGCGATGCCCCGCCCACCAGCGCCCCGTCCACGTCGGCCTGGCTCATCAATTCGCGCGTGTTGGCGGGTTTGACACTGCCACCATATTGAATCCGCACGCGGCGGGCAACTGTTTCGTCAAAGAGATTTGCCACCAGGCGCCGGATGAAGGAGTGGGCTTCCTGGGCCTGGGCGTGGTGGCGGTCTTGCCGGTGCCGATGGCCCAAACCGGCTCGTAGGCCATGATGGTTTCGCCCATCTGCTCTTTGGTCAGCCCGGCCAGGCTGCCCCGGACCTGGGTTTCGAGCACCTTCTCGGTCTGGCCGGCCTCGCGCTCGGCCAGGGTTTCGCCGACGCAGACAATCGGCTTGAGAGAGGCCGCATGGGCCGCCAGGGCCTTCCTGGCAATGAGCGCGTCGGATTCCTTCTGGTATTGGCGGCGCTCGGAGTGGCCCAGGATGACATAGCGCACGGAGAACTCCTTGAGCATCACGGCGGCGATCTCCCCGGTGAAGGCGCCGACGTTGTTCTGGCTCATGTTCTGGGCTCCCAGGCGGATAATCGAATCGAGGATGATTCTCGATACCTCCGACAGCGCGGTGAACGGTGGGCAGACCACGACGTCCACCTCCTTGACATTGGCCAGCTCGAGCTTGAGGCCGCGCACCAGGTCCAGCGCCTCGGCCACCGTCTTGTTCATCTTCCAATTGCCGGCGATGATGAGTTTGCGTTCTTTATTCATGGTGAGTCGGGGGATTTGTCGGTGAGGGCGGCCACGCCGGGCAGGACCAGCCCTTCGAGGAATTCCAGGCTCGCCCCGCCGCCGGTGCTCATGAAGGTGACCTTGTCGCCGAGCCTGGCCTTGTTGAGGGCTTTGACGCTGTCGCCTCCGCCGATGATGCTCTTGGCCCCGCTCTTCTGTGTGGCCTCGGCGACGGCACGGGCCACGCCATTGGTCCCCTCGGCGAAACGCTTGTCTTCGAAGAGTCCCATGGGGCCGTTCCAGAGGATGGTCTTGGCCTTGGCGACCTCCTCCGCGTAGGTCTTGAGCGTCGCGGGGCCGATGTCCAGTCCGGCGGCATTGTCGGGGCAATTCATGTCCGTGTTGACACGGAGGTCGCGGTACTCGATGACCGGTTTGCCTTTCTTGTCCAGTTTGTCGGTCTTGAACGGCACCGCCACCAGGTCGTCGACCGGGAGCAGGAACTTGACGTTGCGCCGGGCGGCCTTGGCCAGGGCCGAGTTGGCGACCTGGGCCTTGTCCGGTTCCACCAGCGACTTGCCCGTCTTGTAGCCTTGCGCCAGGCGGAAGGTGTAGGCCATGGCGCCGCCGATCAGGAGGGTATCGGCCTTGTCGAGAAGCCGCTCGATGACCTGGATTTTATCGGAGACCTTGGCGCCTCCCAGAATGACCAGGAATGGGCGGGCGGGGTTCTCCAATTCCTCGCCGAGAAACTTGAGCTCGCGTTCCATGAGCAAGCCGGCAGCGCAGAGGCCGCCCCGTTTGGCCACCACCCGGGCCACCCCTTCGGTCGAGGCATGGGCGCGGTGGGCGGAGCCGAAGGCATCGTTCACATAAACCTCGGCCACCCTCGCCAGTTGCTCCGCAAAAACCGGGTCGTTGGCCTCTTCCTCGTTGTGGAACCGGACATTTTCCAGCAGGAGCACGTCGCCGGGTTTCATCGTCCTGGCGGCTTGCTCCACTTTGTCGCCGACGCAATCGTCGATGAACTTCACCGGGCGTCCCAGCAATTCCTGGAGCCGGGCGGCCACCGGCCGCAGGGACATCGAGGGCTCCCGTTTGCCTTTGGGCCGGCCCAGGTGCGAGGCGAGGATGAGTTTCCCGCCCCGCTCGCTCAACAGCTTGAGGGTCGGCACAGTTTCCTGGATGCGCGTGGCGTCGGTGATGACCATCTGTCCGTCCTTCTCCTCGAGCGGCACATTGAAGTCCGCCCGCACGAACACGCGCTTGTCTCGAACATCCAAATCTTTGACCGTCAGTTTTGCCATAAGCTCTTTTCTCCTGAACAAGGTCGCCCAGCATACCCCGGCATTACGGTGAGTCAAAATCAAATTTGCCCAAATCGGTAATCCCCCAATCATAGCGGGGGCTGGGCAGGCGCCAGGGCGTTGGGGCCAGGAAGCGAGGCGTAGCGGCGTCTCGGCAGAGCGCCGCTGCAGATAGGTTCCAGGTATGGCGGCGCTCTGCCGAGACGCCGCTACGAAAGGAGGGCCCCTTTTGTGTGTGCTGGGGTGGGGGGCAGGAACCGTGCAGAAATGGTGCAGAAACGGCTTCACTCGGAATGGCTTGATTAGGCTTAATTGGCGAGGGGCGGGGGGGGTGGTGATAATTGGTTAAAACTGCTTAAAACTGGTTAAAACGGACGTGCGGGTGTCGAGGGGTGAGGGCCGAGGGGCGAGTGTCGAGGGGTGGACCTTCGTTCCCTCGACACTCGACACTCGACACTCGACACCCGGCACCTGCGGCTGCGCACGTTCGAACATCAGACGTTGCGTTGATGATCCTGTGGATTGTGTCGCAAACATACGCAATAGGTTTGGCATAATTGGGGCGGAAAGGCAAATGCTCCATCGGCTCTATTGGCTCTATTGGCTGTTTTTTGCGTCTCTTGCGTTTTTTCGCGGCGGAATCTCGTCTGTGCCGTTAGGTGGAGCGGGGCCTCGGCTTCTGGCACGCCCTCCGGGGTGCGTTCGCCCTCCACGGTTTTCCGGTGGTCGTTCGCCCCGGTTCCCCGAACGACCACCGGCCACTGTCTGCCAACCCCTCCGGGTTGGGCGGGCCGGCGGGCGGCCAAAGCGTGCCGCGGGCAGCGGCGGTTTCGAGAAAAACACAATTGGCACTTGCGGATAATGCTCAGGCTTCAACGCCAGGGAATCGAAAGAAACATCTGCCCCTGTCCGCCAAGCACGGCTGAAAGCACTGGTATCGAAAGGACAGTTTGTTATGGCGATTTTGGCTTGTGGCAGCGGGGGATTGTGAACGGATTTTAATGTTGGGTTAATGTTCCTTTAACGGACACGTGCTATGCTGAGAGGGTCCGGGCATGAGACAAATGCAAGTGTTGCTCGTAGAAGATGAGAAGAAGGTCGCCGATTTTATCGCGCGCGGCCTGAGGTCCGAGCATTTTGCCGTGGACGTCGCGTATGATGGGAACACCGGGTGGGAGATGGCTTGCGGGGCAAATTACGACCTCATCATCCTGGATCTCATGCTCCCGGGCATGAAGGGCACCGAATTGCTCCGGCGATTGCGGCGGCAGGGAGGCACAGCCGCGGTGCTGGTCTTGACCGCCCGCGACAGCACGAACGACAAGGTCGAGAATTTTGAAGCGGGAGCCGACGATTACCTGACCAAGCCCTTCGCGTTCGCCGAGTTGTTGGTGCGCGTGAAGGCGCTGTTGCGCCGGCCTCCAGCCAGCCGGACCCACGCATTCCGGGTCGCTGACCTTGAGATTGATCGCCTTAGCCAGCAAGTGCGCCGGGGGAGCAAACGGATCGAGTTGACGGCCAAGGAATACGCCCTGCTGGAGTACCTGGCGGCCAATGCGGGCCGGGTTCTCTCTCGCACGATGATTGTGGAGCACGTCTGGGACAAGAGTTTCGAGAGCCTCACCAACATCGTCGACGTTTATGTGCGGCACCTCAGGAGCAAGGTTGACGACCCGTTTCCCACCAAGCTGATTCAGACGGTGCGCGGGGCGGGCTACTGCCTCGAGGAGACGCCTGAGCCATGAACACCCACTCCCTTAAATTCCAACTCATTGGCTGGTATGCCGGGCTGCTGTTGGGCCTGTTTGGCCTGCTGGGTGTCTCGACCTATTGGGCCTTGCGCAGCTCGTTGGCCGGCTCGCTTAAAGAAAACCAGTTGCGGCGAGCCAGACAGATTGGCCAATTGCTCCGGGAGGAAGTTCAGCGCCACGACGAAGGGGGTATCGGCCGGGAAGTCCAGGCGCGTTACGCCCCGGACCTCAATGATCGGTTCGTTCGCATCGCTCGCTGGGATGGCGGACTGGTGTACCTCTCGCCCAGCCCCAAGAGCCAGAGTTTCGATCCCACCGCCCTGCCCCCGCCTCGGCGGTCCGAGGCCCAGTGGTCCGCGGAGGTGGAAGCCGCCAGGGAAGTGCCTTTGCTGGGGGGGCGCCGGATGCTGCTGGCCGGCCATCCTGTGAAGGTAGCGGGGGGAGATCTTTACCTGGTCGAGGTTGGGGCGCCCATGGACGAAGTGCAGGCGGACTTGCGGCATTGGCTGGTGTTCCTCCTGGCCATGTTGCCCATCGTGGCCGCCATTGCCCTGGGCGGCGGGTATGTGCTGGTCAAACGGGCGCTGGCGCCGGTGGACCGGATCTCCCGCAGCGCCGAACGCATCAGCTCGCATAATCTGAGCGAGCGGCTGCCGGTCCCGCACACCGGCGACGAACTGGAGCGCCTCTCCGTCGCCCTCAACCATATGATCGAGCGCCTGGATGCCGCTTTTGAACACTCGCGCCGATTTGTCGCTGACGCCTCGCACGAACTGCGCACGCCCCTGACCATTGTTCGAGGAGAGCTGGAGAGCTTCGTGGCCAACGCCCAGTCGAAAGCCGAGTGGCGCGAGCGGTTGGGCAGCGCCCTCGAGGAGGTCGATCGCCTGGCCAGCATCGTCGAGGGGCTCTTCGCGATTTCCCGCCTGGATGCGGGAGAGGCCGCCGCCGAATGGGTGGAGTTTGATTTGGCGCAACTGGCGGCCTCGACCGCCGACCAGATGGGGCTGCTGGCGGAGGACAAGAAGATTCAGGTCACCTGCACCGGCTCGACCGGCGTATGGGTGGAAGGCGACCGCGCCCGTATGAAGCAGGTGGTGGTTAATTTATTGGATAACGCCATTAAGTACACCCCCGAGGGCGGGGCGGTTTCTTTGACGGTGAAGACCGAGGACGGCAAAGCGATCCTGGAGGTGGCCGACAACGGCGTGGGCATCCCTCCCGACTTGCTGCCACGGGTCTTCGAGAGATTTTTCCGGGTGGATAAGGCCCGTTCTCGTGAGCGGGGCGGGGCCGGGTTGGGTCTTTCGATCGTAAAATCCATTTGTGCCGCCCACCATGGGCGGGTGGAGGTCAGCAGCGAACCGGGCCGGGGCAGCCGATTTCGAGTGGAATTGCCGCGTGTGCAGTCGAGTGCCAACCACGACCCCGGCCAAAACAAACCATGAGCACTGAACCCGCCGATTTATCCAATAGTTCCGGCTTAGTCAAAACGCCGGCCCCAAGGCGCCCCCGGCAGAAGCGCCCGATGCGCCGCCGGCGGAGGCGGAGCAGCCGATCGGCGCTGACCAAGCCAAGGCGCCCGCCGCGAGACGAGCGCGCTGGCTGGATTGGCGGCTGGTTTGCCTGGTGCTGCTGGTGGTGATCTCGATGGCGGTGTGGCGCGCGATCAGGGCACCGGGCCGGCGGCCACAAGGCCCGAGCCGCCAACCGTGGCCGTTTGCCCGGTAGTCCGCGAGGACCTTTTCAACCAAGACACCATCCCGGCCGAGTTCAGACCTTACCAGGAGGTGGAGTTGCACGCGAAGGTGTCCGGTTATGTGAAGCGAGATCAACGTGGATTTCGGCGACCATGTCAAGAAGGACCAGGTCATGGCCACGCTCGAGGTGCCGGAACTGCAGGACCAACTCCACAATGCCATGGCTGTGGAACAGAAGGCGGAGGCCGATTACCGGTCCGCCCATCTGAATTACACGCGCTTGTGCGCGGTGCAAAGAGAACGCCCGGATGTGGTGGCCCAACAGGATTTGGACACGGCCCAAGCCAAGGATGGCATGGCCGAGGCGGCCATCGCCGCCGCCAAGGCGGACGTGGGCAGGTATAATACGCTGGTGAGCTACACACGGATCCTTGCGCCCTTCGATGGCGTCGTCACTCATCGCTACGTTGACCAGGGCGCCCTCATCCAGGCGGGCACCGCCTCCGAAACCCAATCCTTGCCCGTCGTCCGGGTCTCTGACAATTACCACTTGCGCCTGGATTTATGGGTTTCGGTGGGATACGTCAAAGACATTCACCTGGAGGACACGGTCGAAGTCCAGGTCCGGTCCCTGGGAATGAAGACCTTCAAGGGGAAGATCAAGCGTTTCAGCCTCAGGGTCAACGAGGCTACGCGCATGATGAGGACCGAAATCGAGGTCGCCAACCCATCCCTCGAGATTGTGCCCGGCATGTACGCCAACGTGGTGCTGAAATTGCAGGAACGACCGCACGCCCTGTCGATTCCTACGCAAGCCCTTTCCGGAGAAGAAAAACCCACGGTTTACCTGGTCAACGCCAACCATGAGATCGAAGAGCGGACCGTGACCCTGGGCCTGGAAACGCCCGACCGATACGAGGTCACGTCCGGCCTGCGGGAGGGCGACCTGGTGCATAGTGGGCCGCCGGACCCAGGTCCAGCCCGGCCAGAAAGTGACCCCGAAACTGACCGAGCCTCCCTCCATGAATGAATGAGTAACACCCGTCATCTCAACCCTGGCAGGCCACTCAACGGCGCCTTGGCGCCCGGTGGCTGCCCCGACTTCCATGACTGACCCCGCCAACTCGCCCTTGACCGCTGAACAATTCGACGCCCTGCGCCGGCTGGATGCCTGCACGCTGGCCAACGCCATCGAAACCTTTCACCAGCGTCTCCGCAACGAGGGATTCGTGGACCAAACCGTTCGCTGCCTCTTTCGCCGGTTGCCGCCCATGCTCGGATACGCCGCCACCGTTAAGATTCGCGGCTCGGCGCCGCCCACGGCCGATGCCAACTATCCCGAGCGCACCGACTGGTGGGATTATGTCGTTTCGCTTCCCGCGCCCCGGGTGGTGGTCATACAGGACGTCTCCAGCTACCTGGGCAGGGGTTCCCTGGTGGGCGCCCTTTACATGAACATCCTCCGCGCGCTTCATTGCGTTGGCGTGGTTACCGACGGCTCGGTGCGCGACCTTCCAGCCGCCGAGGGCGCCGGTTTCCATTTCTTTGCCCGCAGCGTCTCCCTTTCCCACGCTTATGTCCACATCATCGAAACCGGAAGGCCCGTGGAAATTGGAGGATTGACGATCCGCTCCGGGGATTTGCTGCATGGCGATGCGCACGGTGTCCAATCCATCCCGCTCAACATCGCCGCGCGAGTTCCGCCGGTGGCGGCGAAGATCGCCGCGCGCGAGCGCGCCTTGATTGAGCTTTGCCAGTCTCCCGGATTCACCCTCGAGAAACTCCGCGCCGCCATTTCGCGGGACGCGCTCTGAACTCCCATGGATCTTCTCCACCATCCCTTGAACCCAGCCCGTCCAGTCCAACGCCCATGTAATCTTGCCTCCTAGCCCGTCACCATCTCATGTCGCGTTTTGCCATACGCTATCCTTATTTGATCATCGTGATTTGCCTCATCACCTGCGTGGTCGGGGTGACGAGCCTGGTGCGAATGCCGGTGGACCTGTTTCCGCCGATCAACATCCCCGTGGTGGTGGTCGCCACTTTCTACTCGGGCATGCCGCCCGGAGCAGATCGAGAACGACATCACCGGCCAATTCGAGCGGATGTTTACGCTGGCCTCGGGCATCGATCACATGGAGTCCCGCTCGCTGACCGGGGTCAGCCTCATCAAAGTCTATTTTCAGCCCGGCTCGAACCCGGATTCGGATGTGACCAGCCATCGCCAATTTGGCGATGGCCAGCCTGCGCTATCTGCCGCAGGGCACACTGCCGCCGATCGTCATGAAGTTCGACGCCTCCAGCCTGCCGGTCTGCCTGGTCACCTTGAAAGGCGAAGGGCTGAGCGAATCCCAACTGCGCGACCTGGGCCAGTTTACGGTCCGCAACCAGATGGCCGGCATTCCCGGCGCGTCGGTGCCGCCGGCCTTTGGCGGGCGCTATCGCCAGATCATGGTGTATGTCGATCCGCTCAAACTGGAAGCGCACCAATTGAGCGTGATGGACGTCGTGCGCACGGTCAACGAAGCCAACCTGATTCTGCCCGCCGGCGACGTGAAAATCGGGCCTTACGACTACAACATTTACGCCAACAGCCAGATCAATGCCATGAAAGACATCGATCTGGTGCCCTTGAAGACCGTCGGCGAGGCCTCCGTGCTGGTGGCCGACGTGGGCAAAGCCCAGGACGCCTCGCAGATTCAATACAACAAGGTGCGCATCAACGGCCAATCCTCGGTGTACATGCCGGTCCTCAAGCAGGGCGGCGACGCCAACACCATTGCCGTCGTCGACGGCGTCAAATCGGTCATCTCCAAGCTGCTCTACGTGCCCAAGCGGCTGGTGACTCAGGTCGTGTTCGACCAGTCGGTATTCGTGCGCACGGCCATCGAAACCCTGGTTCATGAGGGGACCATCGGCCTGGTGCTGACCGGGGTGATGATTCTGGTGTTCCTGGGCAGCCTGCGGGCCACTGCGGCGGTGTTTCTCTCGATCCCCCTCTCGGCCCTGGCCACCTTCATTGCCCTGGGTTTGGGCGGCGGCACCGTCAACACGATGATCCTGGGGGGCTTGGCCTTGGCCTTCTCCCGGTTGATCGACAATTCGGTAGTCGTGCTCGAGAATATCTTCCGCCACCTGGAAATGGGCGAGGCCCCGGAGGTCGCCGCCGAACGGGGCGGCCAGGAAGTGGCCTTGCCCGTGCTGGCGGCCACCCTGACTACGGTCGTGGTGTTCTTTCCGGTCACCTTCCTTTATGGGGTCAGCCGGTTTCTGTTTTCGGCGCTGGCGCTCTCCGTGGTGCTCTCGCTCTTTGCCTCGTACTTTGTGGCGATGTCGGTCGTGCCGCTTTTCTGCGCCAACTTAATCAAAGGGCACCAAACGCAGCGAAGCGGGCGCGCCCGAGCGGGCCCGGAGGGCTGGGGCCGGCGATTCAATGCCTGGTTCAACCGCAAGTTTCCACCGGATGCTCGACCGCTACGAAGGCACGCTCAGAATTGGCCTGCTCCGCCCGCTGGCCACCGTGCTCGGCATCACCGGCCTGTTCGTGTTCAGCCTGGCCCTCTATCCGATGATCGGCAAATCCTACTTTCCGCGCACCGATCCGAGTCAATTCGTCCTCAGCGTCAAGGCCCCCTCCGGCACGCGTCTGGAAATGACCGACCAATTGGTCGGACGGGTCGAGGAAGTCATCCGCTCGGTCGTGCCCCAGCGCGACCTCAAAATCATCGTCTCGAATATCGGCACGACGCCTGGCTTTAACTCCATCCTCAATCCCAACTCCTGCCCGAGCACCGCCGTCGTGCAGGTGGGGCTCAACGAAGGCCACCGGCTCAGCAGCTTTGCCTACATGAACCTGGTGCGCGAGCGGCTCCAGCGCGAACTGCCTCAAGTCAGCGCCTATTTCCAGACCGGCGGCCTGGTGGATGCCATTCTCAACCAGGGCATCCCGGCGCCGCTGGATATCCAGGTCAGCGGCATGGACCTGCGAGAGGCGCACGCCATCGCCAGCAAAATCGCCCAACAGGTGCGCGCCCTGCCGGGGGTTAGCGACGTGCTGGTGCCGCAGGACGTGGACTATCCGGCGCTCAAAATCGATATTGATCGCGAGCGGGCCAGCGAACTGGGCCTCAGCGCCAAGGAAGTGCTGGACAGCCTGATTACGGCGCTGACCTCCAACGGCATGATCGCCCCGAGCTATTGGATCGATCCCAAAACGGGCAACAATTATCTGTTGACGGTCCAGTATCCGGAGAACTACGTCAAAAACCTCGCCGGTCTCGGCTCGATGCCCCTGCGGGCGGCCAACCTCAAGCTGCCCACCCGCCTGGATTCGGTCGTCCACATTTCCCGCGTGCCTGCGCCCACGGAGGTGGACCACTACCAGATCCAGCGCACGGTGGATGTCTATGTCATGCCGTCGGGGGAAGACCTGAGCCGGCTTTATGCCGGTGTGCAGAAGATCGTGAGCCAAACGAAACGCAATTGCCGCCCAACACGGTTGTCAACGTGCGCGGCACGGTCCAGGCGATGCGCGCCTCGTTCCAGAGTTTCGGCCTGGGACTGATCCTCTCGACGGTGTTGGTGTATTTGATTCTGGTGGCGCAATTCAAATCCTTTGTCGATCCCTTCCTGATTCTGCTGGCGGTGCCGACCGGGCTGGCCGGCGTGCTGCTGATCCTGTTTGCCACCGGCACCACGCTCAACGTCATGTCCCTGATGGGAATAGTGATGATGGTGGGGATCGTGGTTTCCAACAGCATTCTCATCGTCGAATTCACCAACCGGCTTCGGGCCGAGGGACGCCCGTTGCGGCAGGCGGTGTCGCTGGCCTGCCGCGTTCGTTTGCGTCCGGTGCTCATGACCTCGCTGGCGACCCTCATTGGCTTGCTGCCGATGGCGGCCAAGTTGGGCGCCGGCAGCGAAGCCTATGCGCCCCTGGCCAGAGCCATCATCGGCGGGTTGGCGGTTTCCGTGGTGTTGACGGTCTTTATCGTGCCTTGCGCTTATTACTTGATTTATCGGCGCCGGGAGGCCGGCGATTCTGCCACTGAGCCGGCCCCAACCCCAGGGGCCGCTCAACCCACATGATGCCCGAACAGATTTATGGCCAAAGCATTCTACAGAAAACTCATTTTGTGGCGGGCCTTAGTGGCCGGCGCGGCTGGCTGCCTCGCCAGCGCGGGCGAATTGCCCCCGCTCACTCTCCAGGAAGCCCACGAAACGGCGCTTCGCAACCATCCCCTGATCAGTGTGGCCGATTTGAAGGCCCTGGCGGCCCGGCAGGTTACCCGCCAGGTTCGGTCCGGGTTTTTCCCCAACCTCTCCGCCAATGCGGTGGGCGTGGGAACTGCCCGAGAACAATACACGGCTGGCGGCGATCGGCGCCTTGAATAGTCCGGCCATCTTCGATCGCAACGCCGAGGGCCTGGTCCTCAGCCAGCTCATTACCGATTTTGGCCGCACGGCCAACTTGACCGGCAGCGCCAGGCTCCAGGCCGAAGCCGCGGCCAACAACGCGCAGGCGACGCGCCAGCAGATTCTGCTGGCCGTCGATGGCGCCTTCTACTCCGCCCAGCAAGCGCAGGCGGTCACGCGCGTGGCCCAGCAGACTGTCACCGCGCGGCAGGTGTTTCTGGACCAGGTCAGTACTTTGGCCACCAACCAACTGCGCTCCGAACTGGATGCGAGCTTTGCCAGGGTCAACGTCGAAGATGCCAAACTGCTGTTGAGCAAGGCGCAAAACGACTTGCAGGCCGCCTTCGCGCAACTCTCGACACTCCTGGGTCTGCGCGAACCCAAGAGCTACCACCTGGTCGAGCAACCGCTGCCCTCGGAGGTCTCCACCAACGTCGCTGACTTCGTGCAGCAGGCCCTGGGCTACCGGCCGGACCTGCTCAGTCTGAGAAACCAACGGGAGGCGGCCCTTAAGTTTGCCCGGGCGGAGAAGGAGCTGAGGTATCCCACCGTTTCGGCCGTGGGCGGCGCGGGTGTCGTTCCCATTCACGACACTGCGTTGTCCGACAATTATGCCGCGGCGGGCTTGGTCGTAACGCGTGCCGATTTTCGCCGGCGGCTACTACGCCGCGCGCCAACGGGCGGCCGAGTTGCAGGCCCAGGCGGACGCAGGCGAGCCTGCGCGATCTGGAGGACAATGTGATTCGCGACGTGCGCATTGCCTGGCTCAACGCCCAAAACGCCTTCGACCGTTACCGGATCAGCGGACAACTCCTGAAAAACGCCCGGCAGTCCTACGACCTGGCCCAAGCGCGCTACAAAAATCAACTCAGCTCCATTGTCGAGTTCAACCAGGCCGAGCTCAATCTGCTCTCCGCGCAAATCTCGCTGGCCAACACCCAATACGAATACTTGACTCAGCGCTCCGTCTTGAGCTTCCAAACCGGCGCCCTGCGTTGAGTGGAGCAGTCTTCCACCCGGTTCAGTTCACCTTAGCGGTGGCCGCCGCCCCCGTGGCCACCACCGCCAAAACCACCCCCGTGGCCGCCGCCCCCGAAGCCGCCTCCATGGAATCCACCCCCGAAGGAACCGCCAGCGCCGTGAAATCCGCCGCTGAAACCGCCTGTGCGAAAGCCGCCCCCGGGAGAGCCTCCGCGAGACGCATGAAGAGACCCGAAAGAGCCAGCGCCGTGGGAGCCTCCGCCTGGCGACGCCCAGTGCGGCGCTGCATAGACTGGGGCGCGGGAAACCGGCGCGGCTCGATAGCCGCCGAATGCGCCGGCGCCCGGCGAGGCCGCGCGCGGGGCTGCATAGCTGAAACTATAACTTCGACCGGTCCCAGTCGGTACGGGTGGCGGAGGCCGGGCTTCGCTCGCCGGCGCCACTCCACCAGTGTGAGCCTGTGCCCGTGTACGCCGTTGTCACGGCCCCATGGCCCTGCGAACCTTGGTGAGCCCACTGCATCGCCGAATCGCCCGGCCGGGCCGGGGTCCCGAAGAAGCTGTTCCCGACCCTGCGCACCCTGGTGCCAGGCTGCCGGATTACCCCGGGACCAAAGGCCCCATTGTGGCCCCAATGGTCGCCGTGCCCGAAGCGGCCTCCATGACCAAAATCCCCCCGCGGTGGAAGTGGTCAAAATCGCCAAACAGGCAGGCCGCCCCGAACGGGAAAAAGCCGCATCCACCCCAAAAGCCGCAGGGCTGCCACCAGCACCATGGCGCGGGCGCAATCCAGCCCGGACCCCAATCATAACAGTAATCGGGCGCCCAGCCATAGTAAGAATCGGTATAGTCCGGATAGTAAGCGGGCGGGGGCAGGCGCCGCGTAGCCCGGGGGTGCGACCAGGTCGCCCTGCAATGCGGCTTGGGGCGCCGGCAGCACGGGAGCTGCCGAAACCGGCGATGCAGCGGGCTTTGCGGGGCAGGCGCATATTGCCCCGGCGCAGCCTGGGCCGGTGGCAGTTCCGGCTTGGCTTGCGCCTGGTAGGCCTTGCAGGCCATGTCGTAAGCCCCAGTGAAAGCGGCTTGTTTGGCCAACAGCGCCCGGATTTTGGCCAGGCCATGCCTTGGCATTTTCGGGCAGTGTTGTCTTGTCTGCCTTGAGGTCGTACCAGGCGAGCCAACTCACCCGCCGTGTGGGCGACGAACTTGTTCTCGGGAGCAAACTGGCCCGCCAAATTGATGGCCGAGATAGCATCCGCCATCTGCCCGCGGCGGGCATCCACGTAAGCGACCACGCCCCAGGCCAAGCCGTTGCTGGATTGCAGCGTCGTAAGCGTTTGGGCCTGGTGATACGCCAATTCCGGGAGGCCCAAATCAACCATGCGGGCAACGTAGGCCTCGTAAAGCTTGGGGTCGTGACGGTCGAGGGCGATGCCGTTAGCGTAAGCCGTTACGGCGGCTGAGGGATCGGGAGCTTGCTGGATGGCTTGTATCGGGGCGGTGTCCGCGGGAGCGGGCGTTTGTTCCGCCCACACCGCCCGCACTGCCGCCAACACACACCATAAAATCAACCAAACACTCGCGGCTTTCGGATAGGTATTCATAGCTCTGGGCCTTTCACATTATCCACTGCTCATGGCGACTTCCTCGGGTGTTGCCCTGCCGAACCTGGCAACAGGGCTTTTTGCTGCTCTTGGAAACAGCTTTCGGATCGCCGCCGGCAACTGCGTGAACATCTGCTGCTTTCCCACAATTCATAGTCATTGCACCTGGGACCTGATTGATCGTCCGGTCAGCAGCCTTTCAGCTTTGGGTATGCCAAGGGGGAGAGGAATCGCCGTTTCACTGTTTTTCCAGGGCTTCTGGATCGTTTGAAACGAGGGGGGACTTCCACTGGTGGCACATCCGGTTCCACGAATGGTCTGTGACGAACC
>CAVQND010000034.1:0-92946 GCA_963713735.1 uncultured bacterium
CAAATCCAGGGGAATCATCACCCCAGCCGCGTTGGCACGAAACAGGCTTGGAACAACATCGCAAAAATCGGACTGCGCATGACAGAAGCTATGAGATTCCAGCAAGCGATGGAGGAATTGAGCTGTCGGTCCACGCATCGCGCATCGAGGCCAATATCGTTCAGAGGCGCGGAAGTTCCAAGTCGGCAACCTTTCCAGGAAGATGTTTCCCCGCCCAAGGTGAATGAAGTCTTGGTGCCGACAGACTTTTCATCCGCGTCCTTGGGTCTGGTGCGTTATGCCACGGCGGTCGGCGAGTTGTTTGGCGCATCAGTGTCCCTGCTTCACGTAGTGCCCGGTGACTCCTTCAGGCAAAGCCTTCGTGGCTTGGGGTTGAGCCGCTCGCACGAGGGGGCTGTCAGCCTGGGGGCGCGGCGGTTGGTAGCCCTGACCCGCGCCGAGATCGCCCCGGGCCTTCGAGGGGGGACATGGCTGCGCGTCGGAGACCCAGTGCAGGAGATCATCACAGCCGCCAAAACATCGGGCACGGATTTATTAATCCTGTCAATTCAAGGTGATTCAGGGTTGGGGCAGCCGCTTTCCCCAGGGATTGCCGAGCGGGTGGTGCGTCGGCAACCTTGTCCGATTCTCACGGTCCGCCGGGAATTGCTGCCCCGCGAGAGAGTGTTTTGGCCGCCGCTTGCCTTCAGGAACATTTTAGTGCCGGTCGATTTCACGGAATCCTCGCGTTCGACCGTGAAATGGGCTGCGGGATTGGCCAGGGAGTTGCGCGCGAAGCTCAGCATACGCTACGCGCCAGGCTTGGTCGCAGAGAATCCGATCGCTAAACCGACCCGGCAGCCTCCTCTCCACACAACGGAATCAAGAGCGAACGCGTCCCAGTTGGCTGAGTGGGGCCACCTGGGAGCCTTTGGGTCAGTCGAGGTGGACCTCTTGCCTGAGATGCAGAAGGCCGACGCCCACGTGGTCGGTCAGATGCTCAGACGTGCCGGGGCCGACGTGATTGTGACGGGAAGCCGCCGGTATTCCTGGTGGCACAACCTGGCACATGACCGCGCCGCTGAGCGAATCCGCCGGGTAGCCCCCTGTCCAGTTCTGAGCGTGCCTGAGAGGGACCTGGAGCATTATGCAGATGAAATCGCCGCTTAGAAAGGATCAACATGCCACAGTTAGCTGAACATCGAAAATCCAAAGCGAATGGGGCTCCCATCGCCCCGAAACTCGTTGCAGTGACTTTCTCACTGGATAGACCTGGGGCACAGGAGGTTTATTTGTGCGGGGACTTCAACCAGTGGTCGGCGACATCGCTTCGGATGATCCGTCACGGGGCGAGCGACCACTGGGAAAAGCGGCTGACGCTGGCGCCCGGCCGTTACCAGTACAAGTTCGTTGTGGATGGGGAGTGGATCCACGACCCCGAAGCATCCGAGAACGTTCCCAATCACCATGGGTCCCTAAACTCAGTCATGGAGGTTGGCCAATGATCTCGTTTCCCGAGAGTATTTGCCCATTATGTTCGCACGTCTTCGCTAATGAACTGCTCCACAAACACATTGCTTCAGAGTACCCGCGCGTGCGCCAGAGCACGATCAAGGTCATCCAGGGCTATCATCCGGGTTGGGTTGAAGACGATGGGGCCTGCGGGCCGTGCTGGAGATTATACCGCAACGCGGGCCGGATTCTTGACCAAATGAAGAGCACCAAGTCGCAAAATGCCACCGGTTACCGGAACCCGGTCGCGCTTGCGGCGCAAGGCCACGACCAGGACCAAACCAGCCGCCACGACGCCTACTGAAGAATCTCCCATGGACATCGTGCATGAGCATCCCATCAGCGCCTGCTATTCGGCCAGGAACATGGCCAAACCGTTCAATTTCTACTGCGCTGCATCCAGAGCGAAGTCCGTAATTCTTGTGGGGGATTTCAATGGATGGGATCCCACCTCCCATCCCATGAAGCGGCGGGCGGACGGTTGGTGGTTCCTCCAGGTGCCGCTGACGCACGGTCACCATCAGTATCGATTCCTGGTGGACGGAAAGCCCGTGCTTGATCCACACGCGGCGGGCGTTGCCCGCAATGAACGCAACGAGGAGGTCTCGCTGGTCGCCGTGAGTTGAACGACGAACGAAGACTCGCAACATGCCGCCTTGGCGATCCGATACATACGACTGAAATTGCCGAATATGCGAAATAGCGTTGGCAGGCATCTGGCTCATATCAACAGCCGTCCGAGGCACAACGACCAACCCCTTCGGGTTCGCCAACCTGAACCGGAGCGCTTTGCCGTGGCCATTTCTGCCCAGACAGGCTCGGGAGCGTTCCAGGTCGCTGAGACGCTGGCGAAATATCTCCACGCATACTCTCCCGCCGGCGACCCGCCGTGGCGAGTGTTTGACCGCAACCTGATGGCGAAGGTTCTGGAAGACCATCATCTTCCCGCCCGCCTCGTCAAGTTCCTGCCCGAAGACGCCCACAGTGCGGTCGATGACGTCCTGGATGAATTGCTGGGTCTGCATCCGCCGACCTGGTCGTTGCCCACCAGTCCATCGAGACCATCCTGAACCTGGTCCGAGCCGGCAACGTCATCCTTGTGGGCTGGGGCGCCAACGCTGTCGCCACCAAACAGCCCAATGTTTTCCATGTGCGGTTGGTGGCTTCGCTGGAGCGGCGCATCGCCCGGATTCAGGCGCGGGAGCACTTGGGCCGCGACAAGGCGCTGGCCTTCATTGAGCGCAGCGACCGCGGTCGCGCAAGGTACGTGAAACGGTACTTCCACCGGGAGGTCGCGGATGTGTTGCTCTACGGCTTGGTCATTAACACCGATCATTTCTCGGACCTTGAAATCGTCCGTTTGGTTGGCGATGCGGTCTTGAATCGGCAGCGCTCACTCCGCGACGGAGTTCGGATCCTCCCCGCAAGCGAGGCTATTATCTGAGAATGAAGATGCTTAGCCCCTGCGTCGGCGCTGGGCCTCCAATTGCTCAACCTGCCGTTCAGCTTCGCCTACTTCGCGCCCGAGCCGTTCGGCTTCCGCCCTGGCTTCCGTCTGCGATATCTCGCGCCATTCAAACCGCCCGAGCAAAAGCCGAACCTGCTTCTTGAAGAAACTCACGCGTTCACGCAAGGCCGCGATTGGTTCGTCGGGGTTGGGTTTCAACCGCCCATCCAGCGGCTCTTCTTCCATCGAGACGCTCTGGGTCTTGGACGGCGTCCTTCATCGGTGTCCGCCGCCGCCGCCGTGACCCCCGCCAACTCCGCCAACGCGGCCCCCGCCGATTCCGCCGCGGCAGCCGCCAATTGCGCCCCTGTAGCCACCGTAGGATCCGCGCC
The DNA here is from genome assembly GCA_963713735.1 of uncultured bacterium. Taxonomy (GTDB): domain Bacteria; phylum Verrucomicrobiota; class Verrucomicrobiia; order Limisphaerales; family UBA8199; genus CAVQND01. Next base: position 3,331 of record CAVQND010000034.1, read on the forward strand.
CGTAGCCGCCATAGTATCCGCGTCCGTAGCCGCCATAGTATCCGCGTCCGTAACCGCCCCACCCGTAGCCCAAAGGCCAACCCCAGCCCAGCCCCAGCCCGCCGTAACACCATCCTCCGCCGATCCAGATTCCGCTGTCTCCCCAGTACCCAGGGCTCCAGTAGTAGTCGGGGCCAGGGGATGCCGGGATCACCTCCTGTGGGTAGTAAGTCGTCGCCGGAGGTTGATCATAGACCGGGGTTGGCCGGACCTGCGGATAGACCGGGGTTGGCTGGGCCAGCGGGGGCGGCACGTACGGCTGGGCTGGGCCTCGCATCTGTGCGTCGCGGGTCAGCATCGCCGCGATGACTTGGGATGTGACTCCCTGCTCCTTGAGGGCGAGGATGTCGTCGGCCGGCAGGTGGAATGGGGTCAACACGCTCCTCACGTAGGCGGTGGCCACGTCCTCCGAGACGCCGGACTTGGTTAGCTTCACCACTTCGGACGCGTTGGGCGTGAGGCCCGCATTTGTGGCGAGGGTGGTGGAGATGATGATGGCTGCCAGAATATCCAATGCTTTTCGCTTTCATGGTTTTGCTCTCTCTTTCAATCCCTCGAAGGTTTCCAATTTGGCCGATCTGTTCATAGACTTAGTCTGATTGTCCGATCAGGTACAGTTTCAGTTTTGGATATGCCAAGCGCAATGGAAACCGCAGTTTCACTGTTTTTGAGGCTTTCTGGATCGTTTGAAGCGAGGGGGAGCTTTCACTTGTGGCACATCTGGTTCCACGAATCGTCTATGACGAACCACTCTGCGGTTTCTTCCGTCCCTGACCTGGACGGGCTGCGCGCCTCAGCTTGTGCGAAAGCATTCCATCACGCGGCTCATCCTTTCTCCGAGTTGTCGTGTGAAGGACGCAGGCCGAGTTGCGTCAGCTTCTCGCGCATCTTGAGCCTGGTGACGCCCAGCCAACGGGCGGCTTTGGCCTGGTTGCCCTCGGCCAGGTGGATCGCTTGCGCAAAGAGTTCCGGCTCAAGGTCGGCCATCATTTTCTGGTAAGCGTTTCGTTCCTCGCCGCGTTGCGCGCGGGCCAGCAACTCCGCCACGTAGGCCCCATGGGTTTGGCTCGCAATGGCCGGTGGCTTGTGGGCTTTGGACAAAACCTGCCGCACATGCTCGAGGCTGATCGCGAAGGGTCTGCGACAGGAGCAGCGCCTGACGCACGACATTTTCCAGCTCCCGGACGTTGCCTGGCCAGGTTTGACTTTGCAGAAAGGCAACCGCCTCCGGCTGGATGGAGGGCGTTTCGATACCGACTTCCCTGGCGTAGCGGACAATAAAAAACCGGACGAGCTCCGGCACGTCTTCGGCCCGTTCGCTCAGGGCCGGCAGGTGAATCGTAACGACGCTCAGGCGGTAGTACAAGTCCTCGCGAAATTCCCTTTCCTCGATGGCGGTTTCCAAATCCCGATGCGTCGCCGCCAGCACCCGGACATCCACGGCAATGGTCGCGTCTCCCCCCAGGCGCTGGATGCATCTTTCCTGCAGCACCCGCAGTAGTTTGGACTGCGTATTGGCGTTGAGGTCGCCGATCTCATCCAGGAAAATGGTGCCGCCATGGGCCTGCTCGAATCGGCCAATCCGCCGGGCCTGCGCCCCGGTGAATGAACCGCGTTCGTGGCCGAACAGCTCGCTCTCGAGCAGCGTCTCGGGAATCGCCGCGCAATTGACGGCGATAAATGGCTTGTCCGCCCGGTCGCCGTGCTGGTAGATGGCCCGGGCGATGAGTTCCTTCCCGGTGCCGGTCGCCCCCCGGATGAGCACGGTCGCCGGCGTGGCGGCGACGCGGCCAATTTCCTTATAGAGGCTTTGCATGACCCGGCTTTTGCCGATGATGGCGAAGCGCGCGGCTCCGGCTTCGCCCATCTCGACCGGCTCGGACATGAGCCGGGAATGGGCCACCGCCGCGGCGACCACATCGAGCAGGTCGTCGGCCTCAAAGGGTTTAACCAGGTACTCGTAAGCCCCGAGCTTGGTCGCTTCGATGGCGATGTCGGTCGTGCCGTGGGCGGTCATCATGATGATGGGCAGCTTTGGCTTGGTGGCGCGGAGTTGGGCGGCCAGCTCCAGGCCGCTAATTCCCGGCAGCTTCAAATCGGTCAGGACCAAGTCAAAGGACCCGGACTGGGCCTGGGCCAACCCGTCGTCGCCGCGCTCCGCCACGTCCACGCCGTAGCCCTCGGCCTGGAGCACCTTCTGCAACGCCGAGGCCGTGCCCGGGTCATCTTCAATCAGCAATATTCTCGGTTGCATCGTCTCCTGTCCCGGGCAACACGATCTCGAAGGTCGTGCCCCGATTGGCTTCGGTCTTGTAACGCAAAAGCCCGCCATGTTTCTCGACAATTCGCGCCGCGATGGCCAGGCCCAAGCCGGTTCCTCCTTCTTTGGTAGTGAAGAAAGGGTCAAAGAGGCGCTTCTGAACCTCTGCCGGAATACCCTTGCCCGTGTCCGTCACCGACAAGATGGCGGCAGGCCGGTTGTTGCCCGGCGAACGCTCCGGCTCCGGTCTTGAGGCCCAGCGTGATAACGCCGTTCTTCCCAATGCTCTCGGCCGAGTTTTGGATGAGGTTGATCAGCACTTGTTTGAGTTGGTAAGTGTCGGCCAGGATCCAAGCCGGCTCCGAGACCTCGAGCTTCACCTCGATGGCGGCCTGTTCCAGCTCGGATTTCATGAAGTCTTGCACCTCCCCGAGGATGCGCTCGGCTGGGAGCCGCACCAGTTCCGGCTCCGAGGGGCGCGCGAATTGGAGAAAATCTTTCACAATCCGGTCCAGGCGGTTGATCTCCTCGCTGATGGTCCGGGCATCTTCATTTTCGGCAAAGCCCGGCGGCAGCGACTTCTTAAGGCTGAAGAGGCGAAATTTAATCGCCGTGAGCGGGTTGCGAATTTCGTGGGCAACACCCGCCCCCAGCGCGCCCAGGGAGGCCAGCTTTTCCTGGCGCGCAATCAGGGCCTGGCTCTCGCTGAGTTGGGCGCGCAGGGGAGCGATCATGCCGCGATAAACCAACCAGGCCAAGGCCACCGCCAGGACAACCAGCAGCAACAAGGAGAGCATGAACAGCCGCTGCAACGAAAGCAGCGCCCGATCGGATGCGTCGAGAAAGACACTGAACCCGTCGTGTTCCGCCGCCACCACGTCCTCGCACGCCCTGAGGACAGGCCGGTAATCCTGTCTCACTTGAGCGTAGGCTGCCGCGAAGCCCTCCGGAGCCAGGGGCAGCGAGCTGTTGGTCTGCACCCGAGGCTCCACGCGCGCCAGAAAATCCCCGTATGCAGCCTCCAATTTCAGGAACGCATCCCGTTCGCTTTGGGCCACGAAACTCGTTTTCCTGGCCTGCAGCGAGGTTTTGATATCGCGCGCTTCCCGGCGAAAAGCCTCCAGGTCGGCGGGATTGGCCGTGAGATAGTAATCGAGCAGCGGCTCGCTGACCTTGCGCAGGCTCATGCGCAAATTGACACCGAAATAGAACCTCTCAGCCTTGATCGCCGCGAACCCTTCCTCCAAATGCCGCTGCGCCCGCCAGATGTTGCTGTCAATCCCGACAATCAGCAAGGCCACCGCCGCAACCGCCAAGGCAAAACCGGCCAGGCGGACCTGCCATGACGGGTTCTTCCAGGTGGTTCGCACGCAGACCACCGGTGAAACCGGATGTTCCATTATTGAATTGTTTCATCGTCTCGCTCCATCAAAAAACCGTGCAAATCCAGGGCAATCATCACCCCAGCCGCGTTGGCACGGAACAGGCTTAAAACCACGCAGGAATCGGGCCACGCATGGCAGACGATGGCCATAAAAAGAAAGACGTTCAAAATAACGAACCAATTTAAACCGTTTTGAGGCCCGTGCAACGAAGGCGCTACACCCGGTTATGAAACAACGTTCGCTCATCATTGACCATGATGCATCGGGTCTCGAATCGCCAGGAGAAATGCTGAAAGGGCCGGGGTATGAAGTCACTTTTGAGAATTCACCTCCGCTCTCCGTATTTGCGGAGACGCCCTGCTTCCGAAGACTGGGGCTGCCCGGAAGCGTTGCGTTGTCTGGCCACCAAATGAACACTACCCTTCTTATGGAGCGTAGCGACCAGGCCGTCAAGGAGAGCGAGGGCAGATATCAGCGACTGCTCGCCTCCGTGACCGATTACGTCTTTTCCGTCACCGTGGACCAGGGCAGGGCTTTGGCGACCTCGCACGGGCCGGGCTGTGAAGCCGTCACCGGTTTTACGCCGGGCGAGTTCGAGGCCGACCCGTATCTCTGGTTCCGGATGATTTATGGCGAAGATCGTCCGGCGGTGACGAGCCCGGGCCGAACAGATTCTGCGCGGGGAATCGTCTCCGGCGCTCGAACACCGCATCGTGCGCAAGGACGGCACTGTTCGCTGGATCCGGAACACCGTCGTCCCCCGCAAGGATGAGCAGGGGCGGTTGGTTATGTACGATGGCCTGGTCTCCGACATCACCGAGCGCAAGCAGGCCGAGCTTGCCCTCCGGCAAAGCCAGGAACGGCTGGCCCTGGTCATCCAGGGCAGCAACGACGGGATCTGGGATTGGAACCTGTCCACCAACGAGGTCTATTTCTCGCCTCGCTGGAAGGAGCATGCTCGGCTACCAAGAGCACGAGGTCGAGAACCACTTCTCCGCCTGGGAGCGCCTGCTTCACCCCGACGACCGGGAACGCGCCCTGGCGCGGCTTCAAGCCTGCCTCTCGGGCGCGACGCCGAATTTCGAGCTTGAGTACCGCCTCCGCCATAAGGATGGCACCTTTCGCTGGATTCTGGCGCGTGGAGTTGCCCTGCGCGATGCGGGTGGGAAGCCCGTTCGCATGGCCGGGTCTCATATTGACATGACCGACCGGAAGCGGGCCGAAGAGCAACTGCAGGAAGCTTACGCCGAGCTGACCCAGCGCCAGGCAGACTTGAAGCGGACCTTGCAGGAGCTTACGGCAGCCCACGAAGAACTCAAGGCGACGCAGTTGCAGTTGATCCAGGCGGCAAAACTCGAATCGGTCGGGACGCTGGCGGCCGGGGTGGCCCACGAAGTCAAGAATCCCTTGCAGACCATTCTGATGGGGCTGGACTATCTCTCCGGCAATCTCCCGGCCTCCAATGAGAACACGAAGCCGGTGCTCAGCGATATGCGTGAGGCTGTCACCCGCGCCCATGCGATCATCCAGGAGCTGCTGCAACTGTCTGCGCAAAGAGATCTCGAGCTCAAGAACGAGGATCTCAATCTGCTGCTCGAGCGCTCGCTCTTGCTCGTCCAAAACGAAATCGTCGCCTCACAGACCAGTGTGGCCCGCAAGTTGGGCGCCGGCCTGCCACCGGTCAAGATTGACCGCGGCAAGATGGAGCAGGTGTTTATCAATCTCTTGCTCAATGCCCTCCAGGCGGTGTCCCAGGGCGGTGTCATCACCGTTGCCAGCCGCCTCGATTCCTTCGGTGCAAACCTCAACGTCGTCGAGTCTGCTTCCATTCAACTCCATCGCGGCGACCGCGTGGTGGTCGTCGAGGTGCGGGACAATGGGAGCGGGATACCCGAGGCCCACCTGCCGAGAATCTTCGACCCCTTCTTTACGACCAAGCCGGTCGGGGTCGGCACCGGTCTGGGCCTGTCGGTGGTCAAAAAGATTGTGGACCTCCACGGCGGAGCCATGGGCATCATGAACGCCCCGGGGGGTGGGGTGCTGGCAACCGTAGTCCTCAAAGCCGAGTTATGAAACCACGTGTGCTCATCATTGACGATGATGCGTCGGTCCGCGAATCGCTAGGGAAAGTGCTCAGAGGGGCCGGGTATGAGGTCACCACCGCCGCTGACGGTGAGGAGGCGGTGACTCGATTCGTTCCCGCGCAAACTGACCTGGTCCTGCTGGACCTGAATTTACCGTTCCAGAGCGGGTGGGACGTCTTTGAACGTCTGACGACGCAGCAGCCAACGATGCCGCTCATCATCATCACGGGCATGCCCGACCAATACCAAACCGCCCGGGCCGCGGGGGTGGGCGCCCTGATGGAAAAACCGATCGAATGCGCCGGCCTTGCTCAAAACCATGGACAAACTCCTCTCTGAACCGCCCGAGGCGCGGCTCCGCCGGATGTGTGGTTACCAGCAGGACACCAGGCACTTGCGGCCGCCCCATGCCGGCGCGCCCGGGCACTTGCGCCCCTCCCCGATAAGGTTTCGATTGAAGCCGAAATAGCCCATAGAAGAAAGCGAGTTCCTTCATGAAAATCAATGCCACCTTGCTCTTGCCGGGGGTCATTCCGCTCTTGGCCTCCTGTGCATTGCAACCCATCGCCTTGGCCCCCGTGGGGCCGGGACCCGCCGCCTACGCAGCATCCTCAAACGGCAAAGGCGACCTCGAAGTCTATACCGAAACCCAAGAATACTACGAGGATGAAATGTCGTGGTTCCCGCACACCGACTACCAGATTTACACGTCTGAGGGGAAACGCTTAAAACGCGTCTGGAACCATCGGAACCATGAGGACGAAAACCCAGCCGTGGTTGCCTTGCCGCCCGGACAATACGTGGTCAAGGCGTGGGCGGAGCGTTACGGTTTGGTGCGCGTGCCCGTCGTAATCAAAGCGGGCGAAACCACCCGGGTCATCCTGCAGCCAGGCTGGAAACCCGGCAGTGCCCTCAAATCTAACGTGGTGCAAATACCCAACGGCTATTGTGTCGGCTGGCGCGCCGATTTGCCGGTGAAACCATGAGAGGGCCCAGTTGTGGCGTTGGGGCAGGAAACAGAGTGATTGAGCCGTGGGTTTGCAAATCCGGCAACGGATCTCGTGAGAACTCCCATGGACCGCGCGCATGAGCATCCCGGGCAGGGCTGGCGGTCCTGGGCTTGGTTCCAATGGCCTCCTCGGGCAGGTCATCAATCCGAGGGGTGCGACCCCTTCGCCGGAATCCCTTGCCAACGGGTCCGGGCGGGGAGGGTTTCGCCTTTCATCAGCAGGGACAAGTCGTCAAGGGCAGCGCCGGGGGCCATGCGGCTGTCGTAGAGGACGAGCGAGCCGGCGCCCACGGTGCAGCGGGGTCCGATGTGGACGCAAGACATTTTCATCACCCGATCCTCGAAGAGATGGGTCTGGACGGTGCAATCGGCGTTGAGGGCGGTTTCGTCGCCCACGCTGGAATCATCCCCGATGCCGAGCAGGTCATAGATGCAAAAGCCGTCGGAATCGAGGTGAACGTTGCGGCCGACTTTGGCGCCCACGAGCCGCAAATAGATGTTCAGGAGCGGGGTGCCCGCCAGGTAGCTGACCGGCACAGCCGCCTCGATGGTCGTCACGAGCCACCACCGGAGGTAGTAGGTCCCCCAAAGCGGGCAGGCGCCCGGTTTGTAGCGGCCGATCACCAGCCACTTCAGCGCGATGGGAATCATCAACATCACGGGGTAAAAGAGGATCAAGCTGGCTGGTGAAGGTAAGCGGAGGGCCAAAGTGATCCCGCGGTTCATGAGCGAGAAGTCGGGCTTGAGCCTGATGTTTGCCGTGCTGTGGATGCGTCGGCCACTTGGCGCGGGGTCAAGGCCAGTACGGCCATAGCGCGGCAACTGGAGGCGTTGAGGACCGCGTCAGGGGCTCAGCCAGCGACGCAAGTGGCGGCCTGAGTTGCTGCCGCGTATGGCGACACTATCACCGTTATCTTGTATTCTCCCTATGGTCGATCGACCGTGCAGCAAGCCCCGCTGCCGCGATGATCCGGGACCTTCCTTTCGCCTGCTGGATTTGGCGTGTATCTGGCCTGCGCCTTGTATAGAATTCATGCATGCGAACGGGACGCTTGGATTCCGAGCCTCAGGCGCACGGGGCGGTTTTCGCCACCACCCACTGGAGCGTGGTGCTGGCGGCGGGGGAGCAGAACACGCCGCAGTCGGCCGCCGCTTTGGAACAGCTCTGCCAGACCTACTGGTATCCGCTTTACGCCTACGCGCGGCGGCGCGGTTACGGCCACGAGGACGCGCAAGATCTCATTCAGGGTTTTCTGGCCCAATTGCTGGAGCGCCAGGCGTTCGCGCGCGTGGACCGGAGCAAAGGCCGATTTCGCTCGTTTCTCCTCGCGGCGCTGAACTATTTCATGGTCAACGAGCACAATCGCGCGCACGCTCAGAAACGCGGTTGCGGCCGGGCGGCTCTCTCGTTCGACGCGCAAGCGGCGGAGCGGCGCTATCATCTGGAACCGGTGGACAGAGCAAAGCCCTGACAAATTGTTCGAGCGCCGCTGGGCCTTGGCGTTATTGGACTGCGTCCTCGCACGGCTCGAAAAGGAATTCCGCGAGGAGGGCAAGGCCGAGATCTTCGAGCAGTTGCGCGGCTTCGTCGTCGCCGGGACGAGCGAGGTGACTTACGCCGAGGTCGCGGGGAAACTGGGGACAACGGCTGAGGCGGTCAAGAAAGGCGTCCATCGGCTGCGACGCCGCTATCAGCGGTTGTTTCGCGAGGAAATCGCTCAGACGGTGGCGGACCCCTCGGAAGTGGAAGACGAAATGCGTTACCTCTGTCAGGTGATGGCCGGTTAGCGCGAAGTCCGGGAATCGTAGCGGATCGCGCCAACGCCACAAATCGGGTCCCGGTGTGCCGGTTTTTCCGGTACAGCTAGTGGCGGCAAAGTGTGATCAAGCCGGTATGGCAACTCCGGGCACATGTCGGAAGTGTGGCGAGCCGTTGACGGGCGACGCCCGCGAAGGCTTCTGCCCGAAATGTCTCTTCCTCCAGGCCAGCGCGGAGCTGTCCGATGAACCAGACGACGGAGGTCAGAGGTCAGAAGTCGGAGATCAGAGGTCGGAGACCAGAGGTCAGAGGCCAGAAGATGATCTCGCCCGCGCTCCACTCGCCACTCGCCACTCGTCACTCGTCACTCAGTTCGGCGATTACGACCTGCTGGAGGAGATCGGTCGCGGCGGCATGGGCGTGGTCTATCGCGCCCGGCAGCGGAGCCTGGACCGCATTGTGGCGATCAAGATGATGGCCTTCGGGCCGGATGCCAGTCCGGCTTACGTCAAGCGTTTCCGGGCCGAGGCCCTCTCGGCGGCGGCGTTGCACCATCCGAACATCGTCGCCATCCACGAGGTGGGCATCCACGAGGGGCGACACTTTTTCGTGATGGAATTCGTCGAGGGGCAGAGTCTGGCGCAACTCGTCGGCCATCAGCCGCTGCCGGCGCGCCGCGCGGCAGCCTACCTCAAGGCTATCGCCGAGGCGGTGCATTACGCCCACGAACGCGGCATCCTGCACCGCGACCTGAAGCCCTCGAACATCTTGATTGATTTGGAGAACCAACCGCACGTGGTGGACTTTGGGCTCGCCCGGCGGCTGGAGGGGGATTCGGAGTTGACCGCAACGGGGCAGGTGCTGGGCTCCCCGCACTACCTGCCGCCCGAACAAGCCGCCGGGCAAAGGGCGCGCGTGTCGCGGCGGGCGGATGTCTATGCGCTGGGGGCTACGCTCTACCACCTGCTGACCGGGCGTCCGCCGTTCCAGGCGGAATCGCTGGCGCAGACACTGGACCTGGTGCGCCACGCCGAGCCGCTCGCGCCGCGGCTGCTCAACCCCAGCGTGCCGCGGGACCTCGAGACGGTTTGTTTGAAGTGTCTGGAAAAGGAACCTGCCCGGCGCTACGCGACGGCGCAGTTGTTGGCGGAGGAGCTGGGCCGGTTTCTCGAAGGCAAACCGGTGCTGGCCCGGCCCGTGGGCCGCGTGGCCAAAGGCTGGCGCTGGTGCCGGCGCAAGCCGGTCGTGGCGGGTCTGAGCGCAGGTATGGTCGCAGCGTTGATCCTGGGCTTCGCCGGGGTGACCTGGCAATGGCGGCGGGCGGAGGGCGAGCACCAACTCCAACGGCGCATTGCTTACGCGGCCAGCATCCGGGCGGCCCAGTCAGCGCTGGCGCAGCACGACCGGGGCTCGGCGGTCTCCTTTCTCGACGAACAGCGGCCCAGGCAGGGTGAAAAGCTCGACCTGCGCGGCATCGAATGGCGGTATTTGTGGCAGGAAATGCAGAGCGACGAAGCCCGGAGTTTTAAGCACCCGAGGGGCGTCAAGAACACGATCTTGTCTCCTGATGGAAAGCTCCTGGTAACGGCCTGCGCCGACAACAAGGTTCGCGTGTGGGACCTGCTTTCCGGGCGAGAGATCCGGCAGTTCAACATGCTCCATATCGCATCGCATAGAAAACCTCTTGGTTTTGCGCCGGACGGGAAATGGCTGGTACTGCCCGGGGCTGACGCGAGCGTCGAGGTCCGAGAGACGAGCGGATGGGGCGTGATCCACAGGCTGTCTCCCGCCCAGCCGCCGCTTTGTCTTTCGGGCGACGGCAGGTTTGTCGTGGCGGACGGAGGTGACGCCGATCGGGAGCGCCAAAGCCTGGTCCTGTGGAACCTCAACAATGGAAGCCAACAGCGCTTCCTCGAAGCAGGGTGTACCTATGGCAATCTGGCCATCGCTGCGGACGGTGCTCGGGTGATCTGGGGCACGGCTGATCCCTTCTGGGACCGCGCCGGCAAGCTGTTGATGTGGAACCGCAACTCAGGGCGAACCGAGACCATTGCCACCGGGGAGCAAACGATATGTCTGGCCATCTCGCCGGACGGGAAATGGCTGGCCTCCGCGCACGATTCGGGTGAGGTGTGCTTTTGGAGCCTGCCTGGCGGGCGGCTGGTCGAGAGGTTCGCTGCGCATTCGGGCCGGGTCTTGTCGGTAGCCTTCTCGCCGGACAGCAACTGGTTGGCCAGTGGAGGTTACGATCAACTGATTTGCCTGTGGGAAACGGGCACATCCAACCGGTTTTTTAGCCTGCAGGGACACAACGGCCCCGTCTATTCTTGCGCCTTTTCCAGTGACGGCCAATGGCTGGTGTCCTCGAGCGGTGATGACACGGCCAAATTGTGGCAGGTCAAGAAGCCCGCCCCCAAGAGCCGGAGCTTCACCCTGCCAACCAACACCCTCCCGATCGGAGTCTTGCCCGATGGCACGGCGTTACTCGCGGCCGACGAACGCGCCATGACCTCTCAGTTGTGGAGTCTCTCGGACGGCCGAGTGATCCAGTCCCACCATTGGCATGAGGCGGAAGAGCAAGGCTGCACGCAAATCTGTTTTTTTGCCGCGAGCCAACTGGCGGTGGGAGTGAGCTCCAATGGCACGGCGCACTTGTGGGACCTTACGACCGGGGCCCAGGTGCGGTCGGTTGCGCTTGGAGCCAGTGGTGCCTGGCCGACCGGCTTTTCCCCGGATCGGCGTTGGTTTTGGGCGCGCTCGATGGGCGCTGCGACGGGGGCCACCGCCGGTCAACATCACACTCTCTGGGATCTGGCGAGCGCCCAACCGGCGCTCCCTTTGCGCCTTCCACCCTCGTTCTTCTTCGTTTGGGGGTTCTCTGCGGACAGCCGCTGGCTGGCCTACACCGATACGAACGGCCTCGTCCGCATCCGCAACCTGGCCGCCAACAGGGAGAAGGCCCCCGTCCCCCTGAAAGGGGGAGCTGCCCTTCTGTTTGCACTTCGCTTTTCCCCAGATAACCGAATGCTTGCGATTAGCGGGTTCGACGGGGTTTCGCTTTGGTCGCTGGAGACCGAGCCGCCCCGGCAGGAGCGAGTCATGAGCAAGGGACAGTACGTGATTCGCGTTTCCTTTTCCAGCGACGGCAAGACGCTCGTCGGCAGTGGCGCCGATTCGATTTGGTTCTGGAACGTCTCCACAGGCCAGGAGATGCTCCTGCTCCCGAACGCCGCGTTGGCCTCAGGGCACCTGCGCGGCTTTTCTTCTTGTGACTACAATGCGCAGGCCGAGGTGAATCCGGGCGGCAACCTCCTGCTGTGGCAGGAAGCCAAGGGCCTTATTCGCGTTACCCCTCTACCGTCCTTGATGGAGATCGACGGGCTTGAAAAGTCCGGGAGCGACCGGGAAACCTACAGGAGAGCGAACCATGACGATTGAACGAGCGCAGTGCGCCCTGGGAAGACCGAATTAGTTCTGATGAAGTCCGCTCCAGACGGGAGCTCCATTTTCCTCTGAGCCTTGCGGGGGTCAACCCCCGGTCTTCCGCTCGTGGTGTTCGCGCCATTTCATGGTTCGCCTCCGCAGAAACTTCGTCCCCTTCCGCGAATTTTTCCGGTGTACCGGGGTGATGACAGTCGTGGTGTCAAACTCACGGCGCGGTTCTGAGCGCGGCGCCCAGGACGCTGATGGGTGGCGGCGGGTACCCAGGGCCATCGAGGATCACCTTCGAATGCCAGCCAACGACCCGCGTGCAGAGAAGGCCGCCTTAAACGTGAGAATCGGAATGGCCCGCCAGCCTTCAGTCTGGCGTGGGCAGGGTGAAGAGTTTGGCAGAGTTCCAGGCTTCACCCTTATCGAGCTCCTGGTTGTCATCGCCATCCTCGCTGTCCTAGCCGCACTCCTGTTGCCGGCGCTCGCTGCCGCCAAGGCGAAAGCTCGGTCCACCGTCTGCAAAGGCAACCTTCGCCAAATGGGCGTGGCCCTAAGAATGTACGTGGAAGACCACGCCAGCCAGTATCCCTACTATTTCTATGAGACCCGCTTCGATTACGGGTCTGGTTACGGGGGAGAGAGCTGGTTTGAGTGGTATTGGCAACGCTCCCTCGGGTTGTACTACCCCACGGGCCCATACGCCAACCCAATCAATTGGACCAATGCCTGGGCTCATTGTCCGGGTTACAAGGGGTGGATAGGTCCTCAGAGTGTCATCAATGGCGTTCTGGTCGGGGGTTTTATCGGGAGCTACGGTTACAACCGGTACGGAGCCAGCGCACGCCTTTTCAACCAGTACGACACCGCTTGCTACGGATTCGGCGAAGAGCTTACCCGCAGGCCGGCGCTGAAAGAGGCCCAAGTGATTATGCCCAGCGAGATGATCGCCATCACCGACTCGAGGTCCTCCGGGGACCCCCTGGGCGCGTGGCGTGAGTGGAGCTTACCTTACGAGATCTTCGTGGGCCTGGACTTCACGTTCCCTGGGACCAGCATCGCTGCCCGGCTCAGCACCATCATTCAACAGCCGCCGCAGCACGGGAGACTTTTCAACGTGCTCTTTTGCGACGGGCATGTCCTGGCGATGCCGTTCACGGACCTCCTGGACTGTCGGAAGAGCGCACCGCTGTGGAACTACGATCACCAGCCCCACCCGGAATCCTGGGGGTCGGGCTGGTAGCGTGTTGAATTTTGTGCGATTCCCACCCCCTGTTTGAATTGCTGGTGGTCATTGCGGTAAGGGCTACCGGCGGCCTGCCAAGCGGCCCGGCCTGCCGTGAGAATCCCTGTCCCGTCTGGCATGAGCTTCCTCTGAGCCTTGCGGGGGTCAACCCCCGGTCTTCCGCTCGTGCTGCTGGCGCATTTCGTGGTTCGCCTCCGCAGAAACTTCGTCCCCTCCGGCGAGTTTTTCCGGTGTACCGGGGTGATGACGGTTATCGTCTCAGTCTCACGGCGCGGTTCTGAGGGCGGCGCGATTCAGGTGGCCCGCGGCCAGGGTAGCAAGCTCGCGCCCAGGCGGGAGCAATGGCTCCCCAGACCGGCTGACCGTGCGCGTTCCGTTCCGGGGAATGGCCAACCGCCCAATTCCAGACCACAGAACTCAACCAAACCAACAGCACTATGAACACGACCAGGAAGAACCGCTTCGCCCCCGCCGCTCTCGGCCTTGCCCTCGGCACGCTGCTCGCCCTCATGCCCGACGCACGGGCCCAGCAAGGCCGGATCGAACAGGGCCAGATTACCAGCGCTGCCCTCACGAACAATCTGTACGGCGATCCAGCCACCCGCAGCTACCATGTCTATTTGCCTCCCAGCTATGACACCGGCACCAACCGCTATCCGGTCGTCTATGTCCTGCACGGCTGGTATGAGGACAACAACACCATGGTCGGGCTGCTGCAATCCAACCTGGACTTCATGATCCAGCAACGGAGCATCGGCGAGATGATTGCCGTCTTCCCAAACGCCTCCAACTTGCTGTGGGGCTGGTGGTACTTCAGCTCACCGGTCATCGGCGATTACGAAACCTACATCGCCAAGGACCTGGTCCAGTTGATCAACGCGCGCTACCGGACGCTGCCGGCGCGCGAGAGCCGAGCTGTGACCGGCGGCTCCATGGGCGGTTTTGGCGTCATGCACCTGGCGCTCAAATTCCCGGACGTGTTCTCGGTGGCGGTGGCGGAGGCCGGCCTGTATGATTCGCGATCGCAGCACGCCAACGGTGCGGAGCAGGCGCTGGCCAGTTGTTATCCGACCAATTCTGCCCAGTTCGCAGCTCTCATGTCCGTTGACTGGCGTCTGTGCGCTTTGCAGGCTCTCTTTGCCGGTCTGCTGCCCGACCCTCAACGGCCATCGCTCTACACCGATTACCCCTATGAGTGGGCCAACGGCCAGCCCGTGCTGAACGCCTCGGCCGACCAACGCTGCCGCCAGGGCGACGTGCAAAACGGCGACCTGCCCCGCTACCTCTTGCAGCCGCTTCGGCTCAATGGCATCAAGATCGTTCATGGAACGAACGACACCGCTGCTCCCGTGATCACCGCGCGCGACTTCACCAATGCGCTGGCCCAGGCCGGAGTCCTCTTCGAATACCAGGAACACTCCGGCGGCCACGTGTACGTGCCCGACCTGGCTCTGCCCTTCCTGTCAGGTCATCTGCAGGGCGCGGCGCCCGTCATTGCCCAACAACCTCAATCCTGCACGAATGTCGCGGGATCAACGGCAACGTTCTCCGTTGTGGCGACACCTCCACCGCTGGCCTACCAGTGGCAGAGGGACACGACCATCGGGTCGTTCGACTTCTGGGACCTTGCGGGTTGCACCAACGTGAGCCTGGTGCTCACGAACTTGCAGCCCAGCGACATGGCGGACTACCGCGTGGTGGTCACCAACGCCGGCGGGGCTGTCACCAGCGCCGTGGCCCAGCTTACCGTGGCCACGCCACCCCGCATCACCGCGCAGCCCACGAACTTCCCCTCCGTGAGCCTGGGGGTCAACCTCTCGAACCAGGTGCGCGCGACCGGCACTCCGCCACTGGTTTACCAGTGGTGCCTCAATGGCATCCCGCTGGCGGGCAGGACGAACCCCTCGCTCAACCTGACGAACGTGCAGATGGCCGATGCCGGGGCTTACACAGTGGTGGTGACCAACCTCGCGGGCGTGGTCACCAGCCACGTCGCCCTGCTCAACCCGGACCCCACCTTCACCAAGGTCACCACCGGCCCGCTGGTGACCGACCTCGCCTGCTGGCATCCGGCGGCGTGGGGCGACTATAATAATGATGGTTATCCGGACGTCTACGTGCACCAGAAAGGTCCGCAGCCGGCAAACGTGCTCTATCGCAACAACGGCGATGGGACCTTCACGAGAGTTCTTGAGCCGACTCTCCAACACACCGCCCGAGCAGCGATGGGAGGAGCCTGGGGCGACTACGACAACGACGGTCATTTGGACCTGTTCATTGCGAACGATACCGGCGTGAATGTGCTCCTGCACAATCGCGGCGATGGCACCTTTGACTGGATCCGCTCCGGTCCCGGCGCTGAGGGAGGCATGGCCTGCGCTGCCGTTTGGGGCGACTACGATGGGGATGGGTTCCTCGATCTGTTTGTGGGCAATGGCGCTTGGGACATGGAACCCGGTATCAATTGCCTCTACCACAACAACGGCGATGGCACCTTGAGCAAAGTGACTCCGAACCAAGCAGGATGTAACATGCTGAGCGAGGCCCAGCCCTGGGGCTTGGGCAGTTGGGTGGATTACGACCAGGACGGGCTGCTGGACCTGTTGGTGGACGGGTACCCGGAAGGCGTAGGGATCCGCCTCTATCACAACCTGGGCGCGGGCCGCTTCGCCAATGTGAGCAACGCCTTTGCCGGTTCCTTCGCCTGGGCGGATTATGACAACGACGGCGAGCTCGACCTCTTCACGGCTTCCTTCGACACCAGCACGGCCAACGCCCTTTACCACAATGAAGGTTCGGGGACGTTCAAGAAGATGTCCGCAGCGCAGGTCGGCAGCCTCGTGACGGACACGGGTGTCGCGAGCGGGGTTGCCTGGGGAGATTACGACAACGACGGCTTCCTGGACCTCTTCATCGCCCGCGGCTTTTGGTATCAAGAGGGTAGCGGCTATCAGACCAGCTTGCTCTACCACAACAACGGCGACGGCACGTTCACCCCCGTCACGACGGGCAGCCCGGCCAATGACGTGGGCCAGGCGTTCTCGGGCAATTGGGTGGATTATGACCGGGACGGCTTCCTGGACTTGTTCGTGTCGGAATATGGCCATGACGTTCCTGCTTCGCACCGCCTCTACCACAACAACGGTAATTCGAACAACTGGCTCTGCGTGACGTGCGTCGGCACAGCTTCCCCGCGGGACGGCACCGGGGCCAGGGTCCGGGCGCTGGTGACCATTCGCGGCAAGCCCATGTGGCAACTCCGCCTGATCAACTCCGGCGGCACGTCCTGGGGCGGCCAGAGTTTTGTCGCCCACTTCGGCCTGGGCGAGGCCACCAACGTGGACGTCCTCCGCATCGAGTGGACCTCAGGCACGGTGCAGGAGCTCTACAATGTCCCGGCTAAACAGTATCTGACCGTGACCGAGCCGGCCAGGCTCTCGATGCCTAGCCTGGGCCAACTGCACATCCAGTGTTGGAAAGGCATGGCCTACCGCATCGAAACCTCACCCGACCTGCTGACCTGGACTCCGCAGGCCACGGTGACCAATCTCAATCTCAGGGGCGGCATTAGCTGGACTGACCCGAGCGTGCCCGGCCCGGGCGCGCGATTCTATCGCACCATCAAGCAATGAAGACCTAAGACGACGCTAAAGCTGTTCGGCGGTCCCCGAGCTCCCCTCGGAGGCCATTGAGCAGAGACTTCTTACGTCGTCTCCTACGCTCACGCAATGCGTGTCGAACAGCATCAGTTTTTGAGTGGAAATAATCATCCGGGTGGATTATCCTGCTGCTGTTCGCGCGTTTACGATTGCAGGTCGCATGAAATGGCCCGTCCGTTCGTCCAAGGGTCGCGGGGAGAGGTTTGGCGCGTGCCGTCGACGTGACCGCGCGCGTTGGGCTGCCGCGTTTACTCTGATCGAGTTGCTGGTGGTGATCGCCATTATCGCCATCCTGGCGGCGATTCTCCTGCCGGCGCTGAGCCGGGCCAAGGCCCGGGCGCTCAACATCGCCTGCATCAGCAACCTCAAGCAACTCGAGGTCTGTTGGCACCTTTATGCAGTCGATAACCATGACCTCCTCGCCCCGAACGATTCCGTCACGGTTATGGCCGGAACCAGCAACGGCATTATCGATGCGAGGAGTCTTTCCTGGTGCCCGGATCATCCGATGACCGATACTACTACCTCGAACCTGCAACTAGGTGTCTTATTCGTGTACAACACCTCCCCCGCCATCTACCACTGCCCGGCGGACCGTTCGACGGTCCAGGCGCCTGACGGGACGCCGCTCCCTCAACTCCGGGACCGCAGCTATAACATGAGCCAGTCTGTCAATGGCTACCCCCAATACCTGGACCCCATGGGCGTGTTGACTAATATCCCCTGCTGGGACAGATACACCTTGATTCATCGACCTACCCCCTCGCAGCTTTTCGTTTTCATCGATGAGAACTCGGACACCGAGCTTGACTCTCAATTTGGAAATCCCGTTGGTGTGCCCGGCTGGCCGCAGGCTTGGTTTGACCTGCCCTCCGACCGCCACAACCAGGGCGCCAATCTCTCCTTCGCCGACGGCCACGTGGAACACTGGCGCTGGAAGGCGCCGAAGGTCTTCTACGGCTGGTTCGCCCCGCTGGCTCCGCAAGAATGGCCCGATTTCCTGCGCGTCCAGAGCGCGATGAAGAAATTCACGGATAATTGAGCGGGTCGAGCGGGTCGAGCCTGGGGCGTGGAGAGCCTCCATTCGTTTTTGCGGATGCGTTGGGGCCATGAACCTCGGCGTAGCGGCGTCTCGGCAGAGCGCCGCTGGTGATCGTTCCGGGGAGCGGCGGCGCTCTGCCGAGACGCCGCTACAAGGGCACGGTTCCTGGAGAGCGCCCCAACGTCCTCACCCCCCTACGCTCCACACGCTCGACACGCGTCATCCATTGCACCACCAGGTCGGCGGCCGCCCTCGACGCGGTGCTCAAGACGATGTGGTCGGCGCGCAGGATTCGATATTCGCGCAACGCCCGGCAGTTCCGTTTGAGCCAGGGCCGCACCAGAAACCAGGGGACCACGGGGTCCAAAAACCCGGTGAGGGCATAGACCGGGACCTGGATTTGGCGGGCCAGGGCGCACGGGTCGTTGGCGCGCAGGAGATGCAGGCGGTGCCGGACGGCTTGGAGATCCAGGTCCGTGCGGCGGGCGACGAACTCACCGATGGCTGCCAGCACCTCGGGCTCATTCCGGAAGCGAAGCCGGGCCACGCGCGCGTAGGCGAAGAGTATGGGCCTCAGAGCCCCGTCGGGATGCTGCCGCAGAGCCCCTCGGCCAGGCATACCGCCCAATGCATCGGGTGCCGGGCGAAACCGCCCGCCAGGATGACGCCCTGGGTCTCAAAGCGTTTGCGCGCCGCCAAGGCCCACGCCACTTGCGAACCGAATGACTCCCCCAGCAGCCACCCGCGCTCGAGGCCCTGTTGGGCCGCCGCCTGCTCGACTCCGGCCGCGTAGTCCTCCAACGTCCATGCCAGTGTCCGCGGATAGGTCATCTCCGCAAACCGCACGCGCCCGGCGAGGGCCTTGCGAAAACCGCCAATCAGCGTCCAGTCTCCATGCAGGCCCGGCAAATAGACCAGCGTCGGCAGCGCCGCCGGACCATGCACGCGAAGCTCCACCCTTTCACTCATACCATGGTCTCCAACCGGCGATGGTCCACCTTGCCGGTTCCCAAGCGCGGCAATTCCGGGAGCACCTTGAGGTCGCGCGGCGCTGCCAGGTTCCCAAGGCCGCGGGCCTCGGACAGCCTGCCGAACCTGCGCCAGCGTCAGTTTCCCCTCATTGGTCACCGCAATCAACCGCTCGCCATGCTCCTCGTCCGGCCGGGCCATCACCGCCACGCCAAACCTCAGCCCGTATTCGGGGAAAGCCCCCGCCAGGGCCTCCTCGACGGCGCTCAGGCTGACCATCTCCCCGCCGATCTTCGCAAAGCGCTTCAGCCGCCCCAGGATATAGACGAACCCCTCCTCATCCACCCTCACGACATCCCCCGTATCGTACCACCCCCCCAGCGCCTGAAATCTCGCGTCGGCCTCCGCGTTCAAATAACCCCGCATCACATTGGGCCCCCGCACGAATAACCGCCCCGCCTGGCCCTCCGTCCCCCGCCCTCCGGCAGCCTTCTCCCCACTCCGGACTTCGGACTTCGGACTGCTGACTGCTGACTTCTGGCTTCCCCCCTCCCCAAGGCCTTCGACCGGCTCGAGCCGGGTACTCGATGCCCGGCAGAAACCGCCCCGTCGAGCCCTGGCGCGGATGCATCCAGAGATTGACGCTGATGACCGGGCTGCATTCGGTCACGCCGTAACCTTCCAGGATGCGAACGCCGAATTGCCGCATCCAGTGCGACACGGTGCTATCGTAGAGTTTTTCCGCCCCGGCAAATATGTAGCGCGCCGTCCGGAAATCATACGGATGCGCCTTGCGTCCATAACCGGCCAGAAAGGTATTCGTGCCGAGAAGGATCGTGCAATTGAGATTGTAAAACGCCGAGGGCACCACCCGATAGTGCAGGGGTGACACGTAAAGGAACACAAACACGGCGCGCACCAACGGCAATAACAGCCCCACGTTCAGGCCGAAACAGTGGAACAAGGGCAAGGCATTGAAAAACCGGTCCGTCTCCATCAAGTCAACCACTGAAACCACTTGCCGAATGTTGGCCAGCAGATTCCCATGCGTCAACTCGACCCCCTTGGGCTCGCCTTCCGAACCGCTGGTGAACAAGACCACCGCCGTGTCTTGGGCCGCCAGCTCGGGATGACCGGCATGGAGGCCGAAAAGGGTCCGCAACAGGGCTCCCAGCTTCTCCAGGCCTCCGATGCCCGCGCGCGTCTCCTCAAGAAAGACCAGCTCAATGCCGGCCGCTTTAAAGGGGGCCGGCTCGAGGCCCAGGCGACCGATGAAGCTCCTGGCCGTAATGATGCGCCTGAGCCCCGCCAGGCGCGCGCACCCGAGCAGTACCCCCGGACCCGCCGAGTAGTTCAATATGGCCGGGACCTTGCGCGCGGCCCACAAACTCAGCAGCACCACCGGCATCGCGTTCACATTCGGAAGCAGCACCCCCACGCGCGCGGTCCCCGCCTCCGGCCATCGGCCCCACCGGGCCGCCAACAAATCCGCCCCGGCCAGCAGCCGCCGGTAAGAAAGGCCCTTGAGCGAGACATCCTGCACCACGACCCGCCCCGGCCATTGCCGCGCCATCTCCAGAATTGCCGCCGGCACCGTCGCCGGCCCAAACTCCTGCTCCGTCTCGAATTGCTGCCGGACCATTTGCTCCCGCAGCCAATCCGTCAGACGCCTCCGCCCCTCGGCCGCGCTGAGGTGCTCCGGCTGGGGCGGGCTCAGCACCGGGCTAAAGTGGACCGAGAGCCGAGGAAACCATCGCTTGGCATCCGGGTTGCGCGAAAAGGGCAGCCGCCGCGCCCCGCGGATGAAGGCCGTAATCACCTTGGCGCGCGTCTTGAAGATGAGAAATCCCGTGCCGTCAAACAGTTTCATCAGCGACCCCGTGCAGGAGAGCCGGCCCTCGGGAAAAAGCACCAGCCGGCCGCCGCGCTGCAGATATTCGGCCACGTGCTTGATCGCGTAAGGCGAGTTCATGTCCACCGGGAACGTGCGGCGATTGACCATCAGCCGCTTGTGCACCCAACTGACCTCCGCCGCCGTGCTCGAGGTCACAAAACGCCAATCCTCCTCCAGGCACACCCCGATCAACAACCAGTCCCACCAGGACACGTGGTTCGGCAGCAACAGCACCGGCCCCGGCGTCTCGAGCACCGCCTCGTTATAGGCGCGAAAACCGTAGAGCAACCCCACCATCCAGCGTAAAAAACGGCGCATCATTTTTGCGTTCTCATTTTCGCCGGTACTTCCTGACCAGCAATGAGGCCCCCAGCCAACACACCGTCGCCCCAGCCGCCAAAGTCGAAACCGGGGCCAACCACCGGTCCAGCGGCAGCCGGCCCGGGCCGCGCAACTCGAGCGTCCCGCAAACCGTTGCGCCGGCCCCGGGACATGGGGCCGCCGCGACCACCCGGCCCGACCGGTCAACCCATTGCGAGATGCCGGAACTGGCGACGCGGAAAATGGGCAGGCCATATTCGGCCGCGCGGACGGGCGCCACGCGAGCGTGCAACTCGTGCTGGCGCCTGCCCCAGTCGAAGTTATCCATCGTCGGAACGATCAGCGCCTGGGCGCCAAGTTTGACCAGCCGGTCGGTCGCCCGCGTGTAACTTAAATCATAACAGATGCACAGCCCCAGCTTGCCCCAGGGCGAATCCCACAGCCTTTGTTCCAAGGCCGGCAGACCGTCCTTGAAGAATTGAATGGGAACGCACTTGACCTGTCGGAAGACGATTTCACCGTCCGGCCCAATCACGAACGCCGTATTATAGAAGCTGTTGCCCGCGGCAGGGTCTTCACCCCCGACCACCAGGTAGCGGCGGCTCTTCCGGCACCAGTCCTTCACCGTCGCAGGCACCGGTTCGGCAAACGTGCATTCACTCAGGACGATCAACTCCGTCTCAGGATGTTTGCGGACAAGTCCGTCGAGCCGGAGCAGGACCTCGCGCTCGGACGGGCACTCCATTTGCACGCCGGCAATCTGCACCTTTCCAGTCACCGGCGCCGGCGGTGGACCGTCAGCCAGCCCCCAGAGCCAGAGCCCCCGGCCCCTGCAGCCAGCGCAGCGAGGGCCCGCACCCTGGACTTTGGCCATAGGAACGCCGCCAGGCAGACGATGCACGCCAGGAGAAAACCGATACCGTACATCCCCGCGCGCCCCAGGGGCGCCGTCCATGGCGCGCCGGCGAAGGCGTAACCGGGGTTGAGCCATGAAAAGCGGAGGTAATAAAGCTCGCTTCGACAATACTCCAACCCCGTCCAGAGGAACGGGATCAACAGCCAGCCGCGCGGCGAGCCGAGCCGGCGAAGGCACGCTCCCGCCAGCGCCACAAACAAGCCAAGCCAAAAAGCATACACATACCACAGCCCGATGGCGCCGACTGAGAAAATCCGCCAAAAGAAATCCAAGCGCCCGACCGCGACGGCCAGTCCCACCGCCAGCCCGAGGTAGTAGGCCCTGCGTGACGTGCCGGCGCGCGCCAACTGGACCAGGGCCAACAGATACACCACAATCGCATAGCTGGCGGCGGCCGAGGCATAGGCTGCATGAAATGCCACCGCCCCGACGCCCACCCAGGCAAGGGTTGCCTTGAATCCCGGCGCCTTGCCTTGAGCCTGCGCCGGCCTTCCGGGAACAGCGACCGGCGACTCCGTGGCAACGTTTGTCATAGCACTTGGCTCGCCTTCCAATAGTCTCCGTCAATGCCTCTGCCGGTGGCGCACCGGGGCACCAGCTTCGGGGGGCGGCAACCCTGCCGCAATCCGCTCCGCGTTTTGTGCGATTTGCCGAACATCGGCGATTAACCCTGCTGCCCGCCGCTCGGAAAGATGCCCGCATACCCGCCCCGCGCCTTCATAATAGCGCGGCAGCACCTCCGCCATCAACCGCGCCCCGTCCGGCGTCAGCACCACTCGATAGGCTCGCCGGTCGCCGGCCACCTCCTCGCGCTTGACCAGCCCCCGCTTCTCCAATCGATCCAGCAGGCCCGTCACATTCGAGCGGTGCATGATCAACTGGCGGCTCAGCTCCGTCTGCGACAGCCCGGACGGGTTGCCCTCGAGCAGGTTCAGGACATTGAACTGGCTCGGCCCGAGGTCCCAGCGGGCGAAAAAGGCGCGGCTGGCGCCCCAGACGGTGTCGGCGGCGCGAAGAAGCTGCACCAGCGCCTGGTAGGGCTGGCTGGCGGAAGGCGGGGCCGGTTTCATGGTTATTGTCTATATCCATATTGTTGATATGTCAACAATATTCTTTCGCGACTTTGGCATGGGGAGCTTCGTTCCGCTTTGGCTCTATCAGAGGATGCTCGGCGTCCCAATTTGCAGCCCAGCCAGCATGTTCCAAAGCCGTTCTGTGAAGACAATCTTCTCGCCAACTCGCTCAACGGCCCGGCAGGGCCGGCGGCTGGGCCGCCTTCCGGGCGTTGTCCACGACGGACAACATGACGTAGTTCTGGCCGCTGTGTTCGAAGGGGATGGCATAGACCCGCAGGTCCATCGCGGTCGGGGCCAGATTGATGACGCGGGTCAGACGGCATTCTACGGTGGCCTTACGGCCGGCAAGGCCCGCCAGGATGGCCTTGGCGATGTCGCATTCCTTGCAAAGGGCCGAGGTGCCGCAGCCGGCCTCCATGGCGCGCGAGTGCTGGCAATCCAGGGCCTCGCCGGGCCGCATCCCGATAATGGCATCCAGGCTCTGGTTGTGCAGCAACTCCCGCACATTCCGGCTCACGAATACAATTTGCCGCTGGGCGTTGAGAATAAACACGTGGTTCAGGACCGACTCCATCAACTGCGGCGCGAAAGGGGATTCCGCAAGGGCCGCGCGCTGCCGATGAATGACTTCAATCGGCGCCCGCTCAGGGGCGGCAAATTCAGTTGCCAAAATCCGAGTGCTCATGGTCTCTGCTCTTTGCCGGCCTGGACCGACTGCCGGCCGGCAGACTATTTCCGCAGTTCCAGGGCGGAAATCAAGCGCAAAAGGCGTGTTCAAGAGCCAAGGGGCGCATCCGGACACCGCCCCCAAATTGGAATCTGCCCGTGCGGAGCGCGGCACTCTCCTGCCCCGGAGGGGCAGCGGATAATAGCCCAGGGCAAGGCCCGCCGGAGCGTAGCGCAGGCGGGCCGCCGCCCTGGGTACCGGGCAAAGATACATCCCCCCCTCCCATGCGCTCCGAGCGCATGGGAGGGGGGAAGGGGGGTGGGTTCCCGTCCCTGCCGAACACACCGCTCGGTCAAGCTTTTGTCCCCAAGGGACGGCCGAAGCGTCCCTTGCGCCACGCTCTGCGCTCCACGCTCCATACGCTCCATACGCTCGATAACCCTGCCCTCGTAGCGGCGTCTCGGCAGAGCGCCGCCATTCCCCGGAGCGACCTCCGGCGGCGCTCTGCCGAGACGCCGCTACGCCGGCCTTCGCGGGCCCAACGCACGCGCCAAGGCGGAAGGAAGCTCCCCACGCCCTGTGGTGCGTAGTCTGTGGACTGTGGACTGTGGACCGTGGACCGCGCCCCCCCGCCGCACCCCATGCCGATAAAAAAACAGCCAATACAGCCAATACAGCCAACGGAGTGTTTGGTGCCTCGCCCCAACCCATGCGAAAACTGGTTCCATGTATTCGAACGACACTAAAGACCAGTTCCTCGAACTCCGCGCCAAGGGCATCAGCCTCGCGCAACGTGGCCATCTCCGTGCCCGTGCTATTTGCCGTTCACGGCGCTGTCAAAGTATGCACTCATCACCTTTCTCCGCGTCCGTAGGAAATCACTGTCTCGCTGTCCGCCACAACCCGGCCGCCGTAGATGCGGCGGAGCCGCGACGTGAAATCAGGCCACCGGCCCGAGGGTGACGTTCTGTCCGCTGCCGCTAGGAGCGCCGGGGCCTTGCTTCTGCATTTGGCGGAAGAGTTCCGCGAAGTCGGCTTGCTCGTGCGCCGGCAACGCCTTCAATTGTTCAATGAGTTCGATCGCGCTCATGGCAATACGTTCTCAGAAGTTCAGCAGTGTTGCAAGCCGCTCCGGCTTCAACGCGCCGCTCATGCCTTCCAGCTTTTCCAACTGCCCGTGCAACCGCTGGGCCATCTCGCGCACCGTCAGGACGGCTTGCCGCCCCAAGCCCGCCGCCAGCGCCAGCTTCAATGGACGGTTCTTCACCTGCTCCTCCAAGTGAGTTTGCGCCCACCTCCGGCGCTTCAACCCCTATAAATAGCGAATACAGCCAATCGAGCCAATGGAGCGTTCTGCCCGTCCCCATCCAGCCGCCAGGGTGCCTTCCCCCAGGCTTTCCATGAACCCTGCCCTCGTAGCGGCGTCTCGGCAGAGCGCCGCCATTCCCCGGAGCGATCTCCGGCGGCGCTCTGCCGAGACGCCGCTACGCGGAACATATCTTCATATCAGGATACGTTGATTTTTTACTTGCGACAGCCGGCCCTTGCCGTTACGTTGCAGGGCCGAAGCTCCCTGGCGAGAGCCGAAGCCGGCTGAGGCCGGCGTTCCGGGGCAGGGCCAAAGCTCTCCCCGGCGGCGGCGGGCCGTGTCCGCAGCGTCCAGGGGAGTGGAAAGCAACTTAGATTAGACGTGAACGCTGAATTGGATCGAACAAAGGAACTGGAGCGGCTGCTGGGCCAACGCATCCTCATCCTGGATGGCGCGATGGGGACGATGATCCAGAGCTATAAGTTGGACGAGGCGGGATTCCGTGGGCAACGGTTCAAGGACTGGCCGGGGGAGTTGAAGGGCAACAACGATTTGCTCAACCTGACGCAGCCGCAGATCATCCAGGCCATTCATCGGGAGTATCTTGAGGCCGGCGCGGACCTGCTGGAAACGAACACCTTCAATTCGACGGCGGTTTCGCTGGCGGACTACAAGCTGGAGGGCCTGGCTTACGAGTTGAACGCCGCCGGGGCCAGGAATGCGCGCGCGGCGGCGGACGCTTTCATGGCGTCCAACCCGGGCCGGGTCTGCTGGGTGGCCGGGGCGCTGGGGCCGACGAGCAAGACGGCCTCGCTCTCCCCCGACGTGCACAACCCCGCTTTCCGCGCCATCACCTGGGATCAGCTCGTGGCCGCCTACTACGAGCAGTCGCGCGGGTTGCTCGAGGGGGGCGCGGACCTGCTGCTGGTGGAGACGGTGTTCGATTCGCTCAACTCGAAGGCGGCGCTCTTCGCCCTCGAGGATTGTTTTCAGGAGGCGGGCCGCCGCCTGCCGGTGATGGTCTCCTTTACCATTACCGACAAGAGCGGACGCACGCTCTCGGGCCAAACGGTCGAGGCCTACTGGAATTCGGTCTCGCACCAGCGGTTGCTGAGCATCGGCATCAATTGCGCGCTGGGCCCCAGGGAGATGCGGCCCTTTATCGAGGAACTGGCCGGCCTGGCGGACATTTATGTCAGCAGCCACCCCAACGCGGGCCTGCCTAACCCGATGCTGCCAACGGGTTTTCCGGAGACGCCGGAGAGCTTTGCGGCGCAACTGCGGGAATGGTGCGTCAATGGCTGGCTCAACATTGTCGGCGGTTGCTGCGGCACGACGCCGGCCCACATCAAGGTCCTGGCGGAAGCCGTTCGCGGCCTGCCGCCGCGCCTGCCTCCCAAGGTCGAACCCTTTACCCGCCTCAGCGGGCTGGAACCGCTGACCCTTCGCCCGGAAACCAATTTCGTCAACATCGGCGAGCGCACGAACGTCACCGGCTCTCCGAAATTCGCCAAGCTGATCCTGGCGGGGGATTACGAAGGGGCGCTGGCCATAGCCCGGCAGCAAGTGGAAAACGGCGCCCAGATGATCGATGTCAACCTGGACGAGGCCATGCTCGATTCCGAGCAGGCCATGACCACCTTCCTCAATTACGCCGCCTCGGAGCCGGACATCGCCCGGGTGCCCGTCATGATCGATAGTTCCAAATGGTCGGTCATCGAGGCCGGGTTGAAGTGCATTCAGGGCAAGGGCGTCGTCAACTCGATCAGCCTCAAGGAGGGAGAGGAGAATTCAAGAGCCAGGCGCGGTTGATTCGCCGCTACGGGGCCGCCGTGGTCGTGATGGCCTTCGATGAGCGCGGCCAGGCCGACTCCTTCGAGCGGCAGAATCGAACTCTGCCAGCGCTGCTATCGCATCCTGACTGGCGAAGTCGGTTTCCCGCCCCAGGACATCATCTTCGACCCCAACGTCCTGACCGTCGGCACCGGGATGGAGGAACACAACAACTACGCCGTGGATTTCATCCGCGCGACCCAATGGATCAAGGAGCACCTGCCGCTGGCCCGCGTCAGCGGAGGCATCAGCAATGTCTCCTTTTCCTTCCGCGGCAACAATCTTGTGCGCGAGGCGATGCACTCGGCCTTCCTCTATCACGCCGTCAAGGCCGGCCTGGACATGGGCATCGTCAATCCGGGCCTGCTGGGGGTGTACGAGGAAATCCCCAAGGACTTGCTCGAGAGGGTCGAGGACGTGCTGCTCAACCGCCGGCCCGACGCCACCGAACGGCTGGTCAGGTTTGCCGAGACTCATCAAACAAAAGGACCAGGCCCAGACCCAGGAAGACTCCTGGCGCAAAGGCAGCGTCGAGGAGCGCCTCAGCCATGCCCTGGTCAAGGGCATCGTCGAGTTCATCGACCAGGACACCGAGGAGGCCCGCCTGAAATATGGAAAGCCCCTGGCGGTCATCGAGGGCCCGCTCATGGCCGGCATGAACATCGTAGGCGACCTGTTCGGCTCCGGCAGGATGTTCCTGCCGCAGGTCGTCAAGAGCGCCCGGGTCATGAAAAAAGCCGTGGCCTGGCTCTTCCCCTTCATGGAGGCCGAGCGCCAAAGCTCGGGCAACCACCGGTTCCAGGGACGCATTGTGATGGCCACGGTCAAAGGCGACGTCCACGACATCGGCAAGAACATCGTCGGGGTGGTCCTGGGCTGCAATGATTATGAGGTCATTGACCTGGGCGTCATGACACCGGCTGATAAGATCCTCCAGACCGCCCGCGAGCGCGAGGCAGACCTCATCGGGCTAAGCGGGCTCATCACTCCCTCCCTCGACGAGATGGTCCACGCCGCCAGGGAAATGGAGCGCCAGGGATTGACCATCCCGCTGCTGATTGGGGGCGCCACCACGAGCAAAACGCACACCGCGATCAAGATCGCCCCAGCCTACTCTTCTCCGGTCGTACATGTCCTGGATGCCTCCCGCGCCGCCGCCATCGTGGGCAGCCTGATTAACCCGGAACTCAAGCCCGCCTTTCTGCGGGACTTGCGCGCCGACTACGAGAAGCTGCGCGCCCAGCACGCCCAAGCCAAAGCCAAGCCACTGCTGCCCCTGGAGGAAGCGCGCCGCCGCCGCACCCCAATCGTATGGAAGCCCGGCGACGCCCCCAAACCCCAATTCCTCGGCATCCGGGGCCTTTCCTCGGGGCCGCCGCCCTCCGGCCCGCACCCCACCGCCCGCATCACCCTGTCCGACCTCGTCCCTTTCATCGACTGGTCCCCGTTCTTCCACACCTGGGAACTCCGGGGCCGCTACCCGGCTATCCTGGATAATCCCGAGGCCCGGGGGCTTTTCGATGACGCCCAGGGCCTGCTGCGCGACATCCTCGCCAAAAAATCGCTCACCGCCCGGGCCGTCTATGGTTTCTTCCCCGCCAATGCCGTGGGCGATGACCTCGAGCTTTACACCGATGAATCCCGGACCGAGGTCCTGGCCACTTTCCATTTCCTTCGCCAGCAGATGGACAAACCTTCGGGCCAATTCAACCACTGCCTGGCCGACTACGTTGCGCCCCGGGGCCCTCAACCCTCAACCCCCAACCCTCAGCTTCCGGATTACCTCGGCGCCTTTGCCCTGAGCGCCGGGTTCGGCGCCGAGGCCCTCTGCCGGCAATTCGAGCAGGAACATGACGATTACAATTCCATCATGACCAAGGCCCTGGCCGATCGCCTGGCAGAGGCCTTGGCCGAGTACCTCCACCAGCGCGTCCGCCGCGAATGGGGCTACGGCCTGGACGAGCGCCTGACGTGCGAAGACTTGCTCCGCGAACGCTACCGCGGCATCCGTCCCGCCGCCGGCTACCCCGCCTGCCCCGACCACACGGAAAAGCGGACCTTGTGGAAGCTCCTGGACGTAGAGGCGCAGACCGGCATTCGGCTGACGGACACCTCCGCCATGTGGCCTGGCGCCAGCGTCAGCGGACTCTATTTCGCCCACCCCGAATCGAAGTACTTTGCCGTCGGCAAAATCGGGCGCGACCAGGTCGCTGATTATAGCCAGCGAAAGAATATGGAATCCCACACCGTCGAGCGATGGCTCGGACCCTACTTGGATTATGAGCCGGAGCAAACCGGCCCGACCGGCGGAGACCGCCAGGCCGGACCGGAGAAAGCGCAAACGTGTAGGTGCGGCCAACCACACGCGGGAGCGGGGCAATAAAGCTTGGAGCGGCGTAGCCGCAACTTAGCACCTCGACCATGATTTTTGAGCCACAGATTTCACAGATTGCACAGATGGGAATTCTCTTCTGTGTAATCTGTGAAATCTGTGGCTCAAAATTCTTCGCAGCCTGCGGGCAAATTGGGCTATTGCAGTGCGGAGCGCGCTTCTTCGGCGGACAGCGCCGTACTCCGTGACATAAACTCCAATTATACTGCGGCGGTCCCCTATGCCGATCACATACAAAACTGGCGACGCAACTAACCCGGTGGCCGAAGGGCCCAAAATCATCGTCCACGTATGCAACGACGTCGGCGGCTGGGGACGGGGTTTCGTCGTCGCAATTTCCAAACGTTGGCCTGCTCCGGAGCGGCGCTACCGAGCCTGGCACCGGGGCGAAGAAAAGCAGCCCTTTGCCTTGGGAGAGGTCCAGTTCGTTGAAGTTGCCGAGGACATCCGGGTCGCCAACCTCATCGGCCAGCGTAACCTTCGAACCGTCAACGGAGTCCCACCCGTGCGCTACGAGGCGATCCGCCAGGGGCTCAAAAGAGTAGCACTCGAGGCCCGGCGCTTGGGCGCCTCGGTTCACATGCCCCGCATCGGTTGCGGCCTGGCCGGCGGCCAGTGGGACGTCGTAAGTCAAATTGTGGAAGAGGAACTGGTCAATGCCGGCGTGCCCGTCACCGTTTACGACCTTCCGGCGTGAAACCACGCGAGCTGCCTGGGTGGCCTCATCGGCAGGTCCGTTCTTGAGCATCCGCTGCGTTTTGAGCGTCGCGTTTCCCCTCACCCCGGCCCTCTCCCTCGGGGAGAGGGAGAATCTTCGCCAGTCGGTTGACGAATCCAACGGTGCGGCGATCCTCGAAAGCGGGCCCTTGCTGCTCCCTCTCCCTTGGGGAGAGGGCCGGGGTGAGGGGAAATGGGCTGCCCAACAAAATCATCTCCCAAAAACAGGTCCGCGCCCGGGCGCATCTTGTCAGTACCACCACCTCCAGCCCGGAGCGGCGGCTCGGGCCAACCCGGAGGGTTGCCAGATGGTAGCCGGGGGTCACGGCATCGCCGCGACCCCCGGTTTGCGGCCAGAGGGGGCCTGCACCCCGGAACGGGGTGCCAGAAGGCTGCACAAAGGGAGCAGGCCGCCTTCTGGCATCCCTGTAGGATGCCGACCCACACCGCCGCTGAACCGGGGGTCTCGCGACGCTTCGACCCCCGGCTACCATCTGTCATCCTTCCGGGATGAATTCCTGGGCGGCGGGCACTCTCCCTGACCTCGTGGCTCGCATGGTGGCACTGACAAGATGCGCCCTCCGCGCCTCCGCGCCCCACCTGAAGAGTTACCAGTTGACTCTGATGCGGGCTCGGCCCCCTAATGTCCGCCCATGAATGTTCAACTGCTTCTCTCCACTGCGGGCGATTGGATTCGCGCCGGGCTGAGGGGGACACTAGCCCGGATATTTCACGGGTTTCGCCAGCCGGACGGTGTAGCGCAGGCTTCCAGCCTGCCGTATCGCGGATTTCCAATCCGCCGATGCCGCCAAGCAGGTACAGCCTGCCGACCGGAGGTCGGCGATACAGCACGTTGGAAACCTGCGCTACGCAGCCTCGGTAGCCCGGTTCCGTTCCTGGGTCGTGAAATATCCGGGCTAGGCCCTCTGGCGGTGGTCCTTGTGGCCGTGGGGTCCCCGGACCTGGGTTTCGCTCTCGGGCCCGCTGCCGAGGAAGTCCATCAGGCCCGTCGGTGGTCAAGCGAGCACTTCCAACCCGGCAGCCCGGTGCTGCCGTTTTCCTTTGTCTTCGGAGGCAGGCCGTCGAGCGAACTGCTCAAGGGCTGGACCAACGCGCTCGAACACCCAAAGGCGATTGAGCCGCTCATTCAACACCGACTCACTTTTGCCGATCCGCAGAGCGGACTGCAGGTCGAGTGCGCGACCGTTGAATATACGGATTACCCGGTGGTCGAGTGGACCGTCTGCTTCAGGAACACAGGCAGCCGCCCGCTTCCGATTTTGGAAAGCATCAACGCGCTCGACCTCCGGCTCCCGTCCAGGGCGTCCGGTCAAATTGTCCTTCACAGTTGGCGAGGCGATTCCAACTCACCCGACAGCTATCAGCCCCGGGAGCAGAGCCTCTCTCCGGGAGCCAAACAGCGTTTTGCCCCAACCGGCGGGCGGCCTGCCAACGGCGCCTTCCCTTATTACAACCTCCAGATTCCGGGCGGGGGCTTGATGCTGGCTGTGGGTTGGCCGGGCCAATGGGCCACGACTTTCACCAGGGCCAATACCGGCGAACTGCGGATTGAAGCGGGTCAGGAGCTGACGCACTTTTTGCTACAGCCCGGCGAACAGGCGCGGACGCCGCTCATTGCCTGCCTTTTTTGGCGGGGAACAGATGCGGTTCGGGCCCAGAACCTGTGGCGGCGATGGATGCTGGCCCACAATCTGCCCCACCCCGGCGGCCAGCCGCTGGCGCCGCTCTTCGCCTTCTGCAGCGGGGGCTTCTTCGAGGGCCTGAAAGTCAGCGAAACCAGCGAAAAACAATTCATCAACCTGCTCGGCCGGGAAGGCATCAAACTCGATTGCTGGTGGATGGATGCCGGCTGGTATCCGTGCAGCGCGTGGCCGCAGGTGGGGACTTGGGAGCCAGACCCGCAGCGCTTCCCCAATGGGCTAAAGGCCATCAGCGATTACGTCCATGCCCGCGGCATGAAACTCATCGTATGGTTCGAACCCGAGCGGGTCGAAAGCGGAAGCTGGCTCTCGACGCATCATCCCGAATGGCTGCTGGGCGGCAAGCTCTTGAACCTCGGCGATCCCGGGGCCAAACAGTGGGTTATTGAGCATATCGATCACCTCATCCGCGAGCAGGGAATCGATCTCTACCGCCAGGATTTCAACCTGGACCCGCTGGCATTCTGGCGCCAAAATGATGCGCCCGACCGTCAGGGAATGACGGAGAACCTGCACGTCCAGGGCTACCTGGCCTTTTGGGATGAACTTCGCCGGCGCCATCCCGGCCTGCTCATCGATAGCTGCGCCTCCGGCGGGCGTCGCAACGACCTGGAGACGCTCCGCCGCGCCGTGCCGTTGCTGCGGAGCGATTATCAGTCCTTCCAGGGCGATCCCGCCTTTGCCCTGGGCAATCAGTGTCACACCTACGGTTTGTCCTCCTGGATTCCCTATTATGGCCAGGGTGTCTATTACAACCCGGCTCACTACGTCTATTCGGTGCGCAGCCACTTCTGCCCGGCGTTCGGCATGGCGGTCGATGTCCGGAAAAGCGGCCTGGATTGGCCGCTCTATCGCCGGCTGGCCCAGGAGTGGCGGCAGGTTGCCGATTTAATGCTCGGCGACTACTATCCGCTCACGCCGTACAGCCTGGCGGAAACCAATTGGATGGCCTGGCAATTCCACGCCCCCGACCGGCACGCGGGTTTCGTCCAAGCCTTTCGCCGGCCTCAGAACGAGCAGCCCAGGACCGTTCTGCGCCTCCAGGGCCTGGCCCCAAAAGCACACTACACGATGACTGACTTTAACCTGGGGACGCTTGGAAAAATGACCGGCCAAGACCTGATGCAACTGGGCCTGCCGGTGGAAATCCAGGCCAGGCCGGGCGCAGCGGTGATTACCTACAAAGAAGGGAAATGATGTCCGAGGGGCGGCGCGCCAGAGACGCGGGCAAGTTCGACCGGTTTCGCCTAAGAGCTTGTGCCAGGACAAGGTCCGAGGTTGGGGGCAATGCTGACGTTTCGAAAGCACGGCTGCTGCCGGTCGCACAGGTTGGCTCTTGGCGAATGCGCCATCGGCACATTAAGACCTATCTCGCTCCTGACGGAGCTTTGTTGCGGCTCAATTCCCAAGAAGGGTCGCTGAAGACAACGCGCTTTGCGGGCTTGTTGCCTGAGCGGCGGCAGCGTAGAATACGCCCATGACAACGACCGTGACCGAAAGCAATCAGGTGAGCATTCCCCCGGAAATTGTCCAGGAATTTGACATTCACCCTGGCACCCGGCTGGAGTGGGCCAGGACGCGGGAGGGAGCGATCCTCCTCAAGCCGTTACGAAGCCGGGGTGAAATGGCGCGGCAACTCATGGGCGCGGGCAAGCGCTGGCTTAAACCGGGGGTGGATCCTATCGGCGACCTGGTTCGAGAACGGGAACAGGACGATCGACTCGACGAGCGGCGCGCAGGCGGTTTGGCGAGAAGCACGTGCGAGCGGTCAAAGAAATTCAGGATTCCGGTACTGACCCGTGCTCGTTGCCTGCTACGCCCACCCCTCATTTTTCATCCTCGGTCCCTGACCTCTGAGTCCATCAGGGGTCGGTGAAGCGCGTTCCGTCAAAATGTTGTTGCCGCTGACGCGTTGACCTGCACTACAAGCTCGTCCAAAATGCTGCCAGAAAGTGAAAAGTTATGGCTTGACACCTTTAGGGAACAGGCCGCAGAAAATGCCGAATACGTTGGCCATCCGCAAGGCGCCCACGGCAAAGATATGAAAGTCGCCGCCGGGATGAACGGCTATGGAGTGGGAAGGGGTCACCCATAGCTTTTCCACAGGAGTGAAGGGGATGATGCCACCGAGGAAAGGCCGTGGTTTGTTAAACTCGTCGGATTGTGCCGGCGGGAAGGCCGCGGCTGAGGTTTCGGACATTTTGCACGCCCACGGCGTGCGGGCACATCAGCCCAGGGCCACCGCCCTGGGAAAACCGTCGCGCAATCCGAACCCGCCCTGCAAGGGCGGGAGCGGCTTCCGTGACCTGCGCCCTTGCAGGGCGCAAGAGCCGAGTAAGGCCCGCTTTCCCAGGGTGTTACCCTGGGCTGGTCTGCTGCGCGCTTTCAGCGCGGGCTCCGTGAGCAGTCGGCGCAGAGCACGAATGTCCAAAAGGCGGCTGGTTGGCGTGAGCTCCTGGCAGTCCGTTGAAAGACGCCTTCCTTCAACGAGGAATGGAACCGCGAATGGACCAATCGGGTATTTCAACAGGCCACCAGGAGCCTTTCGTCCGTTCACGGGAACCGTTCCTTCTCTTCAAACGGCTCCAAGCCGGTGATGGCGGCCATGATTTCGCCGGCAACCTGGGCGTAGATCTGCTTGAGGCGGGCCTCGAGCAGGTCTTGGCTTCAGCGCGCAGTTGCTCGAACAGGAGCGGGCGGCCGTATTTGACGGCCAGGCGATAGGGGCGGGGCCAGCGGAGATGGCGGCCATAGGCCCTGAAGGTGCCAAAAACGCGCGCGGGCACGACGGGGGCCGTTGATTTGATGACCGTCAAACCGATGCCCGCGCGGGCCGGTTGCAGGTGGCCGTCGCGCGTGCGCGTGCCTTCCGGGAAAAGGATGATCGCCCCCCCCGCCAGCAAGCGGTCCAGGATGGCCCTGAGTCCCGCCGCTCCACCGCCTTCGCGGTCCACGGGCACCACTTGCCACCGGTGCAGCACCCAGCCCATGACCGGAAAACGGAAGAGGTTCTCACGGGCCAGGTAATTGATGGCGCGGCGCAAACCCGAGCCCACCAGCATCGGGTCGAGAAAACTGGCGTGATTGCAGGCGAGGATGACAGGCCCGCGCAACGGCACCCGCTCGGGATTGTAATAGCGCACGCGGAAATAGAACCTGAACAGCAGTCTAAAACCGCGCCAGCCCAGGTAATAAACGGGATTCATGCGAATTGAGCCACAGATTGCACAGATTGCACAGAAAAGGAATTCCCATCCGCGCAATCCGTGCAATCTGTGGCTTGAGAATCATGGTCGAGGTGATTGGTTGCGGCCCGCTGGCTCGGAAACCAGCCGCCTGCGTTCCCCGCCGGCCACAACCCCGTTGGGGTTGAAGGCCCCTCCACCGCCGCTACCCAGGGTTGTCCCGTCGGTCCAACCCTGGGCTTTGTTACACAACCGCGCTGCGGTTGAAGCCGCGCTCTCTTGATGTTCATGACACATGGCCTCACGCGAATGGGCCCTGCCGCGCTGCGCTCCTAGCGTTCTGCGGTTAACGCCCAGGTATGTCCGTGCTCCTTTGCGCCAGCTTCCGCTTCACGTCGGCGATAATCGCGGCGCTGGTTTGTTCGGCGGTCATTTGGGAATTATTGATGACCACTGCGCCCAGGGCCCGCATGAGGGGGGCAACCGCCCGCTGGCTGTCGCGCTGGTCCCGGGCGGCCAGGTTTTCCCGGATGCCGTCGGCCGCGCGGCGGCGCGAGCGCACCTCCAGGCTCGCATCCAGGTAATACTTGAAATCGGTTTCCGGGAAGACATTGGTGCCGATGTCGCGGCCTTCCATGACCAGGTTGCCGAACTTGATGCACTCGCGCTGCTTGTGCTTCATCCACTGGCGCACTTTGGGGACTGCGGCCACGTGAGGCACGGCGGCGCTCACCTCGGGTGTGCGGATTTCCTGGGCCGGATAATAGCCCTCGACCGCCAGTTGCGCCTGGCCATCAATGCACCTGAGGGCGGTCTTCCAGCGGCGGCAGGCAGCGGCCACCGCCTTGGCGTCGCGGGTGTCGATTTGATGCTTGAGGCAATACCAGGCCAGGGCGCGATACATCGCGCCGGTGTCCACGTGGACCCAATTCAGCGCCTTGGCCACGAGCTTGGAGCTGGTGCTCTTGCCGCTGGCGCTGGTGCCGTCAATGGCGATGACGATGGGGAAATTCATCCGTCACCTGGGAGCAAATCATCCCCCGTCAACGCGCGGCCGGTATTGGCGTCCAGGATGGTGGCGCCCAGGCCATCCGGGGGCCGGGCGGCCAGTTTCTGGAAGAAATTGGGGAAGGTCTTCTTCACGCAGGCGGGATTCTTGATCTTAATCCCGGGGACTTTCAATCCCAGAATGGCAAAACCCATGGCCAGGCGGTGGTCGTCGTAGGTCTCGATTTCGGCGCCGTGCAGTCTGTTGGCCGACGGCAGGATGGTGAGGGTGTCGCCCTTTTCGACAACTTGGGCCCCGCAACGGGTCAGTTCGGTGCGGAGGGCGGCCACGCGCTCGGTCTCCTGGAGGCGCAGGCGTCCCAAATCGGTCAGTCGAATCAAGTGTCCCGCCAAAGGCGCCAGCACCGCGGCGGTCATGATGCTATCCCCCAGGTCATGCTCGCGCGAGACTTCCGTCGGCAGGCTAAACATGACCCGGTGCCGGGGCAGCAGTGTGTCGCCGCCCCCAGTCTGGAGCTGGGCCTCGGGGCCGGAGAGGAACTTGGGAAAATCTGCGTCAACCTGCCATCCGCTCGTCGGCCAGTGGCGGACGGAGATGGCCGTCAAATCGGCGAGGTTCAGTTCCCAGGCCTTCTCCGTTGGCCCTTGGCCGTGCCAGGCCGCCAGGGCCTTCTGAAAGGCGGCGGCAATTTCGGCGTTGCGCAGCACCCATTCTGCCCCTAGAAAGTAACTCCCGCTCGAGGCATCCGGCTCCACCCGAAAGACCCCGCCCTGGAACGGAAAACTCTTTATGAGGGCGCGCGTCATTTCCACATACGGCTGCTCGTCCGGGTTGGCGCCCACAATTTCTATCTCCCAGCAGTCACGGCCCGACAACAACAGGGCTGAGGCAAATTGCGAACTCTCCTCGAGGCTCACCCGGCACTTTCCCGGACGCGGTCCCTGGCCGTAAATGACCGCCGGCAGCTTGTCGTTGGGCGAATCCACGCGGTAGCCCACCTCGCGCAAGGCCTGGAAGAGCGCCGCCTGCGGCCGCACGCGCATCCGCCCCACACCGTCCAGGCGATAAACACCGCGGCCCCGGCACACCAAGGCTGCCAAGAAACGCGCGGCGGTGCCGGCGTTGCCCACGAACAACTCCAGCGGCCGCCCCTCGACGCCCCCGGCCGGCACCCGCCCGCCCTGCCCCTGAACCGTGAGCGTGCAATTGCACGCCTCCTCCGGGTCCGGCGCCCTCCGGACCGTGAATCCGAGTTTCTCAAGACACTCGACCATCACCCGCGTATCCTCGCTCCACAGGGCCCCTTGCAGTGTCGTGACCCCCTCGGCCAATGCCGCCAATACCAACGCCCGGTTAGTGATGCTCTTGGAACCTGGCACGGTGATCTGCGCCTGGACCGATTTGTCCAGCGGCACGATTTCGATGAGCGACGGCAGCGGCACGGGGTGTGAAAAAGGTCAACTTCACTCGGCGCAGGAAGCCCAGCGACCCTCCGACCAATTGTCCCGTCGTTGTTTGGCAGTCTCGAAGAACACGGCGAGAGCTTGGGCGTCACCGGCCTCCAGGGCGCGGCTGAAATCCTGCAGGCCGAGCATGAAGGTCCGCAGGGCTTGAGCAAGGTTCGCGCGGTTGGCCAGGGCGATGTCCCGCCACATCTCGGGCGAACCGGAGGCAATGCGAGTGGTATCGCGGAATCCGCTGGCGCAGAGAGCCCTTTGGGCGGAAGGATATTCCGGGCTCAGAACCAGGCTGGCCAGTTGCGCGGCCAGGACGTGCGGCAAGTGACTGGACCGGCTCACCAGGTCATCGTGGCATTGCGGCGTCAACTCCAGGACCTTGGCGCCCAGGCAGTCCCAAAGCGCGCGGACCTGGCGCAAGGCCGGGACATGCGAGTTGGCGGTGGGGGTCAGGACGCAAACGGCATCCAAAAACAAGTCGGCCCGCGCGGCCGCAACACCCGTTTTCTCCGCCCCGGCCATCGGGTGGCCCCCAATGAAATGACCACCCGCTCCTGCCACCAACCCCTCCAACTCCTCGACTGCAGGGCCTTTGACGCTGCCAACGTCCGTCACGATCGCGCCCGGCTCGAGCACCGGGAGCATTTGCTCGACCAACCCCCGCATTTGGCCCAGCGGCGTGCACAGCACCACCATCCCCGCCCCCTGCACCGCAGCCCGCAGGTCGCACGTGGCCACGTCCACCGCCCCAAGGCCCTCGCACTCCGTCACGCTGGCTTGGCGCCGGACAAACCCAACCACTCTCTTCGCTAATCGGCCCTTTCTCAGGGCCAGCCCTAGTGAGCCGCCCAGCAAACCAACGCCGGCCAACGTGATCTTCTGCCATTGCACACCGTCAGTCTCGGATTTCGTGGGTCGAGTGTCGAGGGTCGAGTGTCGAGGGTCGAGGGTCGAGGGTCGAGGGTCGAGGGTCGAGGGGACGGAGTGCCCCCCTCGACACTCGACACTCGGCCCTCCGATCTAATTGTCCTGGGGACGGGGCAGAACCAGAGGGCCGCGGTAGGCGTAATTGCCGCCCGAGCCGTTTAACCTGTCCAGCAGCTTGGGATCAATCTCTATCCGCGCCTTGAATTGGTGCCTGCCCAGCATCACGAGGTCCCACACGACAAATACCCGCCTGCCCTCGAATTCCAAGGGCAAATCCACGAGCGTGCGTTGCCCGTTATCCAGGCTAAGGTGCCGCAGTCGTTTCTGTTTCTTTACGCGCATACCTTCGGTCCATATCCAATGGCTCACCTCGATGCTATAGGCAAAGACCGATCACTGTCACGCTGAAAATTGCCGAATGCAATCCCACAATCCCACTCCCTCAAGCGGCGCCTCCACTGCTTGACTATCCCGCTGGCGCCGGGCAGCATAGTCGAGCTAATGGTTCGACGAAATGACCTTGCTGCTCCCCGTTATGAAAGCGAATTCCTCACTTTTTCTTGCCGCCTTGATGTTCCTCGCCCTTGCCCACGCGGCGCGCGCGGAGTGGCACGTGTGGACTCTGACCGAAACCCGGCAGGTCTTGCGCGGCGACCCGCCCGCGACCGGCGCGAGCGTCAAACTCGGCGCCGCCCGCAACGAGTGGGTGAGCTTCCAGATACTCCTGCGCTCCGACGAACCGCTGGACGGCGTCAGTGTCGAACCCGGCGACCTCCAGGGCCCGCGCGGGTTTCTGCTGCGCCGCGCCGACGCCCGGCTCTATCGCCAACACCAGCTCCACCTCGAGGTGGGAACCTACCGAAATGACAGCTTCAAACCGGACTGGTATCCCGACCCGCTCATCCCGTTCCGAAATCCATTGACCGGCAAGAAGCTGGAAGGGGCGCGCTTCGCCGCCGTGCCGTTCGATTTGCCGGCCGGCCAAACGCACGGTTTTTGGGTGGACCTGCGCGTTCCCACTAACGCACTGCCGGGCGATTATCGCGGCGTCTATCGCGTCACCGCCGGCGGCGGCAGCGCCCGGGAAATTCCGGTTTCATTGACGGTATGGGACTTCGCGTTGCCGCAAACCCCCACGCTGGTGACGGAGTTCGGCACGCCGCGCCTGCAGGATTACTATCGCCAGCGGGCCAAAGTGGGCAACGAGCCGGAACCCTCGGATTGGGCGGCGGTCGAAGCCCAGTGTGCTCAGTTGCTGAGCGAGCACCGTTTCAATGCCACCCCGCCCCGAGAGCTGCTGGTTCCGAAGCCGCAACCGGACGGTTCCTTCGAGATTCCTTCCCGGCAGGTGCAGGCCTTGCGGGAGTTCGTGGACCGCTATCACGTCAACGCGCTGCTCACTCCCCATCCCGCCAGCGCCGTCCACGAGCCGGAAACTCAGCGCGACACGTTGCGCGACTGGCTGGCGGCGTTCGACCGGGCAGCGAAGGAACTCGGCCGGCCTCACGTCCTTTTCTACACCTACCTCAAGGACGAACCGAACACCCTGGAGGATTACCGCTATGTGCAAAAGTGGGGCAGGGCAGTCCGCGAGGCCAAGTCCGTCGTCAAAGTGCTCGTGGTCGAGCAGCCCTGGACCGAACCGGGCTACGGCGGCGCCGACAGCGCCTGGGGCGATCTCTTTGGCGCCGTGGACATTTGGTGTCCGCTGTTCTCGCTGCATCGCCAGGAGAGTGCAGCCAAGCGGCAGGCGCTGGGCGAAACCATCTGGACCTACACGGCGCTCTGCCAGGGACCGCCCACTCCGTGGTGGCACATTGATTTCCCGCTGCTCAACTACCGCGTGCCGGCTTGGATGGCGTGGCGCGATGGGATGAAGGGCCTGCTCTATTGGGGCGGCATGTCCTACTGGCGCGAGAGCGAGGACCCCTGGACCCAAGCGCCCTTCTACACGGGCTCTGGCCGCCCGCAAGAAGGCCGCAAAGGCATCGTCTTCAATGGCGAAGGTTCGCTGCTCTATCCCGCCCGTGCCGCCGGCTATGATGGAGTTGTGCCCACCATACGCCTCAAAGCCCTGCGCGACGCCAGCCAGGACTATGAGTATCTGGCCATCCTCCAGCGGTTGGGCCAAGCCGCTGAAGCACAGCAAGTAGTTCGCTCGCTGACGCAAACGTTTTTCCAGTGGGAGAAGGACCCTGTGGCCTACGAACAGGCGCGAGCCAGGCTGGCAGCGATGATCGTTGCCGCCGCGGGTCATCCATCCCCCCTGCTGCCCAGGCCGCAGGAAGTGCGGTATCAGGACGGAGAATTGCCCTTGCATGGGCTTTCCATCCAGTTCGCTGCGCCGCCGGATGCCGGGGATCGTTTCGCCGCCGGCCTGCTCGCCTCGGGTTTGTCGGCCCGGGCCAAGACGGCGATTGCTATCCGCGAAACAAAAGCCGCCGGACCCGCCATTCTGCTCGGGCGCAGCGGTGAGGGGCCGCCTGTGCCCGTTGACAACGAGACGGCGGGTCCGGAGTCGCGCGAGAGTTTTTCCATCAAGACGACGCCGCAGGGCGCCGAGCTCCGGGCGCGTTCATCGGCGGGCCTGTTTTACGCCGCGCAGACCTTGCTGCAAATGGTCGAGGGGGAGGGCGAGCAGGCCCGGTTGCCCGCCGCCGAGATTCGCGATTGGCCGGCCCTGGCCTACCGCGGATTCATGATGGACTTGAGCCATGGCCAATTGCTGCGGGTATCCGAGATCGAGCGCCAAATCGAGCTGCTGGCCCGCTTCAAAGCCAACCAATACTACTTCTACTCCGAGGCGAGCATCGAATTGGAAGGCTACGAACGGGTGAATCCCGATGCCTGCTACACCCGCGAGCAGGTGCGCCACATCATCAATTACGCGCGTCAAAGGCACGTCGAGGTCGTGCCTTGCCTCGAACTTTACGCCCACCTGCACGACCTGTTCCGCGTCGAGAAATTCGCCGACCTCGGCCTGCCTCGCTATGGCGATGAGTTCGACCCGCGCAACCCCCGCGTCCTGGGTCTCATCGATGATTGGGTGGATCAGACGGCCAACCTCTTCCCCAGCCCCTGGTGCCATGTCGGCTTCGACGAGCCGTGGGCCCTGGGCAAAATCGGCATGGAACCCGGCAAAGACCCGTTCAAAACCTTCATTGCGATTTTGTCCCATGTCGCACAGCGGGCACGAAGCCACGGCAAGCGCCTCCTTTTCTGGGCCGACATCCTCCAGGGCGCCGGCACGCTCTCCAATCACCCGGAGCTGATTCGTGAGCTGCCCGCCGGCGTCATCGCCGTGCCCTGGATTTATGAAGCCCGGACAAACTATGCGCCCCACCTCCAGCCCTTGGCAGAGGCCGGCGTCCCCACTGTCGTCGCCCCGGGCGTGTGGAACTGGAATGAGATCTTCCCCGACTACCACCGCTCCTTCATCAACATCAACGGCCTGGCGGCGACGGGCAGAAAATTCCGCACGCTCGGCATTTTGAACACGGGCTGGACCGACAGCGCGCAGACACTCTACCGCCAATCCCTGCCCGGCCTGGTTTTGGGGGCCGCCGCCGGATGGCAATCGGAGGCCGTCGATACCAACACCTTCTTCGCCGATTACGCCGCCCAAATGTATCCCCCGGCCGTGGCCGCCCAAGTGGCGCGCGCCCTCGAGGAACTGTCCGCCGTCGAGGAGATGTTCGAGAGCATTCTGCAAGACTCAACCCAGCACGCACTCTGGCGGGACCCGCTCGACCGCGCGCACCTCGCCCGCCTCGAAAAGAACCAGGACCGCTTGCGCCAGGCCCGCCTGATGGCCGAGAGCGCCCTGGAACACCTGCTGCGGGCGCGGCGGACAGCCCCCGAGGATGCCACGCTCAACAGCCTGGTCCTGGCCGCCCGGCTCTTTGATTATCTCGGCATGAAGAGCCTCTACGCGGTCGAATGGTCCGGTTACTTCCGCGAATTGAAGAAAAACCCCGACCCCAAGCTGGTGACCCTCTACCTCGACATGCAGATGAACGCCCAGGATCACGGTATGCTGGCGGATCTGACCGATGCCGCCAGCGGTTTGCGAGAGCATTACCGCCAGGCCTGGCTCGACGAGAGCACGCCTTACCGCCTGGGCACGGCCCTCGCCCGCTGGGATGCCGAGACCCAGGTACCTGGCTTTCGACCTGGCGCAACGTCAACGAGTTGCTGCGGACGCGCACCAAAGATGAACCGTTCCCCTCGATAGACGCGCTGCGGCCCAGGCGCTGAAAAACGCCCCGCTCGACGGCCGCGCCGTTCCTGGACCTGTCGCTTCGCCGGCGGTGGCAGATCAGCCGGAGCAATCACCCCTCCGGCCGCGACGTCGCCCTCTACCAGGCCCTCCGCCTGCCCGCCGGCGTCTTTACCCGCCCGGAGAAGCAGGGCCACTGACAAAGTTCTCCGCAAACCATTGTAGGAGACGACGTGAGGAGTCTCTGATTGATTTTTGGGCACAGCGAAAGCCTGCTCCCCTCGGAGGCCATCGATCAGAGACTCCTTACGTCGTCTCCTACAGTCAGGGAATGGGGCCCGCTTCGGCGACTTTGTCCGCCGCCCTGGGCGGAGAAGTTGCTGCCTCGAGAAGGTTGTTGACAGTGGCCTGTAATTGCTTGAGGATTCTCCCGTTGAGCGGCTGAAAAGCCGTTCGACCTGAATGACTTAGGCTGCGCATATGGCGGAATTGGCAGACGCGCTACTTTGAGGTGGTAGTGGGGTAACCCGTGCAGGTTCAAGTCCTGCTATGCGCACCAATCCTCGCGCGGAAAACGCGGGATCTGGTGCTTCTGACACAGTCCTGGCGCCACCTCAGGCTCAGAAGGTCATCCCGCCGCCCGCCGTCTCGCGCAACCAGGGGCAATGACCGGCAACAACGTGTTGACAATGGTAACATAAATGCTACTATATGAACGGCTCTTTCGAAATTCGGCAGTACACGGAAGCCGGGCGCTGGCCATTCGCCGAATGGTTCGACGCGCTGGACGCCGTGACTGCCGCGCGGGTGGACAGATACATCCCGCGCCTTGAGGCGGGGAATTTTGGCGCGGGGGCGGGTCAAAA
The DNA here is from genome assembly GCA_963713735.1 of uncultured bacterium. Classification (GTDB taxonomy): domain Bacteria; phylum Verrucomicrobiota; class Verrucomicrobiia; order Limisphaerales; family UBA8199; genus CAVQND01. The sequence continues at coordinate 46,721 of CAVQND010000034.1, forward strand.
TAGTAACCATTAGTGGGGCTTGACGCCAGCTATGGAAGCTCCGGCATGTCTTCGTGCCAAAGGGACATCCTGAGAACAGTCCCCAGCCTTTTGAATGTGTGCGGCGAGGTCTCGTGACCCGCCGTAGGGCAGGCTCTTTGAGCCCCCAGGTCCCGGGGGCTTTGTCCCAACTCGTCTGATTCCGCCGGCGGGAAGGCCGCAACTGAGGTTTCGGACATCTTGCACGCCAACGGCGTGCGGGCAAATCAGCCCAGGGCAGCCGCCCTGGGAAAACCGTCGCGCAATCCGAACCCGCCCTATGAGGGCGGGAGCAGTTGCTTCAGTCCCAAAGGTAACGCTCATAAAATGCCATTCTCATAGCGCTTCAACAACGTTCGGAGTTCTGTCTGAAAGGATTTGCGCTCGTGATGCTCCTCCTGCCGGCCGATGCAGGATTTCAACTCGGGTACCCCCGACTGACCCACCGAGACATGCGGGCGGGGTGACCTGCGCCCTTGCAGGGCGCAAGAACCGAGTAAGGCCGGCTTTCCCAGGGTGTTACCCTGGGCTGGTATGCTGTGCGCTTTCAGCGCGCTCCATGGACAGTCGGCGCGTAGCACGAATGTCCAAACCTCAGTTGTCCCCGGGACACGATCGCAATCGTGTATCCAGACGGATACAATCGTGCAGCAAGAGAACCGGCGCCCCGCTGGTCTCTCCACAACGTGGTTACTTTTTTGTCTCACACCCTTTTGGCGCCGCAAAGCCCCTGCGGCAAGGTGTGTTTGAATTGCGGATGGACTTCGGGCCGGGCTACCGCGTCTATTTTGGCCGCGAAGGGCGGACAATCATCATCCTCCCGGGAGGCGGCAGCAAGCGGCGGCAGGACGCCGACATTGCAGGCGTCGTGGAACGCTGGCAACGATACAAACAGACTGGAGCATCAAATGGCACTGACACGAGACTACAAAGAAACGGTTGTGGCGCGGATCAAACGCGACCGCAAATTCGCGCGGGCGCTCTACGCCGAAGCCGCCAACGCCTTGCTTGAAGGCGAGACCACCGAAGGGCTTTCCATGCTGCGGGACCTGGTACACGCCGGGATCACTTTCAAGGAGTTGGCCCGGCAGACCGGCTTGGGCGAAAAGACACTGCACCGGATGCTCAACCGCAACGGCAACCCCACGGCACGAAACCTGGGGGTGATCGTGCGGAGTATTGCCGCGGACCTCGGTATCAAACCCCGCGTGGAAGTGGCAGCCTGCCATTGAGCCGCCGCCGCCCTTTGGGCAATCCGCGGCACTGGCCTAACGCCGCCAAACCACCGTCGCCAAACCGCTCTTGACCCGGATACTTCACGAGTTAACCGGCCGCGACCGACGGCGAACCGGTAGCGCAGGCTTCCAAGCCTGCTGTATCGCCGACTTCCAAGTCGGCAGGCTGTTCCCTGGCTCCGGCGCCCGGCGGGTTTGGAAACCCGCGATATCCCGGCAGGCCGGGAGAAGTCTCCGCTACAGACAGCGTGTACCACTCTGTGTCAAAATCTTCTTTTTTGGAAAAATCTTTGACCACGGATTACCCGGATGGCACGGATAAAAGGAATCCGCGCCATCCGTGCCATCCGTGGTTAATTTCTTTCCTCGGTTGCGGCTTTCCCGCGCTGGGAAATATGCGGGTTAATAGCGCCGGGGCGTGCGCGCCGAGCGAGGAAACGCGCGAACGACATCGTTCTCCCGAGTCATTGTTGGTATTGTTTACAGTGCCGGCATTTTACCACAACTACCTCACCACCAACAGGTTAGCTCAAAGAACCCTCCTCTCCTGGATAGGAGTGTAGGTATCTCTTACACTTTCTTACACTTTCCAGGTTGGAAGCGTCCCAGTAAGCCAGTTATATGTCACTGGTCTCCAACAATTTACGTTTTCAGGCCGGCTGGTGGCATTAGTATTGCTTACAACCTGATGTTCCGATCTGAAAACAAACAAACATCTGTATCTTATGAGAAAAAGCATGGAAGCAGCGTTAGGTCTGCTCTTGGTGGGGGCCGTCTGGGTCTCGGTATCGGCCCAAGCCGGTGTGGCTTTCACCATTGAAGGCCCGGGCGTGCAGGCAACCACGGTTGCCGGCGCGATTACCGAAACGTTCGACAGCCTGCCCTGGGACCGTTGAGTACCTACGTTTCACCTGTTGGCACCTTCAACGGTGGCGCGGTGGTGTCGGGTTCTTACTCCGGCGGCGCCTTCGGCGGCGCTTACGGGAGCGATTACTATGCGGTCGGCGTTCAAAGCGGGACCGTGCAAGGAACGCTAACGTTCGCCAAACCAGAATACTACTTCGGCATGTGGTGGCCGGCGGGCGACGCGGGAAATGAGCTGGAGTTTTACGATGGCTCCACGCTCTTGGCTTCCTATCGGGTGGGAGATATTATCCCCTCGCTGAGTTCGGCTTACTTCGGCAATCCCAACAACGGACTGGACGCAGCCGAGCCGTTTGTTTATCTGGACTTCACCGCCACCGGCTCCGATCAATTCACCAAGGTTGTTTTCAACAACGACACCGTCTATTCGGGCTTTGAAATGGATAATATGAGCGTCTATGGTCAACCCATCACGCCCCCGGGAAATCCGGTTCCCGACCCGGCGTCCACGCTTGCTCTGTTGGGATTCGCAGTGACCGCCCTGGCGGGCGTGCGGCGCAAGCCGTAATGAAGAGTACCGCATAGCATCCACCACGCTTCGCGTGGTTAGGCGAAGGGCGCCCAGAGGAGTGGGCGCCCTGCCTTTTGCAGGGGCTCCTCCGGCCGGGGTTTGAGCAGCGCTGCCCGGCTGGAGGCGGTTTTGCCAAGGTTAATCCGGCCGCCGCACGGTAACCAGAAACAGGCCCGCGGCGGTGATGACTGAAACAACTGCGATCGTCTTGGCGAGGGGCTTTCCGTGGAGCAGTTCTTTGGCCTCTTCCATGAGCACGCTCCCCTTGCCGCCGTATAATTCCAAATCCCTCAGTTGCTTGCGATCATCGAGGGGCGAGACAAGGACGTCAGGATCTGCCGCCTGGGCGCCCCCATTTTCGCGCTCGATCCTGTCCTGGGCGCGCCAAATCAAGATACTGCTGCCCAGACCCACCACCAGCACAACCACCGCGGAGAACCTGAGCACATTTTCCAGCAGGGCGAACGAGCGCAACCAGTTCGGAATCATAAGCTCTTCCGGGCCGCCAATCCGTGGTTTGGCACTTCACTCAATCGGCTGCTCATGCTTTGGAAAGTTAGCAGATGGGCGGCAGTCCTTCCAGTTGATTTGCCGACCCCGTTGGCGTTCGAGCGCGCCACGGATTCAAGAATCTGCAGGAGCCGACGTGAGGAGGCCCTGACCCGGGTTCAAAATCAATAGTGAGCCTCCTCACGTCGGCTCCTACGGTTCCGGGGCGATCACCATGACCTCGGCAATATGGCGGACTTTGCGGATTGATTTCCGGCAGGGTAGCTGATTCTCTCGGACCATGAAGACTGCAATCCCCGATATGAAACCGCTGAGCTTGCTTCTTGGCGTGACCGCGAACGCCATGGCGGCTTCAACCTGGACCTGTGACGATGCCAGCGGCGTTCTGGGACAAACCCTCGCACCGGTTGCCGTGGTGGCCAGGTTGAGCGAGCACGAAGCGGCGAGCGCGCGCGACGGATGCCTGGGGCTGGTGGAACCGGTGAACGCGGGGCCGGTCCCCCTCATCATTCCCGTCCAGTGGCAATTGGGCGACGCCGGCACGGAATCGCGAGGAGTGTGCCTCCTGCCTCCAGGCTCGGCAGCAGGGCGTCAGTTCGAGTGGCGCCAAAGCAAGGCCGCCTTCGCGCCGGTCATGCAAGCAGCCCAGGAGGCGGCCAGCGGCCAGATTGGGATTACTGACGAGGGCAAGCCGGTGCTGCGTTACAACTACCAGACCATCGAGCCGGGGGCAGTCCTGGAGAAAGTCGCCCCAGGCAATCGCATCTACGCCCGCGCTCGCAGCGACTACATCCACCCGCTTTACGGGCTGAACGGCGAGGTGCTGACCCGAGACTGGTCGGTGGACCATCCGCATCATCGCGGCATTTACTGGGCCTGGCCGGAGGTGGACTTCGGCAACGAGCGCGGGGACCTGCACGCGCTCCAAAAGGTGTTCGCGCGACCCACAGGGAAGGTGAAGCTCGAGAGTGGCCCGGTGTTCGCCCAGATCGAAGCCGAGAACCAGTGGCTCTGGAATGACGGCGAACCGATCGTGCGCGAACTGGCGCTCATCCGCGCCTATCGGGCGACACTGCAAGGCCGAGTGGTGGACCTGAGATTCCAGTTCATCGCGCTCAAGGACGGCGTGACCGTCGCCCGTCGTGGCACGGACAAATACGGCGGCTTGAATGTGCGACTGGAAACCTCCAAGGCACAGGCTATCTCCGTTTTCACCGGCCCGCCGAACACCCTCCCCCGGCGCGCGTGGTCGGACTTGAGCGGGCAGTTCCCCGGCAGCGCCGCCGCCTCGGGGCTGACGGTTTTGCAGCACGCCCGGAATCCCGATTACCCCGGCGACTGGGTGCAGTATCCCGAGCTATCGTGGTGCCAGCCGACTTTCCCCGCCATCGGGAAGCGCTTCGCGCTGCAACGCGGGCAGCCGCTGGCACTGCGCTTCCGGCTCTGGATTCATTCCGGAACCGGACCGGAGGCGGACTTCGCCGCCAAGCTCTGGGATGCCCTCCATGCGCCCGCCGGCGCTGAGCCGACTTTCGAGCTTTCAGAAATCAAGCCGGCCAACTGACTCCTCAAGGACAACGGCGATGGGATCGGGATAGGGACGCCGGTTGCCCGGCGCCCCTCCCACAGATCCCAGCGTGCAGTATTCCCGCACTGGGCTCTTCACCGCAACTCGCTCTCGCACCCGCCAGGCCGATAGTGCGAACCGAAGAGGTTGAGCTTCTCAGCCTGTCGGTAGCACTCCTCGACCGTGCGACAAACCCGTGCCAGACCCGCGCGGGCCTGTTCCACAATCCGCGGCATCGGCACCTCGAAACGGCGCAGCATACGGTTGAACGACCGCCACGTGTAGCTCCGGCGTTGACTGCGGCGATTGAGCCACTTGAACAGTATCCGCGTCGTCTGCCAGCGATACTGGCTCAGACTGGCGGAATTCCCTATCACCCCATAATAGTTCCAGTGCCCGTGATACTTCGCCCGCAACGTCTCCATCAGTTCGCTGACTTTGATGTGGCGGTTGGTTCGTATCCATTCGGTGAACCGTGCCACCGCACCCCGGAGCTTCTTCGGGGCAGTTCGGCGCTTGACGATGGGAAACCCCTTGCGGCTTGGCTCATTCGCGTCAGGCTAAGGCGTCTGCGGCTCCGGACAGCAGTTCGTAGTAGTTTTTGCGATCGTTTCGCTTTTCGTAGAAGGCATGGCGGGCGAGGCAGAACTCCACCCATTGAACGACCGAGACGCCCAGCACCATGGCCGAGAACCAGCAAGCGCACTGTCCGAGAATGTGCCCCAGGCGAAGGAGGCTGACGTGTTGGCCGTGGGGACAATTGAGTTCCAGCAGGTCAGAAAGCTGGCAGACCAGCGCGCAGAACAACAACTTGGTCAGCACCGAGAGGCTCAAGCAAGACCGGGGTGCGGCAGTTGAGGTGAGGCAATCCCAGGTGGCTTTTCCAGGTTTTAAAATGATCTCAATTCGCCAGCGCAGCCGATAGATCGCGGCCAGGACCTTGGGGGGCCAAGTCGCCGCCGGCACGTTGGTCACGAAGATGTTCCAGCCCATCAAGAAGAGATGCTCGGCGCCAGGAGGGGAGCGGTGGCGTTTCTGGGCGGAGACTTTGGCCTTGTGCCGCCGCTGATTGGCCACTTCCTCTGGCACGGGCAGGGCGACCAAGCGCACGGCCGCTCGCTCCGGTCCCAGGAGCACGTCCATATCCAAGGAGCCAGAGTTCTTCAGGAGGGCCTTTAAATTCAGCGGTTGGCCCGTCTTGGGGTCGTAGGGATTGACGCCGTGGCGGTAGCGGCTGAGGAAGGAGATGCCCGCACTGACAAACTGGGCCAGGACTGCCGTGGTGAAGTAACCCAGATCCCGCAGGACCAGATCGCCGGGGCGGGCGACTTCCAGGATGTCCGGGGCGGCGGCCTGGTCATTGCGAGTATAGCCCGAAAGGGAGACGTGCCCGACCACGCCGTTTTTGATGTCGCAGATCCATTGGATTTTGAGGGTGGCGTAGTCTTGCCCATGTTGGTTGCCGGCCCCGGGGAAGAGTTCAGCCAAGTGCTTGGGCAGCGTTTGGGAGGTGCTGTCATGGACCCAGACGTGAGCAAAGCGTTCAAGGGCTTGGCAGGTCGGAACGCCACGAGCAATCTGGCTGAAGAGGGCCGTGACGACCCCAGCCAGAAAGCCTTTGAGGCCACCGGAGAGCCGTTCACTCAAAGACTGTTTAGTGTAGGTGGTGTCGGCGGCCAAGCCGATGACTGCGGCGGTATGCTCCAAGGCGAGGTCGGTTTCGGGAGCGAGGGCCAGGAGGCCCTTGGCAAATTTGAGCATGGGGATTTTACGTGGGCTGCGCTGCAGAAAGCCTGAGGCTCGGGCGATACCCTCGGCGTCGATGGCGTCGAGTTTGGGGAGGCAGGCCGGGAGCTGTTGGTGGAGGGAGGCGGGCAAACCGGAATTGTTTTGCGCGGAAGGGTTAGGAGATGACATGCGTGGTTTTATATAGTATTAATACTATATGCCAAAGCGACAAAAGGCGACAGAAAAAACGACGGGTTACCTCATCAAAGTGCAAAAGGTGGAGCGGCCAACCAATCGCTCCTACTATCTGAACTTGCCGGTGGTCCTGGCGGAGGCGCTGGAGATCAAAAAAGGGGAAGAAATGAAGTGGCTAATCGAAGACAAAAACGTGCTGCTCCTGTGTCGGACACAGAAAAGGCCGCCGCGTCAACTGCGCGCCAAACCTTAGCCTGACGCGAATGGGCTTGGCTCCCATCGGAATTCAAATCCCAGGAAGTCAAACCGCCCATTATATTCCCCGCCGCCTCGGCCAAAACGCAATAGCCGCGTCTTGTCCTGCGCCACTTCCAAACCGAAGTGCTCTAACCGTTCCTGCAACTGGCTCATGAACTGCTTGGCCTCGTACTGCCGCTCAAAGACGCACACGAAGTCGTCCGCATAACGGAACAACTGGCACGCGCCCTGGCAGCCTTTCCGCACCCGCCGCTCAAACCACAGGTCCAGCACGTAATGCAGATACACATTGGCCAACACCGGCGAGACACTCCCGCCTTGCGGGGTGCCGCTCTCCGGGTGTTCAATCCGCCCGTCCTCTTCGAGAATGCCCGCTCGTAGCCATTTGCGAATCAGGCCCAATAACGCCCCGTCATTGACTCTCAGAGCCAGCATCTTGAGAAGCCAGTCCCAACGGATGTGCTCGAAAAAGCCTTTGATGTCGGCCTCGGCTACAAACTCGTACCGCCTGTCGGCGTTGGCGCGAACCGGATGCAAAACTGACGATCAGGAAAGGGATCGGGGTTCTGGCTTAAGGCGGCATGAAAAAGGCCGGAGGATTTGTCCACCGGCCTGCATGGCTGTGACCTTCTGAGGTTATGGCTCTTCGATTTGGTCCTTCATCCGGTAGCTCTTTCCTTCGATGGTGACCGTTTCTGCGTGGTGTAACAGGCGATCCAGCAGGGCAGAGGTCAGGGTGGCGTCATTGTTGAAGACCTTGGCCCAGTTTTTGTAAGCCTGGTTGGTCGTGACGATGGTCGATCGGGTCTCGTACCGCTGGCTGAAGACCTGGAAGAGCAAATCAGCGCCGGTTTTGTCAATGGGTAAATAGCCCAGCTCGTCCGCCAAAACGATGCTCGGGCTGAGGTATTTCTTGAGTTCGGCTTTGAGCCGGTGAGTGGATTGTGCCGCCGTCAGCGTGTTGACGATGTCAATGGCCGTGGTGAACAACACCGTGTGGCCGGCCAGACAGCCCTGGTAAGCGAGGGCGGTGGCCAAATGGGTTTTGCCCAGGCCGGCGCCGCCCATGAAGATCACGTTGGCCTTGTCCTGGAGGAAGGAAAGGCGGAAGAGATTTTGCACGTGGGCGCGATTGATCTTTTTGGGCCAGGTCCAGTTGAACTGCTCGAGGGTTTTGATGACGGGAAAGTGCGCCGCTTCAATGCGGCGTTGGGTCGCCCGGTCCTTTCGCCGGAGGGCTTCGCCCTGGACCAGCCGGCTTAAGAAGTCCAGTTGCGTCCAGTTTTTCTCCACCGCCTCCTTGGCCAGGGATTGATGGTATTCCCGAAAATAGGGGAGTTTGAGGTAGAGCAGGTCGGTCACCAGTTGATCGTCTTTCATGGGTTGATGGGGGAGTCGGGGTGGTCCTTGGGGTCGTAGATGGAGAGATCCGGAGCGGGCAGTTCCAGCTCCAGCAGGTCCTGTTGGCGGGTCAGGTGCAAAGCGCCGGGTTCCTCTGCCGGACGCTGGCGCTGCTGTAGAATGTTGGCGATGTATTCGCAGGAGAAGGCCTGATAAGTGAAGGCATCTTCCATGGCGCGAGCCACGGCCTCGGCGCCATAAAGCTCGCTCAAGGCGACGATCTTCTGGACGTGATGTTTGGGGTTGAGGCGCCGTTGTTCCAGTTGCAGATAGTAATCGTTAGCGTTGGGGCACAGGGCCAAAAAGCGCAGGAAGAGCTTTTGCTCGCGCGCCTTCTTGCGGTGCAGGAGCAAGGGCGCGACGTGGTCGGGCAGCTCGTAATCCTGGTTGCGGTCGTAGCGGCGCACATGCTCGGCCACCAGCTTGTCCCGGTCATAAACCAGGAGCCGGTCGGCGTGCCGCTTGAGGATGAGCTGGCTCGAAGCGTACTGGCAGGGAACCGAGTAACGGTTGCCGTCCACTTTAACGCGGAACTGGCTGTTGACCCGGACGGTGTCCACCACAGCCGCTTCGTAAGGTATCGGGTGCAGGGGCTTGAGCTTTTCCTGGGCGAAGAGTTCCTGGGGCGTTTTTTGGGTCTGGCCGTGGACCCGCACGTTGGCCACGGTGTCGAGCCAATACCGTGCCGCCGGATTGACGATTTGAAAATCCGACAGCTCCAAGCCGTTAAGCAAGTTCTTTTTGACATACCCGACTCCGTTTTCGACGCGTCCTTTTTCCTGGGGCTGCCCAACGCCACAAGCCCGGATTTGAAAGCCGTAATGGTTGGCAAAATCCAAGTAGCGGGGGTTGAACACAATGGAGCCGCCGCCCGGTTCAAAACGGCGACCTTGCAGTTATCAACCCAGACCTGGCGCACCACCCCGCCGAAGTATTCGAAGGCGTGCTGGTGACAGGACAGAAAATGCTCCAGGGTTTCGGCCAGCGTGAACTCCAGATACATTTTACGGCTGAATGCCAGCACCATGAGAAAAAAGGAAAGGCGTCGGCGCGTGGAACCTACCGGAACCCAACCGGGGCAACCCCAGTCCACCTGGGCGCATTCTCCCGGTTCAAAGTGCAGCGTCAGGAAAGCCGGTCGCGGCTTAGGACGCACCTGATGCACAAACGCCCCAGGATCGTGTAACGGCCTTGGTAACCGCATTCCTGGATTTGCTGGAAAATCTGCTGGGCCGAGTAATCGTGTTGTTCCAACAGGCGGATGACCTCGCCCTTGAATGGATCGAGCTTGCTGGGGCGCTTGGGCAGAGGGGCTCGTTTAAAGCTCTCTCGCCGGGCCCACTTGCGCACCGTGTTCAAACCCAGTTTAAGGGCGCGGGCAATTTGCCGCAGGCCCAGTTGCTTTTCGGTGAACAGGTGCCGGATCTGGCAATAGGTTTGATAATCGATCACGGCTGACCTCCCAGCGCCTTGCGCAAGAGCTCTCCCACGCTGGTCGGACCCGAGCGTGCCGCGCCAACTGGCTCCAGGCTCAGAACCTGGTAGAGCGGCTTTTCATACGCGATGAGCCCGCCTTGGACCAGTTGCTGGCGACTGGCCGAAAGCCCCAGCGGATCCATTTTCAAGCGCCGCATTAGCGAGGCGTCCGAGTAGTAGTTCAGGCCCTCCGCATCAGCGACGCTGGACAGGAAGAGGTAGAGCGCCCAGGCCGAGTGATCACAGCGGAGGAAGTAATTTTCCTGCACCAGTCGGTGATCGATCCAACTGAACTGGGGCGGGACTTTCCGGAGTCGCTCCGGATTGAGGACACGTTTTTTCATGCGTTAACTTTTCAAGTTTCATCCCGGGCACAATGCCCAGAATGTCATGCCCCTTAATTAACAGCCGCCGGGTGCTGCTGGCGATGTCGTCTGGTAAGGTACTGCCGACGACCATGGAGATAATGCCTAGGAACAGAGGCACTTGCATCGAACAGAGGTCTTGCAAGGTACGGCCCGGAGAGCTTGGCGCAACTTCCTGCGCCGGTGGAACTTGCGCCGGGCAGCCGTCTTGTAAGGTACGGCGCCGGTAGCGGGCGCCGTTCTTCCAGTAGCCGGGATGCTCCTTTTGCCAGTCACGAACCCGCTCGGCGTTTTTGGCATCCCGGAAGTACTGTTGGTTCTCGGGCTTGGCCAACCAGGCCCGCTGGAGCTCGCGTTTTCTGGCCTTGCGGCAGTCGGGTTTGAGGCAGTAGCGCTGGCGCTGGCCAACCCGATAATCGGGAAGAAACAGCTCCTTGCAGTGCAGGCACTTGTGTCGAGATCTCGGCGGCTTGGTCGGTTCCACAATAAAAAGGAACCAGTATCCGAAAACCGGGAGAGCCGACGGAAGAAAATCCAGCCGGAAGAAGATTCAGAACAGCGAAGAAGGAAGAAGACTTTTCAGGGGCGCATGACGAGATTCTTCGCCTAAGCTGCCAGCCTGAGGCAGTCATTGCGGGCAGCCCGGGCGTTCAGCCGCTCCTTCCAAAACTGGTCGAGCCGGCGGCTGGAATGGACGCAGCGCAACGCCAGGATATTTTCGGCCCCCGGCTCACTCCAGAACATGCCGGATTGTTTGCAGCGCGAACCGATGACCGTCTTGCAGCCGGCCTCGATTACCCCCGAGCCGATGAAGAGGCCCTGGCGGCGGAAGGTCCTGTATTGCATTCGTTCTACGTTGTGAACGAAGTAGTCCAACTGCTCCTCCACCGCCTGAGCCTGCGGTTTGCCGGCACATTCCTGGCGGGTTTCCTTAATGAGGTTTTCCACCCCGTTGCCGAGCAAGCGCCGGACCCAGCGGCTGCGCCGGGCCTTGTATTCGGGGTGCTCTTTGCTGCCCAACAGCGCCTCCACCACCTTGCCGGCGTGGTCCGCGCCGTGATAGAAGTCAACGATTTGGATGGCGTCGGGAAAATTAAGACGGCCCATGTTTTCCAAGCCGGCGGCGCCGTCAATGAGCAAGACCACTTTTTCGGCTTCGGCCCATGTCGCGCCGGATGGCCTCCTGACGCAGCATGGGGCCAAAGTCCTCCAAAGGCCCCATGCTGGAAACATAGGTGGTCGATTCGTGGTCCCGCACCGGGTGGCCCTTCTCATCACGCTTATGTTGCGTGAAGACGCACCCCAGGTAAGCCGAACGGGTTTTGGCGCTGCCGTCGGGTTGCTTGCCCGCCCGGCCCTCCAGTTCTTCTTTGCGCATAGGCACGACCGGTGGCGTCGGCACTGACATAGAGGATCGGCACGGGCTTGCTGTCGGGCAGGGGCTTGAGGGCTTCGCGCTGCTGCCACTTCTGGGCCGCGGCCCCTACTTGCTGCACCAACCGCTGAATCTGGCGGCAGGACATGACGATGCCCCCGGTCTCGCGCAAGTGCTCCTCGGCCTTTTGGTAGCTGGCCTCGATCGGCACCCTCCAGGCACGCCAAACGAGCCAGAGCCGGGGTGTGGCCGCCCTCCAACGCCAAGGCGGCATCGGCCGGGTAATGTCCTTCCTTGTGGGCCTGGTGGTAATAGTAGTCGCGCTGAATGAGAAAGGTGCCAAAGATACAACTGACCAAGAGCGGCTCCCGGCCCTTGCGTCGCTGGCCCGGTTTGCGTTGGTAGGCGGCATCGATCTGGTCGGCGGCCTTCTGCAAGAGGTAGCCGACCACCTGGTTGGCCGATTTGAAGACGGCTGTGCGCACCAGCCTTTCCAACTCCAGCACCGCCACGCCATTGGGCGCCTGCGCGGTAAAGCGGGCCATCAACTGCTGGATTTCCTTCTTGGGCCACGAGGAATTGCGGCGCGGGCGGTATTTCTTTTTTTTTAAGCCGATGGCCAGCTCAGCGCGAGTCTTTTCGACGACCTGCCGGGCGTATTGCCCGGTAAGTTGCTGAAATTTGTGGTAGCCATCAATGGACTCCCGGACGGTGGCGGCCTGCTCCTCGGAGACATGGCGGGAATAATTCTTGCCGTGCTCCCAGCCCTGAAGCTTGAAGTGGGTCCGGTCAGAGCCTTGGCGCATGACGGAGAGTTTGCCGCGTTCCATGCGCTGGATTTGGGTTATCTGTTCGACCAAGTGGGCGGGCGTGAGCGCGTTCATGGGCATAATATCTATGATTATAGATATTATGTCACGAAAAACTTCAGTCCTTTCAGCATTTTTGAAGATTTCCGTCATGCGCCCCCTTCCATTCATTCACGGGCTGACTGGGCGCAGCCGCAGGCGGAAGGCGCTGCCGCAGCCCACTTCGCTCTTGAGTTCCACCGTGCCGCCCATGCGCTCGACTGACCATTTCACAATCGCCAACCCCAAACCCGCCCCGGCGGGACTGGGACGGCGCTACGCCGAGGTTCATGGTTCCCATGCATCCGCAAAAGAGGATGGAGGCTTTCCACTTGTCTGCCCCGCCGCCTTTGGACATCCTTGGCGCCACACATGAATCGTCGGCACTTCTTTTGAAACCGTTCAGAGCTGCTCAAGTTAATTCTTCGCGGCGCCTCCGTGTCCTCATCGTCCCCGATAAATTTAAAGGCACGCTGAGCGCCGGGGCGGCGGCAGCAGCCATCGCGCGGGGTTGGCGAAAGGCGCGTCCCAGGGACCGTCTCATACTGCTCCCAATGAGCGACGGCGGCGATGGGTTCGGCGAGGTCATAAGCGGCCTGCTCAACGCCAAACCTCAGACTATCTCCGCCATCGATGCCGCCCGTCGTCCCTGCGCCGCCCACTGGTGGTGGGAGCCAAAGACCCGCACGGCCATCATCGAATCGGCCAAGCTCATCGGCCTGGCGATGCTGCCGCCCAAAGAATTCCATCCCTACGCCCTCGATACGGCGGGCCTGGGCGCGATCATCCCCGCGCTGGCGGCTGCCGGCGCAAAACGCTGCCTGGCCGGCATCGGCGGCAGCGCGACCAATGACGGCGGTTTTGGCCTCGCGCGCGCCCTGGGCTGGGAATTCCTGGACCGCGCCGGCTGTCCTCTGAGCAATGGACCGCCCTGGACAAGCTGGCGCGCCTCCGCCCTCCCCGCCGCCGCCGGTGGTTCAAGGAACTGCGGGTCGCTGTGGACGTCCAGAACCGCCTGCTCGGTCCCCGAGGGGCAACTCGAGTTTATGGGCCGCAAAAGGGCTTGCAGCCGGAGGATTTTGGCCGGGCCGAACGTTGCCTGGGCCGCCTGGCGCGAGTAGTCCGCCGGCAGTTCGGACACGATTTCGCGCGGCAGCCCGGCGCAGGGGCCGCGGGCGGGCTCGGATTCGGTTTGCTGGCCTTCCTGGGCGCTCGCCTCGAGCCGGGATTCGAGTTGTTTGCCCGCCAGGCCGGGCTCGCTCGCCATTTGCGCCAAGCCGATCTCGTCATCACTGGCGAAGGCGGCATCGATCCTTCGACCCTCATGGGCAAAGGCGTCGGCCAAATCGCCCGGCAATGCCGCAAGCTCAACATCCCCTGCATCGGTCTGGCGGGCGTCCTCCACGCCCGCCTCAGCGTCGAGGCCCCGCGCCCCTTCACCCAAACCCGCGCGTTGACCGAGTTGACCTCGCTCCAAAAGGCCAAAGCCGAACCCGCCCGCTGGCTCGAACGCCTCGCCCACCGCGTCGCCGGCGAAATCCGCCGTTCATAGAACGCAGGGTCGAGGGGCGAGTGTCGAGGGGCGAGGGCCGAGGGAACGAAGCGCCGCCCCTCGACACCCGACACTCGACACTCGGCCCCTGGATGTCGGATTGCCTATGAACCGGGGTCTGCGGTGCCGGAATCGCTCGAGAGCCGGCCCTGGCTGCTGTCTGTAATGGTGACCGCGAATCTGGATGACCGCCAAGACCCCGAGCGGCTTCACCTGATGCCTCCCCGGCTGGCGGGCCGGCCAAATATCTGTGCGACCAGCATGGAACCTTCGAGGTAGCGCCCCGGCCTGACGGTCCAGGCCAACGCCTGGTGCAAACCATGACCCGGCAGGGCATCACCTGGCGGGGAGGGTATTCCTTTGCCCAAACCATTGTGGGCGATATTGGCTGGTCTGATTATCAGGTGTCGGTCGAGGCGATGCTCCCGGAACAGGGTTCCCTGATACCCTGGGGCCGGATGAACCGCTTTGGCTGGGAAGACGGGGCCGAAACCGGGGCCAGGTTCCAGCGGATTGACGGCGGCGCGCCCGACCCACGCTGGAGAAACAGCCCCGGCGCGCTCTGGTCCGCTCTTGTGCCGTATGACGCCGCGCTCCGAAAAAATCCTCCTGGCGAACCACCGCCCAGATGGTTGGGCCGGCCTGAGCCTTACGCCCTGGTTCCTGTCACTTTCCGCGCCGTCTTGAGCGTGGCCACGTCTCAGATGAAACCGGCAGCGAATCCGTGCTACGAGACGTTTCTGATTGAGCTCAGGAAGCTGAGATACCCCTTCATCAGATGGAAGGGCCTCCTCTTCCGCGCCTCGCCGCTGGAATACGCGCGTGCCGCCAAACTCCTGGATGGCAAGGGCGGCCTGCTCGTCCCCTCGGCCCGCATCGCCGGAGCCATGAACCTCGTCTATTTCCCCGAATCCCTGGACCCGACGAGCGAGGTCGAGATCCTCGGGGAAAATGAGCTTGACCGCTGGCTCAAGAAGGGGTAGCGCAAAAATGCATGGATAATTGCTTGCACAAATGCCCAACTCGCACTAGTACATCGCGGCGCAAATTCGTGCAGTATCAAAGTCGGTGAAGTAGCCAGTTGAGCGAAGTCCTCTCTTTCAGCCCGCTCCTGCATTTCGCTTGGTTTACTGCAGGGCACTGATTCCCCGACCACCTCTCGCCGATGGGAGGCAAGGAGTTTTTTTGTCGCTATAGGTAGATTATTTTATTGACATATACTTACCTATACCACACATTGGGCCATATGACAAACTTTTTCCTCGCCCCATGAACCCACTCAATAAAGACGACCTCATCGAAGTCCTGGAAAACACGGCCCTGGCTCAACTCCGCGCCTTGCGCGCCCTCCGCCGCTCGGAGCACCGCAAAACCGCTCCGTTCGGCGGAGCCGAAACGTAAGTCTAATATGGATGTAGTATATGACATACTGCTGACGGCCAAGGGGCCCCTCCATATCAACGACATCATCCAGCGCGCCAAAAAAGACTATCAGCGCCCACTCCACCGGGAATCCCTGGTCAGCGCCCTGACCAAAAAGGTCCTGGACCAAAATGCCTTCACCCGCACGGCCCCCAACACCTTCGACCTCTTGAAACGCCCCTCATGAAAACCAACCGGCTGCACCCCCTGCTCTGGCCTTGGGAGGCTGCCGTGCTGGCCGTAGCCGACCGCCGCCCGCCTCACAAACCGGTGCCACCACCGTGAGCGCCAGCCAACCCCATTTACGCGCGCCCTGTTGAACACAGCCTTGGCCCTCTCCTGCCAGGAGAAAGCCGAACTGGAAAGCTTAAGCCGGCGGCTGGCCGCTCCCCGACGTGCCGTCGAACGCGCCCGCATCATCCTTTTGGCCGCCCAAAACACCAGCATCCCCGCCATCGCCACCAGGCTCCAGGTGTGTGCCAACACCGTGCGTAAGTGGATCCGGCGATACACCCCCAAACCCTTGGAGAGCCCGGCCACCGAAAACTCCGGTGCGCAACCTCCGGCGGTTGAGCCCCCGCCCTCCAAGCTGCCCCTCCTGGCCGATGCCCCGCGCTCGGGCCGTCCCGACACCTTCACCGCCCAACAAACCTGTGCCCTCGTCGCCATCGCCTGCGAAAAACCCCAGGACCATGGACGACCGATCACTCACTGGACTGCCCGTGAGTTGAAGGACCAAGTGGTCCAGCAAGGAATCGTTTCCAGCATCTCCGAGCGGCAGGTCAACCGCATGCTCGCCGCCCTGGACTTGCAGCCTCACCGCAGCCGTTACTGGCTCAACGCCAAGCCCGATCCGCAAAAGGAGGAGAAAATCAGGGTCGTGTGCGCCCGCTATCAGCAAGCCCAGCAAGCCGCCGCACGGGGTGAATTGACCTTCTCGGTGGATGAGATGACCGGCATCCAGGCCCTGGCGCGCATCGCTCCGGACCAGCCCATGAAACCCGGTCAACCGGTGCGGCGCGAGTTTGAGTATGAACGCCATGGCACCCTCTCGCTGCTGGCGGGTTTGGATGTGGCTGGCGGCCAAGTGCAAGCCTACTGTCGGCCCACGCGCAACGAAGCCGACTTTCTGGACTTAATCGACGGCCTGGTGCAGGCCCATCCCCAAGCGGTTGGCTTTACCTTTGTCCTGGACAACCTGAACACCCACCAATCCGAAAGCCTGGCGCGGTATGTGGCGCGCGACGCGGCCATAGCCGAGAGCACCTTGGGCGTCAAGGGCGAGCAAGGGGTCCTCCAGAGTCAAGAAAGCCGCGCCGGCTTCCTGAGTGATCCCACCCATCGGATTCGGTTTTGTTACACCCCGAAACACGCCTCTTGGATGAACCAGATCGAAATCTGGTTTGGCATCCTGGTGCGCAAGGTGATTCGCCGCGGCAACTTCGCCTCCTTGGCCGATCTCCAACAAAAACTGGAGGCCTTTGTGGATTACTTCAACCGCACCATGGCCAAGCCCTTCAAATGGACCTATCAGGGCAAGCCTCTCCAGGGCATTGCCTCTGGCTGACAAAACCGCCATCCCCACGCACCAGCGGCTCCAAAAACGGACTCGCGCCCAAGGTCCACCTTTGAGCGTGACGCTTTCCGGGGCCCTCAAGCCTTCCGGTGGGAATGACCTCTCCAAACGACCTCCATTGCCAGCCACGGCTCCCAATTCCTCGTCTTGACGCGCCGACCTCCTCACGAACTTACGCCGGGCTGTACTCAGCCTGTCTCTATGAAGAGAATACTCGACTCGGCGGCTCAAGGGGCGGCGAGCAGACCGCATTCCAGCAAGTCGCTCAGCAGGGCCGGAAGGGGCACACTCAAACTCATGCGCGAAGCCGGCTCCCACGGCGTCTCGGTCAAAGACCTCGCGATGCGGTTCGGGATTTCCCGTGAGACCCTCACTCGCATTACCGGCTTCTCGCTTCGCGCCCTCGCCAACTGGTCACAGGGCGCCAGGCCAAGTTCGTCCACCTCCCGCCGCCTGACCGAAGTCAAACGTCTCTTCGCGGCCCTCGAAAAACTGGTCTCACGGGAGGCCATTGGTCCTTGGTTCAAAGAGCCCAATCCGGCCTTCGACGGCTCCAGCCCGCTACAAGTCATCGAGCGCGGTGAAATCGACCGCATTTGGCGCATGGTCCACGAACTCGAGTCAGGCGAACCGGCCTGAAGGATGAAACCCAAACACGCTGGGAACGGCCTTTCCGTGCGAGCCAACCGATGCCTCGCTACGGCAGGCGTTCCCGCCGAAAAACAAGCCGTCCTTCACGCCCTCCAGACCGGCATGCTCTATCCCTTCTTCCGCCCGACCCTCTACGGAAAGAAAACGCACCAGGAGGTTTGTCGCTGGGTGGGCGTTGATGAGTCGTTCGTGGCGCCGGCCGTTCCCAAAGACACCCGCCCGCCGGTCGTTTCGAACGGCCTGTCTGCCAGGGCGAACCATTGCCTTTTTCGGGCTGGCATCCCGGCGGAGAAGGCAGCCGTTAGGCACGCCCTCCAGACCGGCGCCTTGGTCCCCGGAAAATGCCCGGTCAACTACGGCAGACAAACCCACTGCGAGCTCTGCCGCTGGGCCGGGGTTGCGGATGGAACGGCACGAGGACGTCAAGCCGGCAGCTTTGCCGCCTGAGCCTGCTCCGGACCGCGGCAGAAAATGCGGACGAGACCGAATCGGGCGGCGGGTTCGGATGGAAGCGGCACTGGTCGCAGGCATTTCTTCACCGGTCACCTTAGATCTCATGCAGATGTGCGGACGGAGCACCGGGGGGAACGTCTGGTAATTTCGCCCGGCGCGGACGCCTGAGTCGCAATGCCAGGCAAAATTCGGGGCAGGATTAGCGCAAACCATAAAGATAGAGAACGGCCGCCCAGCCGCTGGGCAGCACGGCGGGGGCCGTGTCGAGTTCTTTGCCGTAGCGGATGGCATACTCAAGCATCGTACGGGCGTGAAAGAACGCCTCCAGGATTGGGCGAGTTTCATCCCTCCAGCGTTTATTGTGCCGCAACCGGAACTGCTTGTCGGTCCCCTCCCTGACGATCTGCTCGAACATCCCATTCAGAGGGCGGTCGGGCAGGAGGGATCGCAGCACCTTGACGACCTCCGCCGTGTGGAACTGGACTCGATACACTTTGAAGCTCTGGTGGTGGAAGCGATAAAAGCCGTCTTCCGCATACCAGTGGGACAACATCTTCTCCAGGAGCTCCTCAAGCTCCGGCAGCCGCGCCTTGATATTTCCGAGCAACTGCATTTCCAGCGCAATGGACTTCTCGAACTCGGCTCGCCTGTTCTGGTCCACGCCAGGCGCATCGTCGTGTCTCTTTCCTTCGGGTTTCATAACCTCTCCGCCAGGTGGATCATGTTCTTTGGGCTTTCTCCCTCTTGGCTGGAGGCGTTTGAGGAGGCGTGCCTCTCTCAAGGGACTTGAGGGACGGGCGGAACGGGCGGAGGAATTTGCTGTCTCGGCAAAGAACCCGGCTCTCAGCCCTGGTTTTATGGACTGCCATACGGCGCTTTTCCTTCATGCGGCTGGGGCATTCCCGGCAACAAGGGTGAAGATATGACAGGCGTGCGACAATTTACGTCGCGAGAAGACGCCGATTGTTGGACGCCTTGACGAACATGCGCGAAGCTCCAAAACACTCGGTTCTCCGCCGAGTTCGGCGGTCCAGCGGCTACTTGGCCGAGGAGGCCTCCGGTTTCCACTGATACATGACGATCTTGGATTTCCAGTCCTCCTCGACCAGGGCCAGGTATTCGCCGTCGGGACGGCCGATGGCCTGGATGCCTTGGGGGATGTCCACCCAGCCGACGGCCTCGCCGGACAGGTCGCCGCCAACCTCCGGGCCCGGCTTGAGATGGCCCACGCTGGCGCCCGTTTGCGCGTCACAGACCTCGATACGGCTTTCCACGACATAAACCACGAACACGTAATCACCAGCCACACTCATTGAGGCCGGCTTGCCCTTCCAGCTTCCATC
Organism: uncultured bacterium; assembly: GCA_963713735.1. Taxonomy (GTDB): domain Bacteria; phylum Verrucomicrobiota; class Verrucomicrobiia; order Limisphaerales; family UBA8199; genus CAVQND01. The sequence goes on from CAVQND010000034.1 coordinate 66,129, forward strand.
GACCGTGTAATCGGGGGCAATTTGCCAGCGAGGCGCGCTCGGGCCTCTGCTCCAATGGTCGTACCGGCAGATCCCCCGGCCCATGACCTTCCACAGGCCGTCGTGGTGAGGACGCTCGGCGGTATAGCCGGCCAGATACATCGTGTCGGTGGCGGGGAAGTAATAAATGCGCTCCAGGCGCGTGAAGGGCGCGGGCATCGGCATCGCCGCCAGCGAGGTGAAATCGTAGATCGGATTCCCCTGGGCATCCAGACCCTGGCAGGCGAACTTGCGGATGCCGGCGGTTTGTGTGGCCTGCCACACGTTGCCTGCGCTATCCACCCACCACCCCCATAACGGCGGCGCGTCCTTCCCTCCGTTGCTCAGATACTCGGGCGCATCGAAAGCGCCGTTCCCATTACTGTCGCGCCAAATCCACTCCCCCTTTTCGGGCTGTCCAGGCGGCCAGGCCGGGTCCTGCTTCCTGATATGGCTCTTGGCGAAGAAGACCGAGGGCACGGCGATTTCTCCGGACTTGGCCGAATCGAAGCGATAGACCTGGAGCGCCTCGGAATACATGTCATTGACGAATAGGAACCGTTTGCCCTTTATCCGCCGCGCCCAGGCGCCGGCCGACCAGATATGCAACCGGGGGTCTTGGGAAACCGGAACGGGTCCAGCGTGTAGCCCTGGTAGTTCCATTGCCGCCCAGCGGGTTGCGCGTAATCCATCCGGAAGTGCTCTTCTTTGTTGAAGAGGTCGACTTCGAAGCCCGGATCGAGGTCCGCCATGTCCACGAATTCCAGGCCGAACAGGCGCCAGTTCAGTTTTCCCTCCGGCGCATAGCTCTCCAGCACCGTGCCTCCACCCCCGCTCTGGCCATCCTGGGCAATATAAAAGTTGCCCTCGGCGTCGCATCCGACCGCGCTGGGATGGTTAAACTTGAGCGGGCCAAACCCGCCCGGAACGCCGGAGAAGATGCCGCCCTTGGCGCCAAAGGTGCCAGCCAGGCGGGGGGATTCGGGTCACATTCTCGAAAATCAGGACCTGCTGGCTCGGCCCGTTGTCCGCAACCAACAGGCGGTCTTTGGGGGCCAGACACAAGGCCGTAGGCTGGGCATCCGCCGCGAACTCGATTCTTTGGGGCAGACCTTCCCTCAGCGGTGTGCCGCGAAATCCAAGCCGGAACCGACGAGCTCCTGTGGTGCAGAAGCCATAGCATTCCGCTTGGGTCCAGCGCCACAGGCCCGGGACAGTCCGCCGCCCAGTGGGCCACCGGCTCCATGGTCTCGGTGTCATAGATGCGAATCTCTTTCGCCCCCGGGCAACTGACATAAAGCCGATGCTCGTCAGCGCAAAGGCCGGCGATGCCGTCGCCGGCCTTTTCCGGGGCCTCGGTGACGACCAGGAAACATCCCTTGAGCGTGTCGCCTTGGCCACCCTTGCCGCCCGAAAACGGCGCACCGCGGGTGGCGTCGGCCCACAGGCGGCGCGAAACACCGTGCCAACTCAAGCCCTTGGCGGGCCAGGTATTGGTGCCTTTGAGGTTCCCGCCTTCGTTCCCGACGCGCTGGGCGATAAACACATACTTCTGGTTCAGCGCAATCGCGCTCCCGCCATTGTAACCCCAGCCATGCGTGTGCTGGGCGATGCCGATGACGTTCCCGTCCTTGTAAATCCCAACCTCGCGCCCGGCTTCGTCCCAGGGGACATTGCAATACACCGTGCCGTCTTCGGTCACCACCATGGCCTGGATGTCCTGCTGGACCCACTTCTTCCCGCCTCCAAAGGAGTTCCCGACCCAAGAGGTCGTGCAGTGCAGCAGCTTGGATCCGGAAGGCACCGTGAGCGGAGACAACGACGCAGGCCGCCCACAGGATGAGGAAGACACGCCGGCCGAGGGCAGGGGTGGTTTGTTGGAGTCCGTTCATAAAGCTCAGTTTGCCATCTGAGGAAGAATTGCCTGTCAGTGCGGCTATGAGCAAGGGAAACCCTCCTCCATGCGGTCCTTAACGGATGAATGTCGCTGACAGCGCTGATGTTCGAAATGGGCTCCGGCAACCAGGGCTTGCCTCGAACCTGACTTGACCGGGTGGAGCACACTGGGCGTTTCCACCTTCCCGGGCAAGCACACGCAGGCCGGCGTCCTCAGGCCGTCGGATTGCTTCCGAGCCGGGGTCTGTTTGGAGCGACCTAATCGCGCCAAGGTGCAGATCCAGCACCTGTTGCATTTCGAGCGTCCCGTTTCCCCTCACCCCGGCCCTCTCCCTCGGGGAGAGGGAGAATCCTCGTCAGTCGGTCCACGAATCCAGCGGTGTCGGAATGTTCGAGAGCCGGCCCTGGCTGCTCCCTCTCCCTCGGGGAGAGGGCCGGGGTGAGGGGCGAGGGGCGAGGGAACGAAGCGCCGCCCCTCGCCCCTCGACACTCGACACTCGACACTCGGCCCTCGACCCCACCGCTGAGAACTGGCATTTCCCTCTCCAGCCGATTAAGTTCCTCCTCATGAATCTTGAAGACCACGTGGGCGACATCATCCGCAAAGGGCGTGCCATGTCGAGAGTGCCCGCCGAAGCGGCGGCGCAGGCGGCCGGCTTGACCTCAGCCGAACTGGCAGAACTCGAGGAGTCCGGTCAGACCCCGCCCGCCCGAACGCCCGGTTTCAAGGCCCTGGCGAAATTGCTGGACCTGCATCCCGCCAAACTGGAAGCCATCGCCGAGGGCTGGACCCCCTCGGCCAAGGACTTGGGCCAGTGGCGGGAGCTGCGATGCATTACCACCACCGCCGGCAACATGCCCGTCAACTGTTACGTGATCTGGGATGAGGTCTCGCGCGAGGCGGCCCTGTTCGACACCGGTTGGGACGGGGAGGCCCTCTTCCGCTTGATGGCCGAAAACCAGCTCGAGCTCCGCCACATTTTCATCACGCACTCGCATCAGGATCACATCGCCGCCCTCAACGGGGTGCGCGCACGCTTCCCCAAGGCCCGCCTTCACTCGAGCGCCCCCTTGGCCCCGGTGGACCAACGCAACCGCCCCAGCGATTTCATCCACCTCGGCAGCCTCCGCATCACCCACCGCGACACCCCCGGCCACGCCGAGGACGGCGCCTCCTACGTCGTCGGCACCTGGCCCGAGGACGCCCCGCATGTCGCCATCGTGGGCGATGCCCTCTTTGCCGGCTCGATCGGCCGCGGCAACCAATCCTGGGACCTTGCCCGCCGCAAAATCCGCGAGCAAATCTTCACCCTCCCCCCGGAAACTCTGCTCTGCCCCGGACACGGACCGCTCACCACCGTAGCCGAGGAAAAACAGCACAACCCGTTTTTCCCATAAACCGGGCGGGGTGGTCGCAATTTGCGATCACCTCTGCTTTTTCCGTCTCTTGCTCTCACGCCTTGAGGGTACCTGTTCCGGGAATTTCCACGGGGCACGGTAAGTGGGCACGGCGAGCCGGGCGGCTTCAGGGTCGCCGACGATCTGTTCTGTCGCCGGATCGAAGCGGATGGAGCGGCCGAGCTTGAGGGAAAGCAGGCTCAACTGGACGGGCACGTCCACCTTGACGTGGTAGTTTGGATTGCAGCTTGGCTGCTTGCGGGATTTCACGCAGTCCAGCCATTCGCGTTCGTGGCCGGGCGAGGAAGGCATGGATTTGGGCGGTTCGGCGAGGCCCTTCATTTTGTCGCCTTCAGGCACGATCTTGAACATGTCGTAGTTGGCGTAGAGGGTGCCGTTGGCGCCGTGGAAGTAGATGCCCAGGCGCCGCTGCGGCTTGGGTTCGCCGTGGAAGTCGAAGCCGTAGCTGTTGGTCAGCGAGGACATCCAGGTCAGGGTCAGGTTCGGATATTGCCAGAGGACCTCGTGATGGTCGTAGGCATCGCCATCGTCCTTGAGGACGAAGCGGCCGCCGGAGGCGCTGGTATGCGTGGGGAAACCGAGGTCCAGCGCCCAGATGGGCAGGTCAATGATGTGCGGGGCCATGCCGGGGGTCCATCCGCCGCTGTAATCCATCCAGGAGCAGTGGTTGTAGGCGTCCCGCACCAGCAGGAGGTTGAACCGGCCCAGCGGGGCCGGACCGCACCACAGGTTCCAATCCAGGCCGAGGGATTCCGGGGTCTGGTGTTGCGTGCTGGTGCCGACACCTTGAGGGTGCTGGTTCATGACGTTGAACGTGCGGGCGACGCCGATGGGGCCGAGGTTGCCGGAGCGGATGAACTCGACGACGCGGCGGTAGTTGTCGGTGGCGTGGATTTGAGTGCCGATCTGGCAGATGCGTTGGTGTTGATTGACCGCATTGCGCAGCGCGAGGCTCTCGCCCAGGTGCAGCGTCATCGGCTTTTGGACGTAAAGGTCTTTGCCGGCCTCGCACGCCGCAATCGCCAACAAGGTGTGCCAGTGTGGCGGGGTGGCGATGATGACGGCGTCCAGGCTGGATTGCTGGAGCATCTCGCGGAAATCGCGGTAGCCCTTGCACGCAGAGGCTTTGTAGCGCTCGGTCACGGTCTCGAGCCGGGCGTCCCAGACATCGCAGGCGGCGGTGACGACCACATCGGCGTAGCGGGCGCAGGTGGTGAGATTGGAGGCGCCCATGCCGCCGCAGCCGATGATGCCCAGGTTGATGCGTTCGCTGGGCGGCGATTTGCCCGGACCGCCCAGCGCGGAGGCCGGGATGATTGTGGGAGCAGTGGCAACAGCCGCGGCGGCGGCCGTGGTCTTCAGAAAATCACGGCGTGAAACAAGAGTGGATGGATTGGGGCTCATATCTGGATTCAGATCCATAAGGTTTTTCACCAGCCATAGCAACCGTTTTTCAGCCGGGAGAGGCCCGGCCCCAAGCTCGGCTTACGGGGGGAGGCGCAAGCGGGCAGCCCTGAAGTGCGAAGGTCGAAGGCCGAAGGCCGAAGGAAATGCGAAGTCCCGAAATCCGAAGGCGGCCGCTGGGCTGGAGTTCCATGGGGGCCTCCTTTGGTTTTTGCGGCTGCATTGGGAACGTGAACCTCGGCATAGCGGCGTCTCGGCAGAGCGCCGCTGGGGCTCGCCAGCCAAAAGCCGCCTGAATTGAAAATTGAAAACTGGCGAGGCGACGGGGCAGCGAGCGCACGGTTCATGGAAAGGGGGAAAGGCCGGCGGCGGGGCGGCAACCGAAACCAGGGGGCAGGCCGCTGGCGAGAGGTTCCTTTTTACTCTGAGAAAGCCTGCCCGCTGACACCCTCCTCCCGGCCTGGCAGCATCCGGCCATAATGAGTGAGAGCAGAAACCAATCCTCCCTCGCCCGCGCAGTGTCAATATATAGTGGGACCTTTTGCGAGCGGGTTGCCCTTGCTGCTTGACGTGACCTCTGATTGTGTGTATAATTCAGCATTATCCGGGCATGAGGTCCGAGAAACCGCTTCGGTTAGACCTCTCCCAGTGAATTCTTATGCAAACTGAAAACCACTCACGCAAGGCAGTCCGGGCGACAGCGCTGCTGCTTGCCTCGCTCGCCATTTGGGTCCTGGCATCAATGCGCGCCGGTGGAGCGGTTGTGACGTTCACCAACAACACGTTCATTGCTGCCACCAACCTGGCCTACGATGGTCAGGACATCATCGTGAACGCCTGTACGATCACGACCGATGGGCCGCACGCCTTCAATAGCGTGCTGCTGACAAATATCGCTGCATTAAGCATCGCTGGCGGAACTACTTTGAGCGTGGCGGAGGATTTGCGGCTCGCGACGAATTCGACGCTGATCTGCCAAGGTGCGAATACCAGCGGGCAGGTTTCAAACGATTGGGCGGGTGTTGGCTCAACCATCGTGGCCAGCAATGTGACGGTCGGAGCGGGTTCGGCCATTAGCGCCGATGGCCAAGGCTATAGTGTCAGCGCGGGAGGGGGTGGCGCTGGCGCCGTGGGGCCGGGCGGGGGTGGTGCGGGCAGTTATGGCGGTCATGGCTCGGGCAACAGCGGACCGACCTACGGCGACGCTACGCAGCCGACTGATTTAGGGTCAAGCGGCGGCGTGGGCGGATTCGGCGGGTCGTCGAGCGGCGGGGGGGGCATTAGGCTCGAGGTCGCGAACAGTCTGGAACTCGACGGCAGCATTACAGCCAATGGCCAGAGCAGCGGCAACGGCGGTGGAGCGGCCGGGGGCTCGGTGTATATCACGACCGGGAGTCTGACCGGCTCAGGTACGGTCACAGCCAACGGAAATCAGGGCTTCAATAGCCAGGGTGGCGGCGGGCGGATCGCCGTCCATTTTGCCAATGCCTCCGGCTACGCGGGCTTCACCAACTGCACCGCCAATGGCGCGGAGAGCGGGACGGTGGGCTTTTTCGACACCAGCGTGCCCAACATGGAGTTGAGTGTTTACCAGAACTTCAGCTTTGGTCCCGACAATGTGCTGCACTTGGGGGGGATTACTGTGGATAACGCGGCGACAGTCGTGTTGGGCGGTGGCTCGGCGCTGCAAGTTGACGGGGCGCTGGTGGTGCGGAACGGCTCGACGCTGCTGCTGCAGGGCAAGAATGTCACGGGGCAAGTCAACGGGCAGTGGGCTGGGGCGGGCGTAACCATCGTGGCCAGCAATGTGACGGTCGGAGCGGGTTCGGCCATCAGCGCCGATGGCCAAGGCTATAGTGTCAGCGCGGGAGGGGGCGGCGCTGGCGCCGTGGGGCCGGGCGGGGGTGGTGCGGGCAGTTATGGCGGTCATGGCTCGGGCAACAGCGGACCGACCTACGGCGACGCTACGCAGCCGACTGATTTAGGGTCAAGCGGCGGCGTGGGCGGATTCGGCGGGTCGTCGAGCGGCGGGGGGGGCATTAGGCTCGAGGTCGCGAACAGTCTGGAGCTCGACGGCAGCATTACAGCCAATGGCCAGAGCAGCGGCAACGGCGGTGGAGCGGCCGGGGGCTCGGTGTATATCACGACGGGGAGTCTGACCGGCTCGGGTACGGTCACAGCCAATGGAAATCAGGGCTTCGTTAGCCAGGGTGGCGGCGGGCGGATCGCCGTCTATTTTGCCAATGCCTCCGGCTACGCGGGCTTCACCAACTGCACCGCCAATGGCGCGGAGAACGGGACGGTGGGCTTTTTCGACACCAGCGTGCGCAATACGGAGCTGAGTGTTTACCAGAACTTCAGCTTTGGTCCCGACAGTGTGCTGCACTTGGGGGGGATTACTGTGGATAATGCGGCGACGGTCGTGTTGGGCGGGGGTTCGGCCCTGCAGGTTGACGGGGCGCTGGTGGTGCGGAACGGCTCGACGCTGCTGCTGCAGGGCAAGAATGTCACGGGGCAAGTCAACGGGCAGTGGGTCGGGGCGGGCGTAACCATCGTGGCCAGCAATGTGACGGTCGGAGCGGGTTCGGCCATTAGCGCCGATGGCCAAGGCTATAGTGTCAGCGCGGGAGGGGGCGGCGCTGGCGCCGTGGGGCCGGGCGGGGGTGGTGCGGGCAGTTATGGCGGTCATGGCTCGGGCAACAGCGGACCGACCTACGGCGACGCTACGCAGCCGACTGATTTAGGGTCAAGCGGCGGCGTGGGCGGATTCGGCGGGTCGTCGAGCGGCGGGGGGGGGCATTAGGCTCGAGGTCGCGAACAGTCTGGAGCTCGACGGCAGCATTACAGCCAATGGCCAGAGCAGCGGCAACGGCGGTGGAGCGGCCGGGGGCTCGGTGTATATCACGACCGGGAGTCTGACCGGCTCGGGTACGGTCACAGCCAACGGAAATCAGGGCTTCAATAGCCAGGGTGGCGGCGGGCGCATTACAGTCTATTTATATTGATCGAACAACCCGACCAATCAGATTACCGCCAGTGCCGGTGGCGGCGGCGCGCAAGTTGGCAGCACCCTGGTCGCCCACGATCAGGCCTTCCTAAGCCTGCAGAAAACCAACAATAGTTTCAACTTAGAGTGGGTGACATTCCCACCGCACGTGTACCAATTGGAATATACGACCAATTTGCATCCGAGCCATTGGATCGAAGCGGGAGGTTCAATCACCGCAACCAATTACATAACAATCGTGTCAGATGCACTCGGAACTGATACCCAAAGGTTCTACCGCAATATTGTTCTGCCCTAAAGCCAGAAATCTGTCGCGCGCCGCTGTCCCTTTGCGGGCGTTGACTGGAGGCCCGAATTCAGGCATTGTTCGGCCATGGCCGGAAAGGAACGACTCATCTGTCCTGGCGCGCTGGCGGTCCTTGCCTTGGCGGTGCTCTGGGTGGCGCTGGCGCTGCCGACGCGGCTCGTGGCGGCGCCCGGAACGGGCGAACCGCTGACCCTTACGCGGGGCGAGAGGCGCCACGTCGGGGGCGTGGCGGAACTCAAAGCCGCCCTTGAGACCGCCAACCGCGCCAAAGCCGCCGCCACCCTGCTGCTGGAGGACGGCACCTACCTGCTGGACGTGCCGACGCTGGAAATCCGATGCCCGGGCCTGGTGATCCGCAGCGCCAATGGGAATCGCGACGCGGTGATCCTCCGCGGGCCGGACGAAGGGCCCAGGCGGCCGTGGCGAGCGTGTTTCTTGTCTCCGCGAACGATGTGGTCATTGCGGATCTGACCCTCGGCTATTGCCGGTTTCACGGCATCCAGGTCCGCGGCGAGGGTCCCTTTAGCGTCTCGGGTCTTCGCGTCCACAATTGCCGGATTGTCAACTGCAACCAACAGTTCATCAAAGGCTCTCGAGCGAGGCCGATCCGGTCGGGGCGACCGACGGCTGCATCGAACAGTGCCTCTTTGAGTTTACTCGCGGCTGGGCCTACCAGTCGTACACGGGGGGATCGACATTCACAAAGGGGTCAACTGGGTCGTGCGTGACAACCTGTTCCGCAAGCTGCGGACCCCGGCGGGCCAGCCCGGGATTGCCGAGCACGCGATTCACTTTTGGAAACGCTGTCCCACACGCCCGCAGAACATCGTGGTGGAGCGCAACTGGGTGGTGAACTGCGACCGGGGCATCGGGTTTGGTTTGGGCAGCCCGGAGGGCGGCCATCAGGGTGGAAGCAGCATCATCCGCAATAATATGGTGTTCAATGACGGCGGCGGTCCTCATACCGACGTGGGAATCGGCCTCGAACATGCCTCGAACGTCCAGGTGGACAACAACACGGTGGTGGTGCTCAAGTATTGGGCGCCGATGGAGTATCGCTTCGCCGGGAGCTCGAACCTGGTGTTCCGGAACAACCTGGTGAGCGGTCCCATCCAGCGTCGTGACGATGCGCCCCCGGCAGCCCGGGCCAACAATCTCGAGCGCATTCAAGCGGACTGGTTCCGGGACTTCGCCGCCGGCGATTTGCGCTTGACCGCCGCAGCCACGCCCGCCCTCCACGCCGGACAAGCACTGGAGGAATTCCACGACAACGTGGACCGGCGGCCGCGGCCGCGGGGAGCCGGCTGGGACATCGGGGCCTTTGAGTTCAGCCCATAGCGAATGTTAATGGCGCGTAGCAAAGAAGCCGCGATCCCGTTCCCGGTCGCCGTCACGGCGGAGCCGTAAGGATCGCACGGTCCAGAGCACCGAGATGGCGTTGGAAGGCGTAGCGCAGGTTTCCAACCTGCTGTCTCGCGGATTTCCAAGCCGCAGATGCGACCAAGCAGGTACAGCCTGCCGACTCGAAGTCGGCGATACAGCAGGTTGGAAACCTGCGCTACTCAGCCCGGGAGCCTCAGCCCGACAGTTCAAGCCGATCCTCGCTGGGCAAAGCTTCTCCTGAGCCGCGCGTCGTCGCCCCCTTCACTGCGCGGTTTCGCATTCGGCGACTTTCTCGTTGTAAAACTCGTCGGTGAGCATTCCCTCTTCAAAGAGGAGCTTGAGCTGCCGCAAACGCCCGGCGATCTGCTGCCTGGTGAACTTGGGCTTGGCCGCCGGCGAGGTCGAGGAGGGGACTGCGGCATTGGTTCCGGCGGTGACGTTGGTTCCAGCGATGACATTGGTTGCCGCAATCCCATTGGTTCCGGCGATGGCATTGGTCGAAACGGGGGCGTTGGTCACGGCCACTGAAGGGGGGCGGACAGGAAGCGGGCGTTTGGGTGGAGGTTGGTAGGCGGGGTCGAAAACCAGGACCTTGAGGTCCTTGGCCGGAACGAGGTGCCGCCACAAGAAGGCCTGCATCCGGTCTTTGGCCGGCACGGCCTGGCGGGCGAGTTCCTGGTCGTCAATCTTCGCGCTGCCGAAGATGGACAGGGTGACAGGGTCCTGGGTCGCAACCAGGCTGGTCCTGACGGTAAGCCGGGCGACAGTTTGGGTGCCCGACAGGGTGACAGGAGAGGCCGAGAATCCGGCCGGGGCTCTTTCAAGCCGAGCTTGATTGGGCCGGCGAACCCGTCTTTGCGCATGGCGTAAACGGTGAGGGTAGCGCTTGATTTGGCCCGGAGGCTGAGGCTGGAAGGCACGACGCGCAGCTCGAAATCGGGCTGCGGCGCGCTCAGGCGCAGACGGTAGCCGTACTCCTGGCCGCCTTGCTGGGCGATGTCGCCGATGTGAACATAGTACGGGCCGTCAGCGGGCAGTCTGGCCATGAAATAGGAATCTGCGTGGTGCGTGTTGAGGCCCGCCCCGAGGTCTTCGTGATCGTCGTTGAAGGCCAGGAGGTTGCCTGCCGCATCGGTGAGCTTAATGACCGAGTCGAGCGGGGAATCGAGCCGGCGGGCCTGGACTTCGGCGACGAGCGTGTCGTTGGACTTGCCGATAAACTGGAACACGTCCGAGTCGCCCGGCCGGTCAATGCGCCCGTTAATGATGATGGGCAGCGTCACCTTCTGCGCGCTGGCCGGGGTGTCGTTGGCTTCCTGGTCGAAGCCCTCCGGGAGGTTGTCCAGGGCGAAGGGCACGCGATTGGAAACGAAGCCCTTGCTGTTGGCCGCCAGGGAGTGGATGCCCGGGCCGGCATCTGCGGCCGGCGGGATCAGTTCGGCGTCCTGAAGATTCCAGCCTTCCATCTGAGGCTTGGCCGGAGCGCCCACCGGTCCGCCCAACGGGAAGAGGCTGGTGATGAATGGCAGTTCGCCGATGGTGATGCGAAAGACAAAATCCTCGCGTCCGCGATAAAGGCTGTCGTGGATGGCGAAGACGTATTCGCCGTCCTGGGGCACTTCATAGAAAATAGTCGGATCGGGCTTGAAGCGGTAATCGTCATCATAAGCCACTTCCTTCCCGTTGGCGTCGTAGAGCACGAGGACGGGCTGGAACCAACCCGGAACGGCGTCCGCAATGAACGGGACCAGTTGGCGCCCCAGGGTGGTGATGACCAGGCGCTGGCCTTGGCGGGCCTCGAAGCGGTAACGGTTCACTTCGCCCGAGGCGATCTGGCCATTGACGGTGCAGGGCACGGTAATGCGAGCCTCGACCTCGCTGGGCAGCCGCTTGCGCAAGGCCTGGGCCTCCTTGCCGAGCACCTGGAGGGTGGCCGTGAGCATCGGCTTGCGCGAGTGTTCCGGCACCTGCCCGACGTGGAACGGCAGCGGGTTGGATATGCCGCGGAGCGTCACGAGCCGGATTTCCCGTTCGCCGGGCAGGGCGTCGGGCGCGATCGTGACCTCGACAATCACCAGGGAGGCCAGCGCTGCGCAGGCCGGCGTTTGGACGAATTCGAAAGTCCTCCTTTCGATCTTCTCCATCAGTTTCCGCGCGGCCTCGGTGTGGGACAGCGCCGAGGTGTCTTGATTGGTCGTTGGCGGCATCTTCGTCGAGGTCTCCGGCATCATGGTTGGGTTCTCGACCTTCATCGGCGGGGCCGCCTCGGAGTCTGACATCGTCTCTTGCCTCAAATTCCGCAGTTGCTCGTTGAGCAACTGCATCTCCTGGTTGTTAAGCCGCCGATAGTTCTCGGCCACCTTGGCGGTCACGCCCGAGCCGGTGACGAGCACCGTGTTGACACCGTCCAGACCTTGTCCGCCCAGGCGGAGCTGGAAGGTCGCGCCCTGCTGGCCGCCGGCAGGATAGGCAAAGCCGATGTACGGCCGCACCTGTGCCTGCGCCACAGCGCCCATCGCCAGCCAGAACGCCAGCCAGAACGACGGCCGGACCCGCCACGCCAACCGGCTGCGGGTGGTTCTCCCTCTCCCTTGGGGAGAGGGGACATTGGGCTGGTGAATAGAGCGCATGGGACGCAAATCTCCCCTCACCCTAACTCTGATTTTGTTGTTAGAAAAAACATTGGAATGGCAACCATTTACGGGGATTTGAGTTGAAACACTGACAATATTTCATCGGTCAGCTCTCATTTTAGGCCGTTTTTGGGCTCAGGTCCACCCCAAACCCTTGCCTCCACTCGGGCGACGTGTCCAGGCCCCTTTGGCGCAAGAACGGGCACCCTTTCCGCACCGCGTCTGGGGTCATTCCAACGAGGTCCATTCGTGGAATAAAACCCCTTGACGAGCGGCAGGAGGCTGGCAGAATCAGTAACGCTAAAGAGCCAACAAACGGGAAGCAATTATGAGCGAGTCAGCAAATGTGTTACCACCCCCGCCGATAAAAACCAGTACCCTCGGCATTGTCCTCGCGCCGGCTTGGCTGTCGCCGTTATCGCTGCGTTGTTTTTCGGCTTCCACAGTAGTGCGCTGCAGGACAAGAACACCCAATTACAATCCCGATTGGACCAGACGCAATGGGAGTTAGCGCGAGCCAAGGCGAAAATCGCCCAATTGCAACCGTTGGCTACCAAGGCACGGGAGTTGCCGGTGTCCGTCACATTTAGGCGCGCGGTGGTTGGGGCTGGATACGTTATTCAAATCCACAACAAATCTGGTAAGAGCCTACCACTAAAAATCACTGCAACGAATTTGACCTTTAATAAAACCACGACTTTCGACAAAGTCGCAGGTCCAGTGCCCCTTGAAATCGGCCACATGGAAGGCTGGACATTCGCTTCGGGTGACTTGATTGAAATCGCCAGTGACGGGTTTGACCCCCTCAAAACTAAGATACCCTAACGCGTTGTCGCGTCACCGGGCGCGTGAAAACCCCGGCCAAGTCCGGGGTCGGGGGTGAAGAGAGACGGGCAGACGGATGATTACGCCCGAATGGAGCATGTCTTGGCCGTCTTGTCGAAACTGAGGGTCTTTGACTTCTCAACCACCTTTTTGAGGGTGTTCCCGACATACTTAGTTTTAACCCCGGCGAGGATTTCGGCCTTGGTAACGGCCTTCCCGAGAGCCTCGACCCAAGCCAAAATCTTTTCCGGGACGGTGGGCGGAGAAGGCGGCTCCCAAGCGGGGTCAATGGGCTTTATTGGCAACTGTTCACGTGGTTGAGCAGGTTTGACGCGAATGCCCACGCGGGGTCGCCTTGAAGCTTTGTCTCGGAGGGACATCCCGAGAATAGCCCGGCGCCTCAGCGCCGGGTACGACGCCCAAAGATCCGGCGTCCCGAAGGAACGCTTGAAGCTCAATCCCACAAATAGCGCTCGTCGTACTTGATCCGATGCCTCTTGAGGAGGGCCAGAAACTAATGCATGACATGCGGCTGATTCAGCCGTCCGTTCGGGACGGACGCAAGACTAAACCGCTTTTCCCGGCGCCAAAGCGGCGGGCCTGGAGTTTGGACGTTCGGATGACCGGATCGCGGCAAAACGGGCACCGCGTAGCGGTGCTGTGAAGTTAGCCGTGGACTTCCAGTCCACGGTTTCCGTGGGCCGTGATCAGCCGCGTCGCGTAGCGACGCCTCAAGGACAGGCCCGATCCTTTCAACCCTACAAATACCGCTCTTCGTACTCAATCCCATGCCGATCCAGCAACGCCCGGTACTCCTCCTGGGAGGTCCTTACCCGGTGGTGTTCGCGCTGGCCCCGGAGGTACTCCTCCACCTCGGGCACTTGCGATTTACTCACCGTAAAGGCGCCATAGCCATCTTGCCAGCCAAAGCCGCGGCAACCCGGCAAGTTTTCTCGTATCCACCCCGAAGAACCGCCTTTGATCTGCTTTAACGCGTCGCTCACCGCAAGGGTGGGTGGAAGGCCAAGCAGCATATGAACGTGGTCATCGACTCCCCCGATCAGCAGAGCGTTCATCCCGTTTTGCCGTGCAATACCGCCCAAATAAGCCCTAAGACGCCCTTCAATGGGCGGGCGAATCCACGGTTCGCGATGTTTGGTGCTGAAGACCACGTGATAGCGGAGGCAGGTGAAGGTGTTAGCCATAGCGTTAGTGAGTTGTTTGACTTGATTGCGCGGCGCAAGGCTATCAAGCGTCGCTACGCGACGCACGACAATTCCAACGCGTCAAACCGTGGACTGGAAGTCCACGGCTATCCTCAAGCACCGCTGCGCGGTGCGAAGCCACCCTGGCCCTTTAAATCGCCTCACTGGCGCCCGGCAAACCCAAAGTCACACAAGGAAAACGTCCAAACTCCAGTCCCGGCGCTAAACCGCTTTCCCCGGCGCTAAAGCGCCGGGCTATTCTCGGGATGTCCCTCCGGGACAGCAACCGACGTCAAACCACTTAACATTTCGAGAGGCACCTGCAATGCCGAGGCAAATGCACGGATGCGCACGTGAACAGTTACTAACATCCCGAATGAACTGCTTTTCCCGCCGGAGATGGGAATTCCAAAACCGCAACACCTTCACGCCGTGAGCCTCCAGCCAGGCATTCTCTTGTTGCATCCATCACATGATCTCCGTCAAGAGGCCGGCAGACTTGACGCCTTCGGAGGCGGAGGGCAAGACGTGGGCTTCGGCGCCCATGGGATGGGGCAGCCTGGCGCCGGCATTGATGCCGCCCAGGGCGTAGATGCTGCCCAGGAGGTCCACCGGATACACGGGCCGAGTCTTGACCTCTTCGGCCTTGGCATCGGAGGCCCCGACGAGACGGCCGCCCTTGAAACCACCGCCGGCGACCAGCACGGTGAAGACATTGCCATAATGGTTGCGGCCGCCATTCCAAGGCGGCTGCCAGTCAATCCTGGGACTGCGTCCGAACTCCCCGCAACACCAGACGAGGGTGCTTTCGAGCAAGCCGTGGTCGTGCAAATCCTGGAGCAGCATCGCCAGGCCCTGGTCCAGTTGGGGACATTGGCGGCGCATGGTTGGAAAGTGGTTGCTGTGCGTATCCCAGCCGCCCGGGTAGTTGATGACAACATAGGGGACACCGGCCTCGACCATGCGTCGCGCCGCCAGGCAATCCTGGCCGAAAGTGTGGCGGCCGTAGCGGTCCCGGAGTTCGGATTTTTCCTTCGAGAGATCAAACACGTTGCGGCCGTGCCCATTCGCGTCAGGCTAAGGTTTGGCGCGCAGTTGACGCGGCGGCCTTTTCTGTGTCCGACACAGGAGCAGCACGTTTTTGTCTTCGATTAGCCACTTCATTTCTTCCCCTTTTTTGATCTCCAGCGCCTCCGCCAGGACCACCGGCAAGTTCAGATAGTAGGAGCGATTGGTTGGCCGCTCCACCTTTTGCACTTTGATGAGGTAACCCGTCGTTTTTTCTGTCGCCTTTTGTCGCTTTGGCATATAGTATTAATACTATATAAAACCACGCATGTCATTCTCCTAACCCTTCCGCGCAAAACAATTCCGGTTTGCCCGCCTCCCTCCACCAACAGCTCCCGGCCTGCCTCCCCAAACTCGACGCCATCGACGCCGAGGGTATCGCCCGAGCCTCAGGCTTTCTGCAGCGCAGCCCACGTAAAATCCCCATGCTCAAATTTGCCAAGGGCCTCCTGGCCCTCGCTCCCGAAACCGACCTCGCCTTGGAGCATACCGCCGCAGTCATCGGCTTGGCCGCCGACACCACCTACACTAAACAGTCTTTGAGTGAACGGCTCTCCGGTGGCCTCAAAGGCTTTCTGGCTGGGGTCGTCACGGCCCTCTTCAGCCAGATCGCTCGTGGCGTTCCGACCTGCCAAGCCCTTGAACGCTTTGCTCACGTCTGGGTCCATGACAGCACCTCCCAAACGCTGCCCAAGCACTTGGCTGAACTCTTCCCCGGGGCCGGCAACCAACATGGGCAAGACTACGCCACCCTCAAAATCCAATGGATCTGCGACATCAAAAACGGCGTGGTCGGGCACGTCTCCCTTTCGGGCTATACTCGCAATGACCAGGCCGCCGCCCCGGACATCCTGGAAGTCGCCCGCCCCGGCGATCTGGTCCTGCGGGATCTGGGTTACTTCACCACGGCAGTCCTGGCCCAGTTTGTCAGTGCGGGCATCTCCTTCCTCAGCCGCTACCGCCACGGCGTCAATCCCTACGACCCCAAGACGGGCCAACCGCTGAATTTAAAGGCCCTCCTGAAGAACTCTGGCTCCTTGGATATGGACGTGCTCCTGGGACCGGAGCGAGCGGCCGTGCGCTTGGTCGCCCTGCCCGTGCCAGAGGAAGTGGCCAATCAGCGGCGGCACAAGGCCAAAGTCTCCGCCCAGAAACGCCACCGCTCCCCTCCTGGCGCCGAGCATCTCTTCTTGATGGGCTGGAACATCTTCGTGACCAACGTGCCGGCGGCGACTTGGCCCCCCAAGGTCCTGGCCGCGATCTATCGGCTGCGCTGGCGAATTGAGATCATTTTTAAAACCTGGAAAAGCCACCTGGGATTGCCTCACCTCAACTGCCGCACCCCGGTCTTGCTTGAGCTCTCGGTGCTGACCAAGTTGTTGTTCTGCGCGCTGGTCTGCCAGCTTTCTGACCTGCTGGAACTCAATTGTCCCCACGGCCAACACGTCAGCCTCCTTCGCCTGGGGCACATTCTCGGACAGTGCGCTTGCTGGTTCTCGGCCATGGTGCTGGGCGTCTCGGTCGTTCAATGGGTGGAGTTCTGCCTCGCCCGCCATGCCTTCTACGAAAAGCGAAACGATCGCAAAAACTACTACGAACTGCTGTCCGGAGCCGCAGACGCCTTAGCCTGACGCGAATGGGCCGTGCCCCAGAATCAATTCGTAAGCCTCTTTCCTGGCCTCTACCGAGGCCGCCAACTGGGGACTGGCGCTCATCGCCTCGCCCATCGTGTTGAGCTTTTCGCGCAAGGCGCTCCGGGCCTTTTGCCGGTCGTCAGTGATGCCCTTGGTCACGACCCCTTCCACCTCGAAGCGGGCCGCGTTGGGGTCGCCGCCGGTGGCAAAAGGCTTGAACCTCGGGCCGAGGAAACCTTCTTCGGAAAACCGTCCCTGGGGCTGGGTCAGCACCACGTAAGGCGGGATGAGGCCCTTGTAATCGGAGCCTTTGAACAGCCCGAAGACGGCGCCGATGCTCGGATAGGCGAGCCGTTCCCCGGGGGTGTGACCGGTCTGCATCAGGTAGGCGGCGGTTTCATGGCCGTTGTTGCGGTGGGTCATGCTCCGGATGAGGGCATACTTGTCGGCTTGCTGGGCCAGCTTGGGGAACAGTTCGCCGAGCTGAATCCCGTCCACGTTCGTGGGGATGGCCTTTGCTAAGTCACCCATGTAGTCGCGGCCCGCGTCCGGTTTGGGGTCCCACGTGTCAATGTGCGACATGCCGCCCCACAGGAAGATCTGGATGACCGACTTGGCCTTGGCTTTGACCGGCGCCCCCTCTGCATTCTGCACTCCGCACTCCGCACTCCGCACTCCGCACTCCGCACCCCGCACTCCGCACTCCGCACCCTGCACTCCCTCGGCCCCCAACGCCGGACGGCCGGCGAACAACAATCCGGCCGTGCTGAACAAACTGACACGCACCGCTTCGCGCCGGGTCATCGGCAAGTTCAAATGCAGGCCCATTGATTCGGCGCGGTGGAGAGAGCTCATTGTATTATTCTCTGTCAAAATCTTCGCGACATCGTAGCGCAGGTTTCCAACCTGCTGTATCGCCGACTTCCAGTCGGCAGGGCGGCGGAAACAACCAAGCCCCCTGGATGGACGCACGGCTGCGGATTGGAAATCCGCGATACAGCAGACTTGAAGTCTGCGCTACGCTGGCTGCAACTCCGCCGCGCTGGCAAGTATGAGGTATGAGTGAGAGTGGAACGGCGGCTCGTGCTCATTTGAATTATGAATTATGAAGTATGAAGCGGTTCAGTGGCGATACAAGAACTCCTCGCTGTTGATCAACGACCAGGCGAGATCGAGCCAGTCGTCGCGCCTTTTCACCACGACGGGCTTGTCGGGCGCTTTGGCCGGCTGGCCGGAGTTGCCCGCCGGGGCCGGCTTGACGGTCTGCACGCGCCCATAGGCCTCGATGGTCTGGACCTCGCCGGGTGTTGGAAAGCGCGAAAGAATCGTCAGGTAAAGCGCCTCGACGATTTCCGGCGGTTTGCGGCTCGGGCTGAGGAGGGCCTGGAGATTGGGGCCTTGTTCGAGCTTGCGCTGGATGTCGGTCGAGTTGAGCAGGTAGAGCCACTGGGCGGGCGTCGGCTTGTTGTTCCGTTCATTGTCCAGGCCGGTGGCGCGGGCCGAGCGCCCGAACAGGGCCAGGAACGGACTGGTGATGCTGCCATCGGCGATGGCGACCGCCGGCATGCCCTTGGGGATATAAGTGAACGGTTCCGGGATGGGGCTGGTATAAAGATCCGAGGCCCCGGTGATCTTGTTGATGGCGTCAATCAAGACCTCGGCGTCCAACCGGCGCAGCGAATAGCCGGCGAAATTGGCCTCGGCTTCGCGAGTATTGAGGCGGGGCATCGAGGAAAGCTGGTAGGTCTGGGAGTTGAGGATCAAACGGTAGAAGCCCTTGAGGTCGTAGCGGCCCGCAACCATTTGCTCCTCGAGGCAGGCCAGCAGCGCGGGATTGCTCGGCGGGTTGTCGTCGCGAATATCATCCGGCTCGTGAATGATGCCGCGCCCCAGCAGCCAGGCCCAGACCCGGTTGACGATGCTGCGGGTGAACCAGGGGTTGTTGGGCGTAATCAACCAATCGGCGAAGATTCCTCGCGGGTCACGATCCGGGGGCAGTTCGACCTTGACGCCATCCGGAAAGACTGCCTCCGAGGGCGCGGGGTTCGTCCGCGCCGGCATCGAGGGCTGGACAGGCCCTTGGCAGGCTGTCCAATCTCGGCGATGGCGGCTCGTCCAGGGGCGCTGTTGCCGGCCACGGCGCTGGAACCGAGCGGGTCCCAAAACACGTGCTCCTCCTTCCACTCGCTGGTGGGCTTGTAACCAATCCGCGAGAAAAAGGCGGTCATGCCGGCCAAACGATTGGTCGGCCAGGATTCGGCCCGCGCGCCCATGAAGGTCAGGGCCACCGCGCCGGCGATGCCTTCGGGCGTGCGATTCTGGAGGGCGCGGTAGAAGTTGACCGCGCCGACGCGGAAGTTGCTGCCGCTGGCGGTGAGCATCTCGCGGGCGAACTTGTCATAGGGCTTGTTCTGCGCGACGGACGCCCAGACCCAGCGGTGATAGGCCTGGGCCGCGTTGGGCCAGAGATTGACCGGGAATTCCGCCTTGATGCGCAGGATGTCGCTCCATTTCATCGCCCAGTAATCGGCGAACTCATCCCGCTCCAACAGACGATCGATGAGGAGGCGCCGTTTGTTATCCGTGTCCGCATCCTCAATGAAATCCCTGGCCTCCTTGGCCGTCGGCAGTGTGCCGATGACATCGAGATAAGCGCGCCGGACAAACACCGCATCGGAGCAAAGGACCGGTTGGATGTTCAAGCGGGCCAGTTGGGCGAAAACCAGTTTGTCAATCTGGCTCCTGGCGGTCGGCGCGGCCGGATTTTCAAAAACATTTGTTCCCGCCTCCGGCGTCGCTGCTTCGCACACAGCCGCCACAAAAACAACCGCTGAAACCAACAACATTCTCACGATACGCTCTCTGCTCTGCCCGCCGCCCTGATACCGGCCGGAAGGCTATCTCTGCCGGCCGAGCCGCGTCAAGCATCAAACCCCGCCGCTTCGCCACGCTCGACACGCCCCGCCGCGCCCCTTATCTTTGGGGGCATGATACAACGTTACTCGCGGCCGGCGATGCGGGAGATTTGGAGCGAACAGCGGAAGCTGGAGATCTGGCTGCAGATCGAGTTGTTGGCGAGCGAAGCGCTCTGCGACGCCGGGTTGGTGCCGAAGGCCGACCTGGAGCAGATGAAGGGGCGGGCAGCCTTCAGTATAGACCGATGCAAAGAGCTGGAGCGCACGCTCAACCACGACGTGATTGCCTTCACCACCAATGTGGCGGAGAACATCGGGGCGCCCGCCAGCCGCTGGCTGCATTTCGGCCTGACCAGCAGCGACATCATCGATACGGCCTTCGCCGTCCAGATGGTCCAGTCCGCCAACATCCTCCTCGAGGATGCGCGGGCGCTGCGCCGGGTGATTGCGGCCAAAGCCAAGGAGCACCAGTTCACGCCCATGATTGGCCGCAGCCACGGGATTCATGCGGAACCAACCACGTTCGGACTCAAACTTGCCCTGATGTATGACGAGTTCGGCCGGGCAGTGGAACGGCTCGAGGCGGCTCGCCAGCGCGTGGCGGTGGGCAAGCTCTCGGGGGCGGTGGGCACCAGCGCGCACCTGGCGCCCGAGATCGAGGAAATCGTCTGCCGAAAACTGGGCCTGCGCGCCGCCCCCATAGCCACACAGGTCGTCCAGCGCGACCTCCATGCCGAGTTCATTGGGGCGCTGGCGCTGGTGGGGGCGAGCATCGAACGCTGGGCCACCGAGTTCCGCCACCTGCAGCGAACCGAGGTGCTCGAGGCCGAAGAGTTCTTTGCGCGCGGTCAAAAAGGCTCCAGCGCCATGCCCCACAAACGCAATCCCATCACCGGCGAGCGCCTCTCGGGCCTGGCGCGCGTGCTGCGCGGCAACGCCGTCGCCGCCCTCGAGAACGTCGCCCTCTGGCACGAACGGGATATCAGCCACAGCTCGGTCGAGCGGATCATTTTCCCCGATTCCTGCGCGCTCCTGGATTACATGCTGGCGACCCTTGCGAAACTGACGGAGGGGCTGCTGGTTTATCCCGAGAACATGAAGCGCAACCTCGAGCTGTCGCTCGGCCTATGGAACTCGCAGACCGTAATGCTGGCACTCATCCGCAAGGGTTTGAGCCGGGAGCTGGCCTACGATTTGGTCCAGCGCAACGCCATGCAGACCTGGCAGGCCAAACACGCCGGCCGGGATGACGCCAACTTTCTCACCCAGCTCAAGGCCGACCCCGAGGTGGCCAAACACTTCCAGGCGGGCGAGTTGGAAGGGCTCTGCTCGCTGGAGTTCCACTTTAAAGAGGTCAAGAACCGGTTCCGGAAACTAGGATTGGAGTAGGGGCATAAATCGGACTTGGCTCTTCGGATTTCCCTCAAACTCAGCCCGGATTTTTAGAGACTTTCGCTAACTGGAAGGCGTAGCGCAGACTTCCAGTCTGCCGTGGTGGCTTGGATTCAAGCTTTGGCGGGCTGGGCAGTTGGCAACAGGATGGAGGGTTTTAAACGGGTCCGGGGCCATCAGGGGGATCGCGGTTTGGTTTTGGGTTTGGGCCACACCACGGTTTGGGTCTGGGCCAGTTGGTCGGCCAAGGCCAGGAGGGCCGCGGTTTGCCTGCCGAAGCGGGCGCGGGCCCGCTGGTGGCGGCGCCAGGCCGCGGAGCGTCTCAAAGTGAAGGATCCGTCAGCGGGGCAGCCGCCCTCTCGGACAAATGGCTTTTACGGGGTTTTAGAGGGCGCTCCCCCACTGTCTGAATCGCAGGGGCGGACCGGACTGATCGGCGCGAGCAACTCTTTTGAACTCGCCGTGGCCGTGGCCATCACGCTGTTCGGGGCCAACTCAGAAAGGTTCAATCTTGCAGCCAGTGCTTGGACCGGCCCACTGCTTTGGCCCAACCCTGCTTGAGTTCCGACCGTTTGGGCGCCTTCATGGCGGGACGAAAAACCCGGTCGCATTGCCATTGTCTTGCCAGTTCGCTCGTGCCTGGCCAGTAGCCCACCGCCAGCCCCGCCAGGTAAGCGGCGCCCAGGGCGGCGGTCTCCAGCACCTTGGGGCGGACGACCGGCGCCTTGCTCAAATCGGCTTGAAACTGCAGCAGCGTGTCGTTCGCGGCAGCGCCGCCGTCCACCCGCAACTCCGTCAACCGAATGCCGGAGTCCTGGGCCATCGCGTCGAGCACATCGACCGTCTGAAACGCGATGGCTTCCAACGCCGCTCGCGCGATATGTCCACGGGTCGTCCCGCGCGTAAGGCCCAGGATCGTTCCCCGGGCAAATGGGTCCCAATGCGGGGCGCCCAAGCCCGTAAACGCCGGCACCAGGTAAACCCCGCCATTGTCCGGCACGCTCTGCGCCAGTTTTTCCACCGCCGCTGAGGACTCAATGATCCCCAATCCATCGCGCAACCACTGCACGACCGCGCCGGCAATGAAAATGCTTCCCTCCAACGCGTAAGTCACCTTGCCGTCGAGCTCCCACGCAATCGTGGTCAGCAGGTTGTTTTTCGACGCAATCGGCTTATCCCCGGTATTCAACATCATGAACCCACCGGTGCCGTAGGTGTGTTTGAGCATCCCTGGCCGGACACACATCTGCCCGAACAACGCCGCTTGCTGGTCCCCCGCTATCCCCCCCACGGGCGTCCTGGCCGCCGGCAGCGCCGCGGCGATTTCCGCATGGACGCCGCTGGAAGCTCTGACCTCCGGAAGAACGGCCCGGGGAATCCCAAACAATTCGAGCAAGTCCTGGTCCCACTCGTTCCGGTGAATGTTATAGAGCAACGTGCGGCTCGCATTGCTCACATCGGTGACGTGGACTCTGCCTCCGGTCAGCTTCCAAACCAACCACGCGTCCACCGTTCCGAAGGCCAGCTTGCCTGCCTCGGCCCGTTTGCGCGCGCCCTTGACGTGCTCCAAAATCCATTTCAGCTTCGTGGCCGAAAAGTAAGCGTCGAGCACCAACCCGGTCCTGGCTTGAATCAACTCGGCCAGGCCGTCTTTTTTCAATTCGTGGCACAGCTCCGCCGTGCGCCGGTCCTGCCACACAATGGCCCGGTAAACGGGTTCGCCGGATTGCCGATCCCAAACGATGGTGGTCTCGCGCTGGTTGGCAATGCCGACGGCGGCCACGGCGCTGCCCTCGAGTCCCGCCCGGGCCAGGGCTTCGGCCATCATCCCCACCTGGCTCGACCAGATCTCCGCCGCGTCATGCTCTACCCAGCCCGGCTGCGGGTAGAATTGCGTGAATTCCCGCTGGGCTACCGACCGGATTTTCCCCGCACGGTCGAAGAGAATGGCCCGGGAACTGGTGGTGCCTTGATCAAGTGCCAGAATGCATTGCTCGGATAACATATTTGGGCCACGGGTGCCGGACAGGGTGATTTTACGACCGCGCCGGCCCGGAGGTCAAATCGCATAGCACCGGCGGCTATACGAGAGGCGCCGGCGATGCCGGGGCAAATGCATGGAAGCCATCAAAGCTCCCGGGGCTTTCGACGTGAAGTTGGAACAAGAGTCAGCGTCCGGACCCGGCCGGGGGCTTTGGCAGCAGCCCTTGAGCCTCGAGCCAGTCCGCAAATCGTTCAACCCATTGGTCGGTGGGGAGGTTTTGCTGGCGCATGCCAAAGCCATGTCCGCCCTTGGAGAAGAGGTGCAGCTCGGCGGACTTCCTGGCGGCCGTCCAGTCGCAGTAGAGGGCGAGACTGTGCGGGGCGAGCCCGAGCGGGTCATCGGTTGCGGCCAAAAGGAACATGGGCGGCGCATCGGCTGGCACCCCGCGCGGTTTGATCGTCCAGTCGGTACTGCAAATAGATCGGCGCGACAAAATCCGGCCGCGTTTCAGCGGAGTAGCGTGAGGCGCGCCACCAGCGAACGCTTGAAGTCCGGCAGGGGCAGCCGGTCTCCCTCCTGCGCTGCTGTCGTCCAGCGGTTTTGCCAGGGGTCATACAAGCGCGCCGAGGCTTTGCCCAGTTTCAATGGCCCCAGATCGAGAACAACGCCTTGAACCGGAGCCGGAGCTTCGCCTTGCGCCAGTTCGCGTCGCCAGGTGTTCTGCGCATCCCGGCACCAGAGGAGCACCGTGCGCCGGCCTTTCAACACATAAACCCGCAAACGCGGATGCGGCAACAGCTCGGGCTGGAAATGCTCCGCCGGAGGGTCCAGGTCTTTGACAGCCTCGGCGAACCGGCCGAAATGCCACCAGAGATTTTGTTTGGCCACGTAAGAATCCCAGTGCCAGATATGCCCCGGGCCGGCAGCGCCGGCAAAGAACGGGGCAAACAGCACGTCGTGCAGCAGGACACCATTGGTGTCCTGGTTATAGAGCTTGAAGGGACCGCTGTGGCTGGGCTCGACGGCGCCGCTCTCAGCCAGGAGCACCGGGCGGCCGGGCCGCAGCGAGAGCAGTTCGCGCACGGCATCGGCGGCCAGCAAATCCATTGGGCCGTGGCAGACCTTCGAGTTTCGCCCCCAGGTCGAGGTAGCGATGGACCTGGGCCACGTCGTTGCCCGGCATCGTGGCCAGGCGCCGATACGGACCGCGGGCGTATTCACCGTCGTAGCTGCCCAGGCTCTGCATCGCCAGGTTGCGTGGAAAAAGCCGGTGCAACTCCGGCAGCATGATTTCGGTCCAGCCCAGGTAATCGCCGCCCTGAACGGCATTGATCTCGTTCCACAGTTCCCACCCGAATACCGCCGGGTTGTCCCCAAACCGCCGGGCGAACCAGGCCAGCTTCTTTTTGAATTGCTCGCGGCTGGCCGTGCCGTTGAAGAAATCGCTGATATCAGCCGCCGTGCCGCCGTTGGCGGCCAGATGCAGCGGTTTGGCGGCCCAAGCCTGACGGCCATCGCCCAAGTGGCGGAAGTGCTCGAGGCACATCTTGACACGAATGCCGTGCCGGGCGGCGATTGCCAGCAGCGCATCGATGCGTTTGGCCTTGGCTTCGTCGTATTCACCGCATCGCGCATGCTCGACATCGAAGAAGGGGTTGCTGAGCCAGACGCGGATGTAGTTGCCGCCGTTGGCCTGGAGTTGTTCCATCCAGGCCTCGAGGCCCGGAAGCCCCTGGTTGCCGGGCGGAGCGATCATGTTCAGGCCAATCGGAATGTAGGGCCTTCCGTCCGAAAGCTCGAAATAACGCGCGTCCCGAGGGCTCACCCGGACAAAATCGGTGGAGGTGATCGAGGCTTGTGGCGATAGCTCGGCGGCGTCGGCGGGACGAGAGCCCGGCGTCAACGCGGCCAACACAGCCAGACCGGCGCCTGTAGCAGCTTTGAGGAAACTCATGCCGCCGAGCTTGAGCCAATCCGTTGCAAGCATCAAATCCGAAATCGCACCCATCCAGCGCCCCCCGGGGCCGGCAGCAAAGTTCTCCCCGGACTTTTGTAGGAGACGACGTAAGGAGTCTCTGATCGGGTTCGGGCCACAGCGAAAGCGTGCTCCCCTGCGGTCAGGCTCGGCGCCCCTGTGCCTGGAGGTCCTTTGCGCGGCTTTGAGCGCGTTTCAGAAATTGCTCCGCCTTGTTGCGGGTGGCTCGCCGCGAGTTTTGGATCTGATTGCGCACAAACCGGAGCACCGGTCTTGGATTGTCGAGCAGGTCAAAAAAGTCGCCCAGCGCCAGAATCGCATGGCCGATAGCCACGTTGCGGCACTCGGGAGTCCGATAGCGAGCCCGCGATTTTACCATCGGACTTTTGGCGGGTCAAACTCACACGAGGTCGGCCAGCAATTCCGCAAGGTGGGGTGCGCCGCCGCTTTACTTTCGGAGGCCCAGATTTTTGTCGGCGCCGAGCGCTGTCGTGATGGAGGGGCGGCCGGCAGAGCCCGCGCGAGACAACACCTCTCCCGCAGTCCCCGAGTCCTCCTTGTTGCGTCGGCCAGTTTGCAAAGAGCAACACCCCGAAAGCGCTCACCCAGGCGGTCGTCAGCCACAGGCAAACCACAAATCCCAAGGCAAGTCCTCCTCCAAAGCCAGATCCAGGTCATGCGCCAGCTCTTTGAGGCTCACCTGGCCCAACCGGACCAGTTGACTGTGGAGCACCGCGTAGGCGCTAAAGAGGACGAAACCTAGGACTAAAATCAGCATTTGCGCCAACATGGCCACCGGTTCGTGATGGTAGCAATGCTCCAGGTGGTAGAATTGCGTCAGCTCATTGAACGCCTTGTTCTCGATGCCCCAGCGCCGGTGACCGCCCTCATAGACGACCTGGACCGGATAGCCCGCCAAGCCCTCCGATGCCATCCACCACCAGTCGCTGGTCTGGGGTTGATGGGTCATTTTTCCGCCCACCATCTTGTGCTGGATCCACGTCTCCTGCGAGTGGACCACCCGCACTTTGCGGCCGTAGCTCTTGCTGAAGTTCAGGTCTTTGACCTCCCAGAGTTTGACGTGCCGGCCACGGGTTTCGTCGTCAAACTCCAGAGCGGGTTCTTGTCCGGCACTCAGGGCGCGCGCCTCTTGCAAGACCTCCATCCGTTCCTGTTTGAGCACGACGATCCAGGCCCAGCCCAGCTTCTCCACCGCCTTCAAAAAGGGGCCTTGCACATACCAACTGTCAATGGTCACGGCGTTGAAAAAGCGCACGCCGTAAAGCCGGCGAATCCGCCCCAGCAGGCGCAGGCCGGCCTGGGCTTCCTCTTCCCCGGGACCGATAGGCTCCACGTCCACCAGCACGTTGAACTTGGGCCCGTTGATCTGGGCAAAGACATACCGGTGGTAGTATTCGATCACCGTGTGTTTTTGGCCTTGGTCGTCGGTCTCTTGAATCTCCCTCTGGCAGCAGCACGGACAGCAGCGACTGCGACTGTGGAAGTGTTCGTTGGCGTCCAAACTCAGGAGCAGCAGGCCGTTGATTTTACAGCTCTCCAGCGCCTTGTTGGCCTTGAGGTTCTTGTTCACCCCGGCCAGGCCTTGGCGCAAGTCCTCCAGGTAGAAGCGCTCGCTCACATAGTGAAAGGCGTCGTCGCTGATGCGCTCTTGCCAATGGATAAGGTGTTGCCAGCGCCAACGCTTGGTTTGCTTGGAGAGATCCAGGTAACTGCCGACGCGGATGGCCACGCC
>CAVQND010000035.1:0-89518 GCA_963713735.1 uncultured bacterium
TCGAAGCGGGGCTTCGCAATGAATCCCTGCTCGCCATCCTGCCGACCGGCGGGGGGAAATCGCTCTGTTTTCAATTGCCCGCCCTGGTCCGCAATTACCGGCGCGGGGTGCTGACGATTGTGATTTCCCCACTTCAGGCCCTGATGAAAGATCAGGTGGACGGATTGGTTCGGCGCACGGGCACCCCGTTCGCGGCGGCCCTCTATGGGTTGCTGACTCCCCTGGAGCGTGGCGAGGTGCTGCGGGGCGTGGCCTTGGGCGGCGTGGCGGTGCTCTATGTCTCACCGGAACAACTGCGCAACCGTTCGTTTCACAAGGCCATCGCCCAACGGGAAGTCGGCTGCTGGGTTTTCGACGAAGCCCACTGCCTGTCGAAGTGGGGACACGATTTTCGGCCTGATTACCTGTATGCGGGGCGGTTCATCCGGGAGTTTTCCAAGGAACAAGGCGTCGAGATCCCGGCCATTGCCTGCTTCACCGCCACGGCCAAGCGCAACGTCAAAGAAGAGATTCTGGCATATTTCAAGGCTCAAACGGGCCGGGAGTTGGCCTTGTACGAAGGTGGCGTCGAGCGTGAGAACCTGCATTTTGGAGTGCAGACCATTACCGGTCACGGCAAGCTGGAGCGGGTTCACGACTTGCTCGCCGAGCGGTTGGCCCAAGGCAGCGCCATCGTTTTCCGCGCCACGCGCCAGGAGGCGGAGTCAACGGCGCAATATCTGCGGGAGAAGGGTTGGCGGGCAGAGCGATTTCACGCCGGCTTGACACCGCCTGAGAAGAAGCGGGTGCAAGACGAGTTCCTGGCCGGCGAGGTTCAGGTGATTTGCGCCACCAATGCGTTCGGCATGGGCATTGACAAAGAGGACGTGCGGCTAGTCATTCACGGCGACACGCCGGGCTCGCTGGAAAACTATTTGCAGGAGGCCGGCCGGGCGGGCAGGGATGGGCGAATGGCCGACTGCGTGCTTCTGTTTGAGGAAGCCGACTGCGAGCGCCAATTTCGCCTGGGCGCATTCTCGCAACTAACGCGGCGGGACATAGCCCAAATTCTGCGCGGGCTGCGCAAGGCGGCCAAGGGCGAGCGCCAGGAAGTGGTCATTACTACGGGGGAGATTCTGCGCGATGAAGATGTCGAGACGAGCATCAGCGTCGAGGAGCGGGATGCCGACACCAAGGTGCGCGCCGCCATCTCGTGGTTGGAACGGGCCGATTTCATACAGCGGGACGAAAATGTCACCCAGGTGTTCCAGGCACGGCCCTTGGTGAAGGACTTGGGCGAAGCCGCCGGGAAAATGGCGCCGCTGAACTTGTCCCAACAGGAACAAGGCCTGTGGCTGGCCATCCTGCGCGCGGTGATAAACTCCGGCCCATCCGATCATCTGACGGTCGATAGCCTGGCGCTCCTGCCTGAGTTCACCGAATACGCCCGAGGCAACACCGGAGCCAATCCCGAATATGTGAGCGCCAAGGTGCTCAAGATCATGGGCAGCATGGCCCAGGCAGGGTTGATGAAGCGCGACCTGCTCCTCAATGCATTCGTGCGCCACAAAGTGGCCGATCATTCCCGTCTCCGGTTGGACAAAGTGCTTCAGCTCGACCGCGCGTTGGTGGACTTGCTGGCGAAGGAAGAACCCGACCCGGAGGGTTGGATGCCTCTGTCTCTTCGCCTGCTGAACCAGCGCCTGTGTGACGAGCAACTGGAGTCCTCAACCGAGATGCTGCGCGCCTTGCTCCGGAGCCTGAGCCAGGACGGGCGCGGCTTTGCCGGGACCCACGGCAGCATTGAACTGCGGCATATCGCCCAGGATTCGTGCCGGGTCCGCGTAAAGCGAAGCTGGACCGCCATAACCGAACTGGCTGAAAAAAGGCGGCGTGTGGCCTCCCTGGTCTTGGATGCGCTCCTGGCCAAAGTTCCGGGCGACACGCCGGCCCGCGCCGATTTGCTCGTCGAGTTCTCCTTCCAGGAGTTGTTGGACGCCATCCAGCGGGACCTCCTGCTCCACGCGGAGCTGAAGGAGCCGGCCGCGGCTTTGGAACGAGGGCTGATGTATTTGCATGAACAGCGAGTCATCATTTTGCAGCAGGGGCTGGCGGTGTTCCGCGCCGCCATGACCATCCGTCTGCAACCGGAGGCCAAAGGGGAAATGTACCAGGCCAGCGACTACCAACCTCTGGCGCATCACTACGGCGAGCGCGTTCTCCAGGTGCATGTTATGAGCGAATACGCGCGGCGTGGATTGGAGCGGATTCAGGAAGCGCTCGGGCTGGTCCTGGCCTACTTTTCCCTGGGCAAAGAGGAGTTCATCCGGCGGTATCTGAGCACCAGGCCTGAAATGCTCAAACACGCGACCACCGCTCAATCCTACCAACGGATTGTCACCGACCTGGCTAACCCGGCCCAAATCAAACTGGTGACCGCTCCCACCGGGCGCAATTTGCTGATCCTGGCCGGCCCCGGCTCCGGCAAGACCAGGACCGTCGTCCACCGTTGCGCCTATCTTCTGCGGGTGGAGCGCGTACGACCTCAAAGTGTGCTGGTCTGCTGTTTCAATCAACACGCCGCCATCGAGCTGCGGCGCCGTCTCCGGGACCTTGCAGGCGATGACGCGAAGGGGGTAACGGTTCTCACTTATCATGGCCTGGCGATGCGGCTGCTGGGCTATTCCTTCGCCGGCCGCACTGAACAGAATTCGACGGCAATCGATTTCGATGCCCTCATTACCGACGCCCTGAGGCTTCTACGGGGGGAAACCACTCCCCCGGGCATCGAGCCTGATGAAGTGCGGGACCGCCTCCTGGCGGGTTTCCAATACATTCTGGTGGACGAGTACCAGGATATCAACCGGCCCCAATACGAATTGATCGGTGCGGTGGCGGGCAAGACGCTGGATGATCCGGACCTCAAGCTCTCCATTCTGGCGGTTGGGGACGACGATCAGAACATTTACGCCTTCCGTGGCACCAACGTGGAGTTCATCCGCCGATTCAGGCAGGATTACGAAGCCGAGGTGCATTACCTGGTTGAGAACTACCGGTCCACTGATTACATCATCCGGGCCGCCAACCAGCTCATTGCCAGTAACACGGATCGGATGAAAACCGAACACCCGATCCGTATCGATCGCCACCGGGAAATGCTGCCGGCGGGCGGTGAGTTTGGGCAGCGTGACGCGGCGACAAACGGCAAGGTGCAGGTCATCCGCGCTCCGGATGGCCGCGCCCAGGCTCAGGCGGCCATTGCCGAAATCCGGCGCCTGCGTCAACTGGGAGCGGACGACTGGTCGCAAGTCGCCGTCCTGTCCAGCACTCATCGGGAATTGGCCCAAGTGCGCGCGCTGGCAGAAGCGGCCGCCATCCCGATTCGCTGGCTGGCGCAGCGGGATAAGATGGCCCCGCTGCACCGGATTCGGGAGATGCGGCGGTTTTTGCGGCATCTGGACGGGATACACAACACCTTGAAGCGGGCCAGCGAGTTGAGCGCAATGGCGGGGGCGATGTTTGGCGCTGGCAGCGCCAATCCCTGGGTGCAGTTGCTTATTCGGTTGTTGGATGGATGGCAAAGTGAGTCCGCTGACGCGGAGCTGCCGGTCTTTGAGGCCCTGGAGTTTCTATATGAAGCCTGCACCGAAAGCCGGCGCGAATTCAGTTACGGGGACGGTGTGAGCCTGAGCACCGTCCACGCCGCCAAAGGCACCGAGTACAGACCACGTCCTGCTCGTCGGGACCTGGCCGGCGCGGCAGCCTCGAGCGAAGCTCGAGGAAATGCGGCGGGCTTTTTACGTGGGAATGACGCGCGCCAGGCAAACCTTGGCGGTCTTTGACCGCCTGGACGTTCGCCCGTCGCTGCCTGAGACGCTGAGCGGTCCTGCCATAGCCTTTCGGGAGTTTAATGAAAAATCGACAACCGGGTCCGGCGATATGTTGAACTACGAAACGCTGGGCCTGGAGGATATCCACTTGGGATATGCGGGGACATTCCCGGAAAGCTCTCCCATCCATGCGGCCTTGGGGCGTCTGGCGCCCGGAGACAAGCTGGCCATGCGCTCCCTGGATGGGAATGGCATTGGTCTTTTTGATGGGTCCGGCGCGTGTGTCGCCCGTCTCTCGCGCAAGGCGGAAGCCGAATGGGCCGGCCGACTGGCGGCGGTCCGTGACCTTCGGGTCCTGGCCCTGGTTTGCCGGAGCGCCGACCAGGACGCTGAACCAACCAGGCGCGAACGCTACCAGGTTTCAGAGTGGGAAATCCCCGTCGCTGAGGCAGTTTTCGATGAGAATTTGCCCAGTTCCGCTCGTTAGGGCTTTACGCGCGCTGCTGCGGGGAGCGGAACATAGCCGCTAGTTTCGACAACTTTTTGGCCGGCATCGGATAGAATCCAGTCGATATAGGCTTTGGCCGCGCCTTGGGGCCCGCCTAAAGTATAGACTTGAAGCGACCTGGCAAGCGGGTATGTTTTGGCCAGAGTGGTGGCCACGCTGGGGTCGTAGGCAGGCTCGGTGGCCGTCTTCTTGACTTTGAGCGTTTTCACCGCGGCCGTGGCGTAGCCCATTCCGCTATAACCGATGGCCGTAGGCGTGGAGGCAACCAGTTCGACAACTTCCTTTGAGCCGTTCATATCGAGCGAGCCGAGCTTAAAGTCCTTCTTGTTCAACACCTGCTCGCGCAGGAAGTCATAGGTGCCGGAGTTCGATTGCCGGCTGACGCGGACGATCTTATCGCTGTCAGTGTCCGGGATGCTCACGCCCAGGTCAGACCATCGGGTGATGGTCCCGCCCTCGGCGTATATCTGGGCAATCTCCTCGAGCGTGATCTCGTCCAGGGGGTTGCTTTTGTGAACATAGATCGCCACGGCGTCATAGGCGACGATGATCTCTTTAGGCTCCTTGCCCGTGTTTTTCCTGGCCTGTTCCATCTCCTCCGGCCTCATCTTGCGGCTGGCGTTGTAGATGTCGATCGTGCCCTTGACCAGGGCTGGAATGCCCGCTCCCGAACCCCCGCCCGAGACTTCCACTTCCACGTCCGGGGCGACCTTCTTGTATTCCTCGGCCCAGGCCTGGGCGAGGTTGACCATGGTGTCCGAGCCCTTGGTCCGCAGGGTGACTGTTCGAACCGAGCCGCGTTGGTTGCAAGCGGTGGGCAGCAGGCAAAAGGCCAACGAGGCGGCGACCATGCCAATCTGGGCAATGAGAGAATATCGCCTGTAATGGGTCATACCCAAGGGTGAAACGTTCCGGCCGAAAATCAAGCCCGCAATGTGCGCCGGGCGCCTGAAAGAGGTTGCGCCGGCCATTTTTCAGCCTCACATTTCCCGCGATGAACGACACCGGTCACGAACCGCCGCCACCACCGCCTGCGTGGGAGCCGCATTATTCCGAACCTCCCGGCACCGAACCAACCCTGGTCCAGAGGCTCAAGAAGCTCTTCGCTCCGATTGGTGTGGCGTTGCTGGTGGTATTCAAGTTTGCGGCGAAGTTGAAGTTTGTTGTCATCCCGCTCCTCAAGTTTTTCCCGATTCTCTTGAAGACCGGCGGCACGATGCTCCTTTCGATCGGGGCTTACGCGCTGGCCTGGGGTTGGATGTTTGCGTTGGGTTTTGTGCTGTTGATTTTTGTGCATGAGTGCGGCACCTCCTGGTGGCACGGTTCTTCGGCCTCAAGGTGGGGGCGCCGGTGTTCATCCCTTTTATGGGGGCGCTGATTGCGTTGAAGGACGCCCCCAAAGACGCGTGGATGGAGGCTTGGGTAGGCATCGGGGGCCCGTTGCTGGGGTCTGCGGGGGCTGTCATTTGTGAGGGGTTGCACGCCCTCACGGGCAATCCGCTGTTCCGTGCCCTGGCATTTTCCGGTTTCTTTTTGAATCTCTTCAACCTGGCGCCCATTGGCTACCTGGATGGCGGGCGCGTCGTCACCGCGCTCTCGCCCTGGCTGTGGCTGGCGGGCGCGGGCGTGATGGTGGTGCTGCTGGCGCTCCATCCGAACTTTCTTGTCGGCCTCATCCTCCTGCTGTCGCTGCCCAGGCTATGGTTCCTGTTCCGCAGGAAGAGCGACAAAGAACGCCGCTATTTCGAGGTCAGCCCTGCCCGCCGGCTGGGGATGGCGGGATTGTATTTCGGCCTGATTGTGTTCCTGCTCTTCGGGATGGCGCTCACGCACCTCGTGCCCTCTTCGCAGCTTTAGACTTCGCGATCATACTTGGGACTGCCTCCTAATTCAGGCTCCCGTCCAAAAAGCAGGGCTGATTCAAGATTCTGTAGGAGCCGACGTAAGGAGGCTCTGATCGGGGTTCAAAATAAACACTGAGCCTCCTCACGTCGGCTCCTACGGTTGCGGGGCGAGCTTGATCCCGCCCTGCCCAAAAAGGGTAAGGCTCACTTTGTTCTTTTCTTTGCCGCCGGACTTGCCATGCTTTTCGGCGAACCATTTGCTTTTATGAAATTCTTTCTTAAAATCGCCGGGACTGTCATCCCCACTTCGTTTGCCCTCTTGCTGGCCGGCGGCCTTGCCGTCACTGCCCAGCCCGCCAAGAAGGTGCTCTTCTTCTCCAAATCGTCCGGCTTCGAGCACTC
This sequence comes from uncultured bacterium, assembly GCA_963713735.1. Taxonomy (GTDB): domain Bacteria; phylum Verrucomicrobiota; class Verrucomicrobiia; order Limisphaerales; family UBA8199; genus CAVQND01. The sequence goes on from CAVQND010000035.1 coordinate 6,564, forward strand.
CGCCATCAAGCACGCGGAGGGCCAATTAAGCGCGGCGGAACAGGTGCTCCAGGAATTGGGCCAAAAGAACCACATCGAATTCACGTTCACCAAGGACGGCAGCGTCTTCACGCCGGAGAACATCGCCCAGTACGACGCCTTCGCGTTCTACACCACGGGCGACCTGACCCAGAGCGGCACGGACCAGCCAGCCGCCGATGTCCCCGGAGGGCAAGGCGGCCTTCCTCCGAGCGATTGAAACGGCAAGGGCTTCGTCGGCATGCACAGCGCGACCGACTCTTTTCATTCGCCCAACGCCGATAACCTCGACCCCTACATCAAAATGATCGGCGCCGAGTTCATCGTCCATGGGGACCAGCAGAAGGCCCGCATGATTTGCGCCGACAACAAGTTCCCCGGCCAGAGCGCGGTGCCGGCTGATTTTGGGCCGCTGGAAGAGTGGTACACGCTCAAATGGTTTGCTCCGAACCTACACGTGTTGCTGGTCCAGGAAACCTCGGGGATGCGAACCAACGGCATCAACCACTGCTATGCGCGCCCGCCCTTCCCGGCCACGTGGGCGCGGATGGCCGGCAAAGGGCGCGTGTTCTACACCAGCATGGGCCACCGCGAAGACGTCTGGACCAACCCCGTCTTCCAGCAGGTGCTGGCCGGCGGCCTGAACTGGGCCGTTCGCAACGTCAATGCCAACGTCACCCCGAACCTCGAGACCGTGACCCCGCAGGCGAACGTCCACCCTTAGCCGGGCCGGAACCATCAAACTCACCGCAACATCCGACGGCCTCAAGACGGCCGGCGTAAGCATCAGGTCCAGCCTGGCGGAGTGAGGCGGGAAATCACCGCGTGGCGGGTCCACCGCGGCGGTTTCCCCGCTTACGGCTCGGCCTTCATCCCTTCGGCCTGTGCCAGCTTGCGCTGGTTGCCGTCGAAGGTCAGAAATTGCTCCGCTTTCAGGACGAGCGCCGTTGCGACGTGGAGAATGTCCACGGTCCGGTGCCCCTCGGTTTGGGTGTAAGCCGCAGAAAGCTGCTCCGCGAGGCGATGGACTTCCAGCCATTCCACCGGCACCAGTTTCACCACGCCGCCCGCCAGGTCCGAATCCAAGTCGGCCAGGGATTGTTTCCCTTCCTTCTCCGGGAACCCCTTGCGGGGATTCTGCCCGTGCAACCAGATTTGCAGCCGCGTGGATTGCCGAAACTCATAGAGCAGAAGCCTGGAGACCGGCAACGGCTCGCGCAAGCTCTGGAAAAACACCGCCGCCGCGGCCGAGTTGTCCTGCTTCCGGTAGATGGCGCAGAGGAAACTCGTATCGGGGAAGCAACTCATCCTTCCTCGCCTTCCAATTCGGCGGCGCGCATTTCAGCCACTTGCTGAGCGGTGAACCTGCGTTTGCCCCAGGTCCGGTTTAACCGCGCCATGATGTCCGGCGCCTTGAACGGGCGCGGCCTCTCCGGCGTGGCGGGCACCAACCGCGCGAACACCTTTCCGCCCCTGGTGATCTCCACCGGCTCGCCTTCCGTGATCCACGCGGCCACGCGCGGAAACCGGTTCCGCAAATCTCTGACGGTCGCTGTCTTCATCGTGAGACTACTCTGTCTCACGGCTTGAACCCTGTCAAGGCCATTCACCGGCGGCTGGAGCCGCACTGAAAGCGCGGCAGGATCTGCAGGAATGCCGGCGCCTCAGGTGAGGGTGCTGCCGGGTCTTCTCGGCTCCGGCTCGCTCGGGGGGAAGGCGGCGCTCACAATTCACAACTACGCCATCAACAGCGATTGTTGCGTGTCGAATCCGGCTGAGATGGGGAACAGCCCTGTCGTGCAGACTCGCCAGCCTCATTAGCCCGGGGGTTCCGCCTGGGTTGGTGAGACCAGTTCACATCCTCCTTATCAATCTCGTTACTCGCTTTCCCAGCAGCCAGTGATAAACCATCGCGTATTTGAATATGCGAAACTCGATGCGCCGGACAAAATCCTGCGTTATTCCCCGCTTGCCCATCAGCACCCAGGCGCCGCCGATACCGCTACGCGTTCACGAGGCGCAGGCGTTGAGCAGCGCGGCTTTGATCTTTTTCAGTTCGGTTTCGGGCACGATGCCGAGGCGCGGGTTCATTTGCGGTCGAGAATGTCCAAAACTTCCTGCTCGACTTCGCGCGCAGGCAGCACGTCGGCCCATTCTTCCTGGGCGCGCTGGCATTCGAGGAATTTCAGGTAATGCAAGACCTCGCGCAGCAAGGGTTCTGGCTGGCGCTTGATTTCCTCGATCAGCATTTCTTGCGCACTCATAGTTCAATTCTCGCCGGAAATCGAATTCAGACAAGAGCACAAGAGGAAACTGCCAGCGCCGGAAACTCCCTGGAAAGAAGAAGCCCAACTGCTCAACGTTGCCATTGGCGGAGGAAATCGGCCAAATTCGGGGAGAACGAAAAATCCCTGATTTCTATGGTGTTTCTCGATTCAAATTGGTTGCGGGGGCTGGATTTGGCACCGTTCGGGCGGCGCTTCCTGCTGGGTGTGATTCGCAGGTCTATGCCGAGGCGTCGCTCGCCGTCACCAGCAACGCGTGGCAGCGGCTTGAGTTCACGCTGACGCCCAGCGCCCAGGGCTGGACCGGGTGGTTCGCGCTCAAATTGAAGCGGCCCGGGTCGGTGGTGCTCGGACACGCCTTTCTGCAGCCGGGCCGGTGGGGCCGGTTCAAGGGCTTGCCGGTGCGGCGCGATGTCGCCGAGGGGCTGATCCATCAAGGGATTGCCGTGCTGCGCTATGGCGGATCGATGGTCAATAAGGGCGGATACAAATGGAAGAAGATGATTGGCCCGCGCGACGCCATGAACACCGCCGGGAAAACCGGTGCTATCGTTCCGCGACAAAGCGAATGGAAACACCAACTCAAGGAAGGCACTGCGAATCGCCCCTTCCCGCCGCATTCATTGACGGTCATACGATTCGAGTAAGAACCCGAGTCTCCCAGCCGGGATATTTCACACGCTCGGGCGACTTGCCCAAGCGCCGGTTCAGCAAAGCTCCGTTAGGAGCGCCATGTTTATAGTCAAAGCGTCCCGAGAGCCTCAAGCTCCTTTAGGAGCGGCATGTTACGCCAAAACAGCATCGTCCAGGCACATGCCGCTCCTAAAGGAGCTTGAGAAAGGCTCGCTTGGCTGGCGTTTCTATAAACATGGCGCTCCTAACGGAGCTTTCGCGGCTTCCGGGAATCGTGAAATATTCGGGCTAGGCTTTCATCAGTCATCCCACCGGGGTGGACGCTGGGCGGCCAGGGCAGCGGCCTCGACCTCTTGCCAGTCTTTATCCGTGCGCTTCCAGGCCCGGGTCAAAATGCCCTTGGGCCAGGGTTTGATGTTTGTCAGGTGCGCGCCGGGCGCCGGGGCCTCCTGCTCGATTACCGACCGCAAGTGCTGCCGGACCGTTCGCCTCACGAGTTCCTGACAAGCCGCCCAAGCAACAACCTCGACCCCGGGCGAAGACCGCGCGCTATTTCGGTTGCTCCACGGGCAGGGGTATGAGCACGGGGACGCGGTCCTTGAAGGCGGGGATGGCTGGGCCGTCGCCTTCCGGATTGTCCAGGTAGTAGAAACCGAGCGTGGTGTAGTGGTTGGGGAACGGTTTGCGGTTTTCGTCCCAACCGCCCTGGCCGTGTTCGAGCGTAAAGAAAAGGCTCTGTTTGAACGGGACGGGGTCCTGGATGTGCCAGCGGTAGCAGGTGTTCAAGATGCCTCGCTTTTCCCCGCCTTTGCTCGCGTTGTCGTAATAGGGCACGCCAAAATAGGGGGTCCAAAACGCCCGGCCAAAATCCCAGGCCCCGCAGAAGTAGTCCTCGCTGCCCGTGCCGCTAATGACCGGCTTCTCGGAACCATCCACGTACCAGTAATCATTGCCCTCGCCCCACCAGCCGTCGCTGTTGGCCATCACGGAGATGAAGGTGCCCACGAAATGGCCGGCGCCCTTCGTCTCGCAAATCGTGAGCGGCTTGCCGACCGGGGCGGGAAAGCAGGTGCGATACTGGGTATGAAAATAGCGCGCCTCCGGTTGGGGACCCGGTTCCAACCGATAGTCAATATTGAAATAGAAATTATTGACCCTGCGCTCGCCCTCGTTGGCCACCGTGAGCACGGCATGTTTATTGAAGGGCATCGGCCAGTAACAGTTCAGGGCATTGCGAGCGCCAACCGCCACGGGCGCGCTCTGGAACTCGACATACTTCGCGTGGCCTTGGGCAAAAAAGTCACCCACCGGGCACTCGACGGCTGGACGGGCCGCATCGTCCCAGGTCATGCGCAGCACCAGTTCCCGGAGGTGTTCGGGGGAAGGTGAATTGATGGTGAACCAGATGTGCGTGACCCGCCCGCTGCCTTTGACATCCATCAGCGTGAGGGTCTGGCCGGGATCGATGCGCCGGGAGTCGGCGTTTCGTCCTTTGGGGTCGGTGCTCGAAGCTCGCGAGGCCGAAAAGTCTTTCTTGGACGCAAGATCAGCCGGGACCTGGGCCACGGCCCTGAATGGCAGGAGCGGGATCACTGCCGCGCTTAGAATGAACCTGGTTAGCGTGGAAATTGTAGTAGTCATTTCGGCGGGCATTCTAACCCTCGTTAGAACTCTATAGCAAGCTCCCGTGGGCGGGATTCATTCGGGAATCGAATCCACAGGAGCCGTTCGGATGCCGAGTATTGGCATTGGCCGCAGGGCTGGCCGGCCAGAGTCACGGCGCGGGGCGCCTCGGGGGCATGGAGCAGGACAATGGCAGGGGTGCCGGTGATGCCTTCGACAACCAAGGTGAGCGAGTGAGCCTCCTTTTTCACAGGCAAGGCCTTGCAGGCAGAGGCCAGCACGTGCGGCGCCTTGAGCGCTGCTGCCTCGAGGTCCAGCAGGAACAGGCGCGCGGCGGGGGCGAGGGTGACACTGCGTTGGACGCGCAGTTCGGGATCGAAGAGGTTTACAAAGCGGCCGCGCAATTCCTTGGGCTCGCCCGGGATTGACTCGTCGAGCCCGGAGGCAATGAGGTACGGGCCGCGCCGGAGCAGGAGGTAATTGGTCTCACGCCAATTAAGCCTGGCATGGGCGGCCGCTTCTTTGACTGTTTCGGACCCACCGCGCATCTCCGTCGGCATCGGCGGCGATGCGAGCGGGGTTTTCACAGCGCCAGATGAGGCCACCTTTGCCGAGGGGGACGAACTCCCCCGCCGCGGCAGGTCCGGCTGCTGGCGCCGTCAAGCCAAGTTGGTCGAAGAGGTGTTCGCGCGGCGTGGCATAGTTAAGCCCGCCGCGGTTCCACCACTCGCGCACGCGGTTGAAAGGGTCGGCGTCATCGTCGCAGACGACCAGGATGCCGCCCTCTTTGACCCATCGGGCCAGGGGACCATGTACCTCGGGGGAGAGAGGTTTCATGCCTTGGTAGGTCAGGAGCAGGACGCGCCAACCGTCCAGGCAGCGGGGCACAACGAGGTTTTCGAGTTGAACCGGGCCGACCGGCAAGCCGCGTTTGAGCAAGGGCAACGCCAGGCCGTAGAAGTGACTGAGGTGGCCGTCACTGGGGGCCGGGGGGCCACGCTCGAACATTAAGGAGTCGCTGATCAAAATGCCAACTCCAGGGGTGCCGCAGTCCCACTCGACCCGGTCCTGTTTGAGGTCGTTGAGGGAATTGATGACGGTCAGCAACTCGGTGGCGTAGGCCGGAGGGATCGGCTTGGGGTCGGGACTGCTGGCGGGATAGCGGCCGCGGAAGACCCGTTCAGGCCAAGGGGCCACCTCGAAGCGCCATACCTCGGGCTGGAACAGGGAGGCGGCCAAAGTGGATTCCCAGTTGGCCTGGTAGTCGGGCCAATCATGGTCCGGGTTGTCCTCAATCGGGTCGTTCAGGTACCAGACGGTGCGTCCGGTGGCGCGGACGAGGTTCTGCATGGCGCCGTATTCGAGGAAGGCGGTCTCGAAGGTGCGCTCGCGCAGGCGCCCCCGGTAGAGGTTAGGCGTGCGGGCGGTGCCGGTCCAGACCTGGGCGATATAGCCGTCGCAACCGTTGAGGCGGGCCAGGCTCGACTCGGGACTGACAATGCGCCAATGGGCGTAGTTGAGCAGGCTGTGCGTGGGGACATAGCAGCGGACCTGGCGGCCAGCCCGGCGGTTGTAGTCCTGAACGTAGTCGAAGACCTGCTGGAGGGCGCGGCGATAGAGGAAATACTTGAGCTTGGACGCGCGCCACTGGGCCTCGACCGAGCTGTGCGGGGGTTGCCATTCTTCGCCGTAGTAATTGCGCCACTCGCGTTTGAAGCCGCCCTCATAACCGTCCTGGACCCAGAACTCCGGCTCCTCGAGGTGGATGGCCTCGGCCCCCGCCTCGAGGGCGCGCTGCACGCCGACGCACAGAAATCTCCCGTAGTTCGTGCCCGGAGACATGTAGAAAATGTCGCGGCTGTTGCCGTGGCGATGCGGGTTGCCCTGGCGATCCGTCTGGGCTTCATCCTCGTGGTTGATGCCGTCGAACCGGCCGTAGAGATAGTCCTGGTAAGACCCCCAGGCGACCCCGGTCATCACATGGATGCGGTAGCCGCGGTCGCGCCAACTCCGCAACCGCGCCGGCAGCCCGGCGTCTATGCCGTACACGATGGCCACATCCGAGCGCAGGTTGCCGGCGTTGCCCCAGGGACTGCCGGTTTGGAAACACGTGCGCTCCAGGGCCTGTGCCGGGTCGGCGGGAAATGGCGGCGGGACCTCGGCCCCCGGCAGCGGAACCGTCGCCAGGAGAAGTGCGGACAGGACTGCCCGGGATGCGTTCAGGCCAGGGTGACGGCCTAGCATGGCTATCATGGGACCTCCATGCCCGAAACCAGCCACGGTATCAACTGCAAAACAGTCGAGAAACGCACCCAAGACGCGGAAAGCCCACGAGCTTGCGGCTCACGCCGCTTGACATTTTCGCCGCGCCTCAGATCATGCGGCCAGTTGAAGAGCCTGACCCATCTGCTTGCTTTGGCGCGCCAACCGCTCCGGCCCGTTGTGGGGCTGTTGCTCAGCCTCGCATTTGCCGCCAGCGCCGCCGAGATTCGGCCCAAGCCCAATATCCTCGTGATCGTCGCTGACGACTTGGGGTTTTCGGACTTGGGCTGCTATGGGGGCGAGATCCGGACGCCGAACCTGGATCGGCTCGCCAGCAATGGCCTTCGCTTCACCCAATTCTATAACACTGCCCGCTGCTGGCCGTCGCGGGCGAGCATTCTCACCGGCTACTACGCGCAGCAGGTGCGGCGTGACGCGCTGCCGGGCTTGGACGGCGGCATGAGCGGCCAGCGGCCGGCCTGGGCGCGGCTGCTTCCCGAGTACCTTAAACCGCTCGGTTACCGCTCCTATCTTTCGGGCAAGTGGCATGTGGACGGCAGCCCTTTGCAGAACGGGTTCGACCGCGCATTCGGATACAGCGACACCGATCATCATTTCCTGTCCACGAACAACTTTGCCGCAGCGGACCAGCCACTGCAGCCCGTTGGCTCTGCCGAGGGCTATTATGCCAGCACCGCCATCGCCGATCACGCCATTCGCCAACTCAAGGAGCACGCGCAAAACCACGCGGGCCTTCCCTTCTTCGAGTACCTGGCTTTTACGGAACCCCACTTCCCGCTGCAAGCGCCCGCCGAGGACATCGCCCGCTACCGCGATCGCTACGTGCAAGGCTGGGACGTGCTCCGGCAAGAGCGCTGGACACGGATGACCGACATGGGGCTCATCAACTGCGCCCTCTCCAAACTCGACCCGGGCATCTGGCCAAGCTGGAATCTGCCGGCCCAGGAACTGAGCGCGCGAATCGGCCCCGGCGAAGTGGCCCACGCCCTGCCCTGGAATGTCCTGACCTCGGAACAGCGATGGTTCCAGCCCTTGAAAATGACGATCCACGCCGCAATGATCCATCGCGTGGACCTCGAAATAGGGCGTGTCCTCGATCAACTCAAAGCGATGGGCGCGTTCGACAATGCCCTGATCTTGTTCCTCTCGGACAACGGCGCCAGCGCCGAACAACTTATCCGCGGGGATGGGCACGACCGTGCTGCGCCGCCCGGCTCCTCCAAGACGTTCCTTTGCCTCGGTCCCGGCTGGTCCAGCGCGGCCAACACACCCTTCCGTTTGCACAAGTCCTGGGTCCATGAAGGCGGCATCACCACCCCGCTCATCGTCCACTGGCCGCAAGGCATCTCCTCGCCGGGCCAACTCCGCCACAATCCCGGCCACCTCATTGACCTGGCCCCGACCATCCTCGAACTGGCAGGCGGCAAATGGCCCGAGACTTTTGCCGACAAGCCAGTGCCGCCCCCGCCGGGCAAGAGCCTCGTCCCGGCCTTCGCCAGGGACGGCGCCGTAACGCACGACTATTTCTGGTGGTATCACGACGGCAACCGCGCCATCCGCGTCGGCGACTGGAAGCTCGTGGCCGACCATGAGTCAGCCTGGGAACTCTACGACCTGCGCCGCGACCGCGCCGAATCCAGCAACCTCGCCGCAGACCACCCGGACAAGGTCAGACAACTCGAACACGAGTGGACCCAACACATGCAGGAGTTCCGTTCCCTGAGTGCCCGCCCATAGGTCAAATGTCGCGACAAAGGTTGCGACCAAGTCTTCCATTCGCCCGGCCTTTAGGACAGGCTCTAACCAAGTTACTTCCTTCCGCCCGCCGCCTTCGGGGCGGTTGATTTGCCGAACAGCCACAGCCTACGCGCGCGACCAGAACGTAGCAGCGCCTCGGCAGAGCGCCGCGGATGGCGGACCCTCCCCACGATCCGGCCTGAACAGTTGCGCACTTTTTTGATGCGAGTTTTCTGCCCGGAGCGCATTATGACCTTTGCGCATCCCGAGAATGGTGCGCTGCTGGCGGCTATGAGTCCGGGTTCAATTGTTACTTGTCGGAACCGCGAATGGGTGCTCCTGCCGAGCGACCAGGAGGACCTGCCTTTGCTGCGCCCCATGATCTGTACTGCGGACGACATGCAAGCGCCGGTTGACGCGCTCCGCGCCTCCGAGTCCCCGATCGCCGCCACTATCCCCACCACACCGTATCGCTGGGATGAAGCACGGCGGGCGTTGCTCCGGGCGGAGCTGGACGCCTGGTATGCCCGCGCCTACGGCCTGACGCGCGACGAGCTGCGCTACATCCTCGACCCCGCGGACGTCCACGGCCCGGATTTCCCTGGCGAAACCTTCCGCGTGCTAAAGGACAAGGAAACCGCCAAATTCGGCGAATACCGCACCCGCCGTCTGGTCTTGGAGGCATGGGACAAACTGCCACCGCGTAAACCATGAACGAAGAACCCCCAGTTCCAGCCGGCCATAGTGAGTACCCATCGGCAGACTCCGAAACGCCACCCTGGCTCAGGCTCTCTGGCAAGATACTCGCCGCGCACAAAGCCTTTTTGATCCTAATCGCCGGCTGTGGTTTCCTGCTCGCCGAAAACCTCGGACGTCTCGCGTCATTTCTCCCGAAACCCATCCCCGATCTCAAACCCTACTACGGCTCCCTGCTGGCCCTGCTCATCGTCCTCCTCGGAGTCATGGGCCTCTGCTGGGGGCGTTCCTCCGCATTCTTCCAACGCTGGGGAAGAAATCGCGAACCTGTGCTTTGGGACGCTCTGTTTCCCGGAGCTGCAGCGGGCATCCTCCTGTATTTTCTCTGGAAAGGTGCGTCCGAAGGAGTCTGGCAGACGTCGTGGCTGCTCCCCTTTCTAGCCCTTTTCTCGATTTGCCTCTGGCGCGTCCAAAAGCTTTGCAGCAACCAACCGCAGCCCTCCCTCGCCAGGTCCGGCCACCTCCTGAGTGACGAGCCGCTCGCGGAGCTGACTCCCGAATCCGACGCCTTCGGTCGCCTCAAATTTGCCGCCGCTCTCGCCGACGCCGTTTGCCACAACGATCCCGCGACCTGCCACGTCATCGGCCTGGTCGGCCCCTGGGGCTCTGGGAAAACCACCATCATGCCAGCGGTCTCAGGAAAGTGTCAGTCAGCGGGCTTCCGCGTAATCCCCATTGACGCCTGGGCCTTTCGTGAAACGGGCCGCGTGACCGAAGCCGTCCTCACGAAAATCGTGAAGGATATTGATCACCGCTACCTTCTGCCGGATCTAATGCGAACCCTCGCCCGCTATCTTTCCGTCATCTCCCCGGTGGTTAGCAAAGTCCCGGTCCTCGAGGCGCTCTCAAAAGCTCTCGCCGGCGCCGACGAGCTCGACAACCTCAAGAACAGCCTCGCCGCCGCCGTTCAGTCCACCCAGGATCGCTTCCTCGTTATCATTGACGACGTTGACCGCCTCGACGCCGCCGGATTCCAAAGCCTCATCAAGACCGTCCGCCTCTGCGCCTCAATCCCGCGAATCGTCTATGTTCTGGCCTACGACCGGGCCTCCATTTACCGCCTCATCGCCAAAGAAGACGCCCCGCTGGCTCGCGACTTCGTTGATAAGGTCGTCGAAGACGAGTGGGTGCTGCCCCTCATCCCCCAGGAAAAACTCCTGGACTACGTAAGGCAACACTGCACCGGCTCCCTCGCCGACCGCCCCAAGCGCTTCGCTGATGACTTCGAGGAAAGGCTCATGGAGTCCCTCCCCGCCTTGCGCCAACTGCTCCGCACTCCCCGGCAAATCAAACGGGCCGGCATCTCCCTCTCTCGCCGCTCCACCCTCCTCTCAAAACTCAATCCGTTTGACGCCTTCGTGTGGCAAGTGCTCCGGCAACGAGAACCCCCCCTGTACGATTTCATCACACAGCGCCCTTGGCTCCTGCGCCCCGATCGCGGCCAGGAGGTGGACTGGGTCATGCGCCTGCTCGGTGACAAGGAACGCCGGAACAAGGAGATCGAGCAAATCGAGAAACTCATCAACACCACTTCCGACAATCCCCAGAGCACTAAGGACCTATTCTGGACCCTCTTTCCACGGGAAGAACAAACCTCTGAAGCCGCCGAAGCAAAGGAGATCAGACTCCGTCGCATGTCCAATTCCCGCTTCTTTGACGCCTACTTCCTGCTGGAGTCCGGCGAGGATGCGGCGCGTCCGGACCAAATAGACGCCCTGACTGCTGAACTCAACGCGGCAGACTCCCCCCAGGTCGTCCACGACCGCGCCTCGCAGGCCATGGAAGCCGCCCTCAAGGAGGAATGGATTTCCACCTGGATCGCGCTGATAGCCATCTTCAGCGAAGATCTGAAGCCCGCGACCGTCCGCCCCATTGTTGAAGCTATCCGCGAGTTCCATGACCGCCACCTCGACCCCAAGTCCCGCGAGTCTGGTGAACTCGTCCGCTCCCTGGCGGGCCTCAACGCTCAACTCGTCGCACACCTGCCAAGCGACGCCGAAGCCACCGACGTCGTCGCAGACCTCCTTACCAAAACCTCAGCCCTGGCGCTGGCCGGAAATTACGCGCATTTCTTGGAACGCGATAATTACGGATACGGCCGGAAAGTTCTCGACAGCGAACGCCTCTCTGCCGTATTCGACACCCGCCTTGAAAAGGAGCCTCATGAGCCTTGGCACTTCTGTTTTTCAGCAACCCATGGCTCTCCTCACCACCCTGATCCACTACTACTCGGACAAAAATAAGCTATGGAATTTCATCAAAGCCGCAGCGGGCAACGATGCCAGAAACTGGGGCAAGCTCATGATGCAATTTGTCCTTTTTTGGCAGCACGGCTCACGTGAAGTTGACGTTCGAACAGATCCGCAATGTGCCGCCCGAGGTGCTGCAAGACGCCTTCGACGTCCTCACCAAGGCCGGCTTGTCTCAACTCTCCAATTACGAGCAAGAGGCTGCCCAAACCTTCATCACATGGTGGTCGCAAGTCCCAAGGAGTTGACCTCCGCCTCCGCCCACGAATCCTAATCCATGAGCGTCTTTGCCCTCCATTCCAACGTCCTTGCGGACTACGGCGACTTCGTCCGGTCCTTCTTCAGTGTTGCTGACGGCCGCGCCCGCGAGTTCATCGACTGCGAGTTGGTGGAGCAGGCCCGCCTTTGGCCCGGGACTTTCATTCAGGTCAGCTGGTCATACGCTCGCGTGGCTTCCGTGGGCGAATTGGGGACACCCGTGACTCCCTTTCCGCCCATCGGGCCAGCGGCTGGCGGCTGAGCCCGTCGAGAGAAAGCGCCGGCAAGCCGGTCGCACTCCAAACGCTTCGCGCGCCAGGCTGCCTGGCCGATGCCGCGCCAGCGTTTGGAGTGCGAGGAGCTTGCTCCCGCTTTTATTGCGTCCCTACTTGCCCGCCGGCGTTGCGAATCGGAAGGCCTGGTCGACGCCGTACTGCTTCAACACCCGGGCGGTGGCCTCGCGCTCGGCATCGCCTGCGGCCAGCACCAGGCGGCATAAGGAGTCCCCATGGACAAACTCCAGGACGTGGAACCCGTTCAGGGGCTTTTGCAGGGCGTCGCGCAATTCGGGCAGGCGGCTGACCCTTTGCCCATTGACTTTGTGGATGACCAGGTACTTCAGGTCCTGGTAGCCGATGTTGTAGGCGTCCGGCAACACGTGGGACAGCAGCACCAGGGCCGGCCGTTCTTTGGTCGGCTCCTCGTTGTTATAGTAGTAGAGGCGGAACGGCGCGGTGCGTTTCCAATCGGCGCCCCAGCTCTGGAGATAGCTGTCGGTCAGCGGCTGGAAGACGAGCCCGCCCACAATCAGATACTCCGGTTCCTGGTCGTGGACTGCGTAAGGCACCAGGGCATTGGTGTACTCGAATTTCGGCAGGCGATAGCTCGCCTCCATCATTTTGCCGTCCCGCCAAATGCGCATCTTCATCTCCTCCCCCGCCCATTTGCGGCGGGTCGCCAGGCTCTCGAGGTTCAGGTGCCCGAATTCCGGGTCCGTGTAGTCACCCTGGATGTCGAGGTCGAAGCCGTCGATATTCAAGAGGATGTCCTTGGGCTTGAGGACCTGCTCGAGGTCATCCGGGCGGTCCGGGACGTGGATGACAATGACGCCGCGCGGTTCGCCCGTCAGCCCCAGCAGGGCCAGCGTCGCCGGGTTCTTCGCCGGCTCCCAATAAAAATGGAAGTAGCCCAGACCGTGATAGGTCCCCTGGCGGCGAGCTTCGAGCACAGCCTGGATGAAGGAGGCCGGCATGGCAAAGGCGTTGCGGCCTTCCTGGGCCGTCAGGAGCCCCGCCACATGCGAATTGACCACCACCGGTTCGCCCCAGCCGGCTCCCTGAATCTCGGAACTGACCTCCAACACCGCCTGGTTGATCGGGCTCAACTGTCCCTCCCGCACTGAGAACTGGGTGAACTCCGCCCGCCGGTCTTCGAGATTGCCTTCGCGCCACCGCAGGATCTGCATTGCCCCTTCCGTGGGCGCCGCGCTGCCCAGGGCGGCTGGCTTCAAGTCGCGCCAAAAGTCCGCCTCCGAGGTCGTTACCAGCGCCAGGTTCGCGTGGTAATCAATCCACTTCACTTCGCCTATCCACCAACGCCCCCGTCCGCCCTTTTGCAGCCGCACCAGCGTCCGCTCGAACATCTCGTCGGCGGTCGTCAGCACCTCCCGCTCCCCTGCGACCAGCCCCGCCTTTTGCAGCCGCCGCGTGCCTTTGCTCCAGGGTTGATAATAGTCGGTACCTGCTTCCGCGCCACCTCCAGCGTGACGATCGAATGCTCCCACGCCGACCGTTCATCCTTCCTCTCCCCTTGCGCCCAGCCGGCGCTGGGCGCCGCTGCAAACGCCAGCAGCAGCAGCAGGGCAAGCCGCACTCCGCACTTCGCACTCCGCACTCCGCACTTCATAAGCGGCGATCCTTGGTAATGCCATAGGTCTGGAGAATGACGGCGTTGGCCTTGGCGGTCTCGGCGCGATCCAGGCACTCGAGCACGTGGTTGGGCAAGAACTCAATCGTCTCGTAAGCGTTCGTGTTGGTCTCGAAGGCGTGCGCCACATCCTCGAGTTTCTCGATGCGCTTGCCGTTGATCTGGTCCACCAGCGCCCGGCCCCGAATCGAGACGTTGGCATTGACCGCATCGGCCAGCACCGCGGCCAGGACTATCGGCTCCACCCGGGCGGTCTTGGGACTCTCGTAGCGCCGATAGTAGAGTTCGTAGTAAAGCTCACTGGCAGAAGCATCGGTCGAACTACGCCCCTGCGTCCTCAAATAATCCAGACTCAAAGGCGTAAACACCAGCCCGCCATACACAAAGTAGCGAGGCAGAGACCCGTGCTGGTAGCCGGCGGCGTGGTCCCCATTGTACGGAAAGACCGGCAGCGAAACCTCTTGCTGCCGCCCATCGCGCCAGATCTGCAACGGAATGCTCTCCCCGGCCTGGGCCAGTTGAAAGGCCAGGGCCGCCGAGACACGATTGCCCTGGTAAAGAATCTTGGCGTCGCTCGCCACTGCGAAGGAGCCGATCTGTAAAATCACATCCTCCTCTTTGAGGACCTTCTCGGTGCTGGGAATCGGCAAAAGACCGTCCACCCGCGCGCCCTGGGCATCCTCCGGCAGTTTGAGCATCTTCCGATAGGCGGGATTCTGGAGTTGGGCCAGCCGCACCCCCGCCTGCGGAATGCCGTCGTAATGAGTGTCCTCGATGTCCTTCAAGAAATGCTCGATCACCGGCGGCGGAATGAAAAAACCGGTGTTCTCCAGTCCCGGCATGCCTTGAAACGCAACCCCCACCACCCGGTCGTCCTGAATGACCGGACCGCCGCTGTTCCCCGGGTTGATCGCGGCATCGGTCTGCGCGCTGAGCAAATGCCGGTTCCCGATATGTGAATAGGTCTCCAGTTCAATGCGCGATACCACCCCGCGCGTGTAAGAGATTTCCTCCCCGCCCGCCGGATAGCCGTAGGTCACCACCGCCGACCGCACCTTGGGCAGCTCGCCAAACTCCAGCGGCTCGAGATTCTCGAAGAAGCGCCCGTCTTCCACCTTCAGCACCGCCAGGTCGCAGTCGTGGCCGACGTATTCCACTTCCGCCACGTAAGGGCGCGGGTCCTGGTAACGGCGCACAATGATCTGGCGCGCCCAGCTCACCACGTGCGCATTGGTCATAATCCGTTTGCCCTTGATGACAAAGCCCGAGCCCCCCATCCGCCTCACGGCGTCGAATCGCCACGGAGCGTCCCACGCCGGTTGCTGCGCAAAGGTCATGATCTGCGCCACCGAGCGCTCCGGCTCCCCTGCCCTCCCGGCAACCACCCACGCCCCCATCACCCCAAGGATTAGAATCTTTCTCAGCACCTGCGGAAAATGAAAGCAGCGGGGCCCTTGGTCAAGAACATACTGGGGGAGGAGATCAGCGGGCGCATCCCGCCTTTGTCGAGGTTGATCTGAGCAAGGGCAGTCAAATTCCCCCTCACCCCGGCCCTCTCCCCAAGGAGAGGGGGAATCCCCCGCAGTCAGTCGGAGAAACCAGCGGCTCTGGGATTGACGACAGCCGGCCTTTGCTGTTCCCTCTCCTTGGGGAGAGGGTAAGGGTGAGGGGAAATGACACTTCCATGCCGAGATCACTCCCGACAAAGGTGGGATGCGCCCGGGATCAGCCCTGAGCGGTCTGCGCTACGCGTCCCGTTTTCTCCGCTTCCCCGCGCCTCTTGTATTCCTCCAGTATGGCGGCGGTGGCCGTGGCCCCGCACCGGCTGGCCCCCAGGTCGCGCACGCGGATCAAACCATCCAGGTCGCGCACGCCGCCGGCGGCTTTGACCTGCACCCTGGCAGACACGCTGGCGTGCATCAATTCCAGGTCCGGCTCCGTGGCCCCTTGATAACTATACTTCCCGTCCGCCCCCTTGACGAAACCGTAGCCGGTGGAAGTCTTCACCCAGTCGGCCCCCGCGCGCTCGGCCACCTGGCAAAGCTTGCGTTTGATTTCCTCACTGCTCAGACCGGCGCCGCCCTTGACGAGGTAATCGTTTTCCAGAATCACCTTCACCTTCCCTCTCCGCCGATGCGTCTCCTCGCATACGGCCCGGATGTCGCTCTCCACGTACTCCCAGTCTCCGCTCAGGGCTTTGCCGATGTTGATCACCATATCGATCTCCGCAGCCCCCTCGCGGCATGCCATTTCCGTCTCATACCGCTTCACCTCGGTGGTGCTCCCTCCATGAGGGAAACCGACCACCGCCCCAACCGCCACCCCGCTCCCCGCAAGCAACTCAGCCGCCCGCCGGACCCAATACGGTTTGAGGCACACGGACGCCACGCCGTACCGGACCGCCTGCCGGCAGCCCTCCTCCAGTTCTCGATCCGTCAGCGTGGGGTGCAGCAGGGAGTGATCGATCATCCCCGCCAATTCCTCGTATGTGTATTTCATAATCGGTTTATCCAAAGTAGGGCCGCAAGACATTCCCGGCCACCCTTAACGCCAGCTTTCGCCCCTCGAGCGTCTTGCCGAAGCTGTCATCCTCAACCTCCACGCACACCGGTCCCTCGTAGCCGATCTCGTAGAGCGTCCCTGCGAACCGGCCCCAGTCGATCTCTCCCAGCCCGGGAATGCGCGGTGTGTGCCACTCCTTGGGATAAGCGAAAATGCCCGCTTGATTGAGCCGGGCCGAGTCCACCGTCATGTCCTTGGCATGCAGGTGGAAGAGCTTCTCCTTAAACTCGCGCAACGGCCCAAGCGGATCCATTCGTTGCAGCACGAAATGCGATGGGTCGTAATTCAGCCCGAAACTATCCGACGGAATGTCGCTGAACATCCGCCGCCAAATCACCGGGGAGGTCGCGAGGTTCTTGCCCCCGGGCCACTCGTCGCCCGTGAAGAGCATGGGACAGTTCTCGATGCCAATCCGCATCCCGTGCTCTTCGGCAAAGGCAATCAGCGGCCTCCATACCTTTAAAAATCGCGGCCAGTTCTCCTCCACCGTCTTGGTCCAATCCCGCCCGACAAACGTATTGACGTTTCTCAAGCCCAACCTCTCGGCGGCCAGGATGACCCGCTTCAAGTGGCCGGTCGCTTTCCTGGAAACCTCCGGGTCCGGATCCAGGGGGTTTGGGTAATAGCCCAAGCCCGAAAGCCCAACCCCATACCGGCTGCACAGCCCTTTGACCTCGTCCGCCTGCCCCTGCGTGAACCCGTTCACATCAATGTGGGTGACGCCGGCGAACCGGCGCTCCGCCTTGCCCGCCGGCCAGCACATGATCTCAACAAGCGCATAACCTTCATCCCGCGCAAAGGCAAGGACCTGTTCGAGTGTCAGGTCTGGCAAAATCGCCGAAACAAATCCGAGTTTCATAAGAAGTGGGTGGTTTATATTTCGAGTCGGTCGGTCGCCCGGACGCCCGGGATTTCGTAAAAATGACGGTCATAGGTCAGCACCACCGCCTCCGCTCGTTTGGCGCAGCAGGCAATCACTACATCCGTCAGCGGCAGGACGATCCCTTGCCTGTCCAATTCCCAGAGGGTTTGTTCCGCTTCCTCCCACAGGCGCTCGTTTGTAGGGACATTGATCATCACGTCCCAAAAGGCCCGGAAATACTGCCGCGCTTTCAACGGTCGGAGCGCCCGTCCAACCTCGCAGCGCACGATGCCGCATATCACCAGGTCCCGCGTCGCGGCGGCCAAGGCCAGTGCCTTCAAAGGGTCCTGGCCCTGGCGCAGCATGCGGATGTAATAACTGCTGTCAGCGAGTACGGGGCTTGCGGCCATAGGTTATGGGGGTTTCACGGCCGCGCCTGGCCTCGAGGTCGTAGGCGGGATCGATGGCCTCTTTCAACTCGTCCGGTCCCAATCCCAACCCGGCCGTGCTCAGCTTGATCAACTTGGCCTTTCTATCCATTTCTCTCAAGGCCAGGTCGATCGCCTTGGTCTTGCTGGCGGCGCCCGTGGCCTCCATCACCCTGGCCAGCAATTCGTCATCAATGTACATCGTCATCTTCATGCCATACTTTATACAGCATCAATGCCATATCGTCAACTCTTTTCTTTCTTTTTTCCTATTATTTCGCGCTCCGGACCCTGGCCCAGTTCTTCGTCCTGTGGCTGTCGAGGATGGCCGATGGGCACACCGGCCGCACGCGCGCCGTGAGTGCCCGATTTCTTGACGGCTCCCAAGGCTGCGCGGTTGAACTGGGGACCGTCATAAGGGTGAAAAAAATTGGTTTGATTTAGTTTGATTAGGTTTGATTTGGCCGGATTCGGAAGGCCAATTACAACGCAGAGACGCGAAGACCGCAGAGAGGAAATTGTTCGCGGCCTGCGAGCAAATTTGGCTTTTGCGGCCCGAAGCGGCGTTCGCGTCCGTGAACTCCTCGGCGCCCCACATCGCCCAATTGGCTGGCGGGTTCTCGGGAGAGGGCGTTTCGGAGTCGTCCAAGAAGACCACGTTGGTGTCTGTTCCCCACGACACCCACGCCAAGGCTGCAGCAAACAGGAGGGGCAGCAATTTCATACGCTTGGAGTTCGGCGGCTTTAGGCGCACTTAAGCGGATTTAGGCGGATTTAGGCGAGTTTGAATCAGTGCCTGGTTGATCCATCGGCCCTGGTTGGGAAGGGGCCTGGGCATCGGCGAGGTCTTCGGCCTGGCGCTCGACCGCTCGACGGCGACGGAAGCGGCCCACGCTGGAGGTTGTGGCGTGGAGGCCAAACTCCCGGCGGACACGCTCGACGGTTTCGGCGTAGCCGAGGTTTTCGTCGAACAACCAGGTTTCGAGCGTCTCGCGTTGCTCGGGTGTGAGCTGGTTCCAGGTAGAATCATTGCGCATCTTGCTCATGATAGGGTTCCATGGTCGTGTTTATAGGTCGGTGTGAAAGTACGCGGACGCGAGGGCAATAGCCGATAGCCCATAGCCGATAGGCAGGGGTCGGGGCGTGTCTGGGTACTTGTGAACCGAGGTCTGAAATGGCGAGGGCGGCAGCCCCAAAGGCCCCAATAGTTCCATTGCCTCGATTACCTCCCTGGCCGTTTGTTGCGCTGCGGTCGCGCCGCGGGAGGGGCGGGCGGAAGGCGAATGCACGATCCATGGCGCAAATGTATATAGTGGCTACACAATAGTCAAGGAAAAAATGTGGGGCTGGCGTCCGGACCGCCGTTGCGTCTTCACCAATCGGTTGATGGCGCGGGCCTGGCGGCCGGCAGGGCAGTTAGGAGACGTCAAGAAATAAAGGTGGCGAGCTGGCTTGGTCTTTTGCCGTCCCGCTTCGTTGCTCGCTCGTTACGTATCAGGGGATATGCGCCTCGCTCGCGCCTCGCTGGCCGACAAAATCCAGGCGTCATCTTGCCACCTTTATTTCTTGACGGCTCCTTAGCCGGAGGTTAGGTCGTCGCTCATGCCCAGCTCGCGCAAGGCGGCTTTGGTTTCATCAATTTTCTGTTTGGAGATGCCGCCTTCGGGGGTGACCTCGACGGTGAGTTTCAACTTGAGCCCTTTGCCAGCGGCGAATTTGGACAGGACAGCGGTGTAGAACTTCATCCACTTCTGCGGGGGCACTTCGCCGGTCCAAGTAATCGTTTTGGAATTTTCCAGCGGCGGCGGCAGGTGGGGCAGTGGTCGGGGAGCCTGTTTTGTGATTTGCACCGTGGCGGAGCACTTGATTCTGCCGACGCCAGCGGTGACGCAGAAGTTTCCCTCTGCTGTTCCGGCGGAGAAGTGGCCGGACTTATCAATGGCGCCGCCGGTTGCTTCCCACGAAATCCTCTCCGGGGCAACGGCAGCCCCATTCTTGCTGAACCCTCCGGCGGTGAATTCCTGAGCCTGACCAGGGAGGAGGGACGTGCTTTGGGGCGAAACCACAATGCGGTCAAGCGGCTCTTTCGGAACCTCTTTGTTTTTAAGGTATGCTTCGGCGGTTTCCTTAGTGATGAGGAACATCTCTTCCGAGAATTCGACGTCCGTCGTCATCAGGGCCTGGTTGAAGCAGAAGGGTTTGTAATCGCCGCTGCCGGTCTTGCCGACGTAGGCCAAGTGGCCATTAGCCACGCCCCGGGTGATGGT
Organism: uncultured bacterium; assembly: GCA_963713735.1. Taxonomy (GTDB): domain Bacteria; phylum Verrucomicrobiota; class Verrucomicrobiia; order Limisphaerales; family UBA8199; genus CAVQND01. Next base: position 26,451 of record CAVQND010000035.1, read on the forward strand.
CTCGCGGATGGCGTCGGCGCCGAGGATGCGGGGGAATTGCGGTGAAGCGAAGAAGGCGTCGCGGACGGACTTGGTGGCCCACTCGGTGAAGGCCGGGGGCCAGTGTTTGGTGAGGAAGCTGGGGCTGACGCCGGTTACGAGGTCGTCGGTCTGGCGCAGGTGATTGAGAACGAGGGTGGCCAGGTCGGGGGCGGCGCTGGAGTGGACAAGGCCGAGGTCCACCTTCTTGAGGGTGTTGTCCTTGCCGAGGAGCACGATGACCTTGTAGGTGCGCCAAATGGTTTCCTTCAGGTCGCGCCTGGCTTTCTTGAACAGAGGTCTGAGCAAACAATCAGGCTGAAAAAGGTGCCTTCGTAAGTCACGTTGCGGCAAGCACTTACAATGGGGCTGATTTAAAATAATTTCTTGTGGGTTTTTCGCCGGGCCGTTTTCTGGTATGAGGTACCCAGAAAGGACTCGCGCGATGGATGATGTCAACTTTCCGGGCTGGCGGCCAGCGAGGTCCATCCAGGTGGTCGAGGGCAATGGGCGGACTCGCGTGCTCGTGAAGGGCAAACCGTATATGAGTTGGCACTCAGGCGATGAAGGGTGCGTTCGGCTGGCAATTGCGCAGTTGTACGAGTGCGGGTTGGGAACGGAGGAGGATTTGGCGGAGGCGTTTGGACGGCATGTCAACTCGGTACAGAAATACCTGAAGGATTTTGCTGACGAGGGAATCCGGGGTTTGATGTCGGAGCGCCGGGGTCCCAAAGGTCGGTGGAAGCTCACCCCGGAGTTGCGCGGGAAAATCTTGCTGATCGTTTTGCGGCAAGGCATCTGGAAACTGGAAACGATTCAGCAGCGATTGCTGGAAGCCTGGCATGAAGCGGTGAGCGTGCCGAGCATCCAACAAGTGTTGGAGGAAAACGGGCTGGGCGAACCGACCACCAGGGGCGTGGGCGACAAAGTGATCCAAGGTGAGCTTTTTGCCCTCGAGCCGGAGCCGCAGTTGGTTCTGCCTTTGGGCGGTCTTGACGCCCAACCCGTGGAGAAAGTCGGCACCAGCAGCGTGCGGGAACAGGAAAGCGGAACGGGAAACGACAACGCTGCGGGAGGCGGGGCCGGAGTCGCAGACCTGGGGAGAGGATGGCGGCGAGATCACTATTCGCCGGCACAGCGAGTCTATTTGGATCATTTGGAACAAGGCGCTTACAACGCGTATGCTGGCGGGCTGCTGTTTGCGCCGTTTCTGGCGCGCCATGATTTTGTTGCGACGTTGAGCCGAGCCATCACGATTGCGACCCACGAAGGTTACAGCCTGAAAGAGTTGGGGCTGACGTTGTTTTACATGGATCAGAGGTCTGAGCAAACAATCAGCTTTCCGCGCGTTTTAAGAAAATTTCTGTTGGGCTCGCTATTGAACGTGGTAGCGGATCGGCAGGCGGAACCGGTCCAGTGTGACGGGCCCCATCTTGTTGAGGTCTTCGCACAGGCGGCGGGCGGCGTAGTCGATCTCCCGATCCGTGAATCTTCTCAACGTCACGTCTAACTGCCCGCCTTCCAAGTTGAGGTAGCCGGTCCTCTCCACAATCATCGCCAGCGCCGGCACGACCTCTTTCTTCCGGTCATAATGGTTCAACAACAAGCGGCACATCTGGGCCTGGAGGTTGCAGGCAAACACCTTGATGCAGTCCAGGAATCGTTTCTTCTCGTGGTTGAGTCGCACCAATTTTTCCCCGCCATGAGCCTGGTCGAAGCGGATCTCGGCCGGCAGTTTGTCCAATTCCTGATCGGTTAACAGGATCGTGCTCTCGGCCACCGCGATGTTGTCCAGCACCTCCTTCTGGCTCCGGGGTGCGGGCCGGCGTTTGTGGGCCGGCGGCGGCGGCGGAAGCATGTGGTTGGCTAATTCAACCTTTAAGCGGTTTAATTCGCTGACCAAGCCCGCTCGCTTCCGCTTGAGTTCCCGGATCTGCGGGTTGTCCACCATCGGTTGCTCTTCCAACTCCTCGGCGACGTAACCCGGCGTGTAGTTGATCAGGTGCTTGTGTAGCAGCTCCTTGATGGCATTCTCCTCTCCCCAGCGCCGACAAATCAATTGCACAATGGGCTCCGCCCCGATTTCCTCGGCGGCGCCGTTGGTGTAAATGGCCGCTCGCTTCTTGTCCCTTCCATTTTGGATCACCACGGCCCGAATCTTGCCGTACTTGCTCATCGTGCGCGTGGTCTCCAGGTAGGGGATCGCTTCGGCCTTCCGGATCTCATAAGTCACCTGCGCCACCCGGTTGAATTGCTCCTCCGCCAGATCGTTCACCCATTTATCGGAATATTTAGCCCAACTGATGAACAGCGCCCGCCGTTTTCCTGCTCCCTCATCCCGGCCGTCCAGGTAGCGGTAGAGCTCCGCGCTGTAGCCCTGCCGATCGAAGACCACAATCAATTTGTCCAGCCGCTCCTGACTCACTCCCGCTTTGGCCCCGAGCTTTTTGGCTTTCTCGATCAACTCCGGTATCTTTTGCAGCAGGTCCTCCCGGCAGGACCGGATTAGGAACAGCCACGGGCTGAAGTGCTCATCCACGGCCAGAAAATTGTAGCTGCCTTTCATCGGCATCTGGCGCACCCCATGCCAGCCCTTGCTGATCGGGTATAGCCCATAGTAGGGCATGAAATGGCCATCAATATACATCACTCCCCACGCGGCCAGGCCGGACTTCAAATAGGCGAGGGCAAACTTGTCGATCAAGGCTTCGCCTTTGGCCAACTTTCTCACCTTGTGCAAGAACCGCCGCAGCGTGAACAGGCTCTGGACTTTGCGTGCGCCCCATCAACACGCCAAACTCTTCGGCGTAGGCACGCTTGAAGTCCTCCAGCGACCGAAACCCAAACACATCCATGTAAAACAACGTCAGCCCCAACTCTTTCAGGCTGTAACCTTCGTGGGTCGCAATCGTGATGGCTCGGCTCAACGTCGCAACAAAATCATGGCGCGCCAGAAACGGCGCAAACAGCAGCCCGCCAGCATACGCGTTGTAAGCGCCTTGTTCCAAATGATCCAAATAGACTCGCTGTGCCGGCGAATAGTGATCTCGCCGCCATCCTCTCCCCAGGTCTGCGACTCCGGCCCCGCCTCCCGCAGCGTTGTCGTTTCCCGTTCCGCTTTCCTGTTCCCGCACGCTGCTGGTGCCGACTTTCTCCACGGGTTGGGCGTCAAGACCGCCCAAAGGCAGAACCAACTGCGGCTCCGGCTCGAGGGCAAAAAGCTCACCTTGGATCACTTTGTCGCCCACGCCCCTGGTGGTCGGTTCGCCCAGCCCGTTTTCCTCCAACACTTGTTGGATGCTCGGCACGCTCACCGCTTCATGCCAGGCTTCCAGCAATCGCTGCTGAATCGTTTCCAGTTTCCAGATGCCTTGCCGCAAAACGATCAGCAAGATTTTCCCGCGCAACTCCGGGGTGAGCTTCCACCGACCTTTGGGACCCCGGCGCTCCGACATCAAACCCCGGATTCCCTCGTCAGCAAAATCCTTCAGGTATTTCTGTACCGAGTTGACATGCCGTCCAAACGCCTCCGCCAAATCCTCCTCCGTTCCCAACCCGCACTCGTACAACTGCGCAATTGCCAGCCGAACGCACCCTTCATCGCCTGAGTGCCAACTCATATACGGTTTGCCCTTCACGAGCACGCGAGTCCGCCCATTGCCCTCGACCACCTGGATGGACCTCGCTGGCCGCCAGCCCGGAAAGTTGACATCATCCATCGCGCGAGTCCTTTCTGGGTACCTCATACCAGAAAACGGCCCGGCGAAAAACCCACAAGAAATTATTTTAAATCAGCCCCATTGTAAGTGCTTGCCGCAACGTGACTTACGAAGGCACCTTTTTCAGCCTGATTGTTTGCTCAGACCTCTGTGGATGTGTTTGGGTTTCGGTCGCTGGAGGACTTCAAGCGTGCCTACGCCGAAGAGTTTGGCGTGTTGATGGCCTGAATTCGACCTAGATTTTATTCACTACAGTCGGGCGAAAGTGAGTGCGATCGGGGTTTCGGCCTGATTTTACAGGGCTCCCAATGACATGCAGATTTCTCAAAAAACCGCTTGCTCGTCTCCGAGGTAGTGTATATAATAGTCACTACATGAGCTTCATTCGGAAGATCCGAAAAGGCGACCGCACTTACCTCGCCGAGGTCGAAACCCGCCGCGTCGAGGGCAAGGTGGTCCAGCGCTTTATTCGCTATGTGGGCAAGGAGGCTGACGGCCGCACCATCCTATCGACCTCCCTCTCGGAAGCCGAAGTCGAAGCCGTCAAACTCTACGGTCCACTGCTGGTGCTGCACCACCTCGCCACCGAAATCCAACTGCCCGAACTCCTGGGCGACTACAGCCAGGAAATCCTCAGCCTGGTCTATGCCCACTGCTTGGACTATCGGAGCCTTAACTACATGCCCAGTTGGTTCGAACGTACCGACCTGAACTTTCTTCTGGATCTGGAGGGCCTGACCGAAAGGCGCCTGGTGGGCGCGTTGGACCACCTGGAAAGCCTCGACGCGGAGGCCTGGCAGCGGCAGCTCTTCCAAGGGGTTTGCCACCAATACCGCCTGCGGCCCTCCGGTGTCATCTACGACGTGACTAACACCTACCTCTATGGCCGGCATTGCCCGCTGGGCAAACCGGGTCACGACAAGGAGGAGGTCAAGGGGCGGCCCCTCATCCAGGTGGGTCTGGGCGTGACCCAGGTCGAAGGCATTCCCTTGTTTCACAAGGTCTTCGACGGCAACGTCCATGATGCACGCACCTTGCACGACTTGGTCACCCTCTTTGCGAGCTACGGCTTGGAACCGGGGCTGTTCATCTACGACCGGGGTATCACCAGCGGGCGTAACATCAAGGACATCAAGCACTTGTACCTGGGACACGCTCTGCGGGGTCCCCCTCAACGACGCCTTGAAAAAGTTCTGGCGCCCTTATGCCGATCCCCAGCTATTGATGCAACTGCCCTATCGGCAACGAGTGGGTTCGACCGTCTTTTACACCTGCCTGCGCCCCTACCAATTGGATGGGGTGCGCGGACGCTTGGCGCTGTGTTTGAACGAGCGTCACCAACGCGACGCCCGCGAATCCCGCCGCGATGAGATCCTCTACGCCCAAAACCTCTTGGCCCAAGGCAAGTCTATTAAACCCGGCCTGGAACGTTTCTTCGATGCCCGCGGCCATCTGCTGCCCGCCGTCTTGACCGAGGCCGAAGAGTTCGACGGCTACTCGTGCATCTTCTGTACCCGCTCCTTATCCGAGGACCAAATGCTTTCCCTCTATTTTGACAAGGATATTGTCGAAAAAGCCTTCCACAGTCTCAAGGGTATCACCCACCTGCGGCCGGTGCGCCACTGGCTAGCCGAGCGCGTGCATGCTCACGTCTTCGTTTGCTATTTGGCCTACCTGCTCTTGTCTTTGCTGCGCTATCGCTTGCGCCGTACGGACTTCACCGCGGAAGCCGCACTCCTGGAATTGGGCACGATGTATAAGGTCTATCTTCGGGACGCCAAGCGGGGTTTCAGGCTTTCCCGCGTCGTGGCGCTAACCAAGAAACAGGAAACCATCCTCAAGGCCATCGACAAGCGGCTCCTCCGGGCGCAGGATTAATGTAGTGATCACTTTTTAGGTCGAATTCAGGTTGATGGGGCGCACGCAAAGTCCGAGCCTGTTCACGCTGCGGCGGTTCTTGCACAAGGTGAGAAAGTTGGCCAAAGGCGAAGCCTTGATCGACGAGTTTGCCCTCGCCTATTTGAAGTCCGGCCTGGCCGCGTGGGGAGTGATGTATATTGATGGCCATTTCATGCCCTACTATGGGCTATACCCGATCAGCAAGGGCTGGCATGGGGTGCGCCAGATGCCGATGAAAGGCAGCTACAATTTTCTGGCCGTGGATGAGCACTTCAGCCCGTGGCTGTTCCTAATCCGGTCCTGCCGGGAGGACCTGCTGCAAAAGATACCGGAGTTGATCGAGAAAGCCAAAAAGCTCGGGGCCAAAGCGGGAGTGAGTCAGGAGCGGCTGGACAAATTGATTGTGGTCTTCGATCGGCAGGGCTACAGCGCGGAGCTCTACCGCTACCTGGACGGCCGGGATGAGGGAGCAGGAAAACGGCGGGCGCTGTTCATCAGTTGGGCTAAATATTCCGATAAATGGGTGAACGATCTGGCGGAGGAGCAATTCAACCGGGTGGCGCAGGTGACTTATGAGATCCGGAAGGCCGAAGCGATCCCCTACCTGGAGACCACGCGCACGATGAGCAAGTACGGCAAGATTCGGGCCGTGGTGATCCAAAATGGAAGGGACAAGAAGCGAGCGGCCATTTACACCAACGGCGCCGCCGAGGAAATCGGGGCGGAGCCCATTGTGCAATTGATTTGTCGGCGCTGGGGAGAGGAGAATGCCATCAAGGAGCTGCTACACAAGCACCTGATCGACTACACGCCGGGTTACGTCGCCGAGGAGTTGGAAGAGCAACCGATGGTGGACAACCCGCAGATCCGGGAACTCAAGCGGAAGCGAGCGGGCTTGGTCAGCGAATTAAACCGCTTAAAGGTTGAATTAGCCAACCACATGCTTCCGCCGCCGCCGCCGGCCCACAAACGCCGGCCCGCACCCCGGAGCCAGAAGGAGGTGCTGGACAACATCGCGGTGGCCGAGAGCACGATCCTGTTAACCGATCAGGAATTGGACAAACTGCCGGCCGAGATCCGCTTCGACCAGGCTCATGGCGGGGAAAAATTGGTGCGACTCAACCACGAGAAGAAACGATTCCTGGACTGCATCAAGGTGTTTGCCTGCAACCTCCAGGCCCAGATGTGCCGCTTGTTGTTGAACCATTATGACCGGAAGAAAGAGGTCGTGCCGGCGCTGGCGATGATTGTGGAGAGGACCGGCTACCTCAACTTGGAAGGCGGGCAGTTAGACGTGACGTTGAGAAGATTCACGGATCGGGAGATCGACTACGCCGCCCGCCGCCTGTGCGAAGACCTCAACAAGATGGGGCCCGTCACACTGGACCGGTTCCGCCTGCCGATCCGCTACCACGTCCAATAGCGAGCCCAACAGAAATTTTCTTAAAACGCGCGGAAAGCTGATTGTTTGCTCAGACCTCTGAAAAATGCAAGCGACCTATCCTTTGAAAATCCAGGAGATGCGCTCCAAGGGAAAGCAGCCCCGATTCTATGTCAGCTTCCCGTTGGCCTTGGCTGCGGCGATCGCTCTGGAAGGGGGTGAAACCGTCCAATGGGAACTACTGGATCGTGGCGAACTGCATCTGGTTCGACCCAAGGTGCCTGCGCCGACCACCCGCCGGCGGGCCTCGGCGAACCCATCATAAGGGACCTTTTCAGTGTCGCCGTGCCGATTCCTGCGGGTTTAAATCAGGCCCGCATCGATCCCACCCCCGCTCCGCAAGGCTTTCCTCTACTGGGACAGGCTCTATATACAGGTAGTAGTCCTTTTTGAGGCGCTTGGCGGTGTTGTATTCGTTCGACGTGAGAGCGATGTCGCCGGTGTCGGCGCGGCCTTTGACCTCGATGAAGCGCAGGTCAATCGCGGTTTTCGGGTCCTCGGGGTGCGGCTTGCGGGAGATGAGGTCGAAACCGCGATTGTCCTTCTCGACGCTTTCGACGACGCGGCCCTGGGCCTCCTCGTGCTTGATGGCGAACTGGACGGCGATGCACTCGATTTCGGGGTCGGCGACCATGGCGGCGATGTGCGGAGTCTCACGGTCCGGGTGCGGAAGGACCCAGGCCCGGGCGACGTGCTGGGTGTCGCCAATCATGCACTCACGTTCGCGCTGGAGCTCGGCGCGGCGGTGTTCCAGGCGGGCGTTCAGTTCGTCGATGCGGTCCTCGTCTGCTTGATGTTGGCGGCCAGGGGCTGGGAGGTGTCACCCCGCTCCTGCATTTCGGACAGCTCACCGAGGCGCACCTGCTGGCGGTTGATGAGTTCGTTAAGGCTGATTTCGAGGTGGTGAGTGATGGTTTGGGTTTCCCTGGCGCGCTGGGTGGTGACCTCCGCGAGCATCGGGTTGAGGGCGCGTTCGATGAGAAATGCCTCCATTGCGCGCAGGTCCGGTGGTGTGGAGCAGGCATCTTGCCTGCTGCCAGTGAGGCAGGCATCTTGCCTGCTTGCCTCGGTTTGTGCCGGGGGCCTCCATGTTGCGGAGTCTTCCAGAGCAGGCAGGATGCCTGCTCCACGACTCAGGGCGAAGCTGCCGGGGCGCAAATACGCCTGGGTTGGATTCTCTGCAATATAACGGCGGAAGTGATTGAGCTGGCTCAGGCTACGGACGGCGTGATCGAAGTTTTCGTCGAGCCAAAATGTTCCCGAGCGGCCCAGTTGCTTGTTGACGACATTGGAGCTGAATGATTTCCAGGAATGCAGGATGCTCGAAAGCGAGGAGCCGACCATCGGCTGAACCAGGAGATGGACGTGGTTGGGCATAATGACGAATTCGTCCAAGGCATAACGTTCGCCATCGAAATGCCGCAGCGCATTCTCCACTACGCTCCGAACCGCGTCAGCTTGCAGCGCACATGAGCCGTACCCGGCATCAAGCCATTTCTGCAATCCTTCCACGAACCGCTCCTCGTATTCGCCCGCGGTCTTTTCAGACCACGGCTGCGGGTGATGTTTGAGCCAGATTTCCCTCTGCTCCTGCCAGGCTTTGAGCTTCTCCTGGGGTATGGCATCGGCGAGGCGGAAGGTGACAAAGTACGTGCAGCCGTCCTGTTCCCAATGCGGCAACCGGCGGCGGTGTTTGCGGATTTCGGCTTCTTTGTTTAAGGGTGTGAAGTGTGGAGCAGGCATCTTGCCTGCTTCCTCGTGAGTCTGCTCAGCACCCTCAGGCTGGAAGCCTGAGCCACTCTCCAGAGCAGGCTGGAAGCCTGCTCCACTACCTGGGGGAGCCACTGCGAGATCGAGGAGGACGGTGGGCTGTTTGACGCTCATCTGGCCGGTTTGCTCCGTCTGGACGGCGAACAGGCGGCGGTGGATCTGGTTGTCGCGGCCATCTTTGACGGAGGCCGCGAAGAAATCGAGGCGGTACGGGGCGCTGGCGTGCAGGTCGTAGAAGATGCTGCCACGCTGCAGGTCAGGGGCGGCGTTTTCCAGCAGGTCCTCCCGGACGGCCTCGAACAGAGGGTGGCCGGGGGTGACCCACTCCAGAGTGGGGTCTTTGGGCAGGAGCTGCTTATCGAAGACCACATTCTTGTATTCGTGGCCCAGCTTGCCGAAGCGGGGTTCGAGCCGTTCGCCGATGGGCCAGAGTTGGCGGGGGACGCGACCGATGCGGTAGGTGTGAGAACTGGGGAGCGAAGAGGAGGCCTCCTCACCCCAACCCTCTCCCCCTCGGAGGGGGCGAGGGGAACCCTCAGACGCCACGTGCCGGAGCTGAATTCCGGAGGTGGGGGCGGCCTGGACGAAGAAGTCTTCGATAACCTCGGGCACGAGCCGGCGTTCCTTGGCCTCGGCGGATTTGCCGATGATGGCAGAGAGGTTCAGCTCCCGCTTGGCGAGGCCTTCGAGGGTTGAGTCGGTGATGCGCTGGAATCGGGCTGTATCCACTCCCTCGACGATACGCTGCTTGATGACTTCCTCGGTTTGGTTCCGGGCGTACATGTCCCGTATCATTTTCTCGACGAGGTTTGCGGGGAAAACGTCGCCCAACACATTGAACACTTTGCCGGTTCGTTGCGGGTCCAGGTCGTCTTCTGCTGCCTTAACCCTTTCGAAGATCTTCTGCATCACGCGGCCTTCGCGGGTGTTGGTCGAGACAAAATTGAGTATGAGACAGTCTTTCTCCTGGCCGTAGCGGTGGATGCGACCCATCCGCTGCTCCAGGCGAACAAAATTCCACGGCACATCGTAGTTAATCATGAACCAGCAGAACTGCAGGTTGATGCCTTCGCCCGCGGCTTCCGTGGCAACGAGGACCTGGGCGGATTCACGGAACTCCCGCTCCGCATAGATGCGGGTGCCGGGGGTGTCGCGGTCGCCGATCTTCATGCCGCCATGAATTTGGGTGAGGCTTAGGCCCCACTTCACGAGTTTGCCCAAGGGCCGCCCGTCTTTACCGTCACCGGCGAGATAGTCGAGCGTGTCCTTGTGCTCGGTGAACAGGAGCAGCTTCATTTTCGGATCGGTGAAAACGCCCCGGTCTTGCAGCAGCTCACGGAGTTTCACGAGCTTGGATTCGACTTCGGCATCTTCGAGACGCCGGGCCTGGTCAATCAGCTTCGTCAGATCGACGATTTCATCACGCAACGCGGCCGGGTCGTAGGAGAACACCAGTTCCTCAAGTTCGTCGAGGATGGCCTGGCGTTCCTCGTCGGTCAGGTCCTCGAAGTCTTCCGGCAAGCGGCGGTTAATCTGCTCCTGGCGATAGGCTTCGGGGTCGGCCAAAATCTTTTCGCGCTTCTCCTTCATGCGCTCGAGGCTGCGGCGGACGGCGTAAATGCTGGAGGCAAAGCGGCGCTGGAGCATGGCCATGGTGAAGCCGAGCGCCCGGCCACGGGCGGAGTTCTCGGAAGCCGCTTTGATGGACTGGTCCTCAACGAACCGGGTCAGGGCATCGTAAAAATCCGCTTCACAGTCCTCGCCCGTTTCAGTGAGCTGGAACTCGGTGGTTTGGACGACGCGTTCTGTGAACAGCTTTTTGACTTTTCCGGTATCGGGGTCCGGAAAGGTGACCAGGGCTTCCTTGACGCGGCGGAGGTAGAACGGCGCCTCGTGCTTCCTCATCGCCTCCTCCAAGCTCTTCACGTCGCCATAGACGTCGCGGTCAAGCAGCTCGAGGAACAGGCAGAAATGGTCGGGGTCCCCCTTGTGCGGGGTGGCGGTCATCAGGAGGAAGTGGTCGGTCATGCGCGACAGTTCCTCGCCGAGTTGGTAGGCGAGCGTTTTTTTTGTTGCGGCTGGCGGCGCTCATCTTGTGGGCCTCGTCCACGATGATGAAGTCCCAATGGCTGCGGAGGAGGCTTTCCTTGGCGTCTTCGATGCGGGAAACCCAGGAAACGGAGGTAACGACCTGGTTTTTGTCCTGCCAGGGATTGGAGCCGTAGTTGGCGCGGAGGATGTCGCTACGGATGATTTCGAAGTTCTCGCGGAACTTGTCCTTCATTTCGCGCTGCCACTGGAAGGAGAGGCTGGCGGGCGCGATGATGAGGATGCGTTTGACCAGGCCGCGAATTTTTAGCTCCTTGATGAGCAGGCCGGCCATGATGGTCTTGCCGGCGCCAGGGTCGTCTGCGAGCAGGAACCGGATGCGGGGCAGGCGGAGGAAGTAGTCGTAAACCGCTTCGAGCTGGTGCGGGAGCGGGTCAACGCGCGCGATGGACAGCGAGAAGTAGGGGTCATACTCGAAGGCGAGGGCAAGGCGCATGGCCTCGATGCCCAGCCGGAACATTTTGGAGTCGCCGTCGAACGGCTCGGTGTCGGGGGTGGTTTCCAGCAGGGCGAGTTTCTGTGGCGTGAGCACAACCTCAAACACCTTGCTTGTCTGGAGGCCCTTGCCGACAAGCTTCACGCCGTCCCCCATGGGGATGGTGACGATGACCTGCACGGGCTCGGGGAAGAGCGGGCCTCGGAGGATCTTGTTCGGTCTTAGCTCGTCCAGCTTCACATGACAGCGCCCCCTGCAACCAAATTGTTGTGGTGGGGTTTACAGGGAATCCGCAGTGAACGCACGCAAAAAGTAACCGGTCGGTGATGGCGGAAAAGCAGCCCCGGGGACCGTCCCCTCATAGCGGCGTCTCGGAAGGGCGCCGCCAATATAACAAGCCAAAGATGGCGGCGCTCTGCCGAGACGCCGCTACGCCGACCTTCGTGTCCGCCCGAGAGCCGAACCTCCGCCACTGAGGCCTTACCGCAAAAAGCGCTTGCGTTGATTCGGCGCGGCTTGGGTGATCCAGGGCGTGGTTAACGGTTTCCCCCTTTCCCCTCGCCAGAAGTCGTTGGCGACAGGCTGGACGGGAACCGGGGTAGCCATGCTGCCGGCCGCTGGGGCGAGGATCCCTTTCAGCGGACACTACGCTCCAAAGGCCCTTTCCCTGGCTTCGCGCCCCGGACCTTGACCCAGGTCTTCGTCTGATGGCTCTTCAGGATGGCCTCGCATACGCCGGCTTCCTGGTGGCCGTCTTCAGCGGTGGCAAAGAGTCGCTCGCCAGCGGTGCCGGCGATCGCTCCATACACCGAGCGGAAAAGCATCTTGAAGGTGTCGGGGAATCCTTCCACGTGGCCGGCTGGGTAGTCGATGTAGGGCGCGGCGTCAGGACCAAACGCCGGCGTGCCGCGCATGGCGGCTTCGTTGGGGGTGTCACGATGTCCCAAATGGAGCAGCTCGGGGTTCTCGGAGCACCACCAGGCCGATTTCTTCGAGCCGTAAATCTCGAGCCGGAGGCGGTTCTTCCTGCCGGCGGCGACCTGTGAAACGGCCAGGTTGCCGCGGGTCCCCGTGCTGAATTGCAGCAGCACACTGGCGAAGTCCTCGGTCTTGGCAGGATAGGGGGCGTATCTGGCCGCCTCGGCGGGTCCACAGAAGGTCTGCACCTCTCCAAGCGGTCGCCGGCGGGTCTTGTGCCAGGTCCCCAGGTCGGCAAACACCGATGTAATCCGGGCGCCCAAAATGAACGAAACGGCGTCCATCCAGTGCGTGCCGATGTCGGCGACCGCCCGGAGTTTGCCGCCCTCCTCGGGCAGCAGCCGCCAGTTGTAGTCAGTCTCTTTGAACAGCCAGTCTTGCAAGTAAGAGCCGTTGACATGGATGATGTCGCCCAGTTCGCCGCGCCCGACCATCCGGCGAAGCTCAAGGATGGCGGGGTAGAAACGCACGTTATAGTTGACGGCGAAGACCGTGGCGGCCTCTCTGGCCCGCTTGAGGATCTGCCCGGTCTGCCGCGTATCCATGGCCAGCGGTTTCTCGCAGATGCAGTGCTTGCCGGCGGCCAGGGCCGCCAGGGACATCTCGCAATGATACCGGTTCGGAGCCGCGATGTGAATGACATCGAGCCCGGGCGAACGCAGCATTTCGCGGTAATCGCCGTAAACCTGTGGAATCCCGAGTCTGGCAGCGGCGTCCCTGACGCGCTCCGGCAGGTCGCACAGCGCCGCCACCTGGACCCCGAGGCGGCGCAGCGCTTCGATATGAACCGGGCCGATGAAGCCCGTGCCGATTACCCCGGCGCGGAGTTGGTGAACCGATTTTGGCAAACTCATGCTCATGCTCGTATTGGCTGGAATAGATAAAGACCGCCGGCAGAAATACAAGGACAAAGGAGTTTCTGCACGGCTGATTCAAGATTCTGTAGGAGCCGACGTGAGGAGGCTCTGACCTCTGCTCTCTTTAAAAGTGAGCCTCCTCACGTCGGCTCCTACATTCATCCGGCTCAAAACAACCGCTTGCTCTCGGCCGGTTTGTCGTTAGTGTGCAGGCCTATGATTTGCAAAATGACATTGTGGGTGCTTCTGCTCGCCTGCCTGGCCATGGCCGGCAGCGCCGCCGAGCCGGTGGGTCCGCTGGACCCCTTGAAGGAGTTTCGAAGGCGTGCCGCCAAGTTCGATTCGGTTGCGCTTTTGCCCCAGTTCGAGCTGACCACTAACGAAATCGGCGGCGCGATCCGCCAGGCCATTGCCGACGCCAACGCCGCCCTGGATCGGGTGGCCTCTCTCAAACCGCCCGCGGTGACCTTCGAGAACACCGTGCGCGCCCTGGACGACATCGCCTACCAGGTCAGCCTGACGGACAACCGCCTCTCACTCATCAAGGAAACCAGCACCAACTCTATAATCCGCGACGCCGCCACCGACGCACTCAAACAACTCGAGGAATGGATGGTCGGCCTCGACTACCGCGAGGATGTCTATCAGGCCGTCAAGGCATACGCCGACACCCAGCCCCCGCTCAAGGGCCAGGACGCCAAGCTCCTGGCCGAGACCCTCCGCGATTACCGCCGCGCCGGCCTCCAATTGCCCAAAGCCCAGCGCGACCAGGTCGAGCAGATGCGCAAAGAACTCTCCCGGCTGACCACCGACTATGAAAGCAACATCACCAAGGCCCGGAAGGCGGTCAGGTTCACCCAAGCCGAGCTGGAGGGCCTGCCGGAGAGCTTCCTCGGGCAGATCAAGACCGGCGATGACCAATACACGGTCATGGCCAACGTCACTACAGCCTGCCTTCGGGTCATGGACAACGCCAAACGCGAACAGACCCGCAAGAGACTGCTGCTCGAGCACGACAACCTCGCCCGAGACGAAAATATCCCCTTGCTGGAGAAGATTCTCCCCTTGCGCGACGACATTGCCCAAAAACTCGGCTACCACACCTGGGCCGACTACCAGACCGAAGTCAAAATGGTCAAGAATGCCGCTACCGCCATCGATTTCCTCGACAAGCTCAAGGCCGGCTTGCAGCCCAAGTTCGATGCCGAACTGGCCGAATTCCGCCGGCTCAAGATCAAAGAAACCGGCGACACCAACGCCCAAATCAATATTTGGGACTGGCGCTACTTTAGCAACCAATTGAAAAAGGAAAAATACGCCATAGACGCCGAGCAATTGCGGGTCTTCTTCCCCTATCAACGCGTGCTCGAAGGCATGTTTGCCATCTACCAAAGCATCTTCGGGCTCAAGTTCAATCCCCTCAAGCCGCCCTACAAATGGGTGGCCGACCTCCAGCTCTATGCCGTCTCCGACGCCCGCACCGATGAGCCGCTGGGCCTGTTCTACCTCGACATGTTCCCGCGTGAGGGCAAATACAACCACTTCGCCGAGTTCGGCCTCATTGATGGCAAGCTGCTGCCCAGCGGAAAATATCAGCGCCCCACCGTTGCTCTCATCTGCAATTTCCCGCCCCCGGCCAAAGATCAGCCTTCGCTCCTTGCCCACAGCGACGTCGAGACGCTCTTCCACGAGTTCGGCCATGCCATGCACTCCATCATGACCCGCGCCAAATACTCCCGCTTCTCCGGCACGAGCGTTCCCAGGGACTTTGTCGAAGCCCCCTCCCAAATGCTCGAGAACTGGGTTTGGGACCAGAAGGTCCTCGACACTTTTGCCGGAGACTACCGTGACCCGTCCAGGAAGATCCCTGCTCAAATCCTGGCCAAACTCAAGGAAGCCAAACTCGCCACCGAAGGCACGCGCTATCGCCGCCAGCTCGCTTTCGCCCTCATGGACCTGGCCCTTCACACTCAAATCCACCACTCCAACGCCAAAGACGCCCTTCCGCTCTCCAACAAACTCCTGGGCGAGGTTTTTCTGCCCATGGCCCCGGATACCGCCCTGCCCGCTTACTTTGGACATCTTATGCACTATGATGCCGGATACTACGGGTATGCCTGGGCCGACGCCATCGCCGCCGACATGGCCACCGTGTTCGAAGGCTCGCCCCGCGGTTACCTCGACCCGGACGCCGGCCGCCGCTTGCGCGCCGAAATCTATGAGCCTGGCGATTCGCGCGACGTGAACCTCTCGATCGAAAAATTCCTCGGCCGCCCGCGTTCGCTCGAACCCTTCCTCAGGAAGCTCGGAATCGGAAAACGCGTGACGGCTCCTTAGCGCCCGTGCAAAAACAAATTCGGCGCTTCTGGCGTAATTTAACAAGCTGCCTTTGCCCCTCGTCCGGAGCGTGGAACGTCGGAGCGTAGAGCGTGAGGGCATCGTAGCACCTGCCTGCGCCGAGCCTTCGGCAGGCAGGCTTGCCACGCTCCACGCTCTCACGCTTCACGCTCCGCCCCAGGCACTCAGATCTCGGAATTTGTCTTTGCACAAGCCCTTAGGCCGCGCGGCTATCGGGCGGCAGGACCGATGATTTGCTCCGGTGGCGGCAATTTGGGAAACGGCGCGTGCGGCTCCGTTTGGTACCAATAAACCACACTGTAATAGTAATTCCCGCTGCGGAAGGGCGGTTTGCCATTGCCCTGTTCGATGGCAAAGCGGATGGATTTCCGGAAAGCCACTGGGTCCGGGATATGCCAACGGTAGGCGGTGGTGTAAGGCTCCTGGAGGAGTGTGACGCCGAAATACGGGAAACAGCCGGCGCGCAAGCCGTAGGATTCGCAGAAGAAATCTTCCGAGCCGGTGCCGTGCATCGCGGGCTGGCCGTCAATATCAACAATTTCATCCCCCTCACCCCACCAGCCGCCGTCATTGTTCCTGACGCTCAGGACACAGCCCAGGAGGTGGCCGCGCCCAGTGGCCTCCAGCAGAGTGTAAGGACCTTCCGGCGGCGGCGTGCCCTGGCGGTATTGGGCATGGAACAGACCTTGGCCCGGGACAGCCTTGCGATAGGCGCGGTAGTTGACCTCGTACCAATGCTGGCTCGGTTGCTTGCCCAGATTGGTGATCGTCAAACGCGCCGCCCGCTTGAAGGGCATGGGAATGTAACAATTCCGCGCCGCTCCAAACGCCGCCGGGTCGGCTACCTTGCCCGGCCGCTGGTCAATGCACAGCAGGGCCGAGCTGAACTTCTCGGTAAAGCCAAACCCGACGCCGAAGAAATCCCCGACGGGCGCTTCCACACTCGGCTCCGCCTCGCCGTCCCAGTAGGCGCGCAGGATATGAAACTGCAGATGATGCGGCTCGCGGCTGGTGATATTGTCGCGGAAATGAACGATGCAACCCGGGCCTTTGATGTCGGCCAGGACCAGCGTCCCTCCAGGCTCGAGCACGCGGAAATCGTCGTTGCCGCCGGTAGGATCGGCCGACGTAATGCGGTGGGAATCGAAATCTTTGAGGGTTGGCAGGCCCTCCGCCGGGAAATCCTGGGCGGGCGAGGCCAGGCCGCCGGCGAGCAAGACGGCCATCATGGTCGGACATTTCATGGCCCCAGTCTGCGAGGGCACAGAGCCACTGGCAAGTCCCAAGGCAAGTGGCAAGCCCGCCACTTCCGGCTGGAAGAGCGCGGGCGCCTCGAGTATTCTAGCCCATGCCAGCCATGCGCCAACTCGAATGAAATCGCCTCGCACATACTCGCTCTTGTTTGCCGCCGCGCTGTCGAGCGGCTTGACCCTGAAGGCTCAGGACCTCACGCCGGCCCCGGCCGCCCGCCCGCCGCGCCCGTATCCCGAACGTCTCCAATGGTGGGGGCAAGCTCGCTTCGGCCTGTTTATCCACTGGGGACCGGTAAGCCTCAAGGGCACCGAGATCAGTTGGTCACGCGCCAACACCAACCCCAAGTGTCCGAACAACGGCCCAATCCCCGCCGCGGTTTACGACAGCCTCTACAAGGAGTTCAATCCCACCAACTTCAACGCCACACAATGGGTCGGCCTGGCCAAGGGGGCGGGCATCAAGTACATGGTGCTGACCGCCAAGCATTGCGACGGGTTCCTGCTATGGGACTCGAAGGTATCCGATTACAACATCATGCACACGCCTTTCAACCGCGATGTATGCGCCGAACTGGCCAGGGCCGCCCATGAGCAGGACCTGAAAATTGGCTGGTACTTTTCGCCTATGGATTGGCGCGACCCCGACTGCCGTTCCCGGGACAATGAGCGTTTCGTAACGAGAATGCAGGAGGAACTGCGCGAGTTGCTCGGCCACTATGGCAAGATCAATTTGCTCTGGTTCGACTGTGATGGCGGCGAGACGCCTTGGGACCAGGAGCGGACTTACGCCCTGGTCAGGAAACTCCAGCCTCAGATCGTCATCAACAACCGGTTGGACATGGGGCCCGGCCAGAATCCCGGCTCCGCCCGGGCCATCGGCCCGCACGCCGATTACTTCACTCCGGAGCAATCCATCGGCGGTTTTGAAGACCAGTTTCCGTGGGAATCGTGCATGACCCTTTCGCGCCGGGGGCAATGGGCCTGGGGCGGGCGCGAAGATGGCGTCAAATCATACGCCGATTGCCTCGAGATGCTTGTCCGCTGCCCCGGGGGCGATGGCAACGTGCTGCTCAACGCGGGGCCGATGCCGACCGGGGAGATCGCCCCGGAGCAGGCGAATCGGTTGAAGGAGATCGGCGCCTGGCTGACCCTATACGGTGAGAGCATCTACGGCACGCGCGGCGGACCGTTCAAGCCGGGCGACTATGGCGCCTCGACTCGCAAGGGCAACACCCTCTACCTGCACCTTTGGGAGTGGAGCGACGACGTGCTGAAGCTCCCAGGGATTCCGCTCAAGATCGCCCGCAGTCGCCTGCTCAGTCGTGGAAGAGTCAACGTTCGTCAGACCGGGACGGCCCTTGAGATCTCCGTTCCCGAGAGTGACCGCCAGCCACTCGACACGGTTGTGGCGCTCGAACTGGACGGCAGTGCCCTGGACCTCCCCGCCGTGGATGTCCCTTCACCGGTCTCGCTCACTACCAACGCCAAAGCCACCGCCTCGAACGTTTTTCAAAACCAGTCTGCCTTCGGCCCGGACAAAGCCGTGGATGGCCGGAGCGACACCCGCTGGGCAACGGACGCCGGAGTCAAATCCGCCTGGCTCGAGGTCGATCTCGGCCATCCGGCAACGTTCAGCCGCGCTGCCATCAAGCAGGCCTTTCCAGAACTCAAACGCGTTCGCAAGTTCGCCATCGAATACCTTCAGGACGGCCAATGGAAAGCCTGTTACCGGGGCGAGAATCTCGGCGCCAAACTCATCGCCCGCTTCGCCCCCGTCACCGCCCGGCGCGTGCGCCTGAACGTCATCGAATCCACCGACGGCCCGACCATCTGGGAATTTCAACTTTTCAAGTAAAGCACTGCGCTCCACGGCTGATTCGAGATTCTTGATCTTTTAGCTTTGTTAAGCTCTTTTGCGGGGTATATTCAGGTTGATTTTGGAAGGGCGGAGGATCGCTTCCGGCGCAAGCCGGGGGAGGAAAGTCCGAGCACCATAGGGCGCGATGCCGCGTAACCCACAGGGGCCTTCGCAAGAAGGCTCGCCTGGGGGATACACGCGGGCGGCAATGCCGAGAGGCGTTGGCGACGGAAAGTGCCACAGAAAACAAACCGCCCAGCCCTTCCTGAAGCCGTCGGCAGAGCAGAGCAAAAGTGCAGACTGCGGGCCTGTGCTCGCAGTGCTTTGTGTTCCCCGATGCCGGCAGGTTTCAGGAGGGGTTGGGTAAGGGTGAAAAGGCGGGGTAAGAGCCCACCGCTCCAAGCGCAAGCGCGGAGGCACGGAAAACCCCATCGGGTGCAAGGCCAAATAGGGGACAGCGGAGCGGCCCGCTCCAGCCCCGCTCTTTTCAGGACACCGGAGTTCTGCAAAGAGCGGGGCAAGTCCCGGGTATCGGCTGCTGAGACAAATGATCCTCTCCTCCGCTCTGCGGGGCAGACAGAACTCGGCTTACAGCCCTTCCAAAATCAGCCTTGGACGGCCTGCAGCGCTGCCACGACGCGGGCAGGATGCCCGCGCCACGAGGCGACTTCCAAAATCAGTCTTCAACGGCTTGCAGCCCTGCCGCCAGGCTGAGGTTGCCATTGCGATCCACGGCGGAGAGGGCCACTACGTCCGGAACTGCTCCATGCCAGGCGTGGCTGGTCGCGTTTCCGGGCAGGATTTCGGTTTTCCACCGGCCAGCAGCGCGAGTTTGAAGCAGCCAGTGCGAGACCGGCTCGGGCCTGCCGGGGCTCCAACTGACTTGAAGGCGGTCCGGGGCCTGGTTGGGGGCGGCGGCCAGGGTTGGTTTTGCCGGACGCGCGCGTCCCAGCCAGGGTGAGGCCGGCACTAGCGCCGGTTGAGTATAGATCGCGCGCTCGAGGGCGTCAGCCAAGGCGCTTCCTGGCATGAGGGACTTCAAACTCCAATGGACGTGGCCCGCGACACCGGGTTGGCTGCGCGCAAGGCGGATTTGGTTGAGGATTTCTTCCGGCTTCCAGTGGCGCTCGACGTTGCTTGAATTCATGCCCGGGGCCAGGAGCCGTTCTTTGGGGTTCTGCTGGGTCCACCACTTGAGCAGGGCGGGGAAGCTTTGCTGGGGCGGCTCGATGGCCCAGTAAAGCTGGGGCACAAAGTAATCAACCCAGCCCTTGGCCAGCCACTTGCGCGAGTCGGCGTAGAGTTTGGCGTAGGCATCGAACCCCTCGATTTGGGAGGGACAACCCGGACGCCAAATGCCAAAGGGGCTGATGCCGAATTTGACCCAAGGTTTCTCCGCCTTGATTGAGCCATACACGCGCTGGATGAACACATTGACATTCTCGCGCCGCCAGTCCTCGCGGTTCAACTTGCGCCTGGCTCCAAAACGGCGCCAACTCTGGTCATCGGGGAAATCCAGTTCGTTGCCCGACGCATCCTGCTCGGCGTAGGGGTAAAAATAGTCGTCGAAATGAACGCCATCAATGTCGTAACGCCTGACCACGTCCAGGATGACCCTCAGCGAATAGTCCTGGACCTCCTTCTCGCCGGGGTCCAGCCAGAGGTACCTGCCGTATTGGCGGACAAGCTGGGGCCGGGTCTTGCTGATGTGCGAGGGGGCAGGGGGAGATTTGGCGGAGAGATAGCGGGCGCGGTAGGGGTTGAACCAGGCGTGCAATTCCAGACCGCGTTTGTGCGCCTCCTCGACGGCAAAGGCCAGCGGGTCGTAGTAGGGGTCCGGCGCTTTGCCCATTAGGCCGGTGAGATACTCCGACCACGGCTCGAGTCTCGAGGCATAGAGCGCGTCGCAGGCGGGCCGGACCTGGAAGATGAGGACGTTGAGCTTGAGTTGGGCCGCGCGATCGAGGATGGCCAGCAGTTCGGCCTTCTGCTCCGCCGTCGTGAGGTCCTTTCTCGATGGCCAATCAATGTTTCCCACCGTTGCCACCCAGGCCGCGCGAAACTCGCGCAGCGGTTTGGGCGGGGTGACCGAGCAGGGCCTGTAAGTCGCGCCCGAGACCCCCGCAGCCCATGAGACGCCGAGAATAACCAAGGTGACCAGCAAAGTCCGAAGTTCAGTTTTCCTGGCTCGCATGACGTCATTTCGCCCCGCGCCTTTGTTCAGCCGCAATGCCCGTGGCATGAATTCGGGATGGGCGGGAAAAGGGTGAAGATCTGTTCGTGGCAGGGTTGCGCGATGGGGAGGGCGGGGCGAATGAGGGTGGCGGGACATTGGAGGCGGGGGGGGAGGGTATAATTGGTTAAAATTGCTCAAAACTACTGAAATGGGGAGACGGCAGAGGGCAGCGTAAGGCGCGATGCATCTCTGAACGTCGGGCCCTCGGACCTTGCCGAGAAGGATGAAGGACAAAGGATGAGTCAGAGGAACTCTGAACCTCAAACCTAGGGCCTTCAATCCTGCGGATTGTGTCGGATCCATAGGCGAGAGGTTTCGCATACTTGGGGCCGGGAAGGCAAGTGCTCTATTGGCTCTATTGGCTCTATTGGCTCTTTTTGGCCTTCTCCTCGTTGTTCAGCGGGTTTCCCAACGCAGACCCCGCCGCGCAAGCTGAAAATGCAAACGGAGAATGCTTGCTTCTGCTGGGGCTGCTGCGGCAGTATGGGCACCAGACACAACAGGACTCCTGGTGGGGCAATGAACTTTTTTCCACTTACGGCAGTGGCGACGGACAGCAGGGCCAATCCGCCCCCCGCCGTCGCGGAGCTTGCTCCGGCTCTCGTGCCCCCCGGCCAACCCGACAGCGCCAGCAAGCTGGACGCACTCCACACGCTTCGCGATATGCGAACCGGCCTTCGAACTGGCGAAGCCCCTGGAGTGCGCGGTATGCCCGCGCTTTGCCCCTCCCCCTTCCTGCGCCACCAGCAACCGCCTCCACCCCTCCAGCAGGCTGCGTTCACAAACAAGAAAATCGGAATTAATTCTCGCACGAGCTCCAAGGGCCTCTCCCAAACGATTCCGCGTTGGAAATCCGTGCCCGACCATCCCGGCTCCGAATCGGGGTCCAGCGGAAGCCGGGTGCGCTGGTCGCTCGTGCCTTCTCTGATTACGAAGTCACCGTGAGCAAGTCTGGCCTCCCTTCGGGAATCGAGCTGATCGAGTTGCTGTGACGCCGGTCGGGAACTACCAATTGCCCGGCGCCATTTGCGTCGAGGCTGGCGCGGACTTCCGCTTGCGCTCCGCGCTCCGCGACCTATCTGCGTGCCCTGCACAGGCAGAAAACCCGAGGCTGCCAGCGCGGAAATTTCGTGGGCCCAGGCGGTTAGTTCAGCGGCCACGCCGGCAAAGCTCCGCCAGGAACGCCATGTTTATAGTCCTGATGCACCGAGGGGGCCAAGCTCCGTCAGGAGCGGCAGGTCAGGGCAGCACAGTCCAGATCGCCGACATGCCGCTCCTGACGGAGCTTGAGAGGGGCTTTGTAGGGCCGCGTTGCTATAAATATGCCGCTCCTAACGGAGCTGTCACGCAGGTCACGAGGTGTGAGATTCCCGGGCCATGCATTGGGACCATGGGCCTCGGCGTAGCGGCGTCTCGGCAGAGCGCCGCTGGAAATCGTTCCGGGGAATGGCGGCGCTCTGCCGAGACGCCGCTACGGGGGCACGGTTCATGGGCATGGGAGAATCAACTTATGAAATCGAATCCGATTCTTGAGGAAGTTTGGCGCATCAAAAATGAGCTGGCACGCGAGGCGGGCTACGACATCCATCGGTTGTGCGAGAGGCGTCGGCGATGGGAGGGCGAACACGCGCAGCCGAAGCAACCACCGCGGAATACGCGAAGCACGCGGAAAGACGGGCGGCCAGCCTCCGGATTCTGCGTCTTCCGCGTTCTGCCCCGGAGACGGTCCAACAAGAGGTGTTGGACTTTCTGGTCTTTCTCAAGACCAAAGAAACGGTTCGCAGAGAAGGCCGCGAAAACTCCTCGGTTCACGTTGGGAAGGGCGTGTTTGCGCCTTGGACCGACTACGGCTTTTTTCGGCAGGCCAGTATTGGTGAGCGTGGGCGCACGCTGACCTGGCCGGGGGAGCTGGACTTCTGCGCCGACGCGCTATGGCTGCAGGTCACGGGTAAAAAGCCGGAGGATCTCTTCCCCAACCTTCGGCAGGAACGCGCCGCGTATGCCGACTCTTAGGGTTCATGCAAAAGCAAGTTCCGGAGGCGCGGTGTGATTCTATCATTATTCTCTGGCACCCCTCCGGGGTGCGGCCCACAGAGGACGCCCTACCCGGTGGTCGTTCTCCCCCAACCCCGAACGACCACCGGCTACCTTCTACCAACCCTTCGGGTTGGAGAAAATCGGAATGTGTTTTTGCACGAGCCCTTAGCCGCTTCTTCGGCATTGTCATCACTATGAACTGGAACGACCACCAGCCCCTGCATTTCCACGCCCGCTACCTTAAGGTGGCCGGCAAGCGGCCAGAGGAGCTTTTTCCCAACCTTAAGACCCTTGCTGGCCATGCCTGAAGTCAGCCGCTTTCTTGGATTGGATGCCACAAACGCGCCGGAGCCTCTGGCGCTCTCGCTGCTGAACGATTATCTCTACTGCCCGCGCCGGGCGGCTTTGAAGGTCATCGAGGGCCGCAGGGAGGCCAATGTCCATACCGAACGCGGCGACATTGTCCACGAGCATAGCGACCTGCCCGGCTACGAAGTTGCGCGCGGGGTCACGCTGTTGCGCGCCTTGCCCGTTTGGTCGGACCGCCTTGGTCTCAATGGCAAATGCGATATTGTCGAGCGGCACCCGGATGGGGGGTTGTATCCGGTCGAATTCAAGGTGGGGCCGGCGCCGCCGGTTTGAGAACGACGATGCGCAGCTCTGCGCCCAGGCGCTTTGCCTCGAGGAAATGTTCGGCAGGGCCGTCCCCTCCGGCGCGGTGTTCCACGCGGAGAGCAAGCGCCGGCGCCAGGTCGAGTTCACGCCCGCGCTTCGTCAGTTGACGGCGGATGCCATCGCCGCTCTCCACGCGCTGGCGGCCCGTGGGCCCGAGGGGCGAGGGTTGAGGGTTGAGGGGGGAACGGCCGCAACAACCGTTCACGCACTGGTGGCCCGTGGGCCCGAGGGTCGAGTGTCGAGTGTCGAGGAGGGAACGGCCGCAACAGCCGTCCGCGCACTGGCGTCCCCTGGCTCCCGGCTCCCAGCCCCCAATTTCATCCTTCATCCTTTATCCTTCATCCTTGCCCGCCGGCGGTGCTCAAGCCGGCGTGCAAACAGTGCTCGCTTTACGCGATTTGCCTGCCGGAGTTTGTCAGCAGGCCGGAGAGCATCGAGCGAGCGACAGAGGGCCTGTTCCAGACCTGAGAATTATGGCTGACATCCAGCTCAACACGCTGTACCTGGTTACGCCGTGCTCCTACGTGGGTCGCGACCATCTGACTTTGCAGGTGGAAGTGCCGTCATTTCCGCCCGAGCTGCCGCGACACGAACGAACGCGCGCCAACGCGATTGACTGGCACAAGCTTTCCATTCCCATCCATCACTTGGAGTCCGTTTGCGTCTTTGGCTCCAGCACCGTCAGTCCACCGGCGTTGGACCTGTGCTGGGAACACGTTGTGGCCGTCAATTTCCTCAGCGAGAACGGCTATTTGCAGGCTCGTCTTACGGGGGTGGCTGACACCAGTGTGACGCTGCGGCGCACCCAGTTCCGTGCGGCGGACGACGCGCCGAAGTGCGTGGAGATTGCCCGGCAGATTGTGGCCGGGAAGATGCAGAACTCGCGCAACAGCCTTCTGCGGGCCGCCCGGGAAACCGAGAGCGAGGCCGAACGCCAGCAACTGGCCCAGGTGGCTGACGCGCTCGCCCGGCAGCTTCATTGCCTGCCTCAGCAAACTTGCCTTGATACTGTGCGGGGCGCGGAGGGCATGGCCTCGCAAGGCTACTTCTCGGTCTTTACGCTCCTGCTCAAACAGCAACGGGACGATTTCGCTTTCACCGCCCGCACCCGCCGGCCGCCACGCGACCGCATCAATTGCCTGTTGTCCTTCACCTACGCGCTGGTCCGGCATGATTGCGTGGCCGCCCTGACCAGCGCGGGGCTGGACCCGTTCGTGGGCTTTCTCCACGCCGACCGGCCCAACCGCCCGTCCCTGGCCCTGGACCTGATGGAAGAATTCCGGCCGTGGCTGGCGGACCGGCTGGCGGTGACGCTGATCAACCGGCAGCAGCTCGCCCCCAACCACTTCAAGGAACGCGAGGGCGGCGCGGTGGAATTCACCGACCCGGGCCGCAAGCTCGTGATTCAGTCATACCAGGAACGGAAGAAAGAGACGCTGACCCATCCCCTGCTGGACCAGAATCTGAGGATTGGCCAGCTTCCCTTTATTCAGGCGCGGATGCTGGCGCGGCACTTGCGCGGCGACCTCCCGCACTATGTCCCGCTGGTTCCCAAATGATCGAGGTCCTATGTTTGTGCTTGTCACCTACGATGTAGCCACGGTGGAGAAGGCCGTCCTGAGGACCGAGCACCACGGGACGGACAAGCCCGTGGACCTGACAGAACCCCTCGTCTTATGAGCTTCACTGCGCGAACCCAAAGCGCCGGCCCGTTACGGAGGGCTTCGCGCTTTTCATATCGGGGCACCCTGCAATGCTTTGCATCTGTTCTTTGACATCATTCATCCGGCATTCCATCCCGCTCTTGGCAGGTTCGCGCAATTGCGCTACAAACCCCTTGCGGCCCCGAAGCAACAAAGGGCCGCAGTCGCCCCGGCCGAAAGGCCGGGGCGCGGATCGAAACCGGACAGACAAGGCACAAAGCAGGAATCCCGAAAACAGAACGCGGAAGTCGCTCCGGCCGAAAGGCCGGGGGAGGAAAGTCCGAGCACCGTAGGCGGCGATGCCGCGTATTGGCTGTATTGGCTGTATTGGCTCTTTTTGGCGATTTTCGTAACGGTTCAGGTCGGAATGCGGGGATGGTCCGAGGCCAGCGGCGCACTGCCGAGGCGCCGCTACAAGGCCTTTGGATCGGCGCGACCTCTTTCATGGCGGCGGGGGTGCCCGAGTTGTCCGTTGACCATTCCGGGCGACAGGCATACACGGGCCGAAGGGCGAACTCAGGTTTGACTGTGAGCGGGGCTTGGGCATCCTGAGCCGGTATGGAACTGGATATTGAAGCTCAGTTTGCCGAGCGCGCCTACCCGATTCTGGCCAGTCTGGTCACACCGCGCCCAATTGCCCTGGTCACTACCATCAGTGCGGAGGGCAAGCTCAACGCCGCGCCCTTCAGCTTCTTTAATCTCCTGGGTGCGGAGCCGCCCATTTTGGCCGTGGCACCAGGGGATCGCGACGACGGCACACCCAAGGATACGGCTCGGAACATTCGGCTGACGCACGAGTTTGTGGTCAACCTGGTGGATGAGGCCCTTGGCGAGGCGATGAATCAGTGCGCGGCCTCCCTGCCGTATGGTGAGAATGAACTGGAGCGCGCCGGTCTCGCACACCCGCCCATCGTCCGTGGTTAAGCCGCCTCGGATTGCGGAGTCCCCGGTCAGCCTGGAATGCAAGGAATGGGGCACGCTCCACATCGGAGACAACCGCATGGTCATTGGTTTGATCAGGCGGGTTCATCTGCGCGACGAGTTGTTTGATCGCGAGCAGCAACGCGTGAGGAGCGACCAACTCTTTCTCATCGGCCGCATGGCTTCGCCGCACTGGTATTGCCGCACCCGGGATCGATTCGAGATGATTCGCCCGGAATGAACAAAATCTTCATCAAGTCAGGTTGTGGGAACAGACGTTTCGGTGGTTTTTCCCTGGCTGCGGATTGCCGGGAGATTCAAAGTTGCTCCCAATCGCTACGCCCGATGCCGGCGTGGGCAGATGGCGCGAGATGCGAAAGAGCAGCCAGGTTCAACTCGATAAACTCGACGGCGCCGGGTCCCAGTTCCACGTCGAGCGTGTTCGGGTGGTCAGGCCTCCGGAGGGAGCGCCATTCCCTGGCGGACTGGCAGGCCATGCGCGGTTTCAAGCGGACGCGCGCAAAGGCCGCTGCGTCCGTAACCGCAGGCTCGTTAGGTCTCTTGGTGACTCCCCTATGGTTGATGAGTTCGACGACCCACCCGTTCGAAGTCCGGTTGATCTGGAACTGAACGGGGTCACCGGACACCTCGACGGGAAGATACTGCTGCACCAGGTTCTGAAGCCGGTCGTTCGAGATGGCGGCTGGGCGGCCAGTGACGGGGTTGGTCCACGGTTCGAGCACCTCGACCTCGCCCTGGCGTGCGAGGCGGCTGAACTCGGCCGCACTCAAGGCTTGGCGGTGGCGAGGCAACATGAGGACCCGGCCACCTTGGCGAAGCGCCTTCTCCAACTCGCCCAGGAAGGCACTGTTGAATTCGATGTCCCCCGCCAACAGGACCACGGGGTAGGTCGCAAGGATGTCAGGGGGCACACTGGTGAGGAGGACGTTGAAGACCTCGCCGTAAGGTGTCGGTCGCAGGTAACTGAATTCGGGGTTGTTGGGGAACGGGTTTGTGTGGATGTGGTCGCTGCCCGGAAACAACTGGAAGTCGAATAAATCACGAATCTCACGGTCTCCGGCAGTGGGGTCAAGGATGCCCCACGGCTTGTCCATATAGGCGTTGTAGCCGGCCAGATGATCCAGAACTATCGCCACGGGCGTATAGGGCACGCCCCGGTCGTGCTTACACATGAAGTCGAAAACTTCGACTGCCTTGCGGCCATGGGAAGTCAGCGTCCAGGGCGCTCGGGGTTTTTCAAAGAAGCTGGCGATGCTGTTCTCGGGGGTGACCATGGCCGCTCCGGCGAACCAGCCGTGCAGCCACATTCGCTCGTAGAAACTGAGCGAGTGGCCTGCATCCAGGCCGCGGGCGCCACCGCCCTCTTTCCGCAACGGACCGCTGGTCGTGCAGGCCCCGGAAAACCAGGGACTCACCTGGACCGACCAGGGCCTTTGCCATTGGCGAGACGCACCGCGGGCAAACGCCAGTTTCGACTGGGTGAAGGCAATATTCTCACCCACCTCCAACCCGATGCACCGCGCGCCCCATTCACCGGCATAGGCCTCGTAGTGGGAATGGCCCGTCACGCTGATCACGCGTCCCAGCAGGTCGCGCTGCCGGCTCAGGAAGTAATCCCGGACCACGTCGTAACATTCCTTGCGGCTGGTGGGGCGGCGGTCGTAGCCGGCCAGGCCCGCGGGTTTCATCAGGTGTTTGAAGGCGTCAAACTCCTGGCCGTACACGTCACGCCACCAGGATTCGTTCGGGGCCAGGTTGTGGAAATAATAGCCCCATTCGCCCAGTTGCACCGCGGTGAAGAGTCCGGCCCGATCCATGGCCGCCAGAGCGGCCTGGTTCTCGGCCCCCAGCACGGCGCGTCCGCCTTTGATTTGCATCTCACCGCCGGAATAACAAATCACCGGCCAGCCCGCTGTGGCGAGGTAGTCGAAAATGGGTTTGGAGTCCGGCCCCGTCCCCGGCCCGGGATCAAAACCGTTTCCGATTTTCTGCTCGCGCATGACACCAACCAACTGCCGGAGCGATTCCAGTTCACCCGGAGCGCCATACATGCTGAAAACGAACTCGTGCTGGCCGGGCAAGAGACGGACCTGTTGAGCGCCGCCGGCCAGGGTCCGAAAGTCCGGAAACGAAAAGACTCTGACCGGACCTCCGGCATTGGCAGCGTGCAAATCGGCGATAGATACCAGCATCAGCCAGAGGAGGAGGAGTCTTTTCATAATACGGACTGAGGTGGTCACGCAAGGCTTTGGCTTTTTCGGGGCAAGAACCAATCGTGCAGAGGCAGGCCCCCCTCATGGATTCGCGGCACCTGCCTTCAACGTGTCAACGACGGTGATCCCTTCAATCTGTGTATCCTTTCTGCCAGACAGGACGAGGCCCTGCTCCCGCAGGATGGTCTCGAAGAGGTGGAGGCGAGGATCGCCACCGGACGTGATCGTGATTCGCCTGGCGGTCCTGTTATAGCTGAACTGGCTCCACGGCTGGCCGTCGCACAGGACCTTCCTCGGCCCAGCGGCCAGGGGTGCCGACCAACTTCCATCGGCCTCGCGCTGCCAACCCTCGATGAGGTCGGCCCCGCTGATCGTCACCTTCTCGCCCTTCATGGCGCGGACTGTCACGGCATCGTTTGCCGGGGCCAGGACCTCGCGATACACGCCGCCCCGGAGCACGATCGTTTCCCCAGGCTGGGCGAGCGCACAGGCCTTGGCCAGGCTTGCCAGCGGCACGGCCGGATAGCCCCACGCCGGTTCGTCGGCGGCAGCCGGGTGACGAGGATCGACGTAGTACACGTTGGGGTATTCCAGGGCGCCGATGGTCACGCCGCCCTTGCCCGCCGCGACGGCCGGGCTGCCCTGCCGCAAACGGAAATCCCGCTTCTCCGCATCCACGAACAACGGGTCCTTGTCGTTGAGGTTCTTGTCCATCGGCAGCGGGGCAGTCTTGAAGGCCAGGTTGTACTCGATCACCGGGTTGGCCGGGGTGAAGTCGTCCTTGTTGCCGTCCAGAACGGCCTGCTGCATATCGTAGAAGAGGTTGTTGCGGATTTGGCCGTTGGTCGATTCCCTGCCCCGCAGGCCCACCCCGCACCAGACAATCCCGGCGAAGGTGTTGTTCTCAATCGTCACGTCGAGCGTCTGGATGACGTCCAGCCCCCAGGCTCCCGGATAGGTGGGTAGTTTGGAGGAGTAGATGTTATGCCGCCAGGTCCAGTTGCGGACGCTGCCGATATTGGGTTTGCTCTCGATCATCGCCCCCTGGCCCCAGTCGAAGCAGGTGTTGTGCTCGAAGAGCACGTCCTGCGCCATCGAGTCGTTGCCCATGAACGTCTGGATGCAGTCCACGTGGGCGACCTTGATTTCCGACGTGACCGTGCCATGATAGTAATTGTACCGCTGCACGCAGCCCTTGCCGAAGAACCGCGTGTAGTCGCAGTCGTCGTTTCGGTTGCCCGGGGAGTACATGAACAACCGGCTCACCTCGTTGTTCTCCAGCAGCCAGTCCTCCCCGGCCACAACGAAGCCGTACTCGCTGTGATAGACCTTGTTATAGGCGACGCGGATATGCGCCACCGCCGAGTAGTCGCGCGGGGCCCCGGCGACCGGCCGGCCGTAGGTCCCGTTGACCCCGACCAGCATCTCGTGGATGTAATTATCCAGCACCTCACAGTGGCTGCCGCCCAGTTGCACCGCCACCGCCGGCCTGGCCGCGGTGATGTCGAAGCCTTCGATGCGGAGGTAGCCGGCCTGGAGGTCGAAGCCGGAGACCGTCACCGAGCGGCGCGGCATCGCCCGGAAGGTGATGGGCCGGCCCTCCGCCCCGCCGGCCTTGACCCGGACGCGCTCGTCGTACTTGCCCGCCATGACGAAAATGGTGTCGCCGGGTTTGGCCACGTCGGCCGCGTGCTGAATTGACTTGAACGGCTGCTCCTCCGTGCCGGGGTTGGTGTCGGCCACCCCGGGCGCCGCCTGGTCCACAACGCAGATCGCGGCCCGGGCTTGCCGATCGCTGCCGGACAGCCCAGCCAGGCCGACCAACAGGCGGCAGGCAGCCAAAACCAGGTGTTCTCGCGGGATAATTCTCGTTCTCAAAGGCAATCCTCTCCGATGGAGATCCAAGCTCTGGTGCTTACTTCTTCCGCTGCTTTTCGACGGCGTTGAGGTAGTAGCTGTCGTCGTGCTTCTGCTTCCAGCCGTCGGTTGGCGCGGGGCAGAGCGGGCGGTACTTGTTCCACAGTTGCTTGACCCAGGGTTGGTCGGCATAGCCCTCGTGGAACCAATCCTTGCTGTCGTCCAGGTAAACGTCCTTGCTGTAAGGCGGGCGGCAGTACTTGGCGATCTCGATGCGGAAGGGCTTGTCGTCCTCGAACATCCAGCGGTCAACGTAGTCGAAGAAGGCGTCGTGGTTCCAAGCTCTTTCGAGTTTCATGGTCCGCAGGACGAGGGCTTGGGCGACGAAGCAGGTGGAGGTGTTGGCCCGGCGGTAGGCGTCGCTGCGGAACTCTTCGGGGACCCATTTATCCGGCGGCAGATGTTCATAGGGCCCCAGGGGTTGCCGGCGCGGACGAAGTCACGCCCGATGCCGGTGACGGCATCGATGCCGGAGTGGCCGGTAAAGACGACCTTGGCGCCAGTCCAGCAATCGCCGTAGGCGGTCTGCTCGTCCTCGCCGAAGGCGGCCTTGGGAAAGCTCTGGTTGATGTTCGCCATGGTGTCGTCGCCGAGCATGGCCCCGGCGAAGACGATGGGGAATTTGCGCCCGGAACCGTGGCCCCCGTGGGC
Source organism: uncultured bacterium (assembly GCA_963713735.1). Taxonomy (GTDB): domain Bacteria; phylum Verrucomicrobiota; class Verrucomicrobiia; order Limisphaerales; family UBA8199; genus CAVQND01. The sequence goes on from CAVQND010000035.1 coordinate 57,521, forward strand.
GGGCCAACCGGGATGGCCATGGCGGATAAGCCCGTAATGGTCAATACCGATCTGGATGACATTGAGGAGCAACCGCTCCTTGGCTTCGGGCCTGGTGCCGGCGCAGCAAGCCAGGAGGACCGCGTTGGCGAGGACCTGGGCGTAAGCCTGGGCGTAGTTGGGCATGCTGTCCTGGGGCACATCGAACGAGAAGAAGCCCGCGTTGCACCAGGGGCGCTGAATAAGTTCGGCGAACTTGGCGGGGTCCGGCGCATCCGCAGGCTGGTCGAAGCGCGGCAGGAGGTCGCGTTTGAGGTCGCGGGCCAGGCAGACCTTGGGGTCGTGGCCGCAATAGCCCGGACGGAAGGCATCGGGCGGCAACGGGGCGGCAACGCAGGTGAGCACCGCGACAGTCTTGACGGGGCTGTTGTCGTCCACGCCGCGCACGGTGCCAGGGTGATACGGATAGGTGACTTTCTCGCCTTGGCGGAGGCTGATGCTGGAGGCCAGGCTGTCGCCAGGCTTTATGGCGATGGGGAGCCTCGCGCGATGTTCGGGGTGGTAGTAATTCAGGACGCCGGAGTCCCAGGCCACTTCCTGCCGGGCGGGCGAGTTGAGCATGGAGCCATTGCGGCAGCGCCGGTCAACGGGGACTTTCTCGCGGCCGTCGAGTTCGTCGTCGGCGACCTCTTGGCCGTAGCGCGGGGCGGGGTCAATCTTGACGACGTTGACGGGGCCGACAACGTACCAGTCGCTATTGATGAACTGGCCTGCGCGGGCGGGCATCTCGAAGGTCCAGGTGATGCCGTACCGGGACACGCTGTCCTTGAGCGGCAGGTCTTCCAGCTTCGGCGTGGCCGGGGCGTTGTTCTTGCTGTAAATCGTCACCGGCACCGGGGCCGCCGAGGCCGGGGCGCTCTGCGCCCACGTCCCGCCTGCGCACGCCGCAATTACAATCGCCAAGGTTCCCATTCCGATCCAAGTTCGCGTGTTCCGTTTTCTCATGGGTCAATTTGAACCGAAGATAAGCGGCTGGTCACTCAAAAACCGATAGCGAGGCTCCGCCTCAGACCGACGAGGCATGAGCCGTTCGGACGCGGGTTGGCTTTGCCGGGGCCGCAGGGGCCAAGGGCCAGGCAATTCCAGCGCGCCCAGGGTATGGCTCCGGGCGGGGCTGTCAAGGTATTGCTCGCCACGTGCCCTCGTGCCCTGCTGCGCTCCACCTTGACAGCCCCGCCCTCCGCCATGAACGTTTATTGAACGTCCAAAAGATCAGTCAGGATTGCGCCTTGGGGGAGGCGGCCTTTGAAGCGGTTAACGAGCCGATCCAGGTCGAGGAGCGGCGGGTCTCGGGTTTGCGGTTTGGGGACGGGCGGGTGCAGGCACTGTTGAGTGCGGTGCTGTTGTTTGTCTTCGTGGCCAACGGCTTCAGCGCCAAAGACCTCCGGCCCAAGCTGGCCGCGCTGTTGGGGCTCAGAGCGGACCAATTGAGCGCCGGCCGACTCACCTACGACCTGCGGCGGCTGCGCCTGCACGGGCTCATTGAGCGCGTTGCCGGCACCCACCGCTACCGGCTCACCAAGCGGGGCATCCAAATCGCGGCCTTTTGGACGCGAGCATACTGACGAAAGCTATCGACCAAGCCGTTGCCGAGGCAAAAATCGCCGCCTGAAAAACTTGACTCATTCAGCCTATATTCTGAGAAGTAAGTGACTCTAGCGCACTCCCGAAACAGCTCGTGAAAGGCAAAGAGCCAGTCGCCGCCCAAGCGCGGGTTGATTCAAGCAAGGTGAAGGAGAACGACGGAAAAGCGCTTCCCAGCCTCATGAGGGCGTAATGAGCAAACAGATCTTCCCCCAGGACCGAAAAGGCGGTGTTGATGACCGAGCCGAGGTTCCGCACGCCTGTCAAGCCTTGGCTGCGGGTTCCGAACTGTATTTGACAGGCGCCGCCGTGCCCTTCAAAATGCGGCCCATGAGAGCCCATCGCTGTGCCGCCGCGCCACCAGGAACGCGCCCTTCATTTCCGAAATCGATCGACCACCGGCGCATTCGCCACCCGGATGCGGGCCTCCGGATTTCCTTTTTCCTTCTTCCTTTTTCCTTCTTCCTTCTCTTGGCCGCCCCCGCACCCAGGCCCTGCCGCCTCTGGCCTTCCACGCCGCCGCCCGGTTGCCCCTTCCCGCAATCCGATACGCTCGTCGGCATCGGCTTCACCGGGCGGCATGCTGAATACACCGGCGCTGACACCTGGTATCCATCCTGGGCCTCGGACGGCAATCTCTATTCGCCCTGGACCGACGGGAACGTCAACGGCCTGGGTTCCAATTCCAGCGGGGAAAAAGCCACGACGGGGCAGGCCACGATTTTGGGCGACGACCCGCTGAAGCTGACGGTCACCAACCAGGGCGTCTTTGCCAGCAGCCCCCGGCCTTACGAAGGGCGCTACCCCTGCGGCAGCCTGGTGTACAATGGCGTTTGGTACTACGGTACCTACTGCCTGCACCCCAACGGCCAGGTGCCCCGCGACGGCATCACCTATAACTGGCCCTGGCTCGGGCCGTTTGTCGGCTTCCGCTGGTCCACCGACTTGGGCCGGACCTGGACCCAAACACCCTGCACGCCGGACAAGCCCCTGTTTGGCGAACAGGCCCTGCATGGCGAACCGGTCAAGCTCGGCGCGCCCCATTTCGTGGACCTCGGCAAGAACCTCGAACACTCCCCCGACGGCAAGGCCTACCTGGTCGCCCAGGGGGCGTCCGACGGCGCCAACCGGCGCTATGCCTTCAATAGCTGGATTACCGCCGACCAGGCCTATCTCATCCGCGTCACCCCCGGCATCCGCAACATGAATGACGCGGGCAAATACGAATGCTTCGCCGGAAATGACGCCCGGGGCCGCGCCCTGTGGACGAGCGAGTTCGCCCGTCTCAAACCGATTGCCGAATGGCGCGACCACATGGGCTGCGTGACCATGACCTACGATGCCCCGCTAAAGAAGTTCCTGATGTGCGTCACGGATGGCGGCACCACTGTCTCCCGCTACCATACCTATGTCCTGGAATCGGGAGGCCTGACCGGCCCCTGGAAGCTCGTCTCGCACATGAGCAACTTCGGCGAGCAGGCCTACTTCGTGAACCTCCCCTCGAAGTTCATCGGCCCGGAGGGCCGCAGCCTCTGGCTTTGCTATGCCGCCAATTTCAGTTCGGGCTGGGGCGGTATCACCTTCAAGTCACTGCCGCCCGGCAGCCGCTACGGCCTCTGCCTGCAAGAGCTGCGCCTGCTGGCCCCCGGCGACCCCATGGCCGCCTCCGAGGCGCCGGATACGTCGCAGGGGCCTCGTTGATTTGCGAACGGAATTCCGGCCCAGCCGACCTTAGGCGGGTGCTCTTGGCCATTCCCATCGGCGGGTCACAGTCTGGCAGCGGCAAGCTAGAATCCGGTGTCAACCAATTGCAGAAATGTTGCGGAAAAGGCTTGCCTCCGGCGCGCCAAAGGCTATATTGAGGTGACATTGGGATCCGGGACTATAGTCCCGGTGCTGGCCGCAAGGCCTCCCGGTGCACTGCGGGTCCGGATTATAGTTGAATCGGAACCGCTTATTTAGAGGGCTCCTGCGGGAGCCCTTGTTTCTTTGGTTTTATGGACCGAGTCGCTGTATTTGTGGACGCTGGCTACTTCTTTGCACAAGGATCAAGCCTTCTCACCGGCAAGAAAACTCCCCGAGGCGACATCGCGGTCGATTTCGATAAGATGCTCGACGCGTTGGAGGAGTTTGCTTGTCGGACAACCAAGCTACCCCTACTGCGAATCTATTGGTACGACGGAACCTCCACCGGACCAACGCCACAACATGTCGCTCTCGCCTACAAACCTCGCGTGAAGGTGCGCCTGGGCTTTGTCAACACTGCCGGGCAGCAAAAGGGCGTGGACTCACTCATCGTCACCGAAATGAAACTGCGCCTCCCGCCGAATTGATCCTGGGGTACGACGTAAGGCGGCGTAAATAAATAAAGGTATCAACTTCTGAGAATCGTGGTATGATAGCTGCACATGAGTGCTATTGCCGCGCTGACGCAGAAGTTCAGGGCCATTTGGCCACTCCTAAATGAGCGGACCCGGCGCCTTACCGCCGCCAATGAAGCTATGCAAATGGGTTATGGCGGTGTCTGCGTGGTTCACCGGGCTTGTGGCTTGTCCCGCAAAGCCATCCTCAAGGGTATTGGCGAAATCGAGCGGGGCGACTCCTCGCTGGCGGAGCGCATCCGGCGCCCGGGCGCCGGACGCAAGAACCTCACGGTGTTGGATTCCGGGCTGGTGGCGGCGCTGGACGATTTGATTGAGGGCGGAACTCGCGGCGATCCGGAATCTCCCTTGCGCTGGGTCTGCAAGAGCACTCGGACCCTGGCCGAGGAGTTAAGCCAGCAAGCTCATCCGGTGAGCCACATGCGGGTGGCCCAACTGCTGCACGAGCAGGACTACAGTTTGCAGAGCAATCGGAAGCTGGAGGAAGGGGAGGACCACCCGGACCGCGACGCCCAATTTCGGCATATCAACCGGTGCGTGAAGCGGGCCTTGGCGGCGGGGGAGCCGGTCATTTCGGTGGACACCAAGAAGAAGGAACTGGTGGGCAACTACGCCAATAGCGGCCAACAATGGCGTGTGGCGAAACAACCGCAACGGGTCAAGGGGCACGACTTCCCGGGTCCCGAGGTGCCTCGCGCCTATCCCTACGGCATCTATGACTTGGGGCGCAACAGCGGATTCGTAAACGTGGGCACCGACCATGACACGGGGGCCTTTGCGGTGGCCTCGATTCGTGGGTGGTGGCGCTTTGAAGGGCGAAGACTTTATCCTGCGGTCCGGACGCTGTGGATCACCGCCGATGGCGGAGGCAGCAATGGGTGGCGGCTGCGACTCTGGAAACTCGAGTTGCAGGGCTTTGCCGACGAAAGTGGGCTGTGCCTTTCCATCTGCCACTTTCCGCCCGGCACCAGCAAGTGGAACAAGATCGAACACCGACTCTTTTCGTTCATTTCGTCCAACTGGCGCGGTGAACCGTTGCGAGATTACCAGACGGTCGTGAACCTGATTGCCAGCACAACGACGGCCAAAGGATTGACGGTGACCTGCCGGCTGGATCGTCGAAAGTATCCGACGGGTAGAAAAGTCTCACGCGAGCAGATGAAGCAAGTGAACCTAAAGCCTAACAAGTTCCATGGTGAGTGGAACTATACCATCGAGCCTCACGGGTGAACCAACTTGATACCTTTATTTATTTACGCCGCCTAAGCGAGCTCATCTTTGGCGATCCTCCGCCCGGCTCGCCGGGTTCTGGGTCCGACCAGGAGGATCTGGATGCGTTTGCTCTTGGGGACGGAGCTTGGTAAGATGGGGCCACAAACAGCGAACGCATGCAACGTGATTCAGAGCCCAGTCCGGTTCCCGGCCGCCGGCATCAACCCAGGCCGCGCATTCCGTGGCGGACAATCCTGCTGGCCGGCGGCATCTTGCCGGGCTTTATCGCGGGCGCCCTCGGCGCCTCGGTGAAGGTGACCGAGCGCCAGGAGGTGATTCCGACTTACCTGGCCGGGGAGCCGGAGCCGAACCCCATGTTCTATTTCGGCCGCAATTCCCAAGGCGCCGAGGGCCGGGTCTATCCGTATCCGCTTTACGACAAGCTCACCGGCATCAAGTCGAACAAGGTGTACCGCGTGGTGTACCTCGAGAACGAGTATGTGCGGATCGGCATTTTGCCGGAAATCGGCGGGCGTCTGTTCGAGGCCGTGGACAAAAGCAACGGCTACAATTTCATCTACCGCCAGCATGTCATCAAGCCGGCGTTGATTGGGTTAATCGGGGCGTGGATTTCGGGGGGCATTGAATGGAACCTCCCCCATCACCACCGCGCCACGACATTCCTGCCCGTCCAATACCGGGTCGAGGCCAAGGCGGACGGGAGCAAGACGGTGTGGGTAGGCGAGCTGGAGGTGCGGCAGCGGATGCGCTGGGCGGTCGGCTATGCCTTGCGGCCCGGGCGTTCCTGCCTCGAGTGTTCGGTGCGGATTCTCAACCGGACGCCCTTGGTAAACACGATGCTCTGCTTCGCGAACGTGGCGGTGCACGTCAATGACAATTACCAGGTCATTTATCCCCCGCACACGCAGTTTGTGACCTACCACTCGAAAAACCAATTCACCACCTGGCCCATCGCCACCACCCGTTATAGCGGGGCCGATTTCACCCGAGGCGTGGACGTGAGCTGGTACTCGAACCATTTCAATGCCAATTCCATGTTCGCATGGAACTGCGAGGAGGACTTCTTCGCCGGCTACGACCATGGCAAGGAGGCGGGAATCCTGAGCGTGGCGGATCACCACGTGGTCCCCGGCAAAAAATTCTGGACGTGGGGCAACGGCCCGCGCGGGCGCATGTGGGACAAGATCCTGACTGATGCCGACGGCCCCTACATCGAGCTGATGGCCGGGGCTTACTCGGATAACCAGCCCGATTATAGCTGGCTCCAGCCGGGGGAGACCAAGTCGTTCCGGATGTGCTGGTATCCTTTCCGCGACATCAAAGGCGTGAAGCAGGCCAACCTCGAGGGCGCCGTCAACCTCGAGGTCGCCACGAACGGGACCGCCCTGCTCGGGTTCTGCACCACCGCGCCGCACGGTGCCGCCACCGTCCTGCTCAAGGCGGGCAGCCGTGTGCTGCTCAAGGAGGACATCGCCATCAACCCTGGGAAACCCTGGCTCAAGCAAGTGACCCTCCCGGCGGGCGTGGATGAGCACGACCTGTGCGCCTCACTGGCCGCACAAGGGAAGGTGCTGATGTCCTATTCCCCCGTGCGGCTGGCCCCGGCGCCGATGCCCAAGCCCTACAATAACCCGCCCGCCCCCAAAGACTTGAACACGGTCGAAGAACTCTGCCTGGCCGGCCAGCGCATCGAGCAGTTCCATAATCCCTCCCTCAGTCCGGAACCCTACTGGGAAGAGGCCCTGCGCCGCGACCCTGGTGACGCGCGGGTCAATACGGTGTTCGGCATTCGCAAGCTCCGGCAGGCCAGGTTCACGGAAGCGGAGGCCCATTTCCGCAAGGCCCTCGAGCGGCTCACGGCCAATTACACCACCCCCAGGGACGGTGAGGCCTTTTACTACCTGGGCGCGGCGTTGAAGGCCCAGGCCCGCCTCGGCGAGGCCTTCGATGCATTCTATAAAGCGACCTGGAGCGAGGCCTGGCGCGCGCCCGCCTACTACTCGCTGGCCGAGTTGGCCACCCTGCGCGGCGACTACCCGGCGGCACTGGACCTAGTGAGCCACTCCCTGGAAGCAAACGCCCTGGACTCGCGCGCCCTGACACTTAAGGCCGCTCTGTTGCGGCATACCGGCCAGACCCGGCGCGCGCTGGCCATCCTGGACTACGCTGAGCGCCAAACCGATCCGCTCGATGTCGGCCTCATGGCCGAACGCTGGCTGGCCCAAGGCGGGAAAACCGCCCCCGAACTGGCGCAAACCCTGCGCTCTCACCCGGCCACCGGACTTGAAGTGGCCGCCGGATATGCCGACGCCGGCTTGTGGCAGGACGGCGCCGCCATCCTGAGGTTCATGGTCCAGACCGCTGAAGACCGGACGTGCGCCTCGCCCCTGGCCTATTACTACCTGGGGGACTTCGCCGAGCGCCTCGGCGACGGCGCCAAGGCGGCCGAATACCGCCGCCTGGCGATGTCGATGCCGCCCGATTATGTGTTCCCCTTCCAGTGGGAGGCAATCCCGGTGTTGCGGCGCGCTATCGAACTCAATCCCGGCGATGCCCGCGCGCCCTATTACCTGGGCAATCTCCTCTACGACTGGCAGCCCGAGGAGGCGCTCAAATTATGGGAAGAATCTGCCGCCCTCGACCCCTCTTTCGCCATCGTCCAACGCAATCTGGCCGTGGCCTACACGCATCAGAAGTCCACCAACGACATTGCCCGTGCCATTGCGTGCCTCGAACAGGCCGTCTCCGGTCCCGTCAAATACGCCCTCCACTTCGCCGAGTTGGATGAACTCTACGCTGCCGCCGGCGCCGCGCCCGAGAAGCGCCTGGCGCTCCTCGAGCAGAACCAGGCGGTGGTAGCTCAACGCGACGATGCCTTGTCGCGGGAAATCGGTCTAAAGGTGTTTGCCGGCAAGGCTGATGAGGCTATCGGGCTTATGACCGGCCGGAAATTCGCCGTCTGGGAAGGGGGCACCCTCGAGGTGGCGGATCATTGGGTCAACGCCCATTTGTTGCGCGGCCGCAAGGCCCTGGCGGCCGGCCAACTCGCCGCTGCCCTGGCGGATTTCCAGGCTGCCCGGACCATCCCCGACAACCTGCCCAGTGACCAGGGCGGCTCCGGCCGCAACGCCGAACTCGACTATTGGCTGGGTCTGGCCTGGGAAAAAACGGGGGAGCCAGCCAGGGCGCAGCAGTGCTGGCAACAGGCGGCTGCCGGCCTGCCAGCCGGCCCGCGCCGCCGGTCTGAGGGCCGGCTCTCGGAGCGGCAGGTCCAGGTCTATTTCCAGGCGCTCGCCAAGCGAAAACTGGGCCAGGGCACCGAGGCGGAAACGGCCCTGCGCGGCCTCCTGGATGCTGCCGGCCAGGCAGTCGAATCAAGCGACTCCTCCGAAGGCCCGCGCCGGCGCCAACCCCAGGGCGCCAGGACAGCCCTGGCGCATTATGTGCGCGGTTTGGGCCGGCTTGGCTTGGGCGAAAAAGAACAGGCCAGGCAGGAATTCACCCAAGCCCTGCAAGCAGCGCCGGACTGCTTGGGCGCGAAGATTGAATTATCGGAAGGCCAGTGACAACGTGCAAAGAGAAGGAGCGGAGCACGCCTCCCCAGGAACGCCGCCTTCAGGCGGCAGCCAAGTGACAACGCGTAAGGAAAGAGAGAAAGGGAGCGGAGCACTGCTCGGTGCCTTCTGGCCTTGGCCAACTCCACACCGAACAGCGCCCAACTCCCCCGCAATGGTTCAGCCTCGCTTTACCACAGCTTCATCTTGGCGAACCGTAGCTTTTTCAACCGATCAACAACTCACACTGCGATTTTTTTGTTAGCATGTTTGGTGCCATGCTATAAAACCCCTGAATTTCGAGGGTTTTGACAGTCCGCCATCCTGGCGATGCGCGAATTTCACGCATTTTGCGTGATTTCCACGCAGCCGGAGGCGGAGATAGCCGATTGGTCCAACCGCGAATGGACGCAAATTGACGCGAATCACCGGAGACCATGCGCCCTCGCATGCCACGAGTCTCTGTTCGCTTCAATTCGCGTCCATTGGCGTTCATTCGCGGTTCCTTTCCTTTCAGAGGCCCCCGACAGCCCGGCTCAAGGCGTACTGGGCCTTGTTGTAGTCGGCCAGGGCCGTGACATAATCGGAGCGGGCCTGGGTCAGGTCTTGCTGGGCCTGGATGTCCTCGAGGACGATGCCGACGCCGTATTGCTTGCGTTCGCGGGTCAGGCGCAAGGCTTCCGTGGCGGTGACCAGGTTCTGCCGGGCCAGTTGGATTTGAGCGGAGGTCGAGCGCACTCGGGCAAGCGTGGCGACCACTTCGGAGGTGATGCTGTCCTCGAGCTTCGATTCGCCCAGTTTGGCGGCGGCCAACCGGGCCTTGCTGGCGTTGATACGCCCGGAATCAAACAGCCCGCCCGGACCGATTCGCCAGCTCAGCCCGACGGTGTAGTCCCCTTCCGGGCCGAAGTTGGCGGGGCCGTTATCCGGGCCGCCGCCCAGGCCGCCGCCGAAGACCTGCGCCCCCACCGAGGGAACCAACGGGCCGTAGGCCGCGCCGTTCCTGGCGGCGCGCGCCGCCGAAAGCGCGGCCTGGCTCTGCTTGAGTTCGGGGCGCGACCTCAGGGCGCGCGCCACCAGGGCATCCATGGAAACCTGGGCCTCGAAAAGCGTGAGCGGCGCCAATTCGCTCTCCTGCGGAACCAGTTCGACCCTCGCATCCAGGTGCAAGACCCGGGCCAGGTCTGCCGCCGCGACCCGCTGCTGTTCGAGCGCCTGCTGGAGGGCAACCTCATAGTGCCCGGTTTGGGACTGGACGCGCAGTTCATCCCCTTTGAAGGCAATGCCGGAGGCGACCGCCGCATGCAATTGCAGTTGGTAATCCCTTGAAATCTCAATCGCCTGCTCGACAACCCCAACCAGCGCCTTGGCCTTGGCCAAATCAAAATATCCTTGGGCGGCGCTCGAGGTGGAATCCTGCCGTTGGGCCTCGAGGGCCTGATCTGAGGCTCGAACCAGTTGCCTGGCCGCAAGTGAATTGTAAATCGCGTCGCCCAGGCTAACTTGGGCGCCCAGGGCGGCCCCGGGATTGTAGGCCTGGAAATGGGTATCGGAAATGGTCCCGGCCGGCACGGCCTGGGCCGCTCCGTCGCGGCGATGATAGGCGATGCCAGGACTGATCCAGGGAAAGAACTCTTCCAAGGCGCTCTGGCGGTTGGCTTGGGCCTCCTTGAGGCGCTCGCGCGCAATCTGAAGGTCCAGGTTCTGCGCGCCGGCCAGCCTAAGCGCCGTTGGCAGGTCAATGGGATAGACCGAGTTGGTGGATGCCGCCAGCGAAGGTTCGGGCGGCGTTGTGGCCAGGGTGTCGGCGCCCGAGGCTGACGCAGCGATAAAGGCCGCCATGGAGGCGAGCCGACAGCCGGCGCCCCGTAGGGGCAGCAGGAAAATAGCCCAGGGCAAGCGGAGCGCCGCCCTGGGTAACGAACGCAAGAAGCACACCTCCCTTTTTTGCAGGTTCTGTTTTCCGGGCTTCAAGCCCGGAAAACAGAACCCGGAAAAAAGGGAGCAGAGAGTGTGGTGGCCTGTACCCAGGGCGGCGGCTCCGCCTGCGCTACGCTCCGGCGGGCCTTGCCCTGGGCTACTTTCCTGCTGCCCCTACGGGGCGCCTGTTCTGCTCGCTCCGCTCGCATAGCGGCGGAGTGGGTGAAGTCGATCTGCAAGACTGATAAAAGACGCATATTCATTTTAGATGGTCGGTTAGGTTGACGGGCTGACCGTCGTTGAGGGCCTGTTTGCCGACCAGAATGACGGGTTGCCCGGAGTTGAGGCCGCCGGTGATTTCGGCGTGGACGCCGTCGTTGAAGCCTGTTTGCACCGGCGTCTTCTTTGCTTTGGCGTCGGCCACGGTAAAGACCGAGGCGCCGGACTTTTCGATGACCAGGGCTTGCACGGGCACCAGGAGGGCCTGCTGCTTGCGTTCGACCTGCAATTGCACGCTGGCGTAAGCGCCGGGCCGCAGTTCGCCCTCTGGGTTGGCAATTTCGATTTCCGTGAGCATGGTTTTCGTGGCCGGGTCCAGGGCGTGGGCGAAACGAGTGACGGTGCCCGGGAAGGTCCGCCCGCGCAACTCCTCGACGGTCACTTGGGCGGGCACGCCGTTGGTGATGAACGGCACCTCCGGCTCGGGCACGAACACCTGCACGCGCACCCGGCTGTAGTCCATTAGCGTGACGATGGCCGCCGTTTGGGGAGTGCTGCCGGTAGTTGCAGCCGGAATGAAGGCGCCGGCATCCACAAACCGCGCAGTGATCATACCGGAAAAGGGGGCCACTATCCGGCAATACTGCAACAGGGTGCGGGTCCTCTGGAGTTTAGCCTGGGCCACCTCCCACTGGCCCCGCAGGTCATCCACCGTTTGGGGCACTACCAGGTCCGGGGCTTTTTGGCGCGCCTCGGCCATCCGACCGTAGTTGGTCCGCGCCACCTCTGATTCCGCCCGGGTACTGGGCCTCGTCGGCCAACAGTTCGGGAACCTCGATTTCGGCCAGCAACTGGCCGGCCTGGACGGCATCGCCTTTGTCCACCGCGATCATCTTCAAATAGCCGGACACTTTGGCATACAACGTAGCTTCCTGGAGCGCCAGGACGCGGAAGGTCGGCAGCGTGATGCGGCGGGCGATCTCACCGCGCTCCGGCGTCACGGTTTTCACGGTGACGGGCGCCGGCGCTTTCCGGGGCGCTTCACCCCCCGAGGGGCGGCAGCCGCAGAGTGTCCCCAAGAGGCACAGGGCGGCAAAGCCGCGGCCTAAGCAATAACCGCGGAATACGCGCAATACGCGGAAGGAGAACCAGCCCGCTTCGGAATTCCGCGTATTTCGCGTATTCCGCGGTTCATTCCTTTCGTGAGGACTGTACGCAGCTTGCGAGTAAATCGGGCTATTGCAGCGGTGCAGCGGGTGGAGAGAGGGGGGCGGGCCCGTTGTTGCCAACTGGTCTTGTTGGGCAGCCCGTTTCCCCTCACCCCGGCCCTCTCCCCGAGGGAGAGGGGGCAGCCAGGGCCGGCTCTCGAGCGATTCCCACAACGCCGGATGCGTCAACCGACTGACGAGGATTCCCCCTCTCCCCGCGGGAGAGGGGCAGCCGGGGCCGGCTCTCGAGCATTCCCACAACGCCGGATGCGTCAACCGACTGACGAGGATTCCCCCTCTCCCCGCGGGAGAGGGCCGGGGTGAGGGGAAACGGGGCGCTCGAAATGCAGCAGGCGCCCAAGAACAGATGTGCGCCCTGGAGAAAGTGATCAGGTAAATTCAGATGGATCGTGGATTGGAATGGCGAAGCGGGGTTCATGAGGTCTCAGCGGTCGAGCTATGAGGATCGGTCGGGTCCAGGGAGGCGGAGCGGCGGTGGGCGCGGGCCTGGACGAGGGCGAAGATGGGGGGCAGGACCAGGAGGGTGGCCACGGTGGCGAAGGCCAGACCGCCGACGACCGCGCGGCCCAAGGGGGCGGTCTGCTGCCCGCCTTCTCCGAGCCCCAAGGCCATGGGCGACATCCCGGCCATCATGGCCAGGCTGGTCATGAGGATCGGCCGCAAGCGGCTGCGCGCCCCTTCGATAGCGGCTTCCGCGGCGGAGGCCCCGGCCATACGGCTGCGCTCGGCGAAGGTGACCAGCAAGATGGCGTTGGCCACCGCCACGCCCACAGCCATGATAGCGCCCATGAACGATTGGATATTGAGCGTGGTGCCTGTCAGCCAGAGCGCGAAGAGCACACCGGCGATAACGGCGGGCGCGGTAGAGACGACCAGGAAGGAGAGTTTCAACGACTGGAAGTTGGCGGTCAGGAGCAGGAAGATGACCGCCACGGCGAGCAGCAAGCCGGTGCGCAAGCCATCGAGCATCTGCTGCAATGGGACCACCTGGCCGCGGACTGCCACGCTGATGCCGGGGGGCGGCTGGCCCAGTTCCCGGAGGGCGGCGCTGACTTGTTTGGCGACGCTGCCCAAGTCGGCGCCGGCGAGGTTGGCCGTGACGGTGACCATGCGTTGCATGTTGTAGCGTTCGTATTGGCCGACGGCGCTGCCGGGCGAGACGGTGGCGACATTGCGGAGCAGGAGCGTTTGGCCGCCGCGATTCAAGATCGGCACGTTTTGGGCCTGCTCGATCGAGTTCATTCGCGCCTGGGGCACCTGCACTTGAATCTGGTAGGCGACGCCGCTGTTCGGGTCGGCCCAGTAGTTGGGCACCACAAACCGGCTCGAAGAGGTGGCGGGGACCAGCGCGCGCGAGACATCGGCCATCTCCACCCCCAGCAAGCCGGCCTTCTGGCGGTCCACGTTTACGTCCACGGTCGGATAGTCCAGCGCCTGGCCGAACCGCAGGTCGCGCAGGGAGGGAATCTGCCGGAGGCGCCCCTTGATTTTTTCGGCGAACGCGAGGTCGGCGGCGAGGTTTTGGCCGCTAACAGCCACTTCGATGGGGGTGGATGAGCCGAGGCTCATGACGCGGCTCACGATATCGCTCGGCTCGAAGGAGAAAGTGACTCCGGGCATCTTTTCGGCGAACACTCGCCTGAGCCGTTCCTTGAGGTCTTCGATGCGCACCGGTGTGCCGGGCTTCAACTGCACCTGGAGCACGCCTTCCTCCGGGCCGCCATTCCAGAGGTAAATGAAATTGATCGGATATGACGCACCATGCACGCCCAGGAAGCCCAGGGTAATCTCGATGTATTGGGGACCGACCTCCTGCTTAATCAGGTCCAGCGCCTGCAGGGCGACGGCCTCGGTGCCGTCAATCTGCGTGCCTGTGGGCGCGCGCAGGCGCAGTTGAATCTGCCCGGCCTCAACCTTGGGGAAGATCTCGGTGCCCGCCCGCCGGCCCAGCAATACGATGAGCGCGGCGGCTAAGACGACGTAAAGGCCAGCCACCCCCCAGCGCATCCGGACCAATCTCCGGCCTAGGGCGGAGTAACGCCGTTGAAACCGGGCGAAGCGACCCTCGACTGCGGCATGGCCGGTGGCTGTCCCTTCGTGGCCGCGCAGGACCCAGACCGACAGGATGGGGACCAGCGTGCTGGAAAGCAGGTAGGAGGCGACCATGGAAAAGCCGACGGCCAGCGACAGGGGCAGGAACATCGCCTTGGCGGCGCCGACCATGAAGAAGGTGGGGCTGAAGATGGCCAGGATGCAGAGCATGGCCAGCAACCGGGGCATAGCCGTTTCCGTGGTGGCGTCCAGGGCGGCGCGGCCCAGGGAATCGCCCCGGACCAGGTGCGTGTGGATGTTCTCGATGGCCACGGTGGCCTCGTCCACCAGGATGCCGACCGCCAGGGCCAATCCGCCCAGGGTCATGATGTTGATGGTCTGCCCAGTGAGCCAGAGGGCCAGCACCGAGCCCATCAACGAGAGCGGAATGTTTAGGACCACAATCAGGGCGCTCCGCCAGTCCCTCAGGAACAGGAGCACCATCAGGCCCGTCAAAAGCGCCCCCAGCGCGCCTTCCAGCGTCAGGCCCCCAATGGCGCGCGTGACGTAAGGGGATTGGTCAAACTCGTAGCTGACTTTGACGTCGGCCGGCAGCACGCCCTGGAACTTCGGCAGGTTGGCTTTGACCAGGTTGACTACCGAGAGGGTGGAAGCGGTGGAGCGCTTGGTCACAGGGACATAAACCGTGCGCCGGCCATTGACCAGGGCATAACTGGTGACAATGTCCGAGCCGTCCACCACGGCGCCGACGTCGCGAAGAAAGACGGTCGGGAACGTCCCGGTGCGAAGGGGCACACCCTCGAGGTCCTGGATGTTCCGGACCACTGCATTGAGCGGCACCATCGGGTATTCGGCGCCGATGGGCATGTTGCCCGAAGGGCTGATGAGGTTGGCCGCAGTCACCGCCGCCACGACATCCTCGGGCGAGATTTGGCAGGCGCGCAGCCGCTCCGGTTTAAGATTGATCAGGATGCTCCGGGCGCTGCCGCCGAAGGGGGGCGGGGCCGAAACGCCTGGCAGCGTGGCGAAGAGGGGCCGGACGCGGTTCAGGGCCAGGTCCTGCAGCTCGCCCACCGTGCGGCTCGCGCTCGAGAACACGAGGTTGCCCACCGGGACGCTTCCCGCGTCAAAGCGCATCACGAAAGGCGGGACTGTGCCCGGCGGCATGAAGGCCCGGGCCCGGTTCACGTATGCCACCGTCTCGGACATCGCCTGCGACATGTCGGTGCCGGGATGGAACTGGAGCTTGAGCAAAGCGGCCCCCTGAATGGATTTGGATTCGACGTGCTCGATGCCCGTGATATAGAGGAAGTGATACTCGTAGTAATAGGTGAGGTAGCCTTCCATCTGCGCCGGGTCCATGCCACCATAGGGCTGGGCCACATAAATGGTCGGAATGCCCAGGGTCGGAAAGATGTCGCGCGGCATCTGCCGCAGCGCCAACACCGAGCCGAGCGCCACGGTCACCACCGCCACCATAATCGTCAGCGGGCGGCGCAACGCGCTTTGGACGAGATTCATGCTGGCGGCTTCACCACACGTTTTTTCTTTAAACCGTTCCTCAGGGAGACCTGGGCGGCAGCACCAGAATCTGAGCGTTCATGGACGGCAGGTGCATGGCGCAAATCACGTTGAACAACCCTTCCTGGTGAAACGTGAAAACATACGCGGTCTCTTTCAAAGGCGGCAGCAACACGTTCATCAAGACGTGCGACTGCGGGTCGATCAACATGAAGTCATGGTTGTCGTCTGCCTGCAGGTTCCAGAAGCGGATCATCGTTGGCTCGTCGCGATAAACGGCGAAGAAGGTTGGTGAGAACGCATAGACTTCCCCGAATTTCGCGACCGTTTCCTTCGGTCCAGTCTCCTTTTCGGCCACGGCATGCGTCTGCACCAGAATGGTAGCGGCAACCGGGCCGTTGGTAGTCACGCTCACCACCCGCGAGGCTTCCGCGTTGGGCAAATAGAATGACGCCATATCCAGTTGTTTGTTCAGGTTCCCCATCGTTTCCGGTTTGGAAATCATGCAGCCGGCGACGGCTCCAGCGAGAAGAAATGTCGAGATAACCAAACTGAGTTTCATTTGTCTTTGGTCCTTTGCTTCTGCTTGTTGCTTTCTTGCTTGCCGAGCCTGGCCTCCAGCGCCCAGCGCCCGCCCCCGGCGAAGAGCAGAAACAGTAATCCCATGAGCATCGAAAAATCTGCGCGCCCCTCGTGGGCCATGCTCCAAAAACCGTACGGGGCGAGCTTAGGAAGACTGAAATCCCAGAAGCCGTGCCCCAAAAGAATTGGGATTTTCGTGGAGAGTATCGCCACGGCGATGTTGATCAACAGCGGAATGGCGGCCAGCCGTGTGAATAACCCGAGCAAAATCAGGAACCCACAGGCGATTTCCACGCCGCCGACGAACGGCGCCATTAATTCCGGCGAGGGTATGCCGATTTTCGTGAACCGTCCCACGCCGTCGGCCTCCGGAAACAGAAATTTCTGGATGCCTTCGGAGAAGAAGACCGCGCCAACCATCACGCGAACAAGCACCGCCGCCGGAGGGGCGCCGGTTGCGGTGAATCGTGTTATCAGGTTCATGCGTTCACTCCTCCATTAGCTCATGAAACAACTCATGCAGTTTGTCTTTCGCCGCTTCAAGAGCGCGCCGTCCCGCGGGAGTTGCGCGATACTCGCGCCAGGAACGACGGCCAGCGCGTTTCGACGCGGACCGAAGATAGCCCCGGCGTTCCAAGCCGTGCAGCATCGGGTACAACGTGCCCGCGCTCAGCCGGTAGCCGTGCCGGCCCAGTTCCTCCATCATCCGGAACCCAACCAGGGGTTCTTTGGCGGCGTGGTGAAGAATGTGGAGGCGGATAAAGCCGGCCAGCAGGTCCAGCTTGTCCTCGTTTTCCGGCGGGGCCTTGGCTTGCATTCGCGTTGGATTATCGTTATCGTGTTTCAATATAGACGTTCGTAACAACCGAGTCAAGGAGCGTTCGTGGAAAAAGGCTTGTCAAGGCTTGACCAGCATTTTCTCAGAAGCCCCGAGCACGATTCCCCCGTCGAAAAGCTCGAGGGGACCCGCGAGCCGCAGCCTGCCTCGGACCAACGATAACGGCTGCCGAGTAACGTCCCTCCGGATGCGGGTGATGTCAAGACCCGAAGAGCCCCGCGGGTCACGGCGGGCGCAACAAATGTATCGCCATTCCAGGCTCGCCACACTAGGTTCGGGCGCTTGAAGTGGCTGACAAACCGTTAACGGTAGCTTGGATTTCCGACTTTCCGGTCGAGTGGCTGGCGGACGTGCCCGAGGCTTTGCGCGGCTCGCCGCGGCGGCATCCGGCCACGTGGCAGATGGGGCTGCTTTCCGAATTCGAGAAGGACCCTGCGCTCCGGGTGCATGTGATTCTCCTGCGCCGCGAGCTGGAGCGGGCCTTTGAATTCGAGCGGAACGGGACGGTCTTTCATGTGTTGAAGGCCCCTCCGTGGCTGCGGGTCGGCTCGCTGTTCTGGGCGGACACGCTGCTCATCCGCCGGGTCTGCCGCCGGATTGAGCCGGACCTGGTCCATGCCTGGGGAATGGAGAAAGGCGCGCCCCTGGTGGCCCATCGGCTGGGCCGGCCCTATGTGATGACGGTGCAGGGGCTTTTCGGGTGGTACCGCGAGCGGGTGCCGATGGCGCGCTACGATCGGTTCATCGAGCGGTTGGAACCGCTCTGCCTGCGCCGCGCCCCGGTCGTGACCACCGAATCCAACTATGCCGTGGGCTATCTCAAGGCCCGGTATCCCCGCATTCGCATCCAGCAGGCGGAACACACTCCCAACCAGGTCTTTTTCCAGGTCCGCCGCCGGCCCCAGCTTCAGCCGATTCGGTTTATCTCGCATCGGGACGCTCGGCTTTCGCAAAGGCACCGATTTGTTGTTCCAGGCGCTGGATCGGCTCAGGCAGGAAATGGCCTTTACGCTGGAGGTCATCAGCGGGCCCAATCCGGATTACCTGGCGACCGTCAGGCCGATGGTTTCTGCGGCACTCTGGGAACGCGTGGAGTTCAAGCAGCATATCCTGCCGCACGAAGTGGCCCGGGAACTGGAAACGGCGACGCTCATGCTCCTGCCCACGCGGGCGGATGTCAGCCCCAACGCCGTGAAGGAATGCGTGGTGGCGGGTGTGCCGGTGGTGGCCTCGAGCACCGGCGGCGTGCCGGACTATGTCTTTGCCGGCAAAAATGGGTTGCTGTTTCCGCCGGGCGATATCGAGGGGTTCGTGGCGGCGCTCAGGACGGCGGCGCGAGCATCCGTTGTTCAGCCGCGGGCAGGTGGAGGCCGCCGCCCTGGCCCAAAGCCGCGATTATCTCTCTGCCGCCCGCATGGCCCGCAACTTCCTGACCGCCTACCGGATGGCGGTGGTCAAATGCCCACCGGTCTGCGCAGGCCCGGAGACAGGCGGAACCGGTTGATGACCGGGATAGGTTCGGGCGCCTCGGCCTGTCGTTGGGCGACGCCCCCGTTGAGGCTGATGCTCAAGCCGGCCAGGCCGGCGAAGGCCGCCAGGTCCACGTAAAGCGAGCCAAAGATGGTCATGAAGAAGATGAACTTGGCGATGAAAAAGGCAAACAGGAACGTGTTGATGTTCTTGAGGGCCGCATCCCCATATTTGTAATTCGAAAGAACACGCGCCCGGCGGCCGCAAGGAACCAGCAAAAGGCGATCGTCCCGAAAATCCCAAAGGGGATGAATGACGGACAGCGGGCCGTTGTGGTAGTCGCCCACCACTTCGCAGGTTTCGGCGGCTGGCAGCGGCTTGGATGCTGACTCGGGCGATGTCCACATCCTTGGGGTCGAAGCTGTAGCCCTTGCCCAGGATAAGGTAGTGCGGGACGTCCGGCAGGACCTCCTGCCACATTCTGATGCCGCCATTCGGTCGAGAATTGCGCGTCCAATTTGACGGCCGGATCGATGTCGATCGGCAGGAAGGCCAGCGAGCGCTGGACCGAGCGGGGCAACTGCGGGGCAAAACTCACCAGCGCAGCCCCGCCCAGAACGGCCAAGGTCAGCGCGACCGGGAGCGCCCTGGTCCGATACAGGCCCTCCAGCCAGAACAGAGCGGCGCCCATAAGCAACAACTGCACCATCATGGAGCGGAATCCGCCCAACGCGCCAACGAAGACGAAGGCCACAAAGAGCAGCAAGCGGAGCGGTCGGTGCAGGTCGAAGACGCCTCGAAGATTGTAGCGGGCCAGCATGGCGCAGAAGACGCCCATTCCCAACATATTCAGTCCACCCGAGCGCATGATCAGGCCGGGTGGCGCCGACCGTGTCATTCCTCAGCGCGGAGAGGTCTTCCACCGGAAAAAGGAGGAACAGGAAATTGAACGCCGGGCTGATCAACCCGGCCAGGTTGCCGATGGCCAGCGTCGTATAGCCGAGAAAGAAAAGCGAAACGTAGAGGACGGCCCGTTCCGGAGGAATGCGCCGGCCAGTCAGGGCGAAGTAGCCGACGATCGCGGCCACCAGCGCGAAGTAGCGCCTGCCTCCATGGACTTCGCTGCCAAAGGCCCGGAGGCCAAAGCCGCCGGTCATCCGCGCCGTGACCACCACGACCACCGCCAGAAAAATCAAGGATAAAGTAATCGAAGGCACCCAGAGAAATCTCTGGTCCCGGTTCAGCGTGTGCTGAAGGATGGACATCAGCAAACTGAGGGCGGCCATGCCCATCCACAATTGGGGGTTGCCCGGCAGGAAAAAGATCACGGCGGTCATGTTCCAGGAGGCGATGAGCCACGCATGATGCCAGCGGAGGACCAGTGGGATCATCAGCACGAACAAGACCATCATGACGGCGGCAAAGGTGCCTGCCGTCCAGCGGGGTGGTTATCATGTAGCCCAGGAATACCGCCAGCGGCAGGCAAATCCCATAGACGAGCAACGACCGCAATAAACTAGAGGAGCTGGTCATAACCTTGGGAGATTATAGCGGACCGGCCGCATCATACGTTCTTCGCATTTGCCATTTCCCAGAATAGCACCAAATCCGGCCTGCAACGCAACCCTTTTCTTTTCCGGGTTGTAAAGTGCCACCGCCTCTTGTACAAAGGCCGGAATGAAAAGACCCAATGACGCTGCCGCCGGCCGGGAGCCAGGGGAGAGGTGAATGGCCAGGTTTGAACGTGTCAGATTCAACGCTGCCCAGTGGGCAAAGGCCCTGGCCGCCTTGCCGGATCGAATCCCTCACCAAAGCCCGGCCTACCTCTCCTTCCTGGCGGAGGACCAGGGCGGGGAGCCGATGATCGCTGCGCTCAAGGCCGGGGATGAAGTCCTGGGATATTTTAGCGGGCTCATCGTCCGGAAGTTCGGTTTCAAAATATTGGGCAGCCCGTTTCGAGGTTGGTCCACCCCTTACATGGGGTTCAACCTGCGCCCGGACGTGCCGCGGCGCCTGGCCATCGAGGCGCTCTCCGATTATGCCTTCAAGGACCTGGCGTGCATCCACGTCGAGGTCACTGATTCGCATGTCTCGTTGCCGGACATCCAGGGCCTGGGCTTCGGTCACGAGGTCCACGCCACCATCATCAACGACCTCACCTTGAGCGAGGAAACCCTGTTCGACAATATGAACAGCTACCGCCGCCGGGACATCCGGCGCGCGGAAAAGCACGGCGTGCGGATCGAGGAGGCCCATGACCAAGCCTTTGCCGACAAGTTTGCCGCGCAATTCAAGGACGTGTTTGCCAAGCAGGGAATGGTCCCCCACTTCGGCGCCCAACGCGTGCGCGCGTTGATCAAGCACCTCGAGCCCACGGGCAGCCTGCTCCTGCTCCGGGCGCGGGCCCCGGGGGGGCAGTGCATCGCCACCGGCGTTTATATCGGCCTGGAGCCGGCCGCCTTCTATTGGGCCGGCGCCAGTTGGCGGCAATACCAGCATCTGCACCCCAACGAGTTGCTCCAGTGGTATGCCATGCGCTACTGGAAGGCCCGCGGCATGAAGTCCTACAACCTGGCCGGCACCATGGATTTCAAACGGAGGTTCGGCGGCGCTGAGTCTTCCACCCTCATGATTTTCAAATCCAAGTACCGCCTCCTCTCCCGCCTGCGCTCCCGAGCCATGCCCCTCTACCGGGCAATCCTGCGCCTGTGCTGGAAACTGAAGGGTGGGACCAAAGGCGATGCACAACCAGGAGACGTTTAATCTGCCCGAGCTGGCGGCCTGCTATGCCGGCCTGTCTCGATCTGCAGCTGGCCGAACAGACCATCCTCCGCCTGCTGGCCCCCAGGCTGCCTGGGGCGAGGATGCTGGATGTCGGGGTCGGGGGAGGGCGGACCACGCTCCATTTCGCGAAATGCGTGCGCGAATACATCGGGGTTGATTACTCCCCGGGCATGATCCGGGAATGCCGGCAAAGGTTTGCCGGCTATCCCGCCCACATCTCGTTCGCGGTCTGCGACGCCGCGGCCATGGGGATGTTCGCGACCGACTCGTTCGATTTCATCCTGTTCAGCTATAATGGCATCGATTATGTGGGGCACGAGGATCGGTTGAAGATTCTGAAAGAGGTTTGGCGGGTGGGAAAGCCGGGCGCCGATTTCTGCTTTTCCAGCCATAATCTCAACTGGGCCGCCAATCTGTTCGAGCTCCGGCGGATGGTCAGCCTGGACCCAAGGCGGGCGCTTCAGAACGCCAAGCGATTGGTCTTGCGCTTTGTCTTCAACCGCGGCGTGCGGGCGGCTGCCGTCAGGGATTCGCCCTGGTTCGTCTTGAATGACGGCGCCCATCGCCGCCGGCTCCTGACCTATTACATCAGGCCCCTGGCTCAAATCTCCCAGTTGGAGGGGGACTTTGAGGACGTCCGCGTCTTTTCGCATGTCACGGGCGCTGAGCTTGCTGGCCGGAACGAGATTGCTCGCGACCGGGATTGGTGGCTCTATTACTGGTGCCGAATCAAGAAAACCTGATTTTGAAGCTCCGCCTCAATAAAAACGATGTTGACCCAGAAAAGCAGGTATCTTTGGCTCGAGGCAGTCCAGGCCTGGTGGCCGCAGAGCGTTGAGGAGGCCCTCCCGCTGCTGGGCCAAACCCCGGTCGTGGTGCTGTGGCAGTGTCCGGAGTCTTTGGCCGTGAAGTTCCGCCGGTGGACCTTCCGCGCGCGGCCCTTCTATACGCCGATTATCGATCTGGGCCGCAGCCAGGAGGCGCTCTGGCAAAACCTCGAACCCAAGTCGTGCCGCTATGAAATCCGCAAGGCCCAGAAGCTGCAATGCGCTCTCCTGCGAAACCAAGAGACCGAGGCGGCGCGGGCGCTCCTGAACGAATCAATTGGCCGCCTGCAATATCGCCCTCAAATTGACCCGCGCCAGTGGCAGGGGCTGCTGCCCGATCACGATGTTTTCCTCTGCAAATGGCAGGGCCTGCCCGTGGTGGTTCACCAGGTCTTGCGGGGCCCCCGCAACGCGCCCGGTTAATCCTGAGCGGCAGCGCCAACCGCAACGATGAGCGTTTTCATGGCGTGGTCGGTCCCTGCAACCGGCTGTTGCACTGGCATGAACTGCTCTACTACAAAGCCCAAGGATACCGGGCCTATGACTTCGGCGGTTGCGTCCTCGACAAAGATTCCTCGCAATACCCGATTACCCAATTCAAAACCTCTTTCGGCGCAGAGGTCATGGCCGAACCCCATCTCTACCTGGCCAAGAACCCTGCCCGGCGCGCCCTCCTGCGCGGCCTTGGCGCGGCACAGCGGGCAGCGCGGGGGATTCCCTGGCCGAGGGCCTGGCTCAAGGCCGTGCGATCCTCACCCTTCATGAACTGGGTACGGACCTGACCTTGGCAGAGCCACACACCGTCGGGAAGCGGGCAGCCGGGCCGGCATGGTTTCAAGGGGCGGCCGCCCGGCCATACCGTTCGCGCAGCCGATGCCAGAGCGGGAGCAACCGGTTGAACAGGGTGCTGAGCCACCCGCGCGAGTGCATCTTGCGGCTGATGACTTTTCGCAGCCGAAACAGAAACGATCTCCGGCCCCGGTAAACGCGGAAATCAAACCAGTCATAGGCGCGCTGGATTTCGGCGCGGGGGAAAGTGGGCAGGTCCAGCGTCGCCAGAGACCGCTCCCAGGTGGTGGCCACGTGATGACTCAGCAAACCTTGGCTCTCGCATAGCGTGTAGAGATCGGTGCCCGGGTAGGGATAAAAAATGCTCGTGTTGCACCGGTCGGGACACACGCGCC
The DNA here is from genome assembly GCA_963713735.1 of uncultured bacterium. Classification (GTDB taxonomy): domain Bacteria; phylum Verrucomicrobiota; class Verrucomicrobiia; order Limisphaerales; family UBA8199; genus CAVQND01. Next base: position 80,938 of record CAVQND010000035.1, read on the forward strand.
GGTTCAGCTCCACGGTCTCAAGGTGCTCCGCCGGGGTCTCGGTGGGAAGCCCGACCATGTTGTAAACATTCACCCGCATTGCGTGCCGGCGGGCCAGGTCCACCGCGGCGAGGAACTCCTGGTTGGTGTAGGTCCGGCGGAGGATTTCCTGGCGCACCCGTTCGCTGCCTGATTCCAAGCCGATCTCGATGGTGCGGACATTGGCTCTGGCCAGAGCGCTGAAAAACCGCTCGTCCAGGCAAGAGCGCGTCACCCGCAAGTTGCATTCGAAGCGCAACGGCTCCGGCAGCGACCGGTTGAACTCGGCGAGTTGGTCTCCGAGTTCACTCACCCAATCCAGGTCCAGGGCAATCGTCTCTGATTGCAGATAAACCTCACGCACCTCGGGATAAGCTCGGCGCAGGTGGGCAACCTCGGCCACGATGTTGGCGGGGGAGCGAAAGCGAACGTAACGGCCGTCTGCCAGTTTGCACAGGGCATGATTGCTGCAATAAGCGCATCGAAAGGGGCATCCGCGCGAAACCAGGAGGGTCTGCCGCGCCTTGCCGCTCGGTTGAATCCAAGGCTCCCACATCTGGCGATCCGGAAAAGGCAACTGGTCCAGCTCGGGCAGAAACGGGCGGGTCGGGTTGGCCTCCACCGAACCGGCCGGGGTCTTGATCCAGAGATTGGCAATCCCCAGCGGAGGCCGGCCGGCCTCGAGCGCCTCCGCCAACTCCGCTGCAGGATACTCCCCTTCCCCAACGCAGAGCCCATCGAAAGAGTCGCCGATGGCCGCCTGCGGACCGAGCGACACGCAAGCCCCGCCAACCAGGAGGAACGTCTCCGGCCAGCGCGCCTTGATCCCCCGGGCAAGCCGGTCAATAAACCCGTATTGCGATGAAACCGAAGTAAAACAGACGAGCCGGGGACCGAATTCACGCACCACGGCGCCCAGCATCTCCGCGCTCTTGCGCGCCCATTCACTCGAAAGGACCACGCTGCGGATCGAATGTCCCCGGGCCCTCAAGACCGCCGAAATGTAGGAGATGCCCAGATGAATGTCCTGGAGCGATTCCAGCGGAATTCGGGGCGACCTGCAGCTACGGCTCGAATAGACAAACAGGACGTTCATGGATTCACCCTGGAGCAGGCGCCGCCTTGCAGCTACGGACCAAATCCGACGCGATAGAACCGATTTGGCAGCCGGCCGGCCTGCGCATCAATAATCTGGAAGGGCATCGCCACGGGATTGGTGGCATAGAGTACGGTCCAATCGTCCAGATTGGTAGAGGCCCAAACCGTGTAGTTGAGGCCCTGAGCGCCGCGAACCACCATCGCCGGCCAGCCGTTTTGCCAGACTGGCGGGCCAAACGTGGGCGCCGGCGGCAGCCGGACCTGGACCTGGAACTGCTGGGTCGCGCTCATCTCGGGTGTGCCGTTATCGGCCACCTTCAAGGTGAAGGGGACCGGTTGTGCCGCGTCGGCGAAGGCAGGGCGCCATGTAAAAGTCCCGCTGTTCGCATCGAGGGTCGCGCCCTCGGCCCCGCTCAGCAAGGTGAACTGAAGCCAATCCGGGGGCGAATAAGGATCGATGGCCAGGTTGGTGATCGTCAGGCCTGGCCGGCCACCGCTTGCTGATCGGCAACCGGGGCAAGCTGCGGAAACGTGATGAGCGGCGGGCCGTTGGTCGTGCTGAGTCCCCACCCGCCAATGTTGACGCAGGAACCGGGCGGGGCAAGGAAACGAGCGTAGGCCGTTGCGCATTGGGCGATGTCCGGTGGAATCCCGATCGCAAACGTGTCGCTGGTAAACGGGGGATACGCAACGTCCGTCCAGTTCGTGCCGTCGGCGCTGAACTGGACCTGAGACCTCGGATCGAGATACGAGACCAAGAGCAGGAAATGGGTCGCCTGGTTGGCGTGCCGGGCGAGCGGCAACTGCCACAGGATTTCGGTCTGATAGGCGTACCAGTCAATGCAGTCCGGGTCACCCGCATTACCAGAGATCTCTACCTGCAGCACCTCCGGGGGCTGCCCGGTCGTCTTGAGACGCCGCCAAAGCAGCCCCTTGAACGTCCGTGAAGGCGGGCACGAAATGGTATGGGTTTTGCCAACTGGACCCTTGTTCCCCCCAGGGAAACGAATCCTGGCCATAAATCACGTCGAAGGTGGCCGTGTCATAATGATAATAAATGGCCCCGGCGACACCATTGCTCAAGCAGAGGATCTCGAAACCGCCGCTGTGCGTGGAGCCGCCGACCATGTTGGTATTGGCGGTGCCCACCGTGAGAGACGCGACGTTGCTCAGGCCAACGTCGTACACCTCTTCCCACTCGCAATGGACGTGGCCGCAGAGCACCCACCAACGCGACGGCCAGTTGGCTAACAGCCCCCGAAGCATCGCCCCCATGCCGCGGTAACACACGGCGTTGTTGAAGGGCGGAAAATGCTCGACCACGGCCACCGTTTGCGTGGGGGCGGTGGCCGCCAACTGCTGGGTCAGCCAGGCCCGCATCAGGTCGCTCGGTTCGCCGTAGTTGCCCGAGTTCAAAAGAAAAAAACGGACCCCGGCCAGGTCGAAGGTCTGATAAGGCGGCATCATCGGAAACATGTGCTGCCACAGGTTCGCCTCCGGGACCTCATAAGGGCCCTGGTCGTGCTTGCCCGGCACCCAGACGATGTTCGTAAAGGCCACATTGGTGAACGACGCCAGCGCGGACAAGAATAAAGCCATCTCATTGGTGGCATACGCGACGATCACCGGTTCATCAAAAAAGGCATGGCCTGGAACCTGAGACAAACTCGTGCTGGCATCTCCTCCAAAGATAATCTTCGCCGGCGGCGGGTTCATCGCATTGACCACGCCCAGAAGTTGGGGGTTCAGATTCGTAGTCAGAACAATGCCGCTGCTCGGGTCGGCCATCAGGTTCATGTGGACATCGCTGATAAAAACGACCGGGACATTGCCCGGAAAAGAGGGGTCAAAGCCAATCTCCGCATAGGCGCCCGCAAGATTGGTGTGCGCGTGGACCCAAAGCCTCCCGCTAAGAAGGCAGGCCAACGCCAGCCTGCCCACGAAGCCTCGAAGAGATCTGCCTGACTTCATGCCGCAACAGTATCAAAGGGCACTCCGAAGAATCAAGGCGTATTCCGCAGGAACAGCCCGCCGATCCCTCATTTGGGGATTTCGACAATTAACACCAACGTCGAATTGAATGCCACCGGCCAATTCGTTGCTGCCGCCGGCAGGAACTGAGGCAGGTCCAGTGTCTGGCTTAGGTGCGAGCCGGTCACCGCCGTCAGCGCGACCGTCAGGGGCGAAGGATTGACCAGCACCAGCTTGGTGTAACCCAGTTCCTTCAAGCGGGCCAGCGTGCGGGCATCGTTGAGCCAGCCTGTGTCCCGAAGCGTGAAGCCGCCCGTCAGGCCTTGCCGTTCAGCGCGCATGAATGGCTCGCCCCAGACCTGGCCCCATACGATCAGTTTGTCGGTCGGCGCCGTGTGCTGCTTCAGGGTCTGCGCCACGTCGTTTTCGTAGGTGTCGAAATAATTGCTGAAGTGCAGGACCTGCGCGCACTCCGCCAGTCCGAAGACGGTGGCCGCGAGCACCAGCGAACAACGCCAGACCGGCCCTGCCCGCAGGGCTCGCCACAGATGCGGTTCGGCCTCTTCCACCGCCCGCGCGCAAAGCAGGGCCACGGCGGGCGAGAAAATGAAGAAGTAATGCAGATGGCCCCGATACATAATTATGGGGGTGAACACCAGCGTCGCGCAGCCTGCCGCCAACAGCCAAGACCAGATCGGCAACATCCGGCGCAACCGTATCGCCGCCAGCAGGAGGAAGACCCACGTGAAATTCCCGACCACGTGAGTGAGCACATGCCAGCCCCCGTAAATCCAAGTGGAGGGCTTGAGCCGATAGGCCAAGTCTCCGAAGAACCACTGCTTTGCCCCTCCTGGCGCGAACACATTCAGGTTCATCAGCGGGAACTCAGCCTCGGGATAGACCCGGTGCGAGTAGGCGCTCCACGCCAGGAACGCCGCGCAGCTCACCGCCCCCGCCGCGGCCAACTCTATCCAAGCCGCCCGCGATCGCCGATAACCCTGGAGCAGCCACAGAAATGCGGTCAGGCCTGCCGTCATAAAAAAAGGGGCCTTGGTGGTGGCGCTCAGGCATCCGGCGAGCACCGCCGCCGGCCACCAGCGCCAACCGCCGCCGGCCATCATGCGGAAGGCGCAATAAACGAACCAGACGGCGAAGGCCCAGGCGGTCCCATCCCCGCCCGCTTCCCCCGCGATGAGGATATTTATGGGTTGGGTCAACGAAAACCAGAGGGTCCACCAGGCCGCGCGCGTTGAAAACAGCCGGCGAGTCAAATCGAACAGGGCCCACATGGAACTGAACAGAAACCCCATGGAAACCACGTTGCCCCAGCCATACCAGACACCGAACAGTTTCATCAGGGCGGCGCTGATTCCCTGCCATATCGGAAACTCCAGCGGCGTCGGGGTCCCGTTGGCATTGAAGCCGGGGATCACGGGCCGCATCAGGTCAATGTGCCCTCGGGCATACTCCACGGCGGTGGACAAGTGCTGAACTCGCATCAGGCCATGGCCGCTGGCCGCCATAGATAATTGGAGCGCTGCCAAACCTATGGATAAAAGCACCACCAGGAAGATCAGATCACCATTGCCCGAGGAATCCCGGTTTTGGCACCACCCGTCATCGCCGGATGAACCTCGCGCCGCGCGCCCTCGAGCATTGGTTTGGGTCTCGCCCATCATGGGCCGAGGGTGGCGGCAGGGCACGAGGGTGTCAAGGGACAAGTCCGGCCGAATTGACTCAGGGATTCTTCTTCTTGTAGTCGCCGCAACTGAAGTACTTTTCCAGCCAGACGTACAAGCAGAATAAACAGATAGCGGCTGCCCATCTCGCGAATTCCGAGTTTCGCCTCCCCGACGCGGCGATTGCGCCAGGTGATCGGGATAACAGTCCAGGAGTAACCCCGCACGATGGCCTTGAGCGGCAGTTCGACCGTCAAATTGAAGTGCGGTGAAATCAGCGGACAACACCCCTCGATCACCTCGCGCCGATAGGCCTTAAAGGCGTTGGTAGTATCATTGAGCCGGATGGCAAAGAGGGTTTTGAGGAAGAAATTGGCCAGGCGGTTCACCACCAGCTTGACCTTGGGATAGTCGATCACCCCCCCGCCTTTGGTAAACCGGCTGCCGAACACGCAGTCCCAGCCCCGGTTCAACTCCCGCCAGTAGCGGACCACGTCCCGGCAGTCATCCGATTCGTCCGCCATCATCACGACCACCGCGTCACCGTTCATGTGGTCCAGACCACAGATCACCGCCCGCCCAAAGCCGTGCAACCCTTCGTTTTTGACCGGCTTCACCTCCTGGGTCCCGGCCTTAAGGCCCATGCAGCAACTCCCAGGTCCGGTCAGTGCTCCCATCGTCCACCACGACTATTTCATGGGGAATGCCCTGCAATCTCAACTCCAGGTGCAGGTGCTCCACCGTCGAGCAAATGCAGCCCTCCTCATTGCGAGCGGGAATCACCACCGACAGCAGCGTCAGCTCCCGTCCTTGCGGCGGCGACGCCGGCCGCTTCCGGGTTGTCCGGATAGGCTCTGAAACTTCACTCGCCATGCGCAACAAACCACTCTCGCTTGAGCGTCCAGCCTCACAGCCGGAAAAGCAAGCCGAAAATGGGCCTGCCTGAAGCTCCCCACAGGGCTGATTCAAAATCGCCCTGGAACTGTAGGAGCCGACGTGAGGAGGCTCGCTATTTGTTTTGAACCCCAATCAGAGCCTCCTTACGTCGTCTCCTACAGCATCTTGAATCAGCCGTGGAAGCTGCCCTTTTCAACGGTTTCCCGGACGGCGCGGCCCAACCGTTCACAAACCCGGTCAACATGGTCCGTGGACATCCAAGGGGACAAAGGCAGGTTGATGAGCCCGAGCTGAGGCGGAAGGTGTTGGGGAACCGCTCCCGGTCCAAATGTTCGGGAAAAGTCCAAAGCGATATGGTGTAAACCCCCTTTGCCACAGGCGCTCTTTGACGGTGTTCCGAATGGCAGCATCGAGGCGGACGGTGTAGTGGCTCAGGGCGCTGGACGGGGCTCCGGCGGAGGATGCCTTCGACGCCCTCAGGTCTTCATGGTAGCGGCGCGCCGGGCCAGACGGGCCGTGTGAAAGCCCTGCGCCTGCTGGAGGTTCCACAAGGCCAGGCCGCGGTCCAGGTGCGTCGAGGGCAAATGCCATTCGGGAGCGCAGGTGCGGTCGTCGAACCACGCCCCGGGGATTTGAGCGGCGCCCGGCACCCGTCGGTGGGGCCGGCTCCGGCCAACGGTTTCGGCGCAACCACCGCCCGGCCCGCCCGAGCGGGGCCGGCCCGATACCAGAGCCTCCGCTCAGCCCATAGACCCAAGGATAATGGGCCGCCGTCCGCAGGCCTATCCCCAGGGCGCGCTGCCAGAGCAGTTTGGAATGGCCTTGGGCCAGCGACAGGTCGCGCAACCTGCGGACCGCCTCGGCCAGCGCGCGCTCGTGCGCGAACCCGATGCCGCCCCACCCGGCATACATGCTCTTGCCGTTGCCGAAGCTGATGACCCGAAAATCATAGAGCGCGATCTCTGGAACAGAGCCGGGCAGGGCACTGACATGGCCATATCAACAATGCGCACCGCCGGAGTCGTGACGGCGTTGCGCTCCAGCTCCCCAAGGTCGTAGGTGTGTCCATAGACCTCGGGAACCGCCGGGCGTGGCGTCCGCTCTCCAACCCCGAGACCACCTGAGGTTCCATCAGGAAGCTGCCAGCCCCGGTATCCAGCAGGCGCAGTTCTCCGCCCGAGCGACCATGGCCTCGTGGACAACCGTGCAAGCGAAGGCCGGACCATCGCTTTGGCAGGGCCTTCCAGCGAAGCCCGCAACGCCCATCCAATGCCGGCGCGGGCCGAGGGAAGCCACACCGCCCGACCCCGCCGCTGGCCTCCGTATAGGCCTCTTCCAGCCGCCGCAGGCTCCGGCTCCCGGTGTTGCTCAACGAGCAGGCCAGGATTGTCCCCGGCCCGAAAGCCAGGGCGATGAAGCGGAATCATAACTGTGTCATCGGCATGGGCGGACGGAGCCAGTTCTTGGATTTGAACCAAGGAATGCGGTTTCCCAAACCGCCTCTATGCCGCTGAGCTAAACTGGCAATCCCGGAGTTATTTGGCAGAGTCCAGGTCAAGGACAAGTTGATTCGCCGCACCAAAGGGTCAAAGTTCGGGGGCTTTCCCAAGGTGAACGGCACCTCGCTGGCGATGGCGGCGCACGAATGGCTCCAGGCCAATGGTCCCGAGAAAAACCCTTGGCGTAGCGATCGCGATCCCTTGGAATTCTTTGAGCGTAAGCAGGTCCTTGTCTCCGTGACGATCGGCTGGGCTTGGCCACCAACCGCACAACGGAGACAGGAAGGTCTTCAAATCGCGCAAGTCGGCCGGTGGCCGAATTTCCGCCGGCGTGACGAGCGTGGCAAGCACCCGCTGTTTGGCCATCACTCGCCAGCGCCCCCGCGAACTCGTAAGCGCGAAGCAAGCTCAGGACGGGATAGAACGTCCGCCAACTCGGCCAGCATCTCCTCGCTGGTAATAATGTGGAAGAGTCGCTGGGATGCGGCATGAAGAAAACTCGCAGGCGGCCCGGCCCACAGCAAGCCCGAAACCAGCACGTTGGTGTCAGCCGTTGCTCTCACGACGGGCGCGGCGCTCGGCGCGGACTTCCTTGACTCCGCTTGGATTTCGTTCCGTGGTCATCGGTTCGTCGGGATACGCTCGCATCTGTACGACCATCTCGCGGAACTCGCGCATCGGCTTGTCGAGTTGGACTTCCCGCTCAACCAACTGGGTCAGTTTTTGTCGATCGAGCAGACCTTGTGCCTTGGCCTCGGCGGCCACCGACTCGGACAAATCCAGTTGGACAGTGATGCTCATAACATTCATTTGGCCGAGGAGTAAGCTCGAACCTCGAAAGCCTTCCGGTGCTCATTCACGCGGATGCGGGGGCCAGTTTTCGCCCTTCGCCTCAAAGAAATTAGACACTTATGCCGCCCTAAAGTCAACCCGAACGTGCCTCGTATTCTCGACCTGGCGTTGAACCGGCTGGACAAGCCGCCCGGTCCGTGGGCCGGTGGCTCGCCGCGAGCACTTCGCCACTCTAAGAAGATTTCTGCCAAGCCCGCTTCCAAATTAGCCGCGCCCACCGGCTGCAGGCTCATCTCCCAGCCGACCGCCTTGGCGGGCCCCTGGGGCACAATCACCGGGAGGCCCCCGCCGCCTCGCTTTGCCCGAGGAATGCCTGGAATTCCCTCACTCGGAGCATCTCAAGGAAACAAGAGGAGGCGATGAAACCGCTGCTGGCTGGGGAAGGAGTCAGTGGCGTTCAGGAGAACGTTCGTAGCAGTGATCGGCAAGCCGAGGGCTGCCCAGTTCGGCGGTGAGAGGGTTGTGTAGCGTCCTGAAGTCGATAAGTTTGGCCCATTCGCGCCGTCCAGCCAAGGCCGACCGCCCCTTCCGACAGCCCCGAGGCTCGGAGCAAAGGCGACAATGCGC
>CAVQND010000036.1:0-52925 GCA_963713735.1 uncultured bacterium
CGTGGCAGAGGCGCACGCCGAGGTTGGCGCAGACGATCTGCAGGTGGTAGCTGGTGAAGATTTTGCCCTGGTCGGTGTAGAGCTTTTCGGGGAAGCCGCGCCGGGCCAGGCCTTGCCGGAAGCAGTCCAGGAACCAGCAGAGCTTCTCCGACTCGTAGTACTGGGCGTGGGGGACCAGGCGCGAGCAGTCGTCCAGGAGCGAGAAGAGCCGGGTATGGATGACCTGGCCGTCGGCCAGCTTGAGCGTGGGTCCGAACATCATGTCGGTCATCCACAGTTGGTTGGCCAGGGCACACTCGAAGGCCTTGGTCGGGCCGCTCAGTCCGGCCGGTGGATTGGCCTTGAGGGAACGAGCGTCCAGGTGGTGGGCCGCCAAGACGCGGTAAACCGAGGGCAGGCTGAAGGTGCCCAACTGGAGCGTGCCGTTGTCGAGCAACTGGCGCACGATGCACTTGACCGTCAGGTCCCGATATTTTTGGCGCCACTCCACCAGGGCCTGGCAGGCTTCCGGGCTGAGCGCCTTGCGCGCGCCTTTGTCTTTGCGGGGTTGTCGGTGCAGGGCCTCGAACCCCTGGTTGCGCCACAAGTAATACCAGCCCTCCAGAGTGGAGGCGCCGTAGAGCTTGCCGCCCCAGGGCCGTTCGCTGGCCAGGGTGGTGGCCCGGGCCAACGTGAAGTTCTGCGCAATGGCTTCCTGTATCCAGCTCGCGGCGGCGTGCCGGGCCAGGGCCGATGCTTCGGAATCGCTTGGTTGATTCATACGCTCGCGAGTCTGGGGCCGGTCTCACGCACTTGGAATAGCAAGGGTGTGTGGGGGTTAACCGGCGCCCGACTCCCGGGCGGCTCTCATGCAGCCCGAAGCGGTCGCCGCTGATGGCAGCGGTAAGTCCCGAACAAACAGGTGTGATATTGCTGGACCAACTCTCGGGTGGCGCCGGCCAGATCCCCGCAGCGCGCCAGCAGGACGTTCCAAAACTCCCGGGCCGTGGGTTGAAGCGGCAGCGCCCCGAACGCGTTGCCCACGATGCACAAGAGCGCCGGCAGATGCCCTTGATACCGGCGCCAGTAAACCGCGATGGCCGTGCCCCAATGCTCGACGGCCCGGTTCTGTTCCCGGGTCCGGGTCTGGCCGCTGAAACCGGCCGCAATGGTCTCGCTATTGACCGCCCGATACGGCTGGGCGAAGTCCGGCAGGCAACTCACGCTCACTCGGCAGTGCCGGCACAGGAACCGCCGCACCCAAATCATCAGCACGCCCGTCAGCCAACTGACATACCGGTGGTAATACGCCAACGCCTCCAGACTGTGCGCCCGCCCGCAGTTCAGGCAGTTTTCCGGCGCCTTGACTTGCTTATGATACTTCCGATCGGCATACTGCTGCGGGGTCAGTGAGGTTTTGAAGATGTTTTGCATGAACCCTCTATAACCAAGCTGGCCCCGCCTGAAAACCTCGTTTCACCAGCCTCCCTCCATCTTGGCGGCCCCGGTTGCCTGCGCGACAACGCCCCACCGAGCCCGCTCTCGCCTCACGCTCGCAACGGAGATCTCGCCACCCCCTCCTGGTTAAGTGTGAAGCAAACCGCCTCCGACTTCAGTGATTTCCGCGAAGCGGAACACTATTGCCTGTGCCGTAATCCGGAGACGGCCAAACGGGAAACCCGGACGCGTAAGGAACTCTTGGAAGTGACCCGGCTCAAATTGGAGGCGATCGCCGCCCCGAGAAAAAAGGGCGGCCACCAAGAGCCCGATCCCAAGCAGGCCCGCAAGCCGACCAAGAATAAGATCGCTCCGGCCGAAAAGATTGGCGCACGGGTGGGCCGGGTGCTGCAACGTTACAAAATGGGCAAATTCATCCACTGGTCGGTCAAAGAAGGCAAACTGGAGTGGCAGTTCGATCAGGAGAAGATCGCCGCCGAAGAACGTTTCGACGGCTGTTATGTGGTGTCATCCGATGTGCCACCCGAGCAGATGGCCAAGGCCCAGGTGGTGGCCTCCTACAAAAGGCTCAGCTTTGTCGAGCAAGCCTTCCGCAATTTGAAGACCGTGCAGTTAGAAGTCCAACCCGTGTATCATAAAAAGGACGAGCGGATCCGAGCCCATGTGTTCATCTGCCTGCTGGCGTATTATCTCCAGTGGCACGCCCGACAGCGGCTCCAGCCCCTCTTCGACAAAGATGGGCAAGGCAAAGAGCGGCAGTGGACCTTCCGCAATGTGATCGAACATCTGGCCACCCTCCGCAGCAACAGAGTGAAAAACTCCGGCGTGGAATTCGACCTCAAAACCAGCGCCAACCACGAGCATCAGACCATTCTGGACTTGCTAGCCGGTAAGAAACCGTAGCCATGAACCTGAAATAAAAAAACGCAACAAAACCCCTCGTAGGCTGAGGGATTGTTCATTTCAGACGAAGGGAAAGCGCGTCTTGAGTGCGGTGCTGTTGTTTGTCTTCGTCGCCAACGGCTTCAGCGCCAAAGAACTGCGGCCCAGGCTGGCCGCCCTGTTGGGGCTCAAACCGGACCAACTGAGCGCCGGCCGGGTCACCTACGACCTGCGGCGGCTGCGCCTGCACGGGCTCATTGAGCGCATGGCGGGCACCCACCGCTATCGGCTCACCGAACGGGGCATCCAAATCGCGGCCTTTTGGACGCGAACTTACAACCGTTTGTTGCGCCCCGGTCTGGCCCAGTTGGCGGATCCGGCCTGCGAGTCGCCGCCGCTGCGTCGCAAGTTCGACGCACTGGCGGACGCCATCGACCAAGCCGTTGCCCAAGCCAAAATCGCCGCCTGAAAAACTTGACTCAGTTAGCCTGTATTTCGAAAGGGAAGTAACTCTAGCGGGTCGGTTCGGTTAGACAGAAAGCCGCGAATTCTCGATACCAGAGCCGCCAGACGGCCGCGCCACTCGGCGTGGCTTGGCGTACCCCCGGTATGGGCGCTTCGCGGTGCGTCTGTCTAGGTGCGTCGGGTCCACGCCTTTCTTTGGAAGCCCTCCGCAACGGCCTGCGCCTGCAACAGCTACAGAGGGAATTGATATGCGTTTAAACCGGGACACACGAAACCAGGCCCACAAAGGCAGTGGCTTGAATCCCGCCCTGGGGGGGCTGACGCTCTGGCCAATCGGGGTTTTCCCTGTCTGATCCTCCTCGCCCTGTCCCAGCGATGTTGTCTGGGGGCCACGTTCGCCACGCTGCACAGCTTTGTCGGTGACGGCGCGTACTCCAGTGGAGACTTGGTGCTGGGGGCCGGCACACTCTACGGAACGACGTGCCCGTACTGGACCAACAGGTCAAATCTCGGCACCGTGTTCAAGTTGAACACCGATGGATCTGGGTTCAGCGTGCTCGCTGCGTTTACCGGCTACAATGGTTGCCAGCCGCAGGCGGGGCTGGTGCTCTCCGGTATTACGCTCTGATGGGACAACAGAGGGCCTAATCGATGTCAACAGTCACGGGACGGTGTTCAAGCTGAACACCGACAACTCCGGCTTTGCTGTGCTCAAGGAGTTCACTGGCGGCAGCGATGGGGCCTGGGTGCGTGCGGGTTTTGTGCTGTCCGGGAATACCCTGTACGGGCGAACGACGGAGGGGGGTGATTTCGGCGGCGGCACGGTATTCAGGCTGAACACCGATGGGACTGGATTCGCCACGCTCAGGAGCTTGAGCGGGACCGCTCCAGGAGCCAGCCTCACGCTGTCGGGCAGCACGCTCTACGGGACGGCAGGGGGCGGCAGCTTCGGCTACCGCACCGTGTTTCAGATGAACACCGACGGCGCAGGCTTCTATGTTCTCAAAAGCTTCACCCCCACCGATGGCGAACCGCAGCGAAGCCTCATACTTTCGGGCAATACGCTCTACGGCACAACGTCTGGGGGGCGGCGGGAGGAACCGTGTTCGCATTCACGATGGCGCTACCGACCACCGCGCCGATCCCGCTCGTCTGGCAAACCGTCCGTATCCCAGGCATCGGCGATGGTTTAGTCCTGGCCTGGACCAACTCGTCCTTTTCCCTGCAAGCCGGGCCGGAGGCGACAGGCCCTTACACCAACATTCCTGGCGCAACGAGTCCCTACGCTGTTTCGACCGGCAGTTCCCGAATGTTCTTTCGTCTTGAGGCGAACCCATAGGACTTGCTCAAGACGCGCCCCCCGCGATCAGCGGTCAGAGTGGCGATTGTGGCAGAAATCGGAGGGGAGAAATAGACCCCCAGCGCGCCAGATCATGTCTGGACGATTGAGGAGATTACTGCTTTGGTGGACCAGCAAAAAGCCCCCATCGGCGAGCTGGGGAGCTCGCCCGCAGGTTGGCGCCTGCCGGGGCAGGACGGGGCGTAACGGCCCGCCGTGTGTTTGTGTTTTGGCCCCTGGAAACGCCTTGGGGCGTTCTGAGCTTGATTCCAGCCCGCCTTGGCCGTAACCTGCCGGAATGCCTGACGTGCTCGAATCACCGCCGGCCCAAATCCCGCCACCGCTGCCCAATGGCCGATTCACCCCTGAACGCGCCCGCGCCCTTCGCCAACTCCAGTATGTCGCGCCGTTGCCGACGATCCCGCCATCCAGGCTGCGGTGGGAAGCCGCGAAGGGTTTCCCCAGAAGATCCAAATTCCAGTTCATTGACTGCCGTGTTGCTTCGGCAAGCGTGCGTAGCGGCAAAAACTTGGAGGCGGGCGGCTTTTCCAGGGCGCCGGGGCCGGACGCGGGCGCCCACTATGGGCGAGGGCGGGCTAATCAGCCGCTGTTGACCGCTTGGATGGCCTGTCGGTAGTTCCACGGGAACCAACAGGTCGGGGCCTTTGCCACCGCCTGGGCGTGTTGCTCGAGGGCCATGAGGTAGTCGAAGGGGTTGACCCGGTTGAGTTCGCAGGTGTGGATCAGGCTCATGTGGATGTCGCCGATCCGGGCTCCGTTGAGCGTTTTATAGGACAACGAGTTTTTGCGGTGAAGGATCGCCATCTTGAGCGCCCGCTCCGCGATGTTGTTGTCCAGCGGCGCACCGGGGACCGAGAGGAAACGGGTCAACGTTTCCCACCGTTTGAGCATGTAGTTGATGGCCTCTCCCAGACCGGAGTTGGGTTCAACCTTCTTTTGTTCCAACTGCTCTTTCATCCACTGCCGGAGTTGGTCCATCACCGGTTTGCTGTGTTCCTGGTGGAAGGCCAGTCGTTCCAGGTCCGAGAGCTGCCGTTCCTTGGCCAGGGCCTCAAAGCGATAGATCTCCCGCAGGCTTTCGATGACCTGGCGGCATTCCTCCGGAAAGCTCTGGCCCACGTTCGATAAAGTTTCTTCGGGCGTGGAGGAGGCAATGGCACAGCAGGGTGTGGAACTCCTTGGGTTCATTGCGCGCGAGCGCATCGCACATCTGCAGCGGCTGGCTCCGATTGGCCTCCCGGCTTTGGAGCAGTTGGTCCAGATTCTCCCCGGCGTGCTTCTGGCCGGTGAAGAACAGGGCCACCGGGACTGGGCCGACTCGGGCGACGATGCTGGTGGTGAAAATGCCCGTGCGCGGGTCCGGGTCCTGGGCGTCGGCGATTTGCCGCCGCAAGCTCTGCACCCGCATGGGGGTGTCATCGTTGTGCAAAACCTCGGCTTGGGCGGCGGCTTCGATCAGGGCCTCATAGACCACTTCGGGTGTTTTGGAGGCCGCCGCCATCAGTTCCCACTGCGTCGAGGCGGCCAGCGGCACGCCAAGATAGTGCTGCCATTTGTCGGTGCGATACATGGGCTGGCCCACCCCAAAGCGCTGCAGGTTCAACATGACGCCACAGCTCGGATCGTATTTGCTCTGCCCAGCCTCCGGCGGCGGGGCGGCGGTGAAGAGGGCTCCGCACAAAGCGCAACGCAACCGTTCCAGTTCGAAGATCGTCGCGCTAAACATAGGCTGGGCGGCAATGCGCACGATCCGGGCTGGGGTCTTGAGCAGGTAGAGTTTGCCTTTGAGGCACTTGGGGCAGAGGTCCCCAAGGCGCAGCTTGGGATGAGGCACCGGCAGGCGCTTGGCTCCCGGATAATCCTGGGCGGCTTTGCGCCCGTGCCCTTTGGCTTTGGGCTTGGGGTCTGGCGTTTTGGCGCTGGCAGCGGCGGCGTCACTTTGAGCCAGCAGGTTGCGGCTCTTCTCGGTCTGGGCTCCGAAAATCATCCGCCGAAGTCGGCCCAGGGTGGTGTTCTTGGCTTCGAGCACTCCCATGACCCATTGGAGGGTCCGCAAGAGCGTTTGCACCAGTTGGTAAGTCTCCGCCGGCAAGAGCCCGGCCAGCTTGACCAACAACTCTTCCAGTTGGGTCGGGCTCAGGGCGACGACCTCCGGACCGCTGCCCTGAGCCATAGCCCCCTCCGCAAAGCTGGCGGCGAAAGTCCGGCCGTAGCGGATAAACCCACAACTGCTTGAACGACCGGCTGGGTATAAGCCAAATAATGGTGCGCCTCGATGAGGCTGCCGAAGAGTTCTTCGGCCGGCGTGCGCCGCACTTGGCGGATCTCCAAGGGACCCAATTCGGCCAAGGAACATTCCTGCGGCCTGGCCGCCAACGCCAACTCACGCTCGGGCGCCCGGTGCCGCGCCGCGTTGTTGGGTGGAGACATCCGCTTGGCCGGCAGTTTAATGTGACCGGCCCGGTGCAACCCCAGCATCAGACTCCGGGCGACCATGTCCCGCAGTTGGCCATTGGGCTGCACCCAGTTCCACGCCTGGCACAGCTTGGCCGAAAGCCGCCGCCGGCTTAGGCCGGGGTGGGCGGCGATCAACTGCCCGATAAACTCAACGTCGGCACGGCTCAGCTTGCAACCGCGATAGGCAAACTCGCTCTGCACGACCGCCAGCCTAAGCGGTCAAAAACTGGAACGCAACCTCTTTCACCCTTTTCGGGATCTTTTTTTTATCGCTGGTTTGGCCTCAGGCCGCCGAGGCAATCAGCCGCCACAAGGGTGCGGCCTGGGCGGTGTTGGGATTGCCGTTCCAGAGCAGTAATTGAAGTTGATGGACATCCAGCCCCAAGGTGGGCTGCTGGCCGCCAGTGGGCCACCAGCCAAATCGTCCCTGAGAGAGCCGTTTCTGGCACAGCCAAAAACCCTGGCCGTCATACATGAGGATCTTAAGCGCCCGCCGCCGCCGATTCGAGAAGATGAACACGGCGCCGCCAATCGGGTCGGTATCCAGCCTTTGGCGGCAAACCTGCGCCAGCCCGTCAATGCCTTTGCGAAAATCCACCGGCTCGACCGCCAGCAACAACCGCATCTGGGGGGTAATCTGAATCACGACCGATGCCTCCAGAGCCCTTGGGCCAAAGCCAGTGCCGCGACACTGTCGCTTTGCGCCAGCCGCAGGGTCAGTTTCGAACCGCGGCGGTCCTCCAGTTCAATCACCCACTGCGGGCCGCTGGGCCAAGTGGCCACCGGCACCTCGACAAACCCCGGAGGCAGGGCACCGGCCCTGGAAGGTTCCGGAACTGGACTGGCCGCCAAGTGGCGCTTGAGGGCAGTGTAATTTACGCCGAGAGCTTGGGCCACAGGGCTCAGTCCGTAGCCTCGTGCCAAAGTCGCCATCCTCCGCCATAACGCTTCCGGGATGGGCTCCCGATGTTTACGCCGCTGGCGCCAGGCTGCCAGGGCTGGTTGCACCCGCGCAATGGCTCCTGCAAATGCGGGGTCCGATTTGATCGTTGTCTTCGCTGCCATAATCTGCCGCGAAGACTACCACCGGGGCCGAAACCCCGTCACACACCCTTACCGAAGCAACACGTATAGGTGTCGCTGAAGCGCAGCGAGGGCACATCCCAAATCTCCACCCGGCGCTTGTTGGGCTCCTCGCCTCGTTCCACCACTTGCGTCGGCTTGCCCGCGGTCAGGGCCAGCGCCTCCTGGTAGATTTCATAGCGTTCCTGTTTGAGCACCGCGACCACCGGCCAGCCCAGTTCCTCGGCCACCGTCTTGAGAAACGGTCCGTTGGTATACCAGGAGTCCACCACCACCAGATCAAAGAACCGGGGGCCATAGGTCTGGCGCATCCGGCGCAGCAGCCGCAAAGCCGCCGCGCATTCCTCCTCGCCCGGGCGCATCGGCTCCACGTCCAAAATCACACTCAACCGCGGCCCGCTCAACTGCGCATAAACCTGCTTGTGGTAGTATTGGGTCTTCTTGACCTCGTTGCCCTGGGCGTCTTGCAGATCACCTCCCGGTCAGACAGTCCTCACAGCAGCGGTGGTCGCTGCAAAATTGTTCGTTGGCGTCCAGACTGACCACCAGCAGCCCGTGGATTTTGCTGGCTTCAAAGGCTTTGCCCCGTTTGAGCTTGCGGTTGATGAACCGGCCGCCCGCGCAACTGCTCCGGGTTCATCCGGTTGCTGGCATAGCCAAAGGTGTCGTGGCTGATGGTCGGGTAGCCCACCCACCGTTGCCATTGGGGCAACTTGGTTTCTTCTCCAACTGGAGCAGGCTGGGGATGTGAGCACTTCGCCCAGAGCAAGCTCAGCCCCACCGCCCGGGCGGGACCTCGGATCGGCCGGCCATCGGCGAAACAGCCCGCCAGCAACCGCAGCTCGAACTGCTTGTCGGCGTAGGCGACAAAGCGGTCCAAGTCGTTGAACTGGGCGTCAGTCATCGCCGAGGTTTTCCTCCCGCCGCAGCAGCTCGGCATTGATCTGGGACAGTTCCTCCAGTTGCTCCTGCAATTGGCGGTAGTGCTCAATGGCGCTTCGGGCCGCTTGCTGCTGGGCGGCGGTCTTGAGGAGGAACTTGTTGACCTTGCCGACGGCCAGGCACTGGGTCAGGTAATAGAAGGGGCCGTGTTTATCGCCGCCGTGGTGGCAATGGCAGTTGGCTTTGCCGCACCGGGAGAAACGCTCGACCAGGGAGGCGCGCAAGGAGTCGGGGCGGATTTTGAGTTGGGAGAGGAGGAATCGCTTGCGCTGGCGCAAGGCGAGCGTGGATTTGGCGGTGTCGTAAATCCTAGCCATATATAGGGAGAGGATATGAAAACCGCCGCCAAAGTCAACAAAAAAGAAAATGGGGTCAGAATGCGAAAATGCTCACGGCCCTGAAAACACGGGCGGCAATGCGGATTTTCGAAAACTCATGCGAAACCGATAAACCGGCCGGGCCAGCGCCTTTCGCTCGCCCGGCCGGGAGAAAGAGCAGCCGCTTATTCCAGCTTCTTCTTGGCTTCGTTGGGCACTTCAACCTTCGTTGAACCGATGTCCTTGATTTCAACGGTGGTGGTGCGGTTGATGTTGCGGTCGTTGCCGTTGAAACTGACGGTGCCCTTGACCTTGAGTTCGTATTTCGCGAGCAGGCCGTCCTTGACCCAGACTTTTAGCGAGGCCTTGGCGCCGCTAATCTCGGGGCCGTTGCCACCGCCGCGACCGCCAAACATGAGCTGCGCTTTCGCGCCCTCTTCCGTCAGGTCGCCCGCAAAGGCATCGCCCTCCTTCTTGAGTTCCTTCGCCTTGGCGACGATGTCCTCGACCTGGGCGGCCGGGGCTTTGAAATTACGGAAGCGCATGGCCATGAACCTGCCCCTGCCCCCGCCCCCGCCCTGATCGGCCGCGAGCTCCGCCATCGACTGCCAGCCGTCCTGGGTCTTGACGGCGCCCTTTTCACCTTTTTTGACAACTTCGATCGTGTTGTCGCCAGCTTGCATTGAAACGCAGATGAAACCGCCCTTCTCGGCCTTGCCCTCGGAGACGCCCGCGCCGAAGCCGCCCCCGCCGGCATTCTCGGTGGTTTGCTTCCAGCTATAATTGTCCTTGTCCGCCAGCTTCTTGGCGGCGGCGGTGACCTCGTCTTTGGGCTCGGCAGCCAGGAGCGTCCCTGGCCGCCAGAACCAGCGTGCCAATCAGAATGTTTCTTTTCATAACTGGACAGTGAAACGTTCATGCAGCGATGTCCAGATCAAAGGCGTCAAGATAGCCGCAGCGGGCTGGACTGATTTTAGTGGCAAGGAATTTCTTGAGGATGGCGTTTTGGGGTAAACCACAGAGAAAATCCGGCCAGGTGTGACGGAGGGCCTGCGAGACGACCCACTCGGAGGGCGGTTTTTGCGGGGATACGGTGCGGATGTAGGAGTGGAAATTGAACCAGGCCACGCGCCGGAAACTCAGCGCCAGATATTGGAGCAGTCCCTGGGCGATGAGGCCCAACTGAATGTGCCGTTCGTAGGCGGCGAGCTTGCGGCGGACGTGCTCCCGGTAAAGCTCGGACTTGCGCTGCACATATTGCTTGCCGCTGCCGCGGTGGAGGGGATTCATGTCCTGCATCCAGAAGTGATACGCGTAGGCCCCGACGGTGTGAATGGCCTGCTTGAAGCTGACCTCAATCTTGAAGCGCCAGCCGTAAAGGCGAATAATCTCCAGCGGGGCCAAGGTCAAGTCGGTGCAGAGGAGGATCAAGTTCCCGCGAGTCGGGTGGCTCACCCAAACAAAGCGCACCAACTGACCCAAAGGGCGCCACAGCAGGTCGTGGCTCAGATAGCGGAGGCTGACGCCGGATTCCCCATAGACCGGGCTGGGGGCTTTGAGGAATTGCGCGCGGTAGCGAAACCAATCCTGGAGGGGAGTCTTGTGGCCATAGGCACGGCGTCGCCCGCGGCGCGGCTTGCGGGAACGCCGTGGGGAAGGCGGGAAATAAGCGACGGCGTTGGAGCGCACGCGCGTGACCAGGTGGTGACCCTCGGCCAGTAGCGAGCGGGCGAATTTGGCGGCGGCGTAATAGGCGTCGGCCACGACGGTCAAAGGGCCGTTCCAATGCAATCCGAGCAGCAAGGCGCTGAGCTTGTCCAACAGCGTGCGCCGGTCACGGGCGCTCCAGACGATGCCTTCGTGGATGCGAGCCGCCACCGGCACGGCCAGACAAACCCCGGCCACCTGCACCAGCAAGGCGACGGCCTGCAAGGAGTGCCCCATGATGAAGGAAGCCTTGGCATTGCAGCGGGATTCCTGGTGCAGGCTTTTGACCCCCGGCATTTTGCGGCCTTCCTTGGGGCGCTTGAGGCCATCGGCCAGCACGACCGGGCCGCCGTTGACCCGCACCAGGCAGCGGCGGAACAAGTGCTGGAGGGTCTGCCGCCACAATTGGGTCAAACGGTCCAGGTCCAGCGCAGGAGAATGGAAGAAGTGCAGCAGGCAGTAATAACTGGCGTCGGAGAGGCCGAGGCTGCGGATCAGGCTGGTCACGCCGGCCAAGTCGGGGCGCAGGCACAAAGCCGCCAGGACGACCACCAGCCACAGGAAGGTGGTGGTGCGGGAGCAGGCTGGGCGGAGGGGGCGGAGGGCGCGCAGCCAGGCCAGCCACAGGAGGTGCGAGCGTTTGGGAAAGGCGGGGCGAAAACAGAGGTTGCGCATATCCGATAGTATATTTATGCTATCGGATATGAAGACTACTCAAACGGTTAAGAAACTGGAAGCTCAAATCGCCCAAATTAAAGCCCAACTCCAAAAGCACGGAGCGATGCGCCCGGGCAGCCTCTCCCGCCAATACAATGTCTGCGGCAAATCCGGCTGCCGGTGCAAGGACCCCAAACATCCCCGCCGACACGGCCCCTATTACCAGCTCAACTACGTCTATCGCGGAAAAAAGACCTCCCAGTTCATCCGCCGAGCAATCCTCCGCCAGGTGCGGACTGAGCTGGCCAATTACAAACAGTTTCGGCGGCTTACGGAACAGTGGATTGGATTAGCCCTCCAGGTGGCTCAAGCCAAAGATAAACAGACCGCCTGAACCGCTCTGGCGAGGCGAGAACGTTTCACTGTCCAGTTCATAAGTGTCTCGAGTCTGCTTTGTTAGTTTGGTTTGCTGCGTGGAATCCCGACACGAAGAGAGACGCCCAACCGGGGCGCGGGGTTACAGGCGGAGCGCAGCGGTCGCATACCGAGGCGTGGGGGCGGAGACAACTGACGAGACGCGCCCGATGCCCATGGCCTGACATGATTTTTCTTGTCAGGCCCCGCGAAGGGAGTATAACGGCACTCGCGCGGAAAGGGCAATTGACCTCTCTGCGGCATTGGGAATTATGAGCGATAAGGCTGAGCCTGTTCACAACTTCGCAGGAGGATTATGATTACGCCTCGACCATCTGCGCGGCGCCCTCTGAATACGACAACCATTGCCCCGAAGAGGCTGGCGCCTTTAAGAACCGCTTGCGCCGCGATGTTGGCGCCCTTGCTCCTGGGGTTGGCACTGCCCACCCTGGCGCAGGACCAGTTCATGTATAGCATCAACCCGGACTCCACGATCACCATCACAAAATACCTCGGCTCCGGCGGCGCCTTGGCCATCCCCACCATGCTCGGTGGCCTGGCGGTCGCCGTCATCGGAGAGGATGCGTTCTATGGCGCCACCAGCCTGACCGCCCTCACGATCCCCAACACCGTCACCGGCATCGAGACCAACGCGTTCGATTATTGCACCGGCCTGATCAGCCTCACCTTAGGCGATAGCGTCACTAACATCGAAGACGGCGCGTTCGCTTCCTGCTCCAGCCTGACCAACCTCACCATCCCAAGCAGCGTCACCACCATCGGGGACGGGGCGTTCTTCAGTTGCTCCAGCCTTACGGCCATCTATTTCCAGGGCAACGCTCCCACCGTGATCTCGGGCGCCTTTGGGAACGACAATGCCGCGACTATCTATTACCTGCCGGGGACCACTGGCTGGGGTCCGACGCTCGACGGACTCCCGACGGTGTTATTGAGTCTCGCCGACCCAAATCAGCATCGCCAACGCGGGTGTGCGGACCAATCAATTTGGCTTCACCATCACCGGCACCTCCAATATCGTCGTCGTGGTCGAGGCCAGCGCGAACCTGGCCAATCCCACTTGGTCTCCGCTGCAAACCAACACCCTCACCGCCGGCTCCGCCTATTTCAGCGACCCCCACTGGCGGAATTACCCCAGCCGTTTCTATCGCCTCCGCTCGCCCTGAGGGGCCAGCGTGCCCCTCCCTTAGCGGGGATATTTCGCAGCCCGGCGCAGCCGGAACCAAAGGCAAGGGGATTAATGGATTAATGGATTGATGGATTTGTGCGGGCTGAAGCGGCCGTGCGAAATTCTTCGCGAAACTGAGAGGCTTTTCCGTGTAGTAATATGGGCCGAAGCCATTAACCCAGCTTCAACTGCGGATTAAACACGGCCACGTAATCGCCGTAATCGCGGAACTGGGCCAGTCATCGGCGCCCCAGGCCGTCGTTTGGAGGGCGACCCAGTTCACGCCGTCGTCGCTCCGGTAGATCCTGAATTTCTGCCCCACGCGCTGGATGCGGCAGCAGACTGAGAATCCGAGGACACTGCCGGCCAAGGCCGGCGCCCCCGGGGGCAGCCCGAATCCGCCCCCAATGCGGGAGTAGTGATCGGCGTTTATTGTCGCCTGCGGCAATACTCGGCTCGCTCCTGGAGCGCGGCCGCCTGGCCTGTTCGTCCCGCCGCCACGGCCAGTTGATAGCCCTTTTGAGACAGTCTCAGGCCCTCGGCGTAGCGCCCCAGGTTGGCGTAATTGCGGCTGAGCAGGTCGTAATAGTCGGGCAGTTCCGCCAGACGCGGTTGGGACCGCACCGCTGCGTCGAAGAAAGGTGAGGTGGCGTCGGTTTCGCCAAGCCAGGCCATGGCCATGGCCATGAGGAAATTAGCCTGGGGGTGCCCTGCGTTGTGGCGCAGCACCGTCTCAAGGGCAGGCACGCTCTGGGCGTAGAGCTTAAGCTGGTAACAGGCCTCAGCCAGGGCATAGTTCAGGCTGACGGCACTATACTGGCGATCATAGCCGTTAGGCAGCAAGTGGACGGCTTCGGCTAGGTGGGGGACGGCATTGGAAAGGTCCCCGCTCGCCGCCAGTTCCAGGCCCAGATCGGTACTGCGCGAAGGCGTTGTGGGGCTGAAGCCGCACGGCGGCTTGACTTTGTTCGAGCGCTTCGCGGGTTTGGTTCTTGGCATGAAAGAGCAGGAAGCCGAGCCGCTGGTGGGCCGTGGCATTGTTCGGGTTGAGCTCGAGTGCCTTTCGGAACTTCTGGATTGCTGGCTCGGCATCGCCGGCCCGCATTAACTGCGTTGCCGCGCGGGTGAAAGAAAAATCGTCCAGGAATTGCTCGCGGATCTTGACGATGGCCTCGGGCTCCAGGGCCACGAACTCCGGGATGTTGGCAGCCCGTCCCGGCGCGACCATATGGGCCAGCCAGACCGGTGGGCTGGCCTCTCCCTGCTCGCTGATAGACGTCAGGTAGAGTTGTGTATAATCCGAATGAGCTTTCGAGGAAAAAACCAGCCAATGCCCGTCTGGCGACCATGTGTGCCACGAGTTCATCCGGTCAAGGTTGCAGCCCAACCGCCTGGCTTCGCCCCCCGCCGCGGGGATGATAAACAACTGGCTGTCCGGCTGCAGCAACATGTAATTCGAGGCCTGGCAAAAGACGATCCAACGACCGTCCGGAGAGAACTTGGGGAAGAAATTGCTGCGGCCATTCGCCGACGCGCCCTTCACCGGTTCGGCCTGGCCGCCCTTTCCCCCGTTGAACGGCAGGCGGTACAAATCGTACCGAAACTCTTTGCCCTGTTTGAGGAATTCGTCGACTTCCTCTGCCGTGAGCACGATGCTGGCAGTGTCGCGCGTCTTTTGGAGGTGAACAGCCCGAGTGCGGGCAAAGACCACGGATTGACCATCAGGACTCCATGTCGGGTTGCTCTGCACAAGAGCCGGATCATCGGCGCCCGGCAAGGACGAAAATGTCTTCGTTTCACGATCATAAACGGCGAGAATGCCTTGGATCGGAAAGAACAGTTGTGAAAACGCCAGATCCGGCCTGGCGATGAACACTGAGCGATCCTTGACGGTGCTGAGCACATAGCGGCCGTCGGGGGAGATCTGGGACAGCAAACCGAAGGTCTGCTGGCCGTCTTCGCGGCGATAATCGTCCCAGGTGATGATCTCGCTCGTAGCCAGGCGCATCTGCGGTGCCGTGCGCGTGATGATATACGAGGCCTTGCTGTTGGCGTAATCAACGTCCATCGCCAAATACTCGCCCTTCTGGCTGAAGGAATGGCAATTGCCGCACACCGGGAGCTTCTCCAGCACCACCGGCGGCAGCGTGCCCTTGTCCAAACCGCCGAACCGCCAGCGAATGTTCGAAGGGTCCTTGACGGCATCGCGGAACGGTAGATTCACCTCGCGGTAGAATAAGGGGTGTTGCACCGCCTGCCGGGCCAAGGCGAAGCGGACAGAACCCCGCGCCACGATTCGGCCAGGTTGGTCTCGCCGGCATCCGCCCAACAGGAGTTCGATCGCCCCGGCGTTCGCAGCTTGCTTGATGGCGCGCCACCGCGCTTCTGGCGGACGCCACATCGGGTGGACGCCATCGAACAACCATTTCTGGCCACCCGCCTTGAACGCCGCCACCCAGTGATCGGCGCCGGGAAGGTTCGTCCTCCAAAGCAGGACCGGGGCCGGCATATTGAGCGGCAGGACTGCCCCTTCGATCGGGTGCTGAATCTCCACCGCCGCATAAGTGCCCGCGCGTTCCAAGGCCAGCCAGTAGTCCGGATGGGGCCGCCAGAGCCAAAGTGCCGCCGCCCCGCTCGCCGCCAGAAACGCGACGCCGGCCCAGAGAGACAGTTTGGCTTTATTCCACATGTGGAACTAAGTCAGGTCATTCAAACGCATTATGCGCCGCGTGTCGAGCCTTGAATGCACCCGGCGTTTGCGCCCTACTCTCGGCTTGCCCTCGGGTGCGAGAACCTCTAGTTTCGCGCCTCGTTGAAAGACAAACACCGGGCCGGCAAAGCGCCAGAGAGCAAGGCAGACCCCGTATCGGAGCGGCCTGCGCCCGAGGTCTCTGCTCCAACCGCCGTTCCGAGAGGGTATCAGTGGCTCTTCAGGCTGCTGGCGGCGGTGCTGGTGCTGCTGCCGCTGGTTTTGCTGGAGTTGGCTCTGCGGGTGGGCGGCTTCGGCCATCCAACCTCGTTTTTCGTTTGTCGGGAGATAGGCGGCAAGGCTGCCTTGGTGGAGAACACCTGGTTCGGGTTGAGCTTCTTCCCGCCGGCCCAGGCCCGCAGCCCAAGCCCTTTGGTCGTGCGAACCCCCAAGCCGGAAGGAGTCTGTCGCATCTTCCTGTTTGGGGAGTCGGCGGCCATGGGCGATCCCCGGCCCGCCTACGGGGTGGGGCGGTGCCTGGAGGCCCTGTTGAGGGCCCGATTTCCAGAGCGGGAGTTCGAGGTGGTTTGCGCCGGCATGACGGCAATCAACTCGCACGGCCTCCTGCCGGTCGCCCGCGAGTGCGCCCGATGCCAGGGTGACCTCTGGATCATCTACACGGGCCACAACGAGTTCGTAGGCCCTTTCGGGGCCAACACTGTTTTCGGACCCGCGGCGCCCGCGCACTGGATCGTGCGCGCTTACCTGGCTTTGCAGCGGACCCGCACCGGACAGTTGTTAGTGGCGTTGGCCCGGCGGCTTAACCACAGCGGCAACAGCCCCACCGCTTGGGGTGGCATGCGCGTGTTCCTGGATCAGCAGGTTTCACCCGCCGACCCCCGCAAAGAGAGGATCTATGCCAGTTTTCGCCGCAACCTGGAGGACATCGTGCGGGTTGCGCGGCGGTCGGGGGTGCCGGTGGTGCTCAGCAGCGCAGCCAGCAACCTGAGGGATTGCGCACCGTTCGCCTCGGCCCATGCGCCTTCCCTCCGGGGCCCAAGGCAGGCCGAGTGGGAGAGGCGATTTCAGGCCGGGCTGAGGAACCTGGGGCAGGGAGAGTTCGCCCAAGCCCTCGAACACTACCGGGCGGCGGCCGAACTCAGCCCCCTTTACGCTGAAGGCCAGTTCCGGCTCGGCCAATGTTTTCTGGGAATGACCAACGCTGACGCCGCGGCGCTGGCCTATCGGCGAGCACGGGATTCGGACGGCCTCATCTTCCGGGCGAACACGACAATCAACCGGATAATTCGTGAGGTCGCCGGGCGGTATGCGGGCCAGGGAGTGACTTTTCTGGACGCGGAGGCGGTACTGGCGCCGCTAAGCGCGAGCCACGTCACCGGGGACGAATGCTTTTACGAACATGTGCACCTGAACTTCGAGGGAAACTACCAGTTGGCGCGCGCGCTGGCCGAAAAGGCCGTGAGCGCCCTGCCCGGGAGACTCTTGGCAGGCCAGAATACGTCGTGGGAAGACCCGGCAACCTGCGCGCGGGACCTTGGGTTGACAGAGTGGAACCGCTGCACGGTTTTGGAGGACATAGAGAAACGCATATCCGATGCGCCCTTCACCAACCAGGCCGACCATGCGGTTTCTCTCCGCAAGCTGGAAATGCGTCTGACCGAGTGCAAGGCCCGCCTGCGGCCGCAGGCTGTCCGGGCGGCGCACCTGACTTATCAAGGGGCCATCCGAAAGCGACCCAATGACCACTGGCTGCACCATAACTACGCGGAATTCCTCGCGGCTGTAGGCGACCTGGCCCAGGCTGCAGAGCAGATGCGCATGGTTTGCGACCTGGTGCCGCAGCATGCCTCGGGTCATCTCCAACTCGGGCGGCTGTTGGCCCGGCAGGGGCGCTTCGATGAGGCCGCCAAGGCGTTCGAGGCTGCCCTGGCCGCGCGGCCAGGCTCAGCAGATGTGTATGTGGACTTGGGCCAGGTTCGCGCCAGGCAGGGCCGGCTCGACGAGGCGCTTGAAGAGTACACGCTGGCCGGGCGTTTTAACCTGGATCCCGCTCGCCTCTGCCTGCTCCGGGCGCAGGTGTTCGAAGAACAAGGAAAGCGGACTGAGGCGGTCCAGAGTCTGCGCGAAGCCATCCGGCTCCGGGCTGGTAATTGGGAGGCCCACGACCGGCTGGGCCTTGAACTGGCCCTTCAAGGCAAGTTCCACGAGGCCGGAGCGGAATTCGAGGCGGTCGTACGCCTTCGCCCCGACCAGGCCGAGGGCCATTTGAACCTGGGTATCGCTTTGGCCCGTCAGCATCATTTTGACGAAGCCCTCGCCCAGCTCGAAACGGCGCGACGCCTGGACCCACAGAATGAAAAGACGCGCGAATTCATCGAAGCCATCCGACAGCGGCAGAAATAGGCTCCGATGCCCGACGCTTCTGTCCGGATTCTGACATGCCGCTCCTAACGGAGCTTGACAGGGGCCGTGTGGGGCCGCGTCGCGCCCTTTGTCGCGCCCTTTGTCGAGTTGGCCATTTCTCGACAAAGAACAAAAAGGACCGGGCTCGCGCCCGGTCCTTGGCTAAGTCTCGATGGAGGAGGCTGGCGTTACTGCTTGACCCGATAGAACGTCGCCTGGCCAGTGGGTGGGCTGACGACCCACGGACTGCTCGCGCCCGCAACCGGCGTGTAGGTCCCCTTCACCGTGGGGGAGGAAACCAGTGTTCCGGTCGCCCAGGTGAGGGTCACCTTGCCGGCGGCGTTGAACCCAATCTTCAACTGCGGATTAAACACCGCCACGTAATCGCCGTAATCGCGGATCTGAGCCAGGAACGTCCCCTGGTCGACCGCGTCGCTAATGTTCCCGCACTCGGGCGAGTATTCCGGCCCCACATAGACACTATCCGGCATGGCCAGCTTGGAATTGTCGTCAACGCCCCAGGTCGTCTCACCGAGAGTGACCCAGTTCACGCCGTCGTCGCTCCGGAAGATGGTGAATGTCTGGCCCTTGCGCTGGATGCGGCACCACGCATTCGGATACAGCGGTGTGGAGTTGACGCCCGTCAAAGCGCTCGAGGAAGGGCCGCCCGCGTCCAGACGGCGGTTGCCTTCCCAGAGCGCGTTGCCACCGGTGCCCGGCCCGGTGAGCGTGGCGCCCACGGGGTTGACATGGACCTTCTGGTAGCGCCCGGCCAGGCCGTCGAAGGGCGGGGTGCCCGTGTTGCCGTTGGCCTGGCTGCCCTGCTGCGTGGCCGCGTCCATCCCAAAGACATTGGTGCTTTCGCGGACGACGATGCCAGCCCGGGCCCACTCGCTCGAGCCGTCCTGGTATTCGACGCGGAGCTTCTTGTCGAAGTCGCCCGTGACCCGCTCATAGACGAATGTCGACTTCGTCGTAGTTGTTCCACTCGGAGTAACCATCGCTATAAATGTCGAAGTCGCCGCCGGGCCCACCGGCACCGCGGCCTGCCACCCGCCCAGTTGGTTGGCGCCCACGTTGCCCCAGCTCATGTTCGTGGCAACCGTGAAGGACACGTTCGTGGAAACGAGCTTGTTGCCATGAGTATCCGCCATGTTCTTGACCGTAAGGGTGGCGCCGCCCGACACCCCGGTTACCGTCAACAAGGCGCTCTGCTTCCGCACCATCACCAAGGGATTCTTGGAGTCGGCCGTGAACCGGTTGGTGCACCAGGTGAAACTCGTGATCGTGCCGGACGAAATCGAATAGTTGGATTGCAGGCTGCCCGCAACGTCGTCCACCGTCTTGTTAAACCCGACGCCAACGTCCACCGTCCCGGCGGTCGGATCCATCATCGCGCCCACGCTCACCACGGGCGGAGTCGTGTCGACCACCACCGTGACGGTGGCGACGGAACTGGTCGCCGTGAGGGGCGCCATCGTCGCGATGACCCGAAACTGCGTGCCGCTGTCCGTCAAAGCCAGGAGTGGCGTCCCGAAGGCAGAGGCGGTTGCGCCCGTGATGTTGGTCCAGGTCGTGCTGCTCTTGGGCGCGAGCTGCCACTGATAAGACACGGTTGTGCCATAGACCGAAATGCCGGTGGCCGCCGCCGAGAGGGTGGCGGTCGTCCCTTCCACGGCGGTGACATCCTGCGGCTCCTGGGTGAACGTGATGCTCGCCCCGGTCGGATCAAAGTAGTAACCGATGACGCTGCCCGTCAGCTTCGACACGTCGTTAGCGGCCGGAGGAAAATCCGTGGGCCCCTGGTAGGTCGCGCCGGACCAGTCCCCACCGGACCAACTGTGGTCGTGGTGCATCAGGAGCATAAAATACCGCACGCCCTTGGTCAGCGTGATGGTGTTGCCGCCCAATTCCACCGGCCATTGAGTTCCGGAATAGGTGGAGCTAACCCAACCCTCCGCAGTGCCGCTATGGAATCCGGTTGAACTCGATGAGGTGCACCAGGCGCGGTTGTCGCTCCAGCCGCCCGGCTCCGCGCAGATCTCATACATGTTTGCCGGACTGTCGTCCGTGCTCAAGAACAGATACCATTCATCGTCCCCGCACGTGTAAAACACGTAGTTGCCGGTCGTCGGCGGGATGAAATAGCCTTCCAGCGTGTCGACATAGTTCCTCACCGGGTCGGCAGCCACCCGGCCATTGCCGTTGGGCGGATACTCCCACATACTCTCGAGATCCACGCGATCGGGGTTGTTCGGATACCGCGGATCGGCCAGGAAATTGGCCAGGGTGTAACCGTCGCCACAATTGTTATATTTCTTGTGCAGAATCGTCCCGGCCAGGTACACAAAGGTCTCGAACTGAATCTGGGTATTGGCGGCAATCGTGTTCGGCGTGGCCGCCAGGTCTTGCACCCCGCTAATCGTGAGCGTATAGGTGCTGGCCTCGGCCAGTTTGGTGGTGACCAGCGCCACCGTGGATTGATCCACGCGCGTCACCGACAAAACGTGGGCGCTCCGGTCCAGCCCGTAATGCGAGGGCACCAGCGCGGTGTCGCTCACCGGCTCGGAGAAGGACACCACCACATTGGTGAACGTCCTGTCCGAAACGGCCTTCGTCACCGTGGGCGGCGTCGTGTCCCGCGTCACCGTCATGGTGGCGGACTGAGAATTGAGCGAACCGGAGGGGTTGGTCATTTTGCAGGCGATCTGGGCATTATTGTCGTTATAAGAAACCTGCGTCAACGTCAGCGTGCTGTTCGTAGCACCATCGATGCTGAGCGAGTTCTCGCTCCACTGGAACGTGAAGGGGGCGTCGCCATCGAAACCCACGGCAAACGTGGCCGAGGAGCCCTCGGCCACCGTCAGGCTTTGGGGTTGGCTGGTGATGATGGGGGCCACCGGGGTGGCCGGCTCCACGGTCGTCGTGATGACAATGTTATTGAGCAGGACTTCTTCAGATTGCCCTCCGTTGCGCCCGCCAAAGGCGAACTGGCCGTAAGTCGGAGTCCAGCCAGTCAGGAAGAGATTGGTGTAAAGCACCTGCCCATTCCAGACCATGCTTAACGTGCCGTTGCGTTTGACTTGAATCCACACATTATGCATCGTGCTGTCCACCATCGTCGCGTCCGTCATCGTGATCGAGCCCCGGGGACGATGCCCCCAGTCGTGGATCCGTCCCCCATAACCTTCACATCCGTGCCGATATGGTCCGGAAAGCCGTTGTCATACGTGTCGAAGCACACGCACACGCCCCCCGAGAACATGTTCGGCCCTTCCTCCCCAAAAGTGGTGTACCAGGTGACATCGGCCGAAGGCAAAGGCCATGCCGTCGGCCGGGGTACCCGTGCCCGGGCCGAGCTGCAACTGGAAGCTGGCGGTGAAGCTGTCGATCACTGCCAGGTTATCCAAATTATCCAGGACCATTGAGATCTGTGTCAGGGGGGCCTCGTTGTAGAGCAACAGGAGTTGTCCGTTTGTAACCAGCGGATAGATAAGACCGTTGGCATCCGACAGTGTGTTGAGCGTGTAGCCGGGCTGATTCGGGTTGCTGAAGTTCGAGGTAAACGAGCCCGCGAACGTCGTTGCTCCGCAGAGCAAAAACACCGCGAGCAACTTTAACATGAATTTGCGCATAGTGTTGATTAGTTGGTTTGGTTTTCTCACCTTGGGGATTCATCGCCTGCCTCCGCCTGGACCGCTGAACGGAGAATTGGTTCGACACCAACTCGACGCATAAGCGCGCGTCCGCCATGAGCCAATAGAAGGCCTGCAAGGATCATGGCCAAAATTTACCCGATTCCCCGGAACCCGTGCAAGAAAAAAAGTCAAAAAGCCACGGGGGCAGGACCAGTGACAAAGTCCTCCGCAAACCATGGTAGGAGACGACGTGAGGAGTCTCTGATTGAGGGACGTTGTCACTGGCCTTGGCTACGGCACCACGACCCGGTAGAACTGGCGTGCGCGCGGCGCGACGTTCGTGAAGGGAGACGCAACCCCCGTCAGGGTTGAGAACGGGCCGGCAGCGTTGGACGCGGCCTGGAGGCGCCCATACGGCCAGGATAGAACCAGGTTTGCGCCCGCCGCCCCGATGGCCAGGAACGGCTGGGCCGAGGCCGAGAAGGTCAAATCGTCAATCGCCAGCCCTTGGCCTTTGCCCGTCGCGTCCGCCATGGTCCAGACCAGCCAAAGCGCCGCGCCCGGCGGCCAGTTGGCAATCACTTGGCCCGTCACGCCCAGGGCCGCCTGGTTTGCCGCCGCCGTGCCGTCCACCGGCACCGGCGTCTCGACGGCGGGCGCCGCGCGAAAACTTACGTCCAGGCCGGGGAGCAAGGCGGTGAGGTTCGTCGAGAAGCCGTTCGTTGCCACCGGGTCAATGAAATAGCCCAGGGAAAGCCGTTTGGCCACCGCCAACTGACGCCATAATTCGCCGGTGAAATTAAGGGTCATCCGGTTGAGAACGAAGCCCGTGCCGTTGACCAGGCGCAGGCCGAAGGCGGTCGGTCCCGTGCTGCTGGTCGCCAGCAGGCCCAACGCGCGGTTGGCGCTGGCGGCCGGGCTGTTGGTCAAACCGAAGCTGATGAGCCCGCCGGTGCTCTGGTCGCCCTCGCTCGCCCCGACCTTGGCCGCGAGGGTCCCCAGACCGTACCAGCCGGACATCGCATTCGACAGGCCCAGGCCGCCAAGCCCGCCCGGCGTCCGCACCGGGAAGGCCAGGCCGACGGGATTGGCCAGAGAGTAGGTCACACCTGCGATCGTCACCGGGTTGTCGGATTGGACGCTGCTGGCGCCCGGATTGGGGAGGGAATCGAAGTTCTGGGCATAGACCGAGCCGACATTGGTGTAAACGACCTGGGCCGGCGAGGTCACCAGGCCAAAGGTGGCCGTGGTGTAACCCGACCAAGGACTGGAGAGCGGCGGATTGTTGGCCCCGGCAGGGTTGTGATGATTGGGGTCGCGGGCCCGGGCCATGATCACGGCGCTGGCCTTCAGGGCAATCGGGGAGAGGCAGACCAGGGCTTTGGGCGAAACCGCTCCGCCGGGCAGGCGGGGGTCGGAGCCGTCCGTGCAATAGTAAATCGTGGCGCCGGCCGGGCCGTTGATCGTGAGGGTCAATCCGGGGACAATTGGCCCCCCATTGGAACTGAAGACCGGCTTGGCCAGGAAGTTGGTGTCCATGAATCGGAGCCGGTCGCCGTACCATTGCTTGAGGAAGTCCACTTCCCCCTGGTAAGTGCCCGGGAAGTCGTAGGCATAGCCATTAGTCGAAACCACTCCCGAGCGGGGCGTGGTGAAGCCGGGCCACCGGGCGGCCTCACGCGGCTGCTCTTGACGCACCTGGGCCACCAGCGCATCGATGACCGCATAGATGTGCCCGGTGGAAAACCAGCCTGTCCGCAAATCCTCATACCGGTCAATCCATTTCTGCCAGAAATCTATGTCGGTAAACATCCGGCCCCACCACGGATAGTAAAAGTCAGACCCGTACTCGACACTCGGGTCGAACCAATGCAACGGGCTAAAGTCCCGTCCGTCGCTCGAGGCCTGGGACCGGTCAAAATCCCAGATGGGGCCGAAAAAGATTTTGCCCTGGCGCGGCTTATAAAAATACGCGCTCAAGGCCAGGGCATCAACATTGAAGGCCATGACGTTGAGGACGTGGTAGTCGATCCAGGAGTCCACATCAATATAGGCGGCATAACCCAGCGCCGGATTGGCATAGTTGGCCCCATTGAGCGCGGACCAGAAGGCATTCATATAGTTCCGAATGTAGCTCGCCTGCGGCGCCCGCTCCGGCGTCCTGATGTCCGCTTCCTCCGGGTCGCCATCGAGGATCGTCTGCCCGGCGGCGCTAAAACCCTCCTCCCCCGGCCCCAGTCGGTCAATGCTGAGCATATAGCCGCCGGTGACGGCGGGCAGCGTGTTGTCGCCGGGTTGGAGTTTGTCAATGTCAACCCGGTCTTTGCCGCGCTTGATCTCCTCCTCGAGCACGTAAATGCCGTTGTAATCGGCGGGCGCCACCGGCCCGCCGGTCGTGTTGAGATAGACCTCCAGCAAACGCGTGCGCGGGGCGTAGCGCCCAATCTCGTTGCTCAACTGATAGATGAGCGGATTGTGGATGAGCACCGGCTCGAATGAATCCGGGGCGTAAAGCACCCACTCCTTGCCGGGCGGCAATTCCAGCGGCGAGCAGTCCGCGCCGTTATCCAGTTCATCCCGGAACCTGACCGTCCAGGCCTGCTTGGGCAGGTAGCGCGTGCTGGAACCGCGGACGTGGAATCCCCCCCGGCTGCTCAAGGTGGGGGCGGCGCTCAGCCAGGTCTTTCCATTGACGGGCTCGTAAAACGAAAAACTGGCAAATTGGTCGGGGTCGCCCGGCTCGAATCGGCACCGCGCCCGCCCCGAAGTTATATATGATGAGGGCGGGCAGGTCGGAGGTGATGTTGGCAACGGCTTGGGTGATTTGAATGTAGCTTTCACCGTGCATCAGTCCGGGCAACAGCCCGGGGGCGAACGCCCGGGCCCGCACCTGCACGCTCCTGGTGATGGCCAACGGACCCGCCAGGGCCGGCGAAACGTCCGTCGGCACGGTCCCATCAATGGTGTACCGAATGACGGCGTTCGAGACCGCGGCGCTCACGCCCAACGAGAACGGGTTGACGAAGGTCCCGCCCGCCCGGGAAAACTGCGGCGCCGGGGCGAAGCCGGCCCCGACCGTGGCATTGGGGTCCCCCGGCGTCGGGGCAGTGTAGTAGCCGACGGCCTCGAGCAGGACCGGGTCCCGGCCGTAGGAAATGTCCGTGTGCTGCGGTGGATAGGCCGGGGCGAAGAGCGACACCAGGTTGGTCCGCGCATCCACCAGCGCCAGGAAGCCACCCGCCGCCGGCAGTTTGAAGTTGGTGTGCAACTCGTTGGTCACCGCCCTCCGGTCCTTGCCCGAAGCGAACACCACCAGGTAACTGCCGCCTGCCAACACATAGCCGGGAAACGCCCATTGGGTCAGGTTCGTCGCCTCGGCGCTCAGGAACCAGCCGGAGAGGTCCACCGCGCTGGCTGTGCCGTTGTAAATCTCGATCCAACCCGAACTATCGCCGTCCTGGTCGAGCAGCGTGTTTTCGTTGTCGGCCATGAACTCGGAGATCTCGAGGCTGGCCGGCCGCGCCAACCGGTTCAGCGTGTAGCTCCAAGCGGCCCCCGGCAAGACGTTAGTCTGACCGGCCAGACTCTGGATGTTCGCAGTGGCCGCCCAAGTCACCCGGACGACGCCCATCGACGGCTCCGGAAAATCGAAGAGGTACTGCCAGGGCGCGTAGGCCGTCACCTTGGTGGCCGGCACGTTATTGATCAACAGGTCCGCCGCCGCTACCCCGCTCACCGCCTGGTTAAAATGGACCTCCACGCTCCGCAAGGCGGGCACGACCGCCCCCTCGGCGGGAAAGGAGGGGGCCGCCGCCCCGCTCCGCACGAAGGTGTGCGGCGTGGCCTGGATGAGGGGCAAACCCGCCGCCTTGATCAAGATGTAATCCACGTCGAACTGCGTCCACGTGCCGGAGACGGCGGTAATCCCGGCGAAACCCGCGCACGGCGAACTGATCGCCGGGGTATAATCCCAGGTAAGCTGCCAGCCGGGCGGTTCGGCCGTGTTGCCGTCGGCCAGCCAGGCCTTGGCAAAAACGTCGTTGGCCCCGCCCTGCGACGCGGCATTGGGTCCTGGCGCAACCGCAGCCAGTACCACTGATCGAGTTGCCACGCAAACGCCTGCCCCGGCCCCCAGCCCAACAGGTCGACCAGCAACCCGAGGTAGTTGCCCGACTCGCCCTCGCTGTTGCCATTCCGAAACAGATAATTGATCCCCCTGCTCGTAGCGGGGTCAACCCCCACGGCCACGCCGCCCCGGTTCCCCTCGCCGGACTCGAAATTCAGGACGCGGATGCGCGCCAGGACTTCCTGCACCGTGCGGTCGTAACCCGGCAACTCGTAGAGCAGGTGGCTGGGATTGCCCCCAGCGGTGACGGCGTGCAAAAGCCCGCCGCTCACATAATAGTCATTCGCCCCGCACACAACCCAGTTCGTTCCTAGGCCGCTGCCAGAGAAGTCGTCTTGGAAACCATTGACCATCGTGCCCGCCTCCACGGGCAAAAGACCTTGTGCCGAGAGCTTGAAGCCGGCAAGCAAACCCATGCCGACGCCCAGCAGCGTCAACGCAAGTTTGAGGGAGGGCTGCCGCCTGAAGGCGGCGTTCCGCAGGGGGCGCGTTCGTGAGAAAGTCATCCACGCAGGCCTGAGACTGTTCATCGGTACGAGTGGCGAGTGTCGAGTGTCGAGTGCTGGGTGTCGAGTGGCGAGTGGCGAGGGGCGAGGGGCGAGGGAACGGGGTGCCGCCGCCCCTCGACACTCGACACTCGCCCCTGGGGTATCGGGCTGCTCATGAATCGGGGTTTGATCATCTGGCCTTCAACGCACGACCTTGAGTTCGCCGCGCGGATTCAACGAAACCTCGCGCGCGCCCGCCGGCACCTTGGCCAGGGTTGTTTGGCCTCCCGGCCAGCGGACCCAAATCTCTTTGGCCTCCTCCGTCCCGCCCAGCACCGCCGTCGCACTGTCCTGCGACCAATAACCCGAGCCGGCATGGACCTCGCGGGCCGGCCCGAAACGGCCGCCGAACTTGAGGCGGATGACCCCGCCGACGCCTTGGGGATTGCCGGCGGGACCCTCGAGGCGCACTCGCAGGCCAGGCCGGCCACGGACGTTGCGGAAAAGCCGGGTTTGAGCGCCGTTTTGCGCCACCACCAGGTCCACCCGGCCATCCCCATCGAAATCGCCCACCGCCGCGCCGCGTTGTTCGCCATAGACCATCACGCCGCTCTCCGAGCCGGGAACGGCACGGAACCCTCCGCGGCCGTTGCCCTGCAACCACAACCCGCGCCCGGCGTCGCAGCGCGGGATTTTGGCCTGCGTCGCGAAGAAGTTCTGGCTCAGGAAAACGTCCTCGTTGCCATCGCCATCGTAATCGGCCACGCAGGCTGCGAACGCCGGTGCGAACTGCGCCTCGCGCGGCAGCGGGACTGCCAGGAAATGGTTGGTGCGGTTCAGGAACAGCGTCGAGGAGAGGGTGGTGACGGTTAGGCGACGGGCCTTGGCCAGGGCCGGGCCGGCAATGTCCGCGACCGTGGCCCGCGCATAAGCCGCGTAAGTCGGGAAACGGCCACGCAAGAAGGGCAGCGCGGCTGCCAGCGCGTCGAGATCGCGCTCGGGCACCTCCCGGCCTGTGGCCTGGTCACAGGTGGCTTCCAGCAGTGTCAGGGCGCCGCTGCCGTCAAAGTCACCCGCGTAGAGCAGATATGGGAACTCCGGGCTGGCGTGTTGCACGGTGTTCAGTCCCCAGTTGGTGGCGAGGATGTCCTGGTTGCCATCGCCGTCGAAATCGCCGACCGTCACCCCGTTCCACCAGCCCAGGAACTCCTGCCAGACCCAGCTCGGCGGTGATCTCCCGCAACCGGCCCGCGGTCGTTGTGAAACACCCGAACAGGCCCCCATTCGCAGGCCAAAATCAGTTCCGGCCAGCCGTCCCCATCCAGGTCGCTCCAGACTGCTCCGCTCACCAGCCCGACCCCTGCCAGGCGCGCGGTGTTCTCGCCATCCAACTCCCAAACGCCCCGGCGTCGCCGCCACAGTTGCGATTGCGCCGCCTCCGGGTAACGGCCCGGCACGCTTCGCCCGCCTGCGAACAGGCCCAGTTGGCCAGTCCCTTCGTAGTCCGCCATCGCCAACGGCCCCACGCTCGACCTGCCGGCCGGGATGACCTCCGCCGCCGCTGCCTGCCCCGGCGCGAACTCCTGCACGGCCGCCCCTGCCGCCTGCCCGTCCTCGTAATTGGCTGCCCCGACCAGCAGCCCGCGCGTTCCGTCAGGACGGCTCCACCCCAGCACGGTGGTTTGGTCGCGCAGCACCTCCCCGTTCCACGGCGCTCCGTCGAGGCGCTGGAAATGGCCCCGGCCATCGTTCCGGAAGACGGCCAGCCGCCCGCCCTTGCCGCTCGCCACCGCCAGGTCCTCCCATCCGTCGCCATCCACGTCGAACCAGCCCACCCCTGGGCCGAGTTGGCTCAAACGCCGCGGCAGCAGCGGTTGCCGCTCAAAATCATCGAACGGGTCCTCATGATGGGCATGCCCGAGCCGGTCGCTGACGTCCTCGAACACCGGGAGTGGCCTCGGCGGGGAGCTGGCGCTGCCCTGCCCTTGCCCGATTGGTTGCGCGCTGCCGGCTGAGGCCGGCGTTCCGGGTGTCTCTGCGCCCGGGCTGACGCGGCTTGGCGCCGTGAGTCGCGTGATGCCGGCTGAGCCGGCGCTCCGGCCGGCTCGAAAACTTCATAGAGGCAGTTGGGCCGGGCGGCGGCAACCGTGCTGCGCCGGCCGCTGCGCCAGGCGACTTCGATGCGCAGCCGGTTGGTGACACTGCCCGCCGCAAAGACGCGCAAGGCCTCGTCGCAGGACAAATACCTGCCCCCGCACATCATTTCCTGGCTTTGGGTGACGGGTCCGCCGCTAACGGTGATGCGGGCGCCTATGCCGGCCGTGTTGGGCGGCCGGCCTTTGAGCCGCACCGCCACGCGTGGCGCGGCCGATTCGTTGCGGTAAACCCCCAGCGCCCCGTTGAGGTTGTTCACGACCAGGTCGAGGTCCCCGTCGTTGTCCAGGTCGGCCAAGGCCATGCCGTGCGCGACTCCGACCTGGTCAAAGCCCCAGGCCGCGCTGCACTCCGAGAAAGTCAGGTCGCCTCGGTTGCGGAAGGCCAGTTTCCCCTGCCGCAGCGGCGGCAGCATCAGCAGCTTCTGGGGAACCTTGGCGGGGGGATACGGTCCGTTGGCCGCGATGCGCGCCTGGGCATCGCTATCCTGCGTGTCGAACATGTGGCCCGGTACTGGCCAGCACGTCCTCGAAGCCATCGAGGTCCACGTCCAGGAAAATCACCGACCAATTCCATTCGCAGTTGTCCAGCCCCGCATACGCGGCTATCTCCGCATAAGTGCCGTCCCCGCGATTCCATTGCAGCACCGTCCGGTCCAGTTGCGGCCGATCCGCAAAGTCGCCAATCCGTATCGTGTAGGGCTCCATGGCGGCGATCTGCATCAGGCGGCGCCCATGGTCGCGGCTCATCATGTCCGAGACCAGGATGTCGTCCCGGTCGTCGCGGTCGACGTCGGCAAAATCCACCGCCATCGAGAAAGTCGGCGTGTGCCGGATGGCCAGCGTTGGCATGGCTCGAAAATGGCCATGACCGTCATTGAGCCAGATGCGGTCGGGGGAGTGGAAATCGTTGCAGACGTAAAGATCGGGAAACCCGTCGCCGTTCAGGTCGCGAAATGCGGCGGTCAAACCCCAATCGCGCGGCGCCTCCTTGAGCACGTGACCCTCCTCGTCCAGGAACGTCCCGTCGGTCCACGAGAGCGGGGTGAAATGTCCGTGGCCGTCGTTTCGGTAGAGCACGTGCGGCTCGCCATGCTCGAGCACCCGCCCTTGAGGGGTGAGTCGAGGCGGCCCCGATCCTGGGGCCGGATCATGCGGCGCCCGCCCATATTGAGCAGGACAAACCCGGTCGTGCGCACCGTGGTGGTTCGATAATTGGCGACATACAAATCGAGCGCGCCATCGCCGTCAATGTCCGCCAGCGCGCAAGTCATGGCCCCGTATTCGTGCAACAGGCCCGAATCCCTGGCCTCGGTGAAATGTCCGTGACCGTCGTTCAGGAAAAGCCGCGTGCCTGTGCCGATGCCGTTAATCAGGAGGTCGAGCGTGCCGTTCCCGTCCACGTCGGCAAAGGTGGCGCCGGTCGAGAAATTGCCGGGAAAATCCAGCCCGGCCGCAGCCGTAATATTCGTGAACCGCCACCCGCCAAGGTTCTTGTAGAGGGCCACATGCCCTTCCAGGGAGCAGAGGAAGATGTCGCACAAACCGTCCCCATCGACATCTCCCAGGGCGACGCCCGAGCCATTGAGGCGGATTTGGTTTTGGGCGGCGTTCTGCTCACTCAACGTGTTGGTGAAGTCAATGCCGGTCTGTCGAGCATCCATCAGGGTGAAGCCGGCATGGCCCGTCGCCGGAACCTTGAGGGGAATACAGCGATAGCCGGGCCCCTCCTGCCTTGTCTGGGCGCCGGCGACCGTGTGGAGCAGGAGGACCGTGATCCAGGGCAGAAGGCAGGGCAGCCAACGGCACCGTACCTGAAGCGGTGCGCCATCCGATGAATCCACCGCCGCCGGGCTCGCTTGAGGGACTTCTTGGGGTGGCGAGGACCCACTGCCGGGGAGTTTGGGTGACTTATCGGCCAAAGGGATATGCAAGCGGAGGCGGGGCCAACAGCGGCGGGACGCGCCGCACTCCAAACGCTTCGCCATGCTGGTCGCGTGCCCGTGATTCGCGAAGCGTTTGGAGTGCGCGGCATTCCTGCGCCTTGGCCGGGAGGGCTGCGGCAGACTTCGACGCGGCCGGTCAGTCACCCAGACTCCATGGCGCTGTGCCGAGGCCCTGGCCTCGTGTTGATTAGGCTTCAACAGTGCAAATCATAACCGCCTCCCTGCGGGGCAGCAAGCCTGATTACCCGCCCGGGGAGACCGGGGCCTGTCCCAAATGCCCCGGGGGGGTCAGCGGGGGGGTCAGTCCTAGAAAAGCGGGGGGGGTCAGTCCTAGAAAAGTGACAATATTGGGCTTGGACCGAAGCTGGCGGTTAGAGGCAAGCTGGCAGGAGCATGGCAAGACCGGTTCGCATCCAG
Organism: uncultured bacterium; assembly: GCA_963713735.1. Classification (GTDB taxonomy): domain Bacteria; phylum Verrucomicrobiota; class Verrucomicrobiia; order Limisphaerales; family UBA8199; genus CAVQND01. Next base: position 30,789 of record CAVQND010000036.1, read on the forward strand.
TACCCCCGGGCGGTTTAGCACGTGATGGCGCGCGGCAACCAGGGCCGGGAAGTCTTTCGCGACAATCAGGATCGCAAGACGTTCCTGTCCAGCCTGGGTGAGGCCTGCGCCAAAGCGGGTTGGCAGGTGCATGCCTGCGTGTTGATGGGCAACCACAAGGCTATCCCGGTGGACGGGCCGCAGGGCAGTTATTTCCAGGCGGTCAGCGCCTACACGTCTGATCGCTGTCCACTCCGCCCCATCGGTCTCCTCGGACCTCCGCCTTTCCATCCAGCCGCTCGAATTGTTCCCGCCCCGCCGCGTCGTCCCGCTGTATGCCGTGTTCCCCCAGGAGCCGGTCCACCCGCAGCCAGGCGGGCCGGTGCGCCGAAGCGGCCAGGTAGAGGCCAAAGCTGCTCCACGGACACTCCAGCAATCGCTGCCCGGCTTCAGCAGCTTTGCGCGCACCGGATTGAGATGAACGTAGTCGCACACCGTCCGCAAGTATCCATTGCCGCTGCCGTCCACCACCAAGGCTTTGTAGCGGCCGCTGAAGACGTGGCCGAATCGCTTGTGCCGTGTAGAGAATCATAACGTCCCTTATGATTCTCTACTTGCACCCGCCCTCTGCCTCGCGGCAAATCCCACAAACGGTGTTTACGACCGAAAGGCCTGTTATGGAAACCACACTTGACGTCCCCGAGACCGTGGCCAAGGCGCTGGGCTACGCGCGCGAGACGCTCCCCAGGCGCGCCCTGGAGGCGCTGCTGGTCGATGAATGCGCTCGCGGCCGGCTCTCACGCGGAAAGGTTGCGGAGCTTTGCGGGGCACGACGGCTAAAGGGCCGGCGCCCAAGCTAACGGAAGGCCAAAAGCGGCGGGTTGGCCGTTGGATCGCCGGCAAGGATCCACGCCAATACGGATTTGATTTCGGATTATGGACCCGAAGCATCGTTGCCACGATGATCCAGGATAGATTTAAAGTCTCGCTGACACTTCCCTCGATAGGCCGTTCTGCTGACTTCGCTGGACATAACTGCACGGACGACGTTTTTTTACTTGATCGGTGCCCTAATGGCTGCGGAGTCCATTGCACCGTCGGAAGACCGCCAATGGCCAAGCATCAACCAGTGGTCCCAGACAACTAATAAAAAGTCGCCCGTTGGTCACCCGCGAACACAAATAATTCCACTGCCCGTTTTCTTGGTTGACGCTTCTACTGAGCCTTGGCGCGATAGAACCGCTGTTTGAGTCCGGGACTCGGGTCAACAAAGGTAGCACTGCCATTCGTCGTAGTAACCGTTGTCAACTGCTTCCAGGATTTCAGGTCGCTCGATTCGAAGATGGTATAGTTGCCCAATGGCTCCCCGAAGATTGTGAAACGGAATAAGCCGTTAGAAATAGTGTGGCCGCTGAAAAACAACGTCGAGGGTGGATACACCGTCAGCAGGGCATCGGAGCTGGTGACACTCCCGTTTACGTTGCCCACCAGGCAGCTCAGTTCACTGCCGGAGTCGTTGGTCTGAGTGTTGGCAATGGTTAGAGCCGGTGTAGTTGAGCCGGAGATTCTCCCGCCATCGGTCAGGTTCGTTCCATTCATTTGCCAGATGTATGACTGAGCGTCAGAGGCTGTGATCGTGAAGGTAGCCGGCCAGCCGGCGATGACCGCCTGAGGCCGCGGCTGCTGCGTGATCACCGGCGCCTGCGGCGATGTTGCCAGGTTGAACGCCAAGGCCCAGCCGTTGGCAATGCTGCCGGAATCGCCGTACGAGCCATCCTGCACATATAACGACCACTGCCCGTTGGGATTGGCGCCGTTACAAATAGCCAGCGCCGTCGCATAGGGGCCACTGGGAGCGCCCGCCGGGAAAGTGGCGTCCCCCGACCCGCAATTGCTTGGCTTGTAGGTGCCACTGGGAGTCGGATCAGGGGGATACTCGGTCAACCCCGTTGCGGCATAATCATTGAAGGTGTAAGTCACGCCGGCAACTGCATAGCCGCCGCTGTCCGCCATGACCACGATCTTCTGGCCTTTGGGTCCGACCAGCAGAACCCCGACGTCGTGCGGATACGTGTGGCTGAAACCGTTCAACGTGACCGAGACATTACTGACCGCCCCTGACAGGCCCGCAACCGTGATGGAGGAAGGGTACGGGGTCGCGGCGGAGGCAATGCCGCTGGCAAGGGCATCGTTTATCGTGATGGTGCCGTCGTTGGTGAACGAGTAGATCTTCGACGGAGGCCCGATGTACGCCGCGCCGGTCACTCCTGCGCTTGCTCCGCCGCCGCCGGTGAAGCTCACCACGGCGCCATTTGTCCCTGCGGCTGTCGGGTTGTAACTCACGACCACCTGCTGGCCCTGGCTGGGTGCCAGGCTGTAGCTGCCCCCGGACACGATGCTGAACGGGGGAGCCACAGAGGCATTGCCGGTCAAGGTCCCCAGGCCAACATTGGTCACATAGAGGCTCTGGCTTGCCGAAGTCCCCACCTCGATCGAGCCAAAAGTCAAACTCGGCGGTGTCACCGCAATGGCTGCCGAGGCCAGCACGGTGAGGGTAGCCGCCTGGCTGGTGGTGGTCCCCACCGCATTGCTGACCAGGCAACTGAACTGGCTGCCCGAAGCGGCCAACTGCACGTTGTTGGTGGTGTAGGTGGATTGCGTGGCCCCGGCAAGGGGCGCGCCGTTGCACAGCCAAAAATAGCTCAGGAGTGCGCTGCCCGAGGCGGTCACGCTGAAGCTCGCCGTGCCCCCGACGGACACCGTCACATCAGCCGGCTGCACGGTGATCGTTGGCGCTGTGCCGGTTGAGCTGGTTGTGTTGAAGGGGTTGCTCAACCCGGAGTGTCCGACGCCATCATCGGCTTTCAACACAATGTTGGTCGCGGTCTGCAGCACGGTAAGATTTCCGTTCCACACGCCATTGACGAAAGGGCCGGAATTGGCGGGACTGATCGGAACCTGGCTCCCCCCGTTTTCCAGGAATTCGATGTCATCATACCAGGCTTCTGCCAGGTCGTAGTTGTAAAGATTCAACACTGTCAACGCGGAAATGGCCGGGTTTCGGAACGGAATGCCGCTCTCGATCAGAGCATCATCTACATAATAGGAAACCGTCAAGGCCGTCCAATCCAAAAGCAGCGATATTCTTGTACCAGCGGTCCGCTAAATAGGGAGTGCCATGCCATTTGGCTCCGTCATACAAGCCCATGGTTCCATTGTTTTCCATGAGAAAGAACGCGACGGAGTTCGTGCCGTAGTCCGCATCGCCGACAACGAAGTATGCCGCATCGTAGTTGGTGGCCCACGTCGCCACGTAGAAGCTGATAAAATTGGGGGTGATGTTGTCTAAAACGTGCGAAATGCCATCGCAGGGGATATGGTCACCGCCTTCCATGAACAGGGAGCCGATACCTCGGGCGGCGGTATTGGTGGTGACCCAGACATCGTATACATCGGGCCATATGGGCTTATAGGTCCAGTCGCTGAGATTCGCAGTCTCGAAACGGTCAGCCCAGAGAGTGTTGGTCGCTCCGCCGCCTCCAAACCCGCTGAATTCCACTGCGCCGGCGAAGTTGGTTTCGACGCCGCCGGCTGCGGTCTGCGCTGTGATGGTTACCGGGATTGGATTGTTCGTGCCCTGAGGTGAGCCGATCGTGCCCCAGCCGAAATGGTCCAGATGCGGCACGGCGGCCGAAAACTGAACGTCCAGCGTGGCCCACAGGAGGCTGTAGGCGGTCCCATTGCCGGTCTGGTACGAACAGTCATAATCCAGCTTCATCCCAAGATGGAAGAGGCCGTTCGGGCGGCCCACCGTTGTCCCCCAGGAATTGACTATAATCCAATAGCTGTTTGCGGGGTCGTCGTCGTTATACCCAACGCAGAGGAGCGCGTGCCCGCCACCTCCCCCTGGACGAACGTCTGACCACAATAGGTGTTGGTCCAGACCGCGCTCTCGGGTTGATTGTCCCAAAAGCTATCGAAGGCGGTCCAGGCGTTGGCGGTGGGCATAAAAATGCCAAACTCGACGGCCTTGTTCTGGTTCAGGGCGTTCTTGATATTCGCAATCGCCTGGGCCTGCCCGACCCCCGTCGTGGGAATTGTCACCGCCTGGATCGACCCGATGGGGTATTGCGGGGTGGTGGCGATGCTGCCGCATGGAATGCAGCTTGTGCCGCCTCCGCTGCTGAACGCGGCATCGGCATTGGACCAGGGGACGCAAAAACCCTCCTCAGCGTAAAATGCGGCAAACATATCTATCCAGCCGCCGTTGCAGCAGGGGTTCAATGTGTTGCAGGAGTTGATGAACTGGACGGAGAGGCGATCGAAGATACCGTTCTGGGCGTTGTGGGCTATCTCCAGCACCCCGGTGCTGGCCCATTGCCAGCAGTCGCCGCAGCTTTCCTGATTCCGCTCGGCCGGAACGTAGGGCAGCAGGGGCAGCAAACTCACCGAACCGCCGAAGGTCGGTCCTCCAAAAGTGGCAGAAACCGGCGAAGCCGCAAGCTGCGGTGCGCTAAAATGCGCTGCCTGTATCCGCTGGAGTTGTTCGGCGGTAAAGTGCATCACGCGGTGGGGCGGCGGCATGGCATTCCCGCCCTGCGCCAGCGCGGTTTGCAGGCCAGCCAGCAGGACGGTTGCGAGGACTAGGGTTTGTAGGGCGAAAGTACTTCTTCCGCCCCACTCCGTCTTGATTTTCATATATATGTCTCCATTTGTTGGTTTTGCCTGTTTCTGGCCTGATTCCGGAAAGTTCTGCCACCACCCCCTTGCATGAACGCCACGGCGCACTGGAACAGCACTGCCAACCCATTATCTTCGGTGGCCGCGTCGAATCCCGTGACTAAACTGTCGAAGGCGGGAAGGGGCTGCTGTCGGTCCATAGAACTGGTCGAAAGGAATGGAGGCGCAACCGGTTTAGACCGATGGCTTCCCGTGTTGCCGCACTTTTTTTCGCACCTTGTCAAACCGTCTTTAGGTCATGCCTTCGTTTCCTCCAGGCACTCAGCCGCTGCACGTTGCTATAAAAGCCCCCCCCATGGCGAGCAGTCCACTCATGCTCGCCCAAAGCCAATCTCTCAATTTCTGCTGCCAATTTCATAAACAATCTGCCACGCAACAACACCGCGATGAAACCAACAAACCCTCAAGGCCCATCGGTGATCTCTGCTCGGTGATCACCCGACTTCACCACATATCCAACAAGGTGTCGAGAGAAATCTTGCCCGGGTCAGAGCACTTCTCGTGCCAACCATGCGAATAGATGCCCCGCCTTAATCCACAAGCCCCAAGCCGATCTCCTCCAGAATCCCGATTCACCTTGGAGATCAGTCCGGGTTAGAGGCAAAGAAACCCACGTGAAATCTATCGGCCCAGTCTCTTGGCTGACCTGTGCCACCGTTGAGATGGAAGAGCAACAAAACTGACGGTGTAAAAGGGGATCTTCTTCCTGTCCATTTTCTTCGAAGGATTCGCTGAAAAGTCTTCTTCCTTCTTCGCTGTTCTGAATCTTCTTCCGGCTGGATTTTCTTCCGTCGGCTCTCCCGGTTTTCGGATACTGGTTCCTTTTTATTGTGGAACCGACCAAGCCGCCGAGATCTCGACACAAGTGCCTGCACTGCAAGGAGCTGTTTCTTCCCGATTATCGGGTTGGCCAGCGCCAGCGCTACTGCCTCAAACCCGACTGCCGCAAGGCCAGAAAACGCGAGCTCCAGCGGGCCTGGTTGGCCAAGCCCGAGAACCAACAGTACTTCCGGGATGCCAAAAACGCCGAGCGGGTTCGTGACTGGCAAAAGGAGCATCCCGGCTACTGGAAGAACGGCGCCCGCTACCGGCGCCGTACCTTACAAGACGGCTGCCCGGCGCAAGTTCCACCGGCGCAGGAAGTTGCGCCAAGCTCTCCGGGCCGAGGAAAAGTGAAAAGGAAAAGGGGTCAACCCATAGATAAGTGCATTTCTAAGTTGACAGCCTGCCTTCTTGCGGCATAACCTCCCCGCGTGCCTCGCAAACTCCGTCTTGAATACCCTGGGGCCATGTATCATCATGAGCCGTGGCAACCGGCGGGATAAGATCTTCCTGGATGATGTGGATCGGCATGATTTCATCAAGACCCTGGCCGAGGCCTGCCAGAAGACGGGCTGGCAGGTGCATGCGTACTGCCTGATGCCCAACCACTATCACCTGGTGGTCGAAACTCCTGAACCGAACCTGGTGGCCGGGATGGCCTGGCTCCAGAGCACCTACACCATCCGGCTCAACCACCGACATAAGCTCCTCGGCCACGTGTTGAGCGGGAGGTACAAATCACAGCTCGTCGAGGGCAGCGGCAGTGGGTATTTGCGGACTGCCTGCGATTACGCGCATCTGAACCCGGTGCGCGCTAGGCTGATCCAGGCCGGGGAGCGGCTCTTGTCGTACCCGTGGAGCAGTTTTGGCGCCTATCTGGCGGCGCCCGAGCATCGGCCGCAGTGGGTCCGGGTGGACCGGTTGTTGGGCGAGCACGGGATTCAAGAGGACAGTGCGGCCGGGCGGCAACGGTTCGAGGCATGGATGGAGCGACGGCGCGCAGAAGAGACCGAGCCCGCGGTTTTGGGAGCGATGCAGCGTGGCTGGTGTCTGGGCAGCGAGGGTTTTAAGCGGCAGATGCTCCTGCGCATGGAAAAGGGGTCAACCCATAGATAAGTGCATTTCTAAGTTGACAGCCTGCCTTCTTGCGGCATAACCTCCCCGCGTGCCTCGCAAACTCCGTCTTGAATACCCTGGGGCCATGTATCATCTCATGAGCCGTGGCAACCGGCGGGATAAGATCTTCCTGGATGATGTGGATCGGCATGATTTCATCAAGACCCTGGCCGAGGCCTGCCAGAAGACGGGCTGGCAGGTGCATGCGTACTGCCTGATGCCCAACCACTATCACCTGGTGGTCGAAACTCCTGAACCGAACCTGGTGGCCGGGATGGCCTGGCTCCAGAGCACCTACACCATCCGGCTCAACCACCGACATAGGCTCCTCGGCCACGTGTTGAGCGGGAAGGTACAAATCACAGCTCGTCGAGGGCAGCGGCAGTGGGTATTTGCGGACTGCCTGCGATTACGTGCATCTGAACCCGGTGCGCGCCAGGCTGATCCAGGCCGGGGAGCGGCTCTTGTCGTACCCGTGGAGCAGTTTTGGCGCCTATCTGGCGGCGCCCGAGCATCGGCCGCAGTGGGTCCGGGTGGACCGGTTGTTGGGCGAGCACGGGATTCAAGAGGACAGTGCGGCCGGGCGGCAACGGTTCGAGGCATGGATGGAGCGACGGCGCGCAGAAGAGACCGAGCCCGCGGTTTTGGGAGCGATGCAGCGTGGCTGGTGTCTGGGCAGCGAGGGTTTTAAGCGGCAGATGCTCCTGCGCATGGAAGGCGGCCTGGGGAAACACCACTCCGGTGAACTGCACCGCCAGGCAGCCGAGGCAAAGGCGGAGCGGATCGTGGCGGCGGAGTTACGCCGGCTTGGTTGGAGGGAAGGGGACTTGGAGGAGCGCCGGAAGAACGATCCTGACAAGCTGGAGATCGCCGCACGGTTGCGGCGCGAAACGACCCTCTCCGTCAAGGACATCGCTGCGCGGATGCACCTGGGCACCTCGAAGGGAGCAAATCGCAACCTGCACAACCACATGGGGCGCGGCTCGCCACCCGCTACAGGCCAAGCGCCGCCTCCCACAAAAGGCAACCCACGCAGCACGAAGTGAACTATTCTATGGGTTGACCCCATAGACGAGCCGGCGCAGGTGGTGCCTGCCTTTGTTCTGCCCGAGCTAGGCGCGCTTGCATAGGTTGGGTCAATCGGGGCGCGGGCGCGCTTGGAAGTGCCAGGCCATCCGAGGCCGCGCGATTCTCACCCTTCGCCTGGGCCATCGTAGGCAGGGAGACACAGATTGACATCCCAAGGATGATCAGTGACCCGATTGTGTGAATGCGACGGCCTCGACTTTCATCGTGCTGTTCGCCCGAACTCGATCTTTCAATTTCCACTGCCAATCTCATAACAAATGGCCGCCCAACAACATCGGCAAGAAGCCAGCAAACCCCGATGTTTGGCTCAGTCTCTCACCTGCGTCCAGGTCTTGTCGGGATTGTATGTGGTGAGCCTCGAGGCCAAGTCGGCTGAATTCGGCCCCAGGTCTTTCTGGTAAACCTTGCCCTGGTGATTGACGAGGAATGTCATCACCCCGGTCACGCGATATTTGTCAGGAAAAGCGACCAACCCAAACCCGGCGATCATGTTTCCGTTAATCACGTAGTTGTATCGGCCGCCGGGGGCCGCCTCACCCTGTCCTTTCAAGATCCGAAACAAGTAGCCGTGGAACGGAAGGTGGCCGGCGCCATGTTTGGTTAGGTCGTAACCGCCGCTGGCCGCATCCGCCACAAAGCTCCCCAGGGGGCTCAAGTCTTCGCCCGCGACGGGCGCCCAATAAAGCCCGTCTCTCATGCCATCCTGGCTGCGGAATCGCTGGGCGTACTTGAGCACTTCGCTGCCATCGCGATCCTTGCCGGCATATTCGCGCTGCGCTTGGACATAGGCACGGCAGAACTGGATCGCCGCCAACTCGTTGTGCCCCACGCGCCGGGCCAGAAGCTCGTCCTTGCCGGCCATCGTGTCCAGGAACCACCGGCCATCGGCCGCTCGGACGATGGGAATGGCGAACGGCCAGCCATCTTTTCCCAAATGGAGCCAATAGCGGCCGTCAATCTCGCGGACCAGTTCCATCTTCTCGAGGGCGCGGGCCGCAAGCCGTTTCACCCCGTTACGATCAGCCGTGGGATCGCCGGAAGCAACCTGCACCCAGCCCGGTCCGAGAAGGTTGTGGACCTCAGCCGACGCCTTGTCCAAATCCACGTTCTTGGCCGCCGCCACAAGCGCGTCCGCCGCCGCCTGCGCAGCCGCATACGTTGGCTGACCGTTGCCTGGCTTGCCGGCAACCTGGAGCGGGTCCCCCGCCGGCTTTGGCTCCGACACGCATCCGCCCAACAACCACACCGCCAAAACTACCATCACCAAACCGCACGTTCTGATTTCGAATGTTTTCATTTAAATGCTCCTCAACATACTGCTATTTGCTGGTTTCATTGTGGGAAGCCGCCAGGCCAACCCAGGTTATCGACGCCGTATCGATTGGTTTCCACGTGCGCTGTCCGTTTTGATATTCTGTGCCGAGCCGGGTGAGAACGCTCCGATTGACGGCGGTGGCGTGCGAACTGGCGGTGGCGTGGGAGCCACTGGTGGCGGCGGGTGAACCACTGGCGGTGGCGGCGGGTGAACCGCTGGCGGCGGCGGGCGAACCGCTGGCGGTGGCGGCGGGTGAACCGCTAGCGGCGGTGGGTGAACCGCTGGCGGTGGCGCGGGAGCTGCTGGCGGTGTCGGGTGAACCACTGGCGGCGTGGGCGCAACCGTCGTGGGGACTAGCGAATTATGGCCGCGACCGGAATCTCCGTAGGGACTTTGCGCGGACGGCGGGCTGCCCGGGGTCCTTGAAGGATTTGCCTCCGGCACGTCCAGGCCGGCGTTGTTGTACGGATCATTTCGGGTGGTGTTGGCAAACCCGGGCCTTTGGTTCGGTGGCGGCAACCGCAACTGGCCCGGCTGGGAAGGTCGAATCGAAACGCCCTGGTTCACGGGTTTGTGAATGATCTTATCAGGTATTCTCGGAACGGGCTTGATCGGGTTGTGCCGCACGACCTCACCCGTAGGAACACCGACCTTGTTGTTGGAGAAGTTGACTACATTCTTGCTGGTGACGTTGATCCTAATCGTGTTCATGATCGTTACGTCCTTCGGGCGCCACCCCTGGCCCGCCTCATGATCCCAGCCTGGGTGCCATCCTTGGCCCTCTACCAGCCAGTGGCGTTGCCAATCGCAACCGTTGGCCAACCACGGTCCGACCCGGTGATGCCAGCGAAACACCACCGGGGCTTGCTGAACGTAAACCACCGCCGGATCATATTGCGGCACATAGATGTCCTCCGGGTCCGTCGGGAGGATCTCGACGGAATCAGCATCGACCAACACCTGTTGTTGGTCCGTGTTCTGAAGCGACTCTTGTTCAATCGCTTTCTGGCGCAGACGCTGGATGGAGGCCATGACATCGGCCTGCTGTGTGGTGAACGCCGCCCCAAGCGTCTCGGTCCAATCGCCATTCTCAGACATCATCTGGATGACCGTCGGGTAATGGACCAGCGCCTTGACCGACGGCTCCCAGCCCTGCTCCTCGATATCCGAATCCGACGGATCGCTGTTGTTGCCGATCCAGGTATTCGCCTGTTGCACGTCAGCCAGGTAGCCGCACGCCGGCAGGACCTCCGCCAGTAGCGGGTCAGGATACAAGGCGATCGGTTCGAGTAACGTGTCCAGTTGTTCGTCGGTCAGTCGGGAACTGTCATTGTCGATAACCGGGCCGTCGGCCTCTTGTCGCTGATCGGCCCAAAGCATCACGTAAGTCCGCCCAGCGATTAGAGAGTTCTTGTTTTCCCCACGGTTCATGTAGATGACTTCCGGCGGCGGATCTAAGTTGCTGAAGTCCTGTACGGGGCCGTCCAAGAGGTAGTAATTTACGCCCTCACGAACTGCGTAAGCCTGCCCTGGGTACACGTAAACATCCTCATTCGCCCGCGTGAAGTTGCCAGCAACTGACAACGCGGCAAACACCACCAGAAACAGAGCCCTTGGCGAGTTTTTCATAGTAATCTCCTTGCGGAGTTCTTGATCGCGACACCATCCCCTTGTCGCCATGGCAGCCCATTTTGCGGAATGCTCGCAAGCATCCGCAGTTGACCTGAACTGAGCGTGCCAACGGCGAGAGGATCAGATCCATCGCCTCCCGCAATCGCCCGGATAGTCAGCGCCTTCGCGTTCCCGTGCCTTGCGACAAGCCGACCTAGGATGGGCGGAAAGGTCTCCGCGCGATGCCAAAAGGATGCTGTCATCGGTTTCTTCATATCCTTAGAGAAGCGTGTCTTGGCCGTGAACTTGGCGCTCAACGACAAATCGAGGGAAGAGGGGCTTCACGTTAACGAGATATTCCGTGATCTTGGCTCGGGGTTCCCCACAGGACCGAGGTAATCTCTCGTCCGCGTACTCGCCTTGCCGCCAGGCACTTATCGCCGCCCCGGAGACTTGCTTTGCGGCTTCTTCGGCGCTTGCGCAGCAGAGAGCGGAGAACGGCCGCGTTCGCCCAGAACCTGATAATGCCGCGGCGACTCCAATACCACATCCTACCGCTAAAACAATCCCAAGCAGTCTGAGCATATAATAATTCCCACGTGTTTTGACTGGCGGCCGACACTGTGAAAGCAAACCGTAGCTTAGTGTGAGGTTGCCTCGGGTGACTTGACCATATTTTCCTTGATCGATCGGCGAGTCTGGAAGAACCGTCTGATTCCATACCCACCTAGTGCAGCAAATAACGATCCAATGGCGAGCATGAACCTCCATTCGCCTTGCGACGTACCGTGCTTTTCGGAGAAGGAGATTAGGAGGAGCCCAATCACCAGAAGTAGAAAGAACACTGCGACAAAGGCGTACCAGCAGAGAGCGATTTTAAGACTCGTTTGTGTCTTCATGTTGGCGTAACGATTTAGGTGTCTTTTGAGCTAGCGCTTGGGAGCATGAGGGTTTTGGACGTGAAAGGCAAGCAAAGAAGGCCCGGCGGCCAGGTGGGGCATCCGCGGCGCACCCTCCAACCGGTCGCCCAGCCGGACCACGTGTGCGTTCGTAAGCTGGACCGCTGTCCCTGCGACGCGTGCGCCGGCCGCTCCTTGTGCGCCGAGCCGGTATTTCTCTTGGTTCTTGTTAATTACGATTTGGGCAGGAAGCGGCTCTAAAAGGCGGTTTTGCATTCGGGAGAGTACTGCCGCGAGGAGCGTTGGGTTACTGGCGGTTGATTGCGAAGGCGCACCCATAATGTTTGAGGTCGCCCTCGGCCGTCTTTATTCGCGTCGTGGCGCCTTGGATTGCGTCTTTTTCATTGTAGTTGGGGGCGGTGTAAATGAAGAAGAAACTGATCCCCTGCGGTAGCTCCGTCTCCGCGGTCGCGCGCTTCATCCTGCCGGGGTAGCCGTTGCCAGTTCCGTGCGGAATCACTTTTACAGCGTGGGCCTGCTCATTCGAGTCGACGTAGAGGAGGACGGAGAAGAGAATGGCTGTGCTCGCGCCCCAAATTGTGTACTCGTAATCGATCTTTACTCGCGGTTCGCTCACGGTGAAGAGCCGCCCGGACTCACCGTTGACCCTGACGCTGTGCATGATGTTTCCGTACTCTTGAAAATCAGACGCCGCAAATGCGCTGGATCTGCATAATAGCGGCGCTCCTGCGAGCGCGATGCACCGAGCGACGAATGTCTTCCTTGTCATGCGACTGAATGATGTGCTTTGTGTTTTCATTTGTATTTATTTTGCTTGTGTGGTGTTTATTGAAAGTTGTTCTGTTAGACGCCACCGATTATTGGCGCTTACCGGGCGAGGGAGCGTTGCTTCCTCGGCACACTCATATACTTGATTGGTGTCCAAACTGATCTTCGTCAGTTTTCACTTCCCACAGGGCCCGGATTCGGGCCTGGGCTTGCCCTGCCCACAATGCGCGGGCGCCCGCGTCGTTCGTGCCCACGTGCCGTGGGCAGGGCGCCGAGCGCGGAGCCGGGGCAGAGGGCCAAGGCGCCGCTGGGTGTTCCAGCGCCCGGTCCAGCCCTGGCCTGCCGGCCGGAGTGACGGCGGCTGGCCCGTTGCTTCCCGCGACCGCCGCGCGACCGGCCAAGCCGGCTCCCAGGATATATACGGGCCGAGGGCCGTTCTCGGACAGAGATTTTTCTTTTTTTATTTTGGGCCTATGCAGATCACTCTTGTAACCAAGCATTTTGGGATTTTTGTTGTGCGAATTTCCTGGGTTTTTACGAAATACAAGAGTCAACTGCATAGGCCCATTTTATTTTTTTGTCCGAAACCCGCCGGGACGGGCGTATTAATCGTGTATGGCGCTTGAGACGAAGGCGGGGCCAACGGGGTCCATGCGAGGCTTCCGGGAGGCGGGCGACGAGTTGTTTGCCACGCGGAGCAGTCTGTTGACCCGCCTGAAGGACTGGGAGGATGAGCGGAGTTGGCGGGTTTTCTTCGACACGTATTGGCGGTTGATCTACAGCGCCGCGGTGAAGGCCGGTTTGAACGACGCCGAAGCGCAGGACGTGGTCCAGGAAACGGTCATCGCGGTGGCCCGGAAGATGGGGGAGTTCCAGTATGACCGAGCGGCCGGTTCCTTCAAGGGATGGCTGTTGCAACTGACCCGATGGCGGATTGCGGACCAGTTGGGGAAGCGCCGCCGGGGTTGCACCCCGGCGGATCCGGCCCAGGAGGGGACGGCGCGCACCGCCACGGTCGAGCGCATTCCCGACCCCGCGTCTCTCGATCTGGACGCGGTGTGGGAAGAGGAATGGCAGCAGAACCTTATGGCGGCGGCCCTTGATCGGGTCAAACGGACTGCTCCCCCAAAGCAGTACCAGCTGTTCGATCTGTATGCCCTCAAGCAATGGCCCGTAGAGGACATCGTTGGCGCGCTGGGGGTATCGGTGCACCAGGTGTATAAGGCCAAAACCCGTATCCTGGCGCTGGTGCGCAAGGAGGTGCGTCACCTCGAAAAATCGCTGGCCTGAGGCCACGGCTGCGGACACAGGCATTTTCCGAGTGCGACGCCAGGCGAGCCGGGCGAGGCGGGACCGCTCTGGCTGTGGAAGGAACAGCGAGGACTGGGGCTCCTTGGGGGCTTGACGCACGAGGGGCGGCGGCTCATGATGCGACCCATCGGTGCTCGTCTCCGCCGGGTCTGGCGGCGCAGGAGAGGCCCGGGAAGCGGCATCGCCTTATGCACATGAGCCAGTCCGGTCCACCAGGCCCCACGCCACCGGAGATTTCCGGCCATGAACTGGTCCGGCCTATCGGCCGAGGCAGCTATGGCGAGGTGTGGCTCGCCAGGAACACGACCACCGGGGCCTACCGGGCAGTGAAGGTGGTCTGGCGGCGGAACTTCGAGCACGACAAGCCGTACGAGCGCGAGTTCCAAGGCCTTCGGAGGTTCGAGCCGGTCTCCCGGTCGCACGACGGGTTGATGGACGTGCTGGAGGTTGGACGAAATGACTCCGAGCAGCTCTTCTACGCGGTGATGGAACTGGCGGACGACCGGCGGACCGGCCAGCAAATCGATCCGGTGGCCTACATCCCCAGGACGCTGCGCAGCGAAGTCCAGAGCCGTGGCCGGTTGCCATTCGAGGAATGCCTGAAGCTGGGCATCTCGCTCGCGGAGGCCCTGGGCCAACTGCATCGCCACGGCTTGGTCCATCGGGACATCAAGCCGTCCAACATCATCTTCGTGGAGGGCGTCCCCAAGCTGGCGGACATCGGTCTCGTTACGAACCGGGATGCGACCTTGTCGTTTGTCGGCACCGAGGGTTACGTGCCGCCCGAGGGCCCGGGCACGCCCCAGGCGGACCTTTACGCGCTGGGCAAGGTGCTTTACGAAATCAGCACCAGCCGCGACCGGCTGGATTACCCGGAGCTGCCGACGGGCTTGAAGGCCTTCCCGGATCGCGCGGCGCTTTTGGAGCTTAACGAGGTCATTGTGAGGGCCTGCGAACCGGCCCCGGCGGCCCGGTATCGCTCGGCCGAGGACCTGCTGGGGGACCTCCAAAGGCTGCGGGAAGGCAAGTCGGTCAGGCAAGAGCGCCGGCTCGACCAACGCCGCTTGGCCGCTAAACGCATCGCACTCGTGGGGCTGGCGGCCATGCTCCTGGCGGCCGGCATCGGCCTCGTGTGGCTGCTTTCCGGCCCGCGTGAGCCGGTTCTCGTGGAGCACAAAGGAAGTTACGTGGAAGTGAAGAGCGACCTCAGCCACGTTCTCTGGGCCACGAATTTGGATGCCCCACTCGCCGACAACTGGCAGGTAGAGGACCTTGATGGCGACGGCCACAAGGAGGTCGTCCTGGCGACTTCCGACAAGGGCATCGGAACCCTCTGGGTGCTCGATCATCAAGGCAAATGCAGGTGGACCTACAACGGCCCGACCAATCCCTATTACGGCCGGGCAGGCATGATGGTTTCGCAATTCGCCATCCTGCCGGGCAACTTCGGCCCCGACCGCCCCAAACTCGCGGTCTCCTGTCGGAACTCGCAGGGCTGGTTCCCGGCCTCCGTAGCCGTGCTCGACTGCCGGGGCAAGCAACTCGGCCTTTTCTGGCACCCGGGGAACATTGTACGCGTTTGGGTCCGCTCTGAGACGCGCACGGCGAAGCCGAAAATCATCGCTTGGGCAATCAACAACAATCTGAGGAGCGAGTACCACGCCTCCCCGACCAACCAGTTGCACTGCCTCTTCGCGCTGGACCAGGCGCGCGTCAGCGGTGAAGCGCCCCCTTATAAAGGCGGCGGCCCGAGGGGGACCCATGAGTGGTATGGGGTGTTCTTGCCGGCGGGTCAAGCGCCTCAGCAGGTGGACTTCCTCGACGTGAACGGCGACGGGAAAATGGAGATCTGCGTTTCCATAGCCGCCGACAAGCTATGCCTCACCTTCGACGGCCACCCCGCCGGCTACAGCCGCGGGGACTTGAGCCGGGGACCGGTGCGATTCGAATTACTGGAACAGAACGGGATCGCCATCCCGAAGCCCACCACCAGACAAGGTATCAACCCATAGCTCGGTTCGTCTTGCCGGCTCCGCACCGTTGGTCCGGGCCGTGGACAAAGACAAGGTGTCGGTTAGGGAAAACGGAGTGTTCGCCACACAATAGCGTCACCTGGCGCTCGCCAGTGAAGGGGGCAGTCTCGCATAGCGATTCGACTGAAAACCACCTGTTTTTGATGATGAGTGAAGATGTATGAAAAATGCCGAGAATTCTTACGCGCTGATTTGGTCTGTACGCGATTTGGATGACCCAGGGATAGATCTGAGTTGGTCTTTTTCACTGTCTCTTTTCGATCAGCGAAGTTTTCAGCAGAATCCTCAATCATTCAGCGCCCCATATAGTCCTCCAGGAAGACTCCGAACTACTGCACCTTGGATAGGCGGCCCGACCAAATGGAGGCGTGGTTGTGATCTGCAAATCCAGTGCGTTCCCTGTTTATGGCTATGCAGCGGCAACCAGGAACAGGCATATCGTGCTGGCCCCCGCGGGAAACCGCCGAGACAGGCGATTCTCCTGGCCAGCGCATCACCGCTCGCAGCTCCGGATTCGCTCGCCAACTCGCTGGCCTCCGCTGCGACTCGGTCATGCGCTGGCCCCCGATATTAGTCTCACCTCTGGCCGTCCGTGTTCCGCGCTGGGGCCTAACGGCTTGCACTGCCACCCCCAAGCCACGGCCTGGCGCTACACACTCCCGGCCAGAAGTGAGAGCATCGCGGCCCCGCGCCCCGTCGACACGAAGCAAAGGCGGCCCGGGACGACCCAGGTTCTCCGCTTCGCTCTGTGCATCCCTGCGATGGTGCGGCACAGGGCGGGCACCAAAACGGGCACCAACCGAGTAGGTTTTGGTAGGCACCGGTAGTGGCTGATTACGCTTGATTAGCCTGGAAAATCGGGTAAGTTTTACCTGCGATTGCGGCAAAAAACGGTCGATTCCGACCCTCGCCTCCATCGGCAACTGCCTATGCCACAAGGAGTTAGGCAGGGCGGAATGGCCACTGTCAGTGGAATTGTCAGTGAAATGGGGTGCGGAATCACAACCCGCCCACAATTCGCCAAAACTCCGCCGAAACTCGCCAACTACTCGCTAACGCGGTGATACCGGACTGATTCACGATTCAGGGAACCAGTTTTGAAACAGCGATTCATCCTGTTCCGCGGAGCCGGCCTTTACTACAGCGAGGACACGACAACGCGCAAGCAAATCAGCCTGCGCACGAAGGACGAAGCCGAAGCGCTTACGCTCCTACATTCCAAAAACGAAGCCCACCGTCAGCCAATCCTCAATCTCCATATCGCGCGCACGTACCTCGCCGCGACCGACGCAGAGATTGCCCAGCGGACTTGGCAAGCCCCAATGGACGAGGTGACCAGGACCAAAACGGGTCCGACGCTCATCCGCTACGACCGGGCGATGCGGGACACGGCGTTTGACATCATCCGCAACCTGCCGATTCTCGAAACCCACTCGGCCGAATTCCTCAAGGTCCTCGATACCGGTTCCGTGGCCACCAACGTCTTCCTGCGCCAACTGCACAACTTCGCGATCAACATGAACTGGCTGCCCTGGCCGATTCTCGCCAAGAAGCAATGGCCGAAGGTCCGCTTCAAAGAGAAGCGGGCCGTCACCTCAGACGAACGCCAGGCTATCATTGCCAACGAATCAAACCCGGAACGGCGGGCCTTCTACCAGTTTTGCTGGCACCTCGGCGGCGCTCAGTCCAACCTCGCGGCCCTCACGGTCGAGGACATCAACTGGCAGACAAAAGCGGTCAGCTTCCCCCGCCACAAGACCCGCACCGTTTCGATTATACGCTTTGGCAAGGAGCTCGAAGCCGTCCTGCAATCGCTCCCGCAAACGGGCCCCTATTCCCCAACCTGCAAAAGATGCGCGAGGCCCACCGCTCGACAGAGTTCGCCCGCGCCTGCCGCCGGTTGAAGATTAACGGCATCACGCTTCACAGCTACCGCTACGCCTGGGCGGAACGTGCCAGGACCTGCGGCTACCCCGAACGGTTCGTCCAAGAGGCCCTGGGGCACAACAGCAAGGCCGTACACCGCGCCTACGCGAGGAAGGCGCAGGTTGTGATTCCGGCCTTGGAGGATTACGAGCGGAAACTGGCCGCCGCCTCCGCCGGCGTGGTCGTGCCCTTGCCAGTGGCAGCCGCTTGCTGAATCGCTTCCTCGCCGTCGGCGAGCGGGCGCTCGCCCTGGACGCGCCGGTTGGCCGGCCCGCCTCGGACACGCCGGACGCGCATCCCTTACCCCTTGCCGTTACAACAGGCTGCTTATTACCTCAGCGGCTCCGTTAGCTGGTTTCTAACCGCCGGCAGTTTAACCAAAGGTGTGCCACTCGCACATAACTGCAACAACTTCGACCCACGATCCCTTTCCGTCTCGAGAGCGACCACAATTTCCAGAAGCGTGGTGGTCCGCAGGATCCTGATGTTCAATTTATCCGCATGGCCCAAATGCACCTGGTCAAACCGTTTCGCCTTTCTTTCCTGCAATCCGTCAATGTCGCTAAAGTCGTTCAGAATCAACAGCCCCGGAATCTCCGTCGGAAGACCAAGCCGCTCGCGATGTGAGTCCACTTGGTTGATGTGCTCCCGCTTAAGTCCACCATTAATGCCCTTGATTTCGTAACCGTTCACACCTCAAGTCGTCAGTCAGGAGGAATCGGCTAATAGGGGAGGAACCGGCTGTCCTTTGAACCAAGCGCTCAGGGCCTGACAAATCCAATCAAAGGGCGAGCGATGCTGTAGCGAGCAGGTGGCCATCACGGTCCAGAGTCGCTCACAAAACTGCCGCCCTCGGGCGCTACGGGTGCCTTGGGTCATGTGCCGATCCATCACCACAAAGCGCATGGCCTGTTCCGACACATTGTTGGTGGGTTCGATGCCCGGGGTGGTGATGAATTGAAAGTAGGCTTCGCCATGGCGGTAAAATCGCTCGGCCATGTTCCATATCAACCGGTGAAAGGGGCCGCCCGAACCCGGCAGGGCGGCGCGCCAGATTTGTGTTCCGCTTCGCGGAAATCACTGAAGTCGGAGGCGGTTTGCTTCACACTTAACCAGGAGGGGGTGGCGAGATCTCCGTTGCGAGCGTGAGGCGAGAGCGGGCTCGGTGGGGCGTTGTCGCGCAGGCAACCGGGGCCGCCAAGATGGAGGGAGGCTGGTGAAACGAGGTTTTCAGGCGGGGCCAGCTTGGTTATAGAGGGTTCATGCAAAACATCTTCAAAACCTCACTGACCCCGCAGCAGTATGCCGATCAGAAGTATCATAAGCAAGTCAAGGCGCCGGAAAACTGCCTGAACTGCGGGCGGGCGCACAGTCTGGAGGCGTTGGCGTATTACCACCGGTATGTCAGTTGGCTGACGGGCGTGCTGATGATTTGGGTGCGGCGGTTCCTGTGCCGGCACTGCCGAGTGAGCGTGAGTTGCCTGCCGGACTTCGCCCAGCCGTATCGGGCGGTCAATAGCGAGACCATTGCGGCCGGTTTCAGCGGCCAGACCCGGACCCGGGAACAGAACCGGGCCGTCGAGCATTGGGGCACGGCCATCGCGGTTTACTGGCGCCGGTATCAAGGGCATCTGCCGGCGCTCTTGTGCATCGTGGGCAACGCGTTCGGGGCGCTGCCGCTTCAACCCACGGCCCGGGAGTTTTGGAACGTCCTGCTGGCGCGCTGCGGTGATCTGGCCAGCGCCACCCGACAGTTGGTCCGGCAATTTCACACCTGTTTGTTCGGGACTTACGGCTGCCATCAACGGCGACCGCTTCGGGCTGCATGAGAGCCCCGCCCGGGAGTCGGGCGCCGGTTAACCCCCACACACCCTTGCTATTTCAAGTGCGTGAGACCGGCCCCAGACTCACGAGCGTATGAATCAACCAAGCGATTCCGAAGCATCGGCCCTGGCCCGGCACGCCGCCGCGAGCTGGATCCAGGAAGCCATTGCGCAAAACTTCACGTTGGCCCGGGCCACCACCCTGGCCAGCGAACGGCCCTGGGGCGGCAAGCTCTACGGCGCCTCCACTCTGGAGGGCTGGTATTACTTGTGGCGCAACCAGGGGTTCGAGGCCCTGCACCGACAACCCCGCAAAGACAAAGGCGCGCGCAAGGCGCTCAGCCCGGAGGGGTGCCAGGCGCTGGTGGAGTGGCGCCAAAAACACCCCGAACTGACCGTCAAGCTCATCGTGCGCCAACTCGTCGAGCAGGGCACGCTCCAGTTGGGCACCTTCAGTCTGCCCTCGGTTTACCGCGTCTTGGCGGCTCACCACCTGGACGCCCGTTCCCTCAAAGCCAACCCGCCGACCGGACTCAGCGGCCCGACCAAGGCGTTCGAGTGTGCCCTGGCCAACCAACTGTGGATGACCGACATGATGTTCGGACCCA
This sequence comes from uncultured bacterium, assembly GCA_963713735.1. Lineage (GTDB taxonomy): Bacteria > Verrucomicrobiota > Verrucomicrobiia > Limisphaerales > UBA8199 > CAVQND01. The sequence continues at coordinate 50,850 of CAVQND010000036.1, forward strand.
CGCTCAAGCTGGCCCAGGGCCAGGTCATCCACACCCGGCTCTTCTCGCTCCTGGACGACTGCTCGCGCCTGGTCCCCCACGCCCAGTACTACGAGTCGGAGAAGCTCTGCTGGTTCCTGGACTGTTTCCGGCAAGGCTTGGCCCGGCGCGGCTTCCCCGAAAAGCTCTACACCGACCAGGGCAAAATCTTCACCAGCTACCACCTGCAGATCGTCTGCGCCAACCTCGGCGTCCGGCTCTGCCACGCGGCCCCGTATGCCGCGTTCTCAAAGGGGAAGATTGAGCGCTGGTACCGGACCCTCCAGATGGACTTCGAGGCCCGTCTGGTGATTGACCCCGTCCACAGCCTGGAAGAACTCAACACGCGGCTCTGGCGCTGGATCGAGGGCCAATACCATCAGCGGCCCCACAGTGCGCTCGGCGGCCAAACCCCGGCCGAACGCTTCGCCCAGCGCGCCTCCAACCTGCGCACCGCCGACGCCCAGACCGACTGGGAAGCCCTCTTCCTGTGCCGAGCCCAGCGGCGCGTGCGCCTGGACGCGACCTTCAGCCTGGCGGGCCAACTCTGGGAAGCCCCCGTGCATTTGCGCGGCCAACTCATCCAAATCCGCTTCGACCCCTTCGCCTGGCGCCGCCTGGAGATTTGGTGGGAGGGCAAGTTCGTCGCCCTCGCTCGCCGGTGCGATAAACAACTCAACGCCAAAACCTATACCGATCGCGATTATGAACGGCCCGATAAATCCGCCTGATTTGGACGTCGCCCTCAAGAGTCTGTGGGGCGCCACCGCCATGCCCTTCGGCGCCGCCGTTCCCAAACCCTATGCCGCCGATAGCTTCCAGCAAGCCCGCCACCGGCTGGAACAGTTGGTGGCCGTGCGCGCCTGCGGCCTGCTCCACGGACCCAACGGCGTGGGCAAGAGCCTCTTAATCCAGCACTTCCTCTCCAGCCTGCCCGACAAACGCTTCAAGCCGCTGGTGGTGGCGCACTCCTCGGTCACCGGCACCGACCTGTTGCGCCTGCTCTGCGCCGAACTGGGCCAGAACGCCCGCATGCGTCGCTCCGACAACGTGCTGCTCATCCGCCAGGGCTGGCAGCAGTTGGAGCGGCTCTGGCCGGTTGTCGTCATTGATGAGGCGCAGAACTTGAGCGCCACCGCCCTGGAGGAAGTGCGCCTGCTCTCTTGCGACCGGCGCGACACCCAGCCGCCCTTCAGTTTGCTCTTGGTCGGCGATGAGCAACTGCTGCCCCGCCTGCAAATGGGCCTCAACGCGCCGCTCTTGGCCCGCCTGAGCTTTTGCCTGCGCCTGACGCTCTGGACGGCCAACGAGTTGGCCGCCTACGTCCAGGCCCGCCTGCAGGAGGTCGGCATCCACGCCAACCCCTTTGACGCAGCGGCACTCCAACTGCTCATTCGCGCCGGCAACGGCCTGCCCCGGCTGCTCAATCACCTGGCCCAGCGCGCCCTCGAAGAAGCCGCCGGGCAGAACTCCCGGGCCGTTACCGCCGCCCACGTGCAGCGCGCCTTGGAACTGCTCCCCTGGGTCGCCCAATTGGCTCCATGAACCCCGTGAGCTATCCCCAGCCCCCATCTGCGGCCCCTTCGTCAGGCTTGTCTCACGGGGTGAACTGGCCACCCCCAGGCTCGGTCCCGACGACCCTGCTCCAACTCCACCAGACCTATTGCCAGCTCACGGGCCAAACCCTCAGCCTGGGCTTTGACCGGGAGCGGCTCTGGTTCGAGTTCCACCGCACCGGCTTCACCCAGGCCGACCTCATTCAGGTCGTGCGCTATCTGCAAAAGGAAATCCGCCACACCCGCCGCAACGTCGGCGCGCTCAAGCTTTCCAATCTCCTGCAACTGGATCGCTTCGAGGAGGACCTCAACATCAGTCGGGTTCGCCTCACGGCCCCGCCACCACCCAAAACCCCGGCCGCCCTCCTGCCGCCAACCTGCTCACCGGCCGAACAGGAGCGCGGCCGACAACGCGCATTGGAGCAACTGCGCCGACTCAAAGAAACCCTTCGCTAAAGAGCCTATGCCACTGGACCTTTCCATCCTCGAAAAGCTTGAAATC
>CAVQND010000037.1:0-67690 GCA_963713735.1 uncultured bacterium
CGTCAACAGGAATGTTCGTTTTAGTTTCTTTTTCTCATTTTTCTCCGCTGCGGAGGTTGAATGTTGCGTTGCGTCTTGGATCGCCTCCTCTGGCGGAGCACCGGTCGTTGGACCTGGCTTAACCTGCTATCCGTACATCCTTTGCGGAGTACACTATATCGTTTCCAATCCGGCCAGAGGAGCGCACGGAGACCAATCTTTAAATCGGGCCATCCAAAGGCCCAGGGGTCAGTACGGTCTCCGTTACGCTCCAAAAGTGTCATGACGAAAAATGTTTAGCGTGGCTTATTGTTTACTTCAGCAATCTCGTTTAGTGTAGCTTATCCCTTACTTTAGCAGTCTCGGCCGGGTTCCTTTTGCCCGTGACAGGCCTTGCCCCTGCCCTCATGCTCCTGGCGCGGCTCGGGGGACAGGGCTCTGCAGGAGTGCAACCCGAGCACCGGGCCGCCCTTGGATTGCGGATGCATCCAGGCCTGTCCCGACCGCGTTTGGGGCAGGCCTTTCAGTTGAGGGATGGCTTCGCAACCCAAGGCCCAAAGCGAAAAACTCATCGTCTTTTTTCTCTGATCTTCTTTTGTGTTCATACGTCGCTTGGGATCTGCGTTCAGTCTTTAGAGTTCTGTGCGGCCTTGGTTTTCTTGGCCGGCGGCGCGGGCGCAACGGCCGGCGTCGCCGGGTTTGTTTTCAAGCCCAGGTCGGCGGCTTGGCAGCGGCCGGTGCGCACTCGCCACCAGTCCACGCTGAACTGCCGGCCGACGGCCACGGCGATCTGCTTGCGTTTGGAGCGGGTGGTTTTGGGATTGGCCAGCACCGGCAGCCACTTGGCGACCGGCTTGTAGGTGGGCTGGTATTGCATCAGGCGCCAAGAGGCCTCCACCAGCACGGTGCGCACGCGCGGGTTGCCGTGCTTGTTAATGGACCCTTGGAAACGGCGCTGTGCTGAGCTGTCTTCCCGGGGACACATTCCGGTGTAGCTGGCCACTTGCCGCCGGTTGTCGAACCGGTTCCAGTCAGCCACTTCTCGTTCCAACACCTCGTAAGTTAGCTTGCCCAGGCCCACCGGCAGGTCCGCAGGCGCGGCCTCCGTCAGGGCTTTACCCAGTGCTCTGACTCCTGGTCCACCGCTTCAATCAGCCGGCGCAACGGCTCCAACAATTCCAACACGATGGCCGGCAACACCAGTTCCTTCCACAGAGCCTCGGTCCACCAGATGCCCTTGATGTGGGCGCCATAATAAAGGGCGTGGCTGCGCCCTTGGGCCGCCAGGCGTTGCTTCTCCTTCTGCAAGCTCTCCCGCTGGCGAGAGCGACTCCGGGCTTGCTCCTGAGCTTCGGTGGGCACGCGCACCACGCAAAAGGCGTCCTCATTGCCGGCGACATACCGGTCCAAGCCCAGCACCAACGCCTTGGCGTCACGCTTGTCGGTCTTGACGTTCTTGCCGGTACTCGTCCCAATCCCGAGGCCGCACCACGTAGTTGGTGATGCCAAACCCCGCCAGCTTCCGGTGCAAACTGTAGCCAAAAGGGCCCGCCTCGTAGCAACTGTAAACCTGCTTGGCCAGCGCCGTCTGTTTCCTGGCCCAGTCCAGGAACTGAGTCGGGCTGAACGCTTGCGCCGGCTGGGGTGCGCCCCCGTCGATCTGGCGTACCACCACGTAGCGATCCAGATGCACGTCGATGCCCAGCTTGATGACCTGATGCGGTCGAGGACCGCTCTCGCAGTTCGGAGCCGATGCACCGGCGACGCTCGGCACCTTGCCTGCGCTCAAGATCGTCTCGACCAGCGTATCAGTTTGTTCCTTGACCGAGGGTAGTGCTTGCTTCGCCGCGGCCTTCGTCCTATTTGTTTTCTCGTAAGTTAGTTTTATCATTGGTGGTCAGGTTGCCGAATTTTTCCCAGCCTGACCACCCCATGTTATCTTTATCGGGAGGCTTGCACGCGGTAGAAGGCACTGGCGGGGAATGGCGCGGGGTCGGTCAGTGAAATGGCGCTGCCGTTGGTGGCGAGGAGGGCGTTGGCGGCTTGCTCCCATACGGGTGGAGTCAGTTGGGCCGTGCGCCAGAGGGAGTAGTTCAGGCCGGGACGGAAGTTGGCGGACACGACGAGCGCCTGGTTGGTCCATTGGACGGAGGAGATGAGGGGCAGGGTCGCGGCGGCGGCGGCGGCGGCGGCCCCGAAATCAACGCGGCCCCAGCCGTAAAACTCGTCCCAACCGGGCGGGCCTAAATCCACGGCGGTGTGGGCCAGGATTCCGATGACGTCGTCGGGCGCCAGGGTGGGATTGAGGCCGAATATCCAGGCGAGCACACCGGCAACCAGGGGCGAGGCAAAGCTGCAACCTGTGCCCGAGGAATAGCCGCCGCCGGTGGAGGTGGAGTAGATTTGATAGCCCGGGGCGGAGAAATCGATGTAGGGGCCGGAGAGGGTGGACTGGAAATTGTCGGCGGCGTCGGTCATGGAGACACAGTAAACGTCGGGCTGATTTGGGCCGTTGAGCCGGCCGCTGCCATCGAGGGCGGACATGACCAGGATGCCGCCGGCGTTGGTTTTGAGGAAGAGGCCGGCGGCCTCGAGCACGGGGTTGGTGCCGCCGCTCCAACTGATGTTGACGACGCGGACGCCGTTGGCGGCGGCCCAGAGGGTGGCGTTGTACATCTCGCTGATAGCGCCGTTGATGTTGATGGGCAATACCCGGCAATTGGCCGCCCCGGCGACACCGACGGCGTTGTTGATGACCGCGGCCGCCATGCCGGCGCAGAGGGTGGAATGGACGATGCCGGGACTGGAAGTCACCGCCTGGTTGGCGACCACGTCCCAGCCGCTGACGGTGTTGGCGGCGAGGTCCGGATGATCCATTTGAAACGGGGAATCAACAATGGCCACGCGCACCGCCGGCTGCCCCAGGCCGTAGTCCCAGGCTCGAAAGCTGCCGATGACCTGGTGGTGCCATTGGCCGGCGAGGAGCGGATCGTTGGGCGTGAACTGCCGGCGCTCGAAGGTGTCCAATTCGGCGAATTCCACGTCCGCGCGGCGGCGCAACGCCGCCACCGCGTCCCACTCGCGCAACGGTTCGACACGGAGAGCGGAGACCATCGGCTGGCCGCGGAATTTCACGAGCACGGTTTCCGGGTTGAAAAGGAGGACGGAATCCTGTTCGGTGGCCAGGCGTCCAAAACGGCGAGCCTGAAAATTGACGTGGGCCAGGGTGTTGGCGCGCGGCAGGGGCAGGGCGCTAGCCGCCAAATCCAGAGCGGACAGGTTGGAGAAGGCCGTGAGGGCGGGGATGCGCCGGCCGGGGATGTGATAGGGAAGCTTGGGGCCGGGCAGCGAAGCGATGTCGGGGGGAGGCCCAAATCCTGGTCGGAAGCCGTGGCGTAGGGCAATTGCGCGCCCGCTCCAACGGCGGCGAGTGCCAGGAGCCAGACGAGACAGAGCGCGCATTTCACTGCTTCTTGATGCGGTAAAAGGCAGGCGAACCGGCGCCGAGGTTCGTGAAAAGCTGGAACGAGTTGGTCAATGTGTAGTTGAGCAACGGGTACCAGGCCACGGTCGCGGAAAGGTTGCTGGAGGTTTGCAGGGTGTAGTTCGCGCCGGCAAGTCCAAAGGCCAGGAGCGAGCGGTTGGCGCCGGAAAGAGAGCCTTGGAGGATGGGCGGGTCGGCCTCGAGCAAATAAGCGCGGAAAAAGACGGCGGCATGGGCCGGGTGCACATGGGCAATGATTTGCGTCAGGTTGGTCATGGGCACGCGGAGGAAATCCGACCAGGCGCCCGGCCGGGCGAGAGAGGTTGAGGATTGGATTTCGTAGCTCCGGCCCGGAATGCCGTAGAGGACCAGGCTGCGGCTGCCGGCCGCAAGCTGCAGCTCGAGCAGCGGCTGCGGGCCGATGATGACCGCCCGGCCCGCTTGGACGGAAAAGGCGTTGGCGGCGCCGGCGTTGGCGTTGGTGCCTTGCGGCGCCTGCGGCCAGAGCGGCACGAAAGCGGAGGATTGGTTGGAGGCGGCGGTGAGGTTCAACTGGGCGATTTGCTGGTTGCCTTGAAGGTTCAGTCCGGGCGCCGCCGTGAAGGAGAGTTCAACGGTGTTGGAGGAAAGCACACTCAACGACGCCGCGCTCAAAGCCGGGGCGGTCGGCTGCACCGAGAGGGCGGTGAACAAATTGGCGGGCAGGTTCAGCACGAAGGAAAGGCCGATGAGCGCGCCCTGGGAGTCGAGGGTGATGGGCACGGAGCCGCTGCTCCCGGCCAGCATCACCCCGGTGCCAAGAGAAATCGTCGCGGGAAGCGCGCCCAAGGAGACGGCCCCGAGCTGGCCGACGGAGAAGTTGTTCGAGAAGATCAGAGCGTAAGTTTGCGTCAGGCCGCCTGCGGGAGAGCCGAGAACGGAGGCGGCGAACCATTGGCTGCCGACGGGCGAATAATTGGTGCCGCCGGAGGCGGCGATGAGGTCGTTGACGTTGAAGAAGGCCTGGTTGGTGGCGGCGCCATCGCCGACAACCGCCGCCAGGACGGCAGGACTGTTGGAGGTGGAGAGCGTGATGATCGAGCCGGGCGGGCTGGAGTCGCTGAGGGTGACGAGCAATTGCTGCGACTGCAAAACAAACGAGTTTTCCTGCGCCGTGGTGACTGAGGGCAAAGGCCCGCTCGGGGGCCACAGTGCCGATTGGCCGTTGGCATTGGTTACGGTTACCTGGAAGTAATAGGTGGTGTTGGGGGCGCAATAGGAGATTCGGGCGTGGATCAATCCAAGGTTGATCGAGTCCTGGCGCAAGGCGGCCAGGCTCAGCAGGCGGCTGTAGGAATCGGCGGAGGACGGATCGCCCGAATTCAAGGGGTAGTATTCGACGCCCACCTGCCCGGCCAGGCTGGCGCCGCCGCCCGGACTGGAAAAGACATTGACCGATACGGCGGTGGAAGGCGTGATGGCCGGCGAAACTGAGGCGACGACGGAAAAGCTGCTCGGGGTGACATTGACCGCCATGACGTTGGAGAGCAGAATCTGCGCGCCGGCGGACCACGCGCCGGGAAGAAGACACGCCAGGCACACGCCGAGTCGCGCCGCGCCTCGCAACTTAGGTTTTGAGAGCAGGGTCATGGGCCTGTTTGCCCCGTTGAGGGCGGGTTTTGGTTCTGGATGGTTCCACGAGAAGCCGGGCCGCTACGTTCCAAGCCCGGCTTGCCTCTGCGCGCAATGGCCAATTCTCCGCCGACCAGGACAGCGTAACGTTGAATGCCCTTGGCCTTCAGGAGGCGAGCCGTGGCCTCGGCGCTTCCATCGGCGCTATCGATCAAGACCACCAGCGGCGCGACGCCCGAATTCCCTTCCGTCTGCGCCAAGGCGGACGCGGTCACGCGCCGGCCTGGAAATTCGCGGCTCAAGTCTGTCAGCCGGGAGGAGGTTTTGAGCACGGCTTTGGTCCGTTGCCGCAGATCGACAAGGACAACGTCGCTGGGGTCCGCCGCCTGTAATTCGGCGTAGGTGATATAGTTGATTGTCTCCGCTCTCAAACCGCGCCCAACGGTGGTCAGGCCCTGGGCGGATTGCCAGGCGGCATAACCGCCGGACAAAACATCCACTGTAATCCCGGGTTTTTCGGCCAAGGCGGCGGCGGCGGTTTGGAGCTCGCCCGTGCCGCGGCGGCCCAGCCCGTCGTCGTAAACCACGACTTTGCCCAGGGGCGGCATATTCTTGAGCGGACAGAGCGCAGCCGGAATATTGATCGCGCCCGGAATGTGGCTTTTGGCAAAGAGGCTGGGCTGGCGAACGTCGATGATGGTCACCTTGTCCCCCGCAGCCAGGATCGCGTTGCAACGCGGCCACGGTGATCGCTCGGGCCGGGAGCGCCAGGCTTGCGCAGAGGGCAATCATGCCCGCCCGAGCCATCAATTTTGAGACGATAGGGGGCATAGGTTATGGGGATTGCGGGGAGAATTGATTCACAGGATTGGCCAGGCTCACCATGAGGACGGCGGTATTGGGGATCGGGAAATCATCCCCGACGAGGTTTCCGCCCTGGACGAGCGCCACGCGCCAGCGGCCCGATTCGGCGTCCAGCATACGGACGGCCAGGGCGTTGTTCAAACCAAGCTGGCGCAGGAGCTGGAAGGCAGTGTAGGCATCCGGAAACTGTGTGTAACCAAAAACATTGGGACCGGCCGCGAGGTTGATGGGGGAACTATTATTGAGTCCAAGGTCGAGCACCTGGGCTCGGTCGAACTTGATCCAGAGAAAACTGCCGGCCAGGAGGCTGAAATTCTGTCCCGCAGGCACGCCGTTGCTCAGAGCAGCCGTTTGGGTGACGACCTGCGGCACCAGCGAGGTGTATTCGGTGACGGATTGGATGCCGTTGGCCGCCCAGAGCGAGAGCAAGCCGTAAGCGTTCCGGGCATACGAAACCATCGACGGGGTGACGACGACTACATTGCGATTCTGAAAGACCGGCTGGAGCGAGGGCAGCGCGGCGGAAACAATCTGCGATTGATTGCCGGTGGTTTCCTGCCAGACCGCCCGCCCATCGGCCAGCGCCGGGAAGGTCTTCAAGGTGGGCGTGCTGGTCAAGGGCACGGCCAGCAGGCTCGGCAGATGGATCAACTCGGCGTTGCCGGTTTGCGCGCCGAGCGAATTTTGCACGCACGAGAGCCATGGGCCGTTGAGGACGGGCTGGCTTTCGTCCTGGGGCGTGCCGGTAATGCGGACCTCCGCGTTGCGCAACAGGTCGAAGCCATAAATATCCAATTCCACGTTGCGATTGTCCGCCCAAACAATCCAGTTGCCGTAAATGGCGGGGTTCAACTGGGCAAAGATATTGGTGGTGATGCGCCGGACCTGCCGCGACTGGAGGTCGCAGTAATAGATTTCTCCCGGCCCCTGGTCGCGGAAGTCCTGCCAGACGACACGCGCGGCCTGGACGTCGGGGTCGAGTTCGTCCTGGGTGGAGGGGGAGACGAAGAAATTCTGGCCGCTGGCCAGATTGGTGGCGAAGAGCAGCCACGGGGCGTTGGCATTTCCGGTGGCGCGGGATTGGCAGACCACCCAGGGCCAGTCGATGGCCGGGTTGATTTCATCGTTGGCGGGGGTGCTGGTCAACTGGCCCAGGCTGTTGGTGGTCTCCAGGTCATAGATGAAGACGTCCCAATTGCCGTTGGCTTCCTGCCCCTGCCAGACGACGTAACGGCCATCGGTGCGCGGGTTTTCCTGGCTCAAGGGCGTGTGGGTCAACTGCGCGATGGGCCCGTTGCCGGAGGTGACATCCCGCGCGTAAATCTCCCAGTTGCCGTCGCTCTGGTCCTGCCAGACGGCCCAGCGGCCGCGCGCGCGCGGATTGGCCGGGCCGCGATTGGAAGCGGCAATGACGCTGTTGGTTCCGGACAACGCCCCGACCTGGGCCAAGCCGACGAAGAAGTTGGTGTCGCCCAGCGAGTCGGTCAGCGTGACGCGCACGGTGTACCAACCGGGCGGCTGGACCACGCCGCTGCCGCTCAGGCCGTTCCAATCGAAAGTCACCGGCGCGCTGCCGATATTGGTGAAGGCGACGGTGAGAACCTTGGTCAAGGAACTCTGATCGTAGCCGTAAAGCGGATTGACGGTCCAGGCGACGGTGGTGGGAGAATTGGTTGGTTGAAAGACCCCCGCCACCTCGCCGAGCACGCCGATGACGTGCGGTCCAGCCGTCAGGTTGGACAGCACCAAGGGGGCGGTGGAACCGGCGGGCAGGCGGTAATAACCGCCGTCAATGGTCCAAGTGGTAGTTGGTGACGGCCAGGCCCGCCGACGGCCAATTGCGCGGAGGCGCCGGTGGCGGGCGTGGCGGGCGCCCCGCTGACCGTGGTGGCCGGCGCCGAAGGAGCAGACGACCCAACTCACGGTCACGGCGTTGCTGGCGGCCAGATAGGTTCCGTATTTTGAGCGACCCAGGACGGCGAGCGAATTGGTGCCCGCGCCCAAGCCGGACAAGGCGAGCGGCGCGCTGGCCGGAAACTCAGCGCTCCAAGGATTGGAATTCAACTGGTAGATATAGAAATCAACGTTCTGGCCGCCGATGGTCAGCGACGCGGAAGTGCGGCGGTGGGGGAGGAAGGCGCATTGGAAATGGTGGCCCAGCCTACGACACCCGCGAAAATGTCGATCTGCGCGTTCACCGTCGTTGGACTGTTGGACGCCTGGAAACTGATGGGGACGGTTCCCGGCCGCACCGAGAGGGCGCCGCCCGGGTTGAAAATGGGCTGCGAGGGAACCGTGGCCGAGGCAAATCCCAGGGAGCCTGGCCCGGGCAGCACCAGCGTGGCGGTGTGGGCGGGCTCCCGGTTCGAGCTGGTGTCAATGCCATAATAGGCAAGCTGGTATGAGCCGGGTATGCTCAGGCTGAAGGGCAGGGCGAGCGAAAAAGGAGCGCCGTTGAGGCTGTCGTAGATGGTGACGGGCGCGAGCGTCCTGCGAGAGGAAATACATTTGCGTCTGGGGCGTCACGTAATAGACGCCGTTGGTATAAGTGGAGGCGCCGGCGAATTGCAGGGTGGTGACAGGGGCGTTGGTATTGGGCGCCGGATTGGTATAAGTGACACTGTAGGTGTAAGCGCCCGGATTGACCAGATCGAAGAGGTTCAGATAGGTGTCCTTGAAGTTGGTAATCGGCTCGTAATGGAGGCTGGTCCAGGAATTGTTGGTGTTCAGGACCTTGCCGTCGGAGCGAATGACGCTGGCGATGGGAAGCTTGGCCTGGTTGGGGTCGTTGAGCCGCAGGAAGCCCCAACCGGCAATGGTGGCATTGAGATTGACCTGGCAGGACAGCCCGGACCCGGAAATCGAGGCGTTGGTCAGCAGGTTCACCGGGTACACCCCGCCCTGGCTTTCGTAGAGGGAATCCGGGATCAGGTTGTCGATCGAGTCCAGCGCGCCGCTGGTATCGGCCAGGAAATCACGAATGGAATCGCGACCGGGCTGGTCATCGAGCACTTCATGGAGGAAGAGATAGGCATTGACCGACTTTATGAGCGACGTTTCCGAGCCGCCCAAAGCGGTCGAGTGGGTGTAGGCCGCGCTCACGGAAAGGAATGTGCCCGAGAGGCTGACGATCATGTCCCAGGCGCCTTTGCCGGTCTGGTTGGGTTGAAGGTTGCCGAGGTTGACCGTCAGGTTGGCGTTGGCGAGCGGGGAATCATTGACCCGCGAGCCGAGCAACTGGGCGACGAGGAGCAAATTGTTGGTGTTTTGCGCGATCTTGGGCTGTTGGGCATTGATGATCACGTTCTGGGCCGAGCCATAGCCGACGTTTTGCACCAGGACGCCAAAGGTAAAAGGAATGGGGCTGCCCAAACCGGTGTAAGGGTCCATCCCAATGACATCGCGCGGCTGGAAGTAAGTGATTTGCAGTTGGGCGTCGGGGTGGACGGTGATGGGAGCCGGCAGGACGAACATGGAAGAGGAAGGAATAGCCACGCCATTGATTTGCCCGCTCAAGTTGGCGCCGATGTTGTAGAGGATGCCGTAGGGCGTGGTCCCGCCGGCGTTGGCGGTGGGAATAATAAACCAGGTAATGGTCGCGGTTTGACCGGGATTGATAACTCCATGGCCGCTGGCATCGGAGATGTTCTGGAATGTGGGCGGCTGGACAAAGAACAGGCTGGAGGAATCGTTGACGACGCCATTAGTGGTGAGGGCCGGGTTTTCAAACGTCAGATTGGCGGCGAAGCCCGTGATGGGGTTATTCGGGTCGTTATCCGTAATCTGCAAAGTGGCTTGGAAACCGACACGTTCCAAAGTCAAATTCTGGGACAGCACGATGTTAACTGGCGCGCAGAGACCGGAGAATTGCTCCTGGGCAGCCACGAGGCGCGGCCACAGCAACACCGCCAGCCAGAGGGCGGCAGAATGACGCAAGAGGAGCTTCATTTGGCTGCCTCCGAGGTTGAAACCTTCGTGATGGGGGGCCTGCCGCCGCAGAGATCATGCACTAGCACCCCATTGGCATAAAACGCGTTGTCCATCTGAAGCCTCAAAGTATAAACCTTCGTGGGGCGATCCAGCGGGCGGTTCTCGACAATTTCGAGCGGGGCGCCTTGGGGGCTGGACAGCCAATCGCCCGGTTTGAGTTCCTTGGCCGGAGTCCATCCTTTGCCATCGAGCCAGAACAGGTGTTCCTGGGTTGTCAGGACAGAGGGCACAGATTGGCCGCGAAGGTGGCGGAGACGAAGTTCATAAACGCGGGCGCCGTTCAGGGCGCACACTTGCCCCACCTGGGCGACCTGGTCCGTTCTGACGCCACTGCGAACCAGGTCGTTGGTCACGAGCGCGGAAATCAATTTCTCGGTTCCGTCAGCCATCAGGATGCGCGTATCGGCCGCCAGACAACCGAAACCTGAGGCTTGGAAACTGGGGGCGGATAGCTGTGGATTAGGCGGCTGGGCGTAACTGTTGCCATAGTTGTAGTTATAGTTCGCGAACGGGCCCGACTCAACGTTGCCCAGCAGACATTGCATGTAGGCAGCCATAGCCGCCGCTTGATTGGCGGGAGAGGCCAAGCCCATCCCCTGGGCTGTCGCGTAGAGGTTCGCAGCCGCCTGCACCCCCAATTGCACGTAGGTGCCGTCCGCCGGACAGATACCGACCGCCTGCAGAATCGAGTCGGCGACCAGGAGATTCGCTTCGATGGCGACGCCCCAGTCACTAAGTGACTGGCTGCTCCCGGAGAAATAACTAGCCACGACGCTCAGACAACCGGCGTTTCCTCCCTGGTGCGCCGGCGCATTGGACCCCCAATAAGTCACCGTATAAGGGACATCGATCGATTGCTGCGGCAGGACCTCGGGAATGTAGGAAATCAACGGTTGGAAACTGGCTTGGCCGTTCTGGAAAGTGCTCAGGGTGAGGTTCGACATTTTGACCAATCCCTGGTTCTGGACGGTGACGTTGTAGCTGGCTTGGAAACCCGGGCTGACATTGTCAAACTCCTTGATTAAGGGCGTGGCGACGAGCACCGGCAGGGGAACATAGGTCTGGTAGGTTTCGGTGATCTGGACGGTGTAACTGTCGGAAAAGGGCACGGGCACAACGGAGAAATTGACCGTGACCAGGCTGCGATTGAGGCGGGCATGTTGGTAAAGCGTTTGATCGGCGGTGAGGTTGACAGTGCCTGAACTGGCGGAACATCCCGGCGCGGAGGCCTGCCAGCTCCAGGTTCCCTCCTCCAGGTTGGTGATCGTGACCAGGCCGTTGGTGTCCGTGTAGAACGGGCCGGTGTTGGCCGAGATCAGACTGTTGTTCAAACGGATAGCCGCCCCGTTCAGGGCCTCTCCCAGAATGTCGTCCACGTAGAATTGCACTCCGCCAGTCAAGTCGGAGGTGACAATCGCCGCGAGCGGGATTTGAAACGGAGTGGAGAGGTTGGCGCCTTGAATCGTCACGGTGTCCTGGTAAAAGGCCAGAGGAAGGGCCGACGGAGGGCCGAAGACGACGCTGAAGCTGTTGGAATGGCCGACAGGCAGGTCGGGAAGCGAGATCGAGCCGTTGGTCGAAACGGGCAGGTTGACACGAATCCAGCCATTGGTCGGGGGCAGCAAAGAGACGCCTCGCAAATCGGTCAAACCGTTATTAGCGATGACAATTTGGCCGCTCACCTGGTCGCCCCGGTTTACACTCACCTCGAGGTAGCCTGCCGCCGGCTGGGCCACGGCCAGGACCGGGACCGCCGGCGACAAATTCACAGTAGCGGTAAAGGTGGCGGAAGCGCCTTCGGCGGAGGCAAAGGTAAAGCTCACCGCCCCCGAGTCCGGCGCGTCGATGGCCGCCGCCAACTCCAGGTTCAAGGTCTGGCTTTGATTTGGTTGCAGGGCGAAGCCCGAGCCGTTCAGATTGGTGCCGGTGATTCTGGCCGAGGGGATTAAGTTGGTGCCGGACACCTGGTAGGCAATGAAACTGGAGGTGAACCCGGTCAATGGAACGTCGCCCGGATTGAACAGTTGAATGGAGAAGTTCAGGGTGCCGTTCTTGGACATCTGGATGTCACCGGTCGAGGGGTTGGCATAAACCCGGTCAATCAAAACCTGGGCCTGGTTGAGTTGGTCCACCACCAGCGGATTGGCCGCCCAAATACTGAGCGTTCCGCCAAAGCCCGGCGGGGCGTTGAAGACGTATTGATAATTGCCCTTGGTGTCAGTGGTCACCGGTTGGTCCCAGGCAAAGCCGCGCGTGGCAAAGCCGATGTTCAAAGCGGCGTTCGGGACGGGCAATCCCGAGGTCCGATTGATCGCCTGGCCGCTGATAATGACCGGCTGATTGTTCGTATAGAGGCTCTGGTCCGTCTGCGCGGTCCCGAAATAGGGCGTTTGGGCGAGGCTGGAAACCATGCGGCCAACCAAGGGGCCGGAGACGGTTTGCTGCGGCGTGCCAATTTGGTTGTAAATGGCGCCGGCGACGGCGACGAAAGTGGTATTGGTCGTTCCGGCCAGGGCGGCCGGCACCAGGACATTGGGCACCGTCACGGTCAAGGACGAACCGGCGGCGATATTGACATAGACCGAGCCGTCGGGGCCGAAGAAGCTCCCCGGCGGAGCGCCTTGGAATGGTGTTCGGCTGAATTCCTGGCCAGAACTGTCCTGGACGGAAATGTAAAGATCCCCCGGCTGCTGTCCGTTGGCGCGTTCAACGACAAGCTGGAGGTCAACGTAAGCGCGGTTGAAGATCTGGACTTGGAACGGGGTCAATCCGCCGGCCAAGGGAAGTTGGTTGACCGAGACGGCGATTTCAGTTGTGGGCACGGTGCTGTTGGTCACGGCGAACGTCCGCTGATAGGTGACGCTGTCGCCTTGGCTGTCGGCCCGCTGGGAGGCGCTGACTTGGACGACCTGGGCGCCGGAGGCCGAGGCCTCGGGCACGATAATGGGCTGCTGGAGGCTGGCGCCGGCATCGAGCGAACCGCTTAGCGCCTGCGTCACCACCAGGGGTGTTGTTCCCGACACCGTGCGATTCAAAACCAATTGCGACAAAGACACTGGGGCGGTGGCGCTCAAGTTGGTGATGCCGACGGCGAATTGGTCAAAGTAACCGGTCAGCACAGGATTATTGGTGCTGCCTCCTTTGGGATTGACCAACAGCCCGAGCGAAAGGGGATAGACCGACACTACTCGTTGGGGACTTTCCTGTCCGCTGGCATTGACGGCGCTGACGCCATACCGGACGACATCCACCATGGGCAGGTTGTCGGCATAGGCGGGCGAGGAGAGCAGCGACACATTCTGTTTCACGCCGTTTCGATAGACATTGAATCCAACGGCCGTGGAATCCGACGAGGTCCAGCTTAAAGCCGGGGCCTGTCCCGGCACGACGAGAGCCGAGAGGTTGCTGACCGGCCCGACCAGCAGTTGAATGGCGGCGGCGGCGCTCGGGTTTTGGTTGCCGACGGCATCGACGGCGGCGACGACGTAGCTGTTGGTGCCGCGCGGCGGGTAATCGGTGACCGGGACAATGGAGCTCGAAGGACTGGCGGAAGACGCCGTTACGATAGAGGTTGTAATGATCGGGGCGTCTGGCCGGGCGGCTCCTGCCAAGTGATCTGAACACCGTTGGCGGCCAATTGGACGAGGACATTGGTGGGCGCCGGCGGCGGGGTGCGGTCGGACAAGGCAACGAGGACATTGGAAATGGCGCTCTCCGAGCCGAGGCGGCTGGCGCTGACGCCATAGCTATAGAGCCCGTTGACCGGCGGCAGGTCGGTGACCGTTGTGGAAGAGAGGTTGTCGAGGTCCAGCGAGGCCGGGATAACGAAATTGGTGCCCGGCTCGCGGTAGAGCCGGTAAATTTGGGCGTTTCCGACGGCATTCCAGGCCAATGAGACATAGCCGCCGGGCAGGCTGGTGGCGGTCAGGCCGGTGGGCGAGGCGGGCGGCGAGGGATAGGGCGGTGTTGTAAAGTTCCAGTTGCGCTCCGGCGGTGATATTGGTGCCGATGTTCCCGACGCTGTCCTGGGAACTGAAAGCAAAGCTGCCGAAGCCGGAACCCATTGCCGCAGTCAGCGGGAGAGCCGCATTCCAATTGGCGCCGCTGCCGCTGAGCGAAAGGGTCAAATTGGTTCCTTGCGGCGGTGCGAATGAAAGGTTGGGTGTCGTGCCTTGGGCCGGGGGTTTGGTGAGCGAGAGGTTTACGGCGACAGTGGCGTTGGTGGTGGTTTGAACCGGCCCCGGAGGAGCAGTCACAATGGCGGCGGAGGGCGGCGTGGTATCGATGACCAACGGTGGTCCGGAAGGCGCGCCGTTAAAGACGTTGCCGGCCTGGTCTCGGGCGGTGGCGAGGACGGTGGCCAGACCGGAAGGCGTCGAGGCGGTGACGGTGAAAGCGGACTGCCAGGTGTTGAGCGCCACGTTCGTCAGGTTGAGCATGGTCGGCGAAGGGGCGCCGTTGGGCCGGATGGTCAGGGATGGCGTCGCCGCCAGGGCCTTGCTCGAGGCCAGAGTGATGCCCAGGGGACCCACGCCGACCGGGGAAGGCGAAGCGTAGGCGATGCTTAACGACGGCGGGGTGCCGTTATAGACGATCGAGACCAAGCCGGAAATCGGGCTGGGATTTCCGACCGCATCGAATCCGACCACGCCAAAATAATAGGTCCCGTTAGCCAGCCCCTGCACGATATAGGACATGAGCGACAGAGGGATCGAGTGGCCGGTGGCCTGATTGGTCGTCGCGAAGGCGGAGGTGCCCCAGAATACCTGGAAGCCGGAGGCCTGCTTGCCCGAGGCGGCGAATTGCCAGCTTAGGATAATTCCAACGCCCGGATTATAGACGGGCTGGTTCATGACGACCGCAACCGGCGGAATGGTTTCGACGGTGACATGCCGTGCCGGCGGAGGCGGTGGAACCGGTGTTGTCGGAAGCCACGGCGACAAGGGTGTTGGGGCCTTCGGACAGGGTGGCGTCGGCCAGGGTGAAGTTCCCGTTGGCATCCGTCGTGGTCGCGCCAAGGACCCGGCCATTGGCGGTCACCTGGATAGCGATGTTCTCCTCGGCCGTGCCGCGAATGGTGAGGTTGTTGTTGTTCGTCACGTAATCGGAGTCGGGAGTGGTAATCGCCGGCGCGAGCGGCGGTGTGACGGCCACGATGACGTCTTCGTCGAGCGTCGCGATGTTGCCGGCGGTATCGCGGGCGAGCAATTCGACCTGGTGAACCGCGTTGTTGAGCGGGCGGACGTCGAAATAGTAGGAGAAACTGCCACCCGCGTTGGTGGCCAGGCCGACCCCGTCCAGGTAAAACTCGATGTCCTGCATTCCGAGGACCGCCGTGGCCGAGCCTGAGACCGTCAACGGCCGGTTCAACGTCTGGCCATCGGCAAGGCTGAAGGATTGGATGACCGGGCCTTGAGTGATATAGGTGACATCGACTTCGACGGGGCTGTTGGTTTGGCCGGTGACACTGCGAAATTGGGCAAAAATGTGCTTGAGGCCGCCGCCGGCGGAGAGGGGAAAGGCGGCGTAATTGGAGAAGGGGACAAAGAAGACGCCGCCGAAGGTGAAATCTTCGCTCAGGCGCATCGACGTAGCGGTGCGGCAGGCCAGTTGCAGGACGACCGAGGGAGCGGCGACCTGGGTGAGGCCGTTGGACGTGCCGATGGCCGGGGTGAGAACCGGCTCGAAGGTCAGAAACGGAGAGTAGGAGACGTTGCCCGCCAGCAGGGACGCCAAGCTGCCTGGTGTGGCCGTGCCCCACCAATTGGAAACCGCGTTCAGGGCGGGGCTGGCCGGCGGCCCAGGCATTGGTCAGATTGTTCTGGATGACGGAGCCCCCGATGTTCAAAATCGCCGTATCGGACTGCTGCACGCCGACCTGGTTGCCCGAAACCAAAGCGCTGGCGGTGGTCAGGGCTGCGCCGTTTTCCAGCCGCAGCCCGGCAGGAGTGTTGAAATTGGCCGTCAAGGCCTGGACCGACGGGGAGCAGCCGTTAAGCGTCAGGCCGGCGCCGTAGAGGATTTCGACAAACTGCAAACTGGAGGCGCCGGCGCCGCTGCCCAGCGTGACTCCGCCCCAATCGCCGGGCGCAGGGGAGCCGGCGGAAACGTCATTGGCCGAGTCAAGAATGATGGGGGCGAGGGCCGTGCCGTTGGCGGTCAGACTTCCCTGGGCCACTGTCAGGCTCGTCGCGGGGGCGAAGAGCAGGGTGGTGCCGGGCTGGATGGTGAGCGTGGCGTTGCCGGTCACAACGATGCTCTGATAAATGGGCACCACGCTGGGCGCGCTGCCGCCTATAGTAGTATCAACGCTAATGGTGCCCGCGTAGGGATCGGTCCAGGCGGCGGTGAGGACGTTGGGGTAGAAGTTGTTGGCCGCGTTGAATCCGACCACGGCGAAATAATTCGTTTTGGTGCGGTCCAGACCGTTGACCTGGAATGACGATTGCGACGGTCCCAAGGTGGCCTGCGGCGTCAGGCCGGCCACGGAGGTGAAGTTGGTTGGCTGGCAGTAAACATAGAAGCCGGCGAAGCCGAGCAGGCCCGCCGTGCTGTAGCCATTCCAGGAAACAAGGGCGGACGACGCCCCTGCCGCCGAGACCGTGATGGCGACCGCCGGGGGCAGGGAACTGGGCAGAATGATTTCCAGCGGGGTGAGCGTGGAGAGGCTGTTGCCGGCGGCATCCACCGCCTGCACGGCAACGTAATAGGGAGTGTCGAGCGACAGGCCGGTGAATTGGTAGCTTCGCGCGCCGGAGCTTAGGCCGGTCAGGTACGGACAGCCCGGCGACGGAGGAGTAATTGGTGGCCTGGATATAGACGCGGAACCCAGCCAGGTCCGCCGGGGCGTGGTAGCTGCTCCAGCCCACGGTGACGGACGAACTGTTGGAGGACACTTGCGTCAAGACGGGATTGGGCGGCGGCGTGGCCAGGACGGTGAACTGGGCGGCGTTGGTCAGCGCCAGGGTGCCGCCGTTGGTGTCCTGCGCGCCGGAAACGTATAATTGCATGGTGCCGTCCATTCCGGGCGCGATCGTGATGGGCGGCGTGGAATAAGTGTCGTGGTTCAGGACGGTGGCGGACCAGGCGCCGTTGGCGGCCACGACCGGCTGGGTCGCGGCGGCGCTGTTGGTCAGGACGACCAGCGGCGCAAGATTGGTCCGCATCGAACGGTCGAACTGGAGGCGGAGAACAAGATTGGTGGTGGCGGGGACGAGCGGGGCATAGTTGGCGCTCACGTTGGTCAGGAGCGGCAGAATGCTCTGCGCGCCATAGACCGCCACATACTGGAGGTTGGTCGGGTCGAGCGTGGAAAAGGTCTTGTTGAAGGAATTGGCGGAACTGGCCAGCGTGTTGCTGAGCGTGAACTGCTGGAACGTGTAAATATCCGGCGAATTCGTGACGAAGAGCGGAGCGCTGAAACTGGCGGTCTGGCCGTTGGTGTAGGTGCCGGCGCCGGCCACGACGGCCAGGCCCGGCGGCTGGGTCGCGGTGGTGACGGTGTGAGTGGTGTTGGCTTCACCGTAGTGGGCGACCAGGAAGAGGTTGCCGTAAACCACTACTGTGACCACCGGGCTCGTGCTGAGGAGATTGTTGCCCGTGGTGATCGTAAAGTTGTGGGGGTGCGTGCCGGTGTCTTGCAGGCGGAACAGGCCGGAGACCTGGAAGGTCCCGCTGTTGGGAGCAGTAAAGCGCACTATTGCCGCCTCGTTTTCCGGGTCCACGTGCAGCGTATCGGTATCCAACACCACCGTACCCTGCTGGAACGAACTGCCGCTGAAGTCCTTATCAATGACGGCGGAATTCGGAAGACTTAGGCCGTTCCACCAGCCGAGGTCTGCCTGCGAACTAAAGCCAAAGGAATTGGTCATGAACTGGAAGTGGCCGCCGGCATCCGTTGACCACCCATAGCTCCACACCCCGGCGGGATTGGCGTTGGTGGAGAAGTCCGCCAGCGCGTCATAAACGGCCTGGCCGCCGCCGTTGGTGGCATAGGTAATCGTCGCCTTGAGCCCGCTGCTCAGATAGGAATAATCACCATTCACGCTGCTCACGATGAAATCCAGCGTTTCACCCTGCTCGAGCACGCAGGGGAAACTGAACGGGTATTCGTTATTCAACTGCCCCCCTTGTGTGAACGTGGAAAAGACATTGCTGCTCCAGTACGTCCAATAGGCGAAGTTATAACCGAGATTCGGATAGGCCGTGAGCACGTTAGTCGTGCCGTAAAAATAGGAACCGGCCCCCGTGACTGTGCCGGCGCCGGCCGGAACATTGGCGGCCGAGACGATGTAAATGGGCAGCGTAAAGTTGGCGGTGAGCTGGCGGTCACGAGTGGCGGTGAAGGAATAGCTGCTGGCGGCGCTTTCGAAGAGGCCGTTTTCGGTCCAACTGGCGAAAAGGTATGGGAGCGTATTGGTGAGCGGCGTGGCGCTGAGTGTGACGGTGCCGCCCGCAGGAAAAGTCCCGCCTCCCACGGCGGTGCCCGCGCCGGCAGGATTGACGGTCGTGGTGATGGTGAAGGTCTGGCCCGAGAACGGTTGGAGGACGAAATTGACGGTTTGATTGCCGTTGCTGACAGCGGCGAGCTGGTCGGGCACGAGGTTGTAGCCGCGGGCGGGCAAACCTTGCAAGCCCACGGTCCAGTTTCCGTTCGTCACCGCGAGCGCGTAGTTGCCGCCGGCGTCGGTGCGGCCACTGACGTAAAGAGCGATGCCGTTGGTGGTGTAGGCGAACACGCTGATGTTGGTGACGCCCTGGCCGTGAGTGTCGGTAACCGAGCCGGAGATTTGCTCGGAGAAAGCGGCGCTGGGCACCACTTGCAGCAGGAGGGCATTGGGCGTGTAGGAAAGCTGCCAGGCCTGCCCGGCGCCCAGGAGCGGAAGGCTCAGGCTCTGGAAAGGGCTCCCTTCGGAACCGTAGGAAACGAGCGAGAGCACGTCGCCGGGGCTGGGCACATAGCCGTTGGCGGCGTCAACTTGGAGCGTGCCGTCGAAGTTGACATTTCCGGCAATGGCCACGTGGCCGGCGCTGGAGAGGCTGCGGACATCGAAGTCCAGCGTCGCTCCGGTTTGCGCATAGGCGGGATTGGCATTGAAGTTGATCACGCCGCTTTGGGGGGCAAGAACGGAGGAGTTGTAAAAGGGGATAGAGATATAGGTCGTGCCGGTGGCGGCTGATTTCTGCACCGTGCCGGCGTTCTGAAAATAGGCGTTGGTGTACCCGCCCCAGTGCGGATAAAGGCTCTGATCGCACCGGATGTCC
This sequence comes from uncultured bacterium, assembly GCA_963713735.1. Classification (GTDB taxonomy): domain Bacteria; phylum Verrucomicrobiota; class Verrucomicrobiia; order Limisphaerales; family UBA8199; genus CAVQND01. Next base: position 19,193 of record CAVQND010000037.1, read on the forward strand.
CACAGCCCCCGGGCCAGATTCACCACCGGATAAACCGTGCCAGGGGAAGGAGAGTTATACACCTGCACGTCCCCGCTCAACCAGCTCACCGTCCCGGCATTGGTGAGTGCGCCCTCCAAATAAAGGGTGCCGGTCCCGCCGAGGATTAGGACTCCGTTGGTGGCAATGGTCAGCGGGCCGGCGATGGCTCCGCCGAGGCAGTTGAGCGTGCCCGTGACCGCGTTGGCGCCGGCGAGCGTGCTTCCGCTGAGGGTGAGATTGGTGATCGTGCCGCCCTGGAAGTTGGTGGCTAAAACAACCGTGCCTCCCGTCAGGGCCAAATTCGGAATCAGATTGTTGAGGAGGGTCAGACTGCCCCCGTTGAGTTGAATGAGGCCAGGCCCGTTCAAGGTGGCGGCCGCGCTGGCGAAGGTGCCGGCGGAGAAGTCAATCGCCGCCCCGCTCGAGGCGTTGAAGGTCCCGGCAATCATGCCGCCGCCTTTGAAGTTGATCGTGCCCGAGAGCGCCGTGACCAAGCCGCGGTTGGTGAAGGCCAGGTTAAAAGTGGTGGCGCCCGTGTTCGCACCCTTGCTGATCGTGCCGGCGTTGTTGAAAAACGGATTGACCGACTCCCCATTCATGCCCTGGTCGCTTTGGATGTTCAGCAGAGCACCGGACAGGTTATAGATCGCGCCGCTGTCAGAGGCGTTGTTGTTGTAAACGTGCCAGGTTACCGAGTTGCTCCAATTGATCGTGCCTGCATTGGTCAGGGGCGCGTAGAGAGTGACGGAGCCGGCGCCAACAAGGTTGAGCACTCCGTTGGCGTTAATGCTCACCGGACCGTCGGCACTGCCGCCGCTCCAGTTCACCAGCGCCCCGCCGGCTATGGTCAGCGGGCCGGCGATGCTCCCGCCCATCCAGTTGAGGGTGCCCGTGACCGCGTTGGAGCCGGCGAGCGTGCTCCCGCTCAGGGTGAGGTTGGTGATGGCGCCACCCTGGAAGCCGGCGGCCAGGGCAACTGTGCCTCCCGTCAGGGCCAAATCAGGAATCACGCTGTCCAGCAGCGTCAGGCTGCCCCCGTTGAGTTGAATAAGGCCAGGGCCGTTCAACGAGGCCGTGCTACTGCTGAAGTTGCCGCCGGAGAAGTCAATCGCCGTTCCGCTCGAGGCGTTGAAGGTTCCGGCAATGGTGCCACCGCCGTTGAAATTGAGGGTGCCCGACAGCGCCGTGACCTGGCCGGAGTTGTAGATGGGAATCGAGAAGGAAGTGGTGCCCGCGGTCACCGACTTTTGGAGCAGGCCGGCATTTTGGAAATAGGCGTTGGTGCTGCTGCAGTCCTCGTGGAGGTTTTGGTCGCATTGGATGTTCCACACCCCGCCGGCCAGATTCACGATCGGGCCGGCCGGGCTGGAGCAGGCATACACATCAAGGGAGCCGCTCGACCAATTCACCGTCCCCGCGTTGGTCAGAGCGCCTTCCAAATATGCCGTGCCGCTCCCGTTCAGGTTCAGCACGGCGCTGCTCGCCAGGGTGAGGGGACAACCCACCGCGCCGGCAGACCAGTTGAAGGCAGTGGTCACCGTCAGATGTCCGCTGCCTTTAAGAGTCCCCGAACTGAGGTTGAGAGAGGAAATCGTGGTGCCGCTGGAAAGGGCCACGGCGCCGCCATTGGTGATATTGGCGACGTCGTATAAGCCGGGAACCCCGGCGGGATTCCAGTTGCCCGGGGTGAACCAATCGCTGGAAAGGCCGCCGACCCAAAAGAAGTTGGTGCTCGGATTGACGGATGAATAGACGTTGATGTTGACCGGGCTGGAAGTCGCGGAGGCGCCCAGGGCGTCAGTGGCCTTGGCTGTCAACCAATAGAAGCCGGGCGAGACATTGCGCCAGGTCACGTTGTAGGGAGAGTTCGGCGCCTCGCCCAGTTTGTTGGCTCCCTGGAAGAACTCCACCTTGGCGATGGGCGCATTGCTGTCGGTGGCGGTCGCGGTGAGGGCGATGTCCGTCGACGCGGTAAAGGCCGCGCCACTGAGCGGACTGGTGATGGCGACAGCGGGCCCAAGGTAGTTGGTCACGAGGAGATTGACCGCATTGGCGGTGTATTGCAGTTGCCAGTAGAGACCGTCGGCCGGCAGGTTAACCGAGGCGAAGCTGCCGCTTTGGGAACTGTCGGCAACCAGGGCGAACGAGGTGTTCACCGGGGGCAGATAGCCGCTGTTCAGGTTGACATTGAGCGCCCCGGCCAACGCAACGTTGCCGGAAAAGCGGATTTGTCCATAATTGCCGGGGCCATCGAGTCCAAAGGTCCAGGCGCCACCGGGTTGGGCAAAAAGGCCGTTGAAATTCACCACGCCACTCTCGACATCGATGAGGTTGAGGTTGGTGAAGGCCAGGTTAAAAGTGGTGGTGCCCCTGTTGGCGCCTTTGCTGACGGTCCCGGCGTTGTTGAAAAAGGCGTAGCCCCACGCCCCATTCATGCCCTGGTCGCTTTGGATGTTCAACAGCGCGCCGGGCAGGTTGTAGAGCGCGCCGCTGTAAGAGGGGCTGTTGTTGTTGTAAACGGTCCAGCTTGCCGAGTTGCTCCAGTTGATCGTCCCGGCATTGGTCAGCGGCGCGCAAAGAGCGACCCCGCCGCCGATGAGGTTAAGCACCCCGTTGGTGGCGATGCTCACCGGACCGTACGCGTTGCCCCCGCTCCAGTTGAGCAACGCCCCGCCCGGCACCAGCAGAGCGCCCGAGACATTCCCCCCGCCCCAGTTCACCTGCGCCCCGTCGGCGAGCGTCAAATTGCCCGAGATGGTTCCCCCGCTAAAGTTGAGCGTGGCCCCGTCGGCCACCAGCACGTTGCCGGACACTCCGCCGCTGCCGTTGAACAGGCCGCTGACCGTAAAACTGCCGTTGAGGGTGGCTCCGGAGGTCAGATTGGTAATCGCGCCCCCCTGAAAATTGGTCGCCAGCGTGACGGTGCCCCCCACCAAAGCCAAATTGGGAACCACATTGTCCAGCAAGGCCAGGCTGCCGCCGGTCAGTTGAAAGAGCCCCGGCCCATTGAGCGCCGGCAGGGTGACGTAGCTGAAACTGCCGCCGTTGAAGCTGATGGCGGTCCCGGAGGCGGCGGCATAGGTTCCTTGCAACGGGCCGCCGCCATTGAAGGTGAGCGCGCCTGCCAACACCGTGACCAGGCCGCTGTTGGTGAAGGCCAGGTTAAAAGTGGTGGTGCCGGCGTTGGCGCCCTTGCTGACGGTCCCGGCGTTGTTGAAAAAGGCATAGCCCCACGCCCCGTTCATGCCCTGGTCGCTTTGGATGTTCAACAGCGCGCCGGGCAGGTTGTAGAGCGCGCCGCTGTAAGAGGGGCTGTTGTTGTTGTAAATGGTCCAGCTTGCCGAGTTGCTCCAGTTGATCGTCCCGGCATTGGTCAGGGGCGCGCAAAGCGCGACCCCGCCGCCGATGAGATTAAGCACCCCGTTGGTGGCAATGCTCACCGGACCGTAGGCGCTGCCCCCGCTCCAGTTGAGCAACGCCCCGCCCGGCACCTCGACGCTGCCCGAGGCGGTTCCGCCGCTCCAGTTGACCAGCGCCCCGGCGGCGAGGGTCAAATTGCCCGAAACGGTTCCTCCGCTCCAGTTGACCAGCGCCCCGCCGGCGACGGTCAAGTTGCCCGAGATGGTTCCCCCGCTAAAGTTCAGCGTGGCCCCGTCGGCCACCAGCACGTTGCCGGACACCCCGCCCCCACAGTTGAACAGGCCGCTGACCGTAAAACTGCCGTTGAGGGTGGCTCCGGAGGTCAGATTGGTAATCGTGCCCCCTTGGAAGTTGGTCCCCAATCCCGTGACCGTGCCCCCTGCCAAAGCCAAATTGGGAACCAGATCGTTCAGCAAGGCCAGGCTGCCGCCGGTCAGTTGAAAAAGCCCCGGCCCATTGAGCGTCGGCGCGGTGAGGAAACCGAAACTGCCGCCGTTGAAGTTGATGGCGGTCCCCGAGACGGCGTCGAAGGTTCCCTGCAACTGGCCGCCTCCATTGAAGTTGATCGCGCCTTCCAACACCGTGACCAGGCCGCTGTTGGTGAAGGCCAGGTTAAAAGTGGTTGTGCCCGCGTTGGCGCCCTTGCTGACGGTCCCGGCGTTGTTGAAAAAGGCGTAGCCCCACGCCCCATTCATGCCCTGGTCGCTTTGGATGTTCAACAGCGCGCCGGGCAGGTTGTAGAGCGCGCCGCTGTAAGAGGGGCTGTTGTTGTTGTAAATGGTCCAGCTTGCCGAGTTGCTCCAGTTGATGGTCCCGGCATTGGTAAGCGGCGCGCAAAGGGCGACCCCGCCGCCAACCAGGTTGAGCACCCCGTTGGTGGCGATGCTCACCGGACCGTACGCGTTGCCCCCGCTCCAGTTGAGCAACGCCCCGCCCGGCACCAGCAGAGCGCCCGAGACATTCCCCCCGCCCCAGTTCACCTGCGCCCCGCCGGCGAGGGTCAAGTTGCCCGAGATGGTTCCCCCGCTAAAGTTGAGCGTAGCGCCGTCGGCCACCAGCACGTTGCCGGACACCCCGCCGCTACAGTTGAACAGGCCGCTGACCGTAAAACTGCCGTTGAGGGTGGCTCCGGAGGTCAGATTGGTAATTGTGCCCCCCTGAAAGTTGGTCCCCACCGTGACGGTGCCCCCCACCAGAGCCAAATTGGGAACCACATTGTCCAGCAAGGCCAGGCTGCCGCCGGTCAGTTGAAAGAGCCCCGGCCCATTGAGCGTCGGCGCGGTGAGGTAACCGAAACTGCCCGAGTTGAAGTTGATGGCGGTCCCCGAGGCGGCGTCGAAGGTTCCCTGGAGCAGGCCGCCGCCGTTGAAGTTGAGCGCGCCTGCCAACACCGTGACCAGGCCGCTGTTGGTGAAGGCCAGGTTAAAAGTGGTGGTGCCCGCGTTGGCGCCCTTGCTGACGGTCCCGGCGTTGTTGAAAAAGGCGTAGCCCCACGCCCCATTCATGCCCTGGTCGCTTTGGATGTTCAACAGCGCGCCGGGCAGGTTGTAGAGCGCGCCGCTGTAAGAGGGGCTGTTGTTGTTGTAAATGGTCCAGCTTGCCGAGTTGCTCCAGTTGATCGTCCCCGCATTGGTCAGCGGCGCGCAAAGAACAACCCCGCCGCCAACCAGGTTGAGCACCGCGTTGGTGGCAATGCTCACCGGACCGTAGGCGCCGCCCCCGCTCCAGTTCGCCGTGCCCCCGCCGGCCAGTGTCAGGCCGCCATTGATGTTGCCGCCGCTCCAATTGAGCAAAGCGCCGCCCGCCACTTCCAAATTGCCGGAACTGCCTCCCGCGCAACTGAACCGTCCGCTCACCGTGTAGTTGCCGCTCAGGCTGGCCCCCGAGGTCAGATTGGTAATGGTGCCCCCCTGAAAGTTGGTCCCTAGCGTGACCGTGCCCCCCGCCAACTGCAAATTCGGTATCGTATTGCTCACCAGCACGAGGCTGCCCCCGGTGAGCTGGACCAGGCCCGGCCCACTGACGGTCGGCGGTGTGAGATAGCCGAAAGCCCCGCCGTTGAAGTTGATCGAGGCGCCCGTGGCGGCGGCAAATGTCCCGTCCAGGTCCCCGCCGGAGTTGAAGTTAATGGCGCCGTTGGCGGCGATGACGGCGCCGCTGTTGGTGAAGGCCAGGTTAAAAGTGGTGGTGCCCGCGTTGGCGCCCTTGCTGACGGTCCCCGCGTTGTTGAAAAAGGCGTAGCCCCACGCCCCATTCATGCCCTGGTCACTCTGGATGTTCAACAAAGCGCCGGGCAGGTTGTAGAGCGCCCCGCTGTAAGAGGGGCTGTTGTTGTTGTAAATGGTCCAGCTTGCCGAGTTGCTCCAGTTGATCGTCCCGGCATTGGTCAACGGCGCGGAAAGAGTGACCCCGCCGCCAATAAGATTGAGCACCGCGTTGGCGGCAATGCTCACCGGACCGTAGGCGCCGCCCCCGCTCCAGTTCGCCGTAGCCCCGCCGGCCAGCGTCAGGCCGCCATTGATGTTGCCGCCGCTCCAATTGAGCAAAGCGCCGCCCGCCACTTCCAAATTGCCGGAACTGCCTCCCGCGCAACTGAACCGTCCGCTCACCGTGTAGTTGCCGCTCAGGCTGGCCCCCGAGGTCAGATTGGTAATGGCGCCCCCCTGAAAGTTGGTCCCCAGCGTGACCGTGCCCCCCGCCAACTGCAAATTCGGTATCGTATTGCTCACCAGCACAAGGCTGCCCCCGGTGAGCTGGACCAGGCCCGGCCCACTGACGGTCGGCGGTGTGAGATAGCTGAAGGCCCCGCCGTTGAAGTTGATCGAGGCGCCCGTGGCGGCGGTAAATGTCCCGTCCAGGTCCCCGCCGGAGTTGAAGTTAATGGCGCCGTTGGCGGCGACGACGGCGCCGCTGTTGGTCAAGGCTAGGTTAAAAGTGGTGGTGCCCCCGTTGGCGCCCTTCCTGACGGTCCCGGCGTTGTTGAAAGACGCGTAGCCCCACACCCCATTCATGCCCTGGTCGCTTTGGATGTTCAACAAAGCGCCGGGCAGGTTGTAGATTGCGCCGCTGTAAGAGGGGCTGTTGTTGTTGTAAATGGTCCAGCTTGCCGAGTTGCTCCAGTTGATCGTCCCCGCATTGGTCAGCGGCGCGGAAAGAGAAACCGAGCCGCCAATAAGATTGAGCACCCCGTTGGCGGCAATGACCAGTGGATTTCCCGCCAGCGAGCCGCCGGACCAGTTAAACTGGCCGCCGATGGTGACGGGGGCGGTGAGATTGATGGCGCCGCTGTTGAAATTGACGGTGTCATTGGCGCCGGGCACACCGGTCGGGGTCCAGTTAGCCGGGTTGAACCAATCGCTGCCGGCCGACCCGTTCCACGTGCGGTTCGTCTGGGCCAGCGCGAAATTCGCGCCCACGGCGCACGCCAACCAGAGCGCACCGCCCGCCAGTGCGCGCCGCCACACTGCGGGCCGCCCTGGCACGCCAGGCAAAACCTCGCCGTTGATCTGCCGCCTAGTAATGGGGGACTCCTACCACATACCGGTCCCGCCGCACAAGAAACTTATTTCGTTATTTTGGTGGAGCGAGCTGCTTACAACGCTGGACCCAGGGCGCCACGCCTTGTCTTCGGGGCAGCCAACCTGCGCAAAGCGCCCCGCTCCGCGGGCTCGTGAGTGCGAGCGCAACTGGCACCCCCGGCCTCATTAACTCGCACTTCCGGGACCCTGGAAGAAATCTGTCGTGCGGCGGATTGGGAAGGGGTCGAGTAGGGACGCGGGTTGCCCCGCGTCCCCCTCGCAGATCCCGGCGGGCGGTTTTCCCGCACCGGGCTCTTCACGACGACTCGCTGACTGGCCTGCAGGAAAGTTCGCCAGCCTGATTCCGTCGTGCTTACGGCGCTGGTTTCCTTTGCAGGCTGCGTCGTCGTGCCGGCCCCTTGGTCCGGGCTGGGGCAGCGTGTGCCTGGCCCCGGACTACTATGGACCGGTCCGATTCCCTGCTCTATACCCTTGGGGAGGTCTTCTTGTCGTTGAACCTCCTGTCCCGATTGGCCCCCGCAGTTGGTGCGTCGGGGGGCGGCAGGGCTTCCCAGTTTCCGTACGGCTCGTTGCTCGCGTGCCACGCTCTGCGACCCCGGCAGGTCTCCGGAGACCTCACCCGTAGCGGTCTCCTCTGTGTTGGGTTCCGGTGATGCGACACCGTCTCCACCTGCATGTTGTGACGTTTCGAGGCTGGATTGCTTTAGCGGGGTGCGACTCCCGCTTGCGGCCTGCGAGCTTCCCTGTGTACGCTTCCAGGCGGTCGTTCGGCTTTGGGCATCCCTTACGGGCGCTTGGGCCTGTCCTTCCGCCCGGCAACACTCGGGCTCGGGGAGCTGGTTAGGCTTTCCCCCCCAGTTCTTTCGTGCTGGGTCACTGTTCATGTTTTCGTGTTGTCGTTCATGTTCAGTCCTGGAGGGATTTGCACCCTCCGAGCCGCCAGACTTTCACTGACGCACCGCATCTTGTCCATGCGAGCCACGAGGTCAGGGAGAGTGCCCGCCGCCCGGGAATTCATCCCGGAGGGATGACAGATGGTAGCCGGGGGTCGAAGCGTCGCGAGACCCCCGGTTCAGCGGGGGTGTGGGTCGGCATCCTATAGGGATGCCAGAAGGCGGCCTGCTCCCTTTGTGCAGCCTTCTGGCACCCCGTTCCGGGGTGCAGGCCCCCTCTGGCCGCAAACCGGGGGTCGCGGCGATGCCCATTCGCGTCAGGCTAAGGCGTCTGCGGCTCCGGACAGCAGTTCGTAGTAGTTTTTGCGATCGTTTCGCTTTTCGTAGAAGGCATGGCGGGCGAGGCAGAACTCCACCCATTGAACGACCGAGACGCCCAGCACCATGGCCGAGAACCAGCAAGCGCACTGTCCGAGAATGTGCCCCAGGCGAAGGAGGCTGACGTGTTGGCCGTGGGGACAATTGAGTTCCAGCAGGTCAGAAAGCTGGCAGACCAGCGCGCAGAACAACAACTTGGTCAGCACCGAGAGGCTCAAGCAAGACCGGGGTGCGGCAGTTAAGGTGAGGCAATCCCAGGTGGCTTTTCCAGGTTTTAAAACTGATCTCAATTCGCCAGCGCAGCCGATAGATCGCGGCCAGGACCTTGGGGGGCCAAGTCGCCGCCGGCACGTTGGTCACGAAGATGTTCCAGCCCATCAAGAAGAGATGCTCGGCGCCAGGAGGGGAGCGGTGGCGTTTCTGGGCGGAGACTTTGGCCTTGTGCCGCCGCTGATTGGCCACTTCCTCTGGCACGGGCAGGGCGACCAAGCGCACGGCCGCTCGCTCCGGTCCCAGGAGCACGTCCATATCCAAGGAGCCAGAGTTCTTCAGGAGGGCCTTTAAATTCAGCGGTTGGCCCGTCTTGGGGTCGTAGGGATTGACGCCGTGGCGGTAGCGGCTGAGGAAGGAGATGCCCGCACTGACAAACTGGGCCAGGACTGCCGTGGTGAAGTAACCCAGATCCCGCAGGACCAGATCGCCGGGGCGGGCGACTTCCAGGATGTCCGGGGCGGCGGCCTGGTCATTGCGAGTATAGCCCGAAAGGGAGACGTGCCCGACCACGCCGTTTTTGATGTCGCAGATCCATTGGATTTTGAGGGTGGCGTAGTCTTGCCCATGTTGGTTGCCGGCCCCGGGGAAGAGTTCAGCCAAGTGCTTGGGCAGCGTTTGGGAGGTGCTGTCATGGACCCAGACGTGAGCAAAGCGTTCAAGGGCTTGGCAGGTCGGAACGCCACGAGCAATCTGGCTGAAGAGGGCCGTGACGACCCCAGCCAGAAAGCCTTTGAGGCCACCGGAGAGCCGTTCACTCAAAGACTGTTTAGTGTAGGTGGTGTCGGCGGCCAAGCCGATGACTGCGGCGGTATGCTCCAAGGCGAGGTCGGTTTCGGGAGCGAGGGCCAGGAGGCCCTTGGCAAATTTGAGCATGGGGATTTTACGTGGGCTGCGCTGCAGAAAGCCTGAGGCTCGGGCGATACCCTCGGCGTTGATGGCGTCGAGTTTGGGGAGGCAGGCCGGGAGCTGTTGGTGGAGGGAGGCGGGCAAACCGGAATTGTTTTGCGCGGAAGGGTTAGGAGATGACATGCGTGGTTTTATATAGTATTAATACTATATGCCAAAGCGACAAAAGGCGACAGAAAAAACGACGGGTTACCTCATCAAAGTGCAAAAGGTGGAGCGGCCAACCAATCGCTCCTACTATCTGAACTTGCCGGTGGTCCTGGCGGAGGCGCTGGAGATCAAAAAAGGGGAAGAAATGAAGTGGCTAATCGAAGACAAAAACGTGCTGCTCCTGTGTCGGACACAGAAAAGGCCGCCGCGTCAACTGCGCGCCAAACCTTAGCCTGACGCGAATGGGCGATGCCGTGACCCCCGGCTACCATCTGGCAAGCCTCCGGGTTGGCCCGAGCCGCCGCTCCTGGCTGGAGATGGTGGTACTGACAAGAGCCGCCCGATCGGGAACGGGAGACAAGTTTCACATTGACGGGTGATAGCGGGTTCGTTCATTGTGAGGCCCGCTGGTGCGACGATTCGGCACTGGCGGCATATGCCGGACCCCAAAGCAGTTAGAGCCTGTCCCAAAAGCCCGATTCCGGACCTTTGTCGCAGCCTTTGTCGCCGACTTTGTCGAAAACTGGCCAATTCGACAAAGGTAGCGACAAAGTTTGCGACGAAGTCTTTGGTTCGCCGGGCTTTCGGGACAGGTTCTAGTTACTGTTCGTCTCCTCTATGAAAAGAACTCTCTCCCAATCATTCGCCTCCCTGCCGTTGGTCTCGGTTTGGAGCTTGGTCAGCATCCTGACGCCTTTGGGCGCGGGGGCCGGGGTCGTCACGTTCACCAATGAGACGGTCATTAGTGACGCCAGCTACGACGGGCAGGATATTGTCGTTCGGGGTTGCACAGTCACGGCGAATGGCGCACACAGCTTCAACAGTGTTCAACTGCTTGGAGGCGGTGTCCTGACGCATCCGGCAACCACAGCCAGCCAGGAGTATTCGTTGCAACTGGCCATTGCGAGCAACCTGGTGGTGGATGCGACCTCGGCGATTGACGTGTCCGGCAAGGGCTACCTGCCCGGCTATACGCTGGGCAACACGACGCAGGGGGGAAGCGTGGCCGGCGGGGGCAACCAAGCAGGTGGCAGTTACGGTGGACTGGGCGGCAATTACGGTGCGCAGTACGGTCCCGCTTCGGGAAGCGCCAATGCCGTTTACGGCGATTACCGCAATCCGAACGAACTGGGTTCCGGGGGAACCGACGCCCCTGGCGGCGGCCTGGTGCGCATCACTGCCAGTGCGGCAACGATTGATGGCGCCATCAGGGCGAATGGGGCGGGCAACGGAGCGTCAGGCGGCAGCGGCGGCGGGGTTTGGCTCAACGCGGGCACGCTGGCCGGGGCGGGGAGCATTTCGGCCAATGGCGGTCTGGCCTGGGGTAACGGCTCTCCTGCCAGCGGGGGCGGCGGGCGCGTCGCTCTCGACTACGGCCTGAACAACGGGTTTGATGTAGTGAACAGCGTGATGGCGATTGGTGCTGCCCGGGGAGCGGCCGGTGCGGTGGGGACCGTTTATCTGAATCAGAGCGGCGGCGAGGGAGTCTTGCGGATCGACAGCCACGGCGCCCCGGCCGGGGCCTGGACGCCGCTGGGAATGAGCGGTGACACGAGCTTTGTCGTGGACCGGTTGGTGATCTCCGGGACGAACGTGGCGGCGGCGCCGCAGCACCAAATGCCGGTGCAGGCAAACAACGTGACGATTCAGAACGGCGGTGTTCTGACGCACCAGGCGGCCACGACCAACCAGGAGTATTCGTTGCAACTGGCCATTGCGAGCAACCTGGTGGTGGATGCGACCTCGGCGATTGACGTGTCCGGCAAGGGCTACCTGCCCGGCTATACGCTGGGCAACACGACGCAGGGGGGAAGCGTGGCCGGCGGGGGCAACCAAGCAGGTGGCAGTTACGGTGGACTGGGCGGCAATTACGGTGCGCAGTACGGTCCCGCTTCGGGAAGCGCCAATGCCGTTTACGGCGATTACCGCAATCCGAACGAACTGGGTTCCGGGGGAACCGACGCCCCTGGCGGCGGCCTGGTGCGCATCACTGCCAGTGCGGCAACGATTGATGGCGCCATCAGGGCGAATGGGGCAGGCAACGGAGCGTCAGGCGGCAGCGGCGGCGGGGTTTGGCTCAACGCGGGCACGCTGGCCGGGGCGGGGAGCATTTCGGCCAATGGCGGTCTGGCCTGGGGTAACGGCTCTCCTGCCAGCGGGGGCGGCGGGCGCGTCGCTCTCGACTACGGCCTGAACAACGGGTTTGATGTAGTAAACAGCGTGATGGCGATTGGTGCTGCTCGGGGAGCGGCCGGTGCGGTGGGGACCGTTTATCTGAATCAGAGCGGCGGCGAGGGAGTCTTGCGGATCGACAGCCACGGCGCCCCGGCCGGGGCCTGGACGCCGCTGGGAATGAGCGGTGACACGAGCTTTGTCGTGGACCGGTTGGTGATCTCCGGGACGAACGTGGCGGCGGCGCCGCAGCACCAAATGCCGGTGCAGGCAAACAACGTGACGATTCAGAACGGCGGTGTTCTGACGCACCAGGCGGCCACGACCAACCAGGAGTATTCGTTGCAACTGGCCATTGCGGGCAACCTGGTGGTGGACGCGTCTTCGGCGATTGACGTGTCCGGTCTCGGCTACCTGCCTGGCTACACGCTGGGCAACACAACGCAGGGGGGAAGCCTGGCCGGCGGGGCCTTCCAAGCGGGTGGCAGTTACGGTGGACTGGGCGGCAGTTACGGTGCGCAGTACGGCGCCGGTTCGGGAAGCGCCAATGCCGTGTACGGCGATTACCACGCTCCCAACGAGTTGGGTTCCGGGGGAACCGACGCCCCTGGCGGCGGCCTGGTGCGCATCACTGTTGGCGCAGCGAGGATTGATGGCGGGATCAGGGCCAATGGCGCAGCCAACGGAGCGTCAGGCGGCAGCGGCGGCGGGATTTTGCTCAACGCGGGCACGCTGGCGGGTGCGGGCAGCATTTCGGCCAATGGCGGGACCGCATGGGGCAACGGCCTTCCCGCTAGCGGCGGCGGCGGGCGCGTCGCTATCTACACTTGGGGCGGCGTCATGACTTTCGCCGGAACAAACGTCACCGCCAATGGTGGAAGCCGAGGCGCGGCGGGAGCCGCCGGCAGTGTCTGGATTAGTTCCCAGCCCTGGTTCGGCTTTTCAAGCCTGCCGGTTCTTTGGCATGGCTCGGAGCCAATCGCTTGGTTTGCCCTCGGTGTGAATCCAGGCGACCTGGCGGAAGTTCGAATCTCTCGCGCCGGCGCCGCCGCCTACGATGTGGTGACAACGGCTTCTGGAGCAGCCAACTGGAACACGACCACCGGAACTAACGGCAACTATGAGGTCCAGGTTGTTTTTCAAGACGCGTCCGGCCAAACCGTCGGCCAAATCTCGCAGAACGAGCTGGTCAACAATTCGGTGAGCTGGCACGGGGGCGTGATTACCGCCAATGAAACGTGGACGTCCAACGCCGTCCACGCCATCGAGAGCGATGTGACCATCCCCAACGGCGTGACCGTGACGATCCAAGCGGGGGCCATCGTCAAATTCTCCAAGGGCACCGGAATCACGGTCCTTAGTGGCGGCATTCTCAACGCCTTGGGCACGGCCGAGGCCCCGATTGTTCTCACCTCACTGGCCGACGACACCGCCGGCGGCGATACCAACCTGGATGGGGACAATTCGAGGCCGGAGCCGGGCGATTGGGCCGGGATCACCCTCCGGGGCGGACAGTTCGATCAAACTCCATACGTTGAGCTGCGCTACGCCTGGCAGAGCCATGCTGGGCTGTTGGCCGCCTCGGAGACGTGGCTCGGATCGTTCGTCCACCTGGTTACCGGCAATGTCACCGTGCCCAGCGGCGCCACGCTCGCCATCAATCCAGGGGCTGTGGTTAAATTCGCCGCCGGTGCCGGGCTCACCGTCGCGGCGGGCGCAACCCTTAACGCGTCGGGCACAGTCGCCTTGCCCATCATGTTCACTTCGATCAAGGACGACAGTGTGGGCGGGGACAGCAACGGCGACGAGCCTGCGACGACGCCGGCACCGGGTGACTGGGACGCGATTTATATCAGCGGCGGTCAAGCCAGCTTCGACCACGTGGTGGTGTCTTACGGGGCGGGCAACGATTCGGCCAGCCAAGGCGGGCTCATCAGCAGCATCAACCCCGCTTCCGTGGTCGTCATCTCGAACTCGGTACTCAGTTCAGGCTTCTACCGTGGGATTTACGCCACCGAGGGGCGAGTCACGGCGGCAAATTGCGCCGTCACCGACTGTGACCGAGGTATTCAAGCTGGCTTGGGAGTTGGCGCGCAGATGGACATCGTCAATTGCACCCTGGACAAGAACAATTTTGGCCTCGTGTTCCACGGCGGCACGGTGAACGTTGCCAATACGATAGTGGCCGATAGCCTGCAGGTCCGGAGTTGTCAACTGTTGCGGTAGCACTGTCTCCTCATTCCGCTACTGCGATGTCTGGACTCCATCCGGCACGAATTACCTCGGCTGGACGGACCAGACCGGTCTGGACGGCAATCTATCGGCGGACCCCGAATTTGTGAATGCCGCCCAGGCGGATTACCGGCTCAACTACGGCTCGCCCTGCATTGACGCGGCCGATACGACGGTCGCTCCCGCTCAGGATGCAGCCGGGTCGCCGCGCTACAACGACCCCCGGACCGTCGTCAAGACCGGCCTGCCCAACACCAACGGCCTCTACGCGGACCTGGGGGCGTTCGAGTTTGTCGAGACTGCGCCCTCGGATGTCAACCTCATCGCCACCACCATTAGCGGCCCGGCCACCGTCACGGCCGGCGATACCGTTGCCGTGTCATGGACCGAGGCGAATATCGGCAGCGGCATTGTGACTGGTCCCTGGCACGACACCATTTCACTGGCCGCGGTGGATGGCGGCGATGTGATTTGGGTCGGCGACATCTTGGTCGCCCAAGGGGTTGTGCTCGGCCCGGGCCAGACGTATAGCGCGTCGGCCAGCCTGCGTGTGCCTGGCGGCAACGAAGGCTCCTACCGGTGGCAGGTCCAAGTTAACAGCCAAGGTGACGTTTTCGAGGGCCTTAACTGGACCAACAACACCGGATTGGCGGCTGCGCCCACCGCGTTGACCGTGCCGACACTAACCCTTGGCGGAATGCCGCTCACTAACACATTTCTCAGCAGCAGCCAGCCCTACTGGTTCATGTTCGTTCCTCAAACCAACGAAGACATCCGGCTCAGCCTGGCCTTGGCAAACGGCTCCCGCGGGGCCTTGGGAGTTTACGTGGGAGAGGGATTCATGCCGACGGCGCAGAACTACACCCTGGCGCAGCCGCAGTGGAATTCCGGCGCCGTGACCCTTTCATTCACGGCTATTGCCAGCCTGCCCTACTACATTCTGGTCAATCCGGCGTGGCTCTCCAACAGCCCGGCAAGTTTCACCACCCAAAGCAGCCCCATCAGCGCTGGGCCGGCCAGCGTCTCGCCCGCCTCCGTCGGAAATGGTCCCGTGACGCTGCAAATCCAAGGCGGCCAACTCCAGGCCGAGGACGCCTATCAGTTAGTCAGCCCCTCGGGGAGCGTCTATGACGCCAGCCAGGTGTATTTCCAGGATGCAACGGTTGTCTATGCGACGTTTGATCTGACCAGTGCCGCACCGGGCCAGTACACGCTGAACTTGGTCCGCTCGGGTGCGACCTTTGGTCTCTTGACGGATCCGGTGACTGTCCAAACTGCCGTCGCACCAGGCCTCGAGGCACAGGCGATCACCCCGCTCAACTGCCGGGTGAGCCGTCCGTTCACCGGCTACATCACCTACCTTAACCCCGGCAACGTTGACATCCCGGCCCCGTTCCTGATCCTGTCCAGCCTTTCGGGCGCAACGATGCGGTTAAAGGATAGCGACCCATTTACGACCGGCGACCTGCCGCTGCTCGGCGTGAGTTCGGACGGGCCGGCGGGCATTCTCCGGCCGGGGCAGGGGTGGCAGGTTCCCTTTACCGCCGAGGCTTCCTCGGCCTCAGCCGTCGCCTTCTCGCTGGCTTCCGTCTCCACCGACAGCTCAGCCCCTCTGGATTGGGTGACCTACGGGGCCCAAATTCGACCGGGGGAATTCACCGATGACCAATGGGCGGCGATCCTCTCCCAGTTGACCAACAACATGGGGGTCACCTGGGGCGCCTATGTTACTGCCTTGGACAGCGACGTGACGCGCCTGGGGGCGCGCGGCGAGCGCGACGCCAGCATAAGTGATCTTGTGGATTTCGAGATCAGCAAGGCCCGGGGCCTCGGGGTATCCGAGATTGCCGGCGTGGTGCTCGATAGCGGGACCGGCGAGCCTCTGGCGCTGGCCCAACTGGCTGTCAATTCGACCAACACTGCCAGCGAAACCGGGTTCACCACGACGACCGACGCCCAAGGCCGGTTCACAGTTGCAGACCTGTTGCCCGGCACGTATGAGTTCGGCGGGATTGACTGCGACCTGGTCGCTGCGCCCACCAGCACGGTGACAGCCGAAACCGACGCGCTGCACGTGATTTTGCGCGCGGCCAGAACCACGATCACCGGTGTCGTAGCCAGCACGAACGTAGCCGTCGCAGGTCTAACCGTGGGCGCCCTCAACACGGATACCGGAAGAGGATTCACTGCGATCTGCGACACCAACGGCGCCTTCCGGATGATCAAAGTCAGCCCGGGAACCTATACCTTCCAAGTGCCGGGCAGCATTGTTACCAACGCTTCCCCCAGCTCCGTGCAAATCACCAACGGTCAGGCCGTGACGGGGGTATCCTTGACCATCGCCGCCGGCGCCAGCCTCTCAGGTCTCGTGACCAGCGCCGCGGACGGGACCACCGTGTCGAACGCCAGCCTCGCTTTGATGTCGGGAACAAATGTGATTAGCGCGGCTCTGGCCGATGCCTCCGGGAGCTACACCTTGAAAGGCCTAACGCCGGGGACCTACACGCTGGTGACCATGGCGCCTGGCTACGCGCGAACCTGGACCAATGTGCCAGTTGCCCAGGGCGGTTCGAATGTTGATATCCAACTCGGCGCCTCGGCGGCCATCACGGGCGCCGTGACCATCGACGGCCAAGCCGCCACCAATGTCATCGTCGCGGCGAGGCTGCAGCCTGCGGCGGGCTTTGGCGAGTTCTACTCCCAGACCGACACCAAAGGCACTTTCCAGGTCCTGGACCTCGCGCCGGGCACGTACAACCTTTCCTTCCTGCTCCTCGGCTGGGGAGACGTTCGAGCAAAAAACCAATGTTACCGTGACCTCGGGCGAAACGCTCGATCTCGGCATCCTGGCCTTCACCCCGCCAGCGGGGCCGCAACTCGCAGCCGGCAGCCTGCCTCCCCCGGCGGCTTCTTCCTCTGGCATAAGGGCGTTGGACGGTTCGGACAATGCCTGGGGGGACTACGGTTGGACGCCCCCGGGACATCCGCTCATTCCGGCTGACTCTCTGTCTTTGAGTGTTGCCGCGGAGTTGGGCTCAATGAGAGCGTGGTGCCGCTACACCGTCATCCCATTCCTAAGCGCTCGGAATGGATTCACCGTGGCCAATATGTATCTCGATTACCTGAACTCCACGCAGGAGGCTCCCGTGCCACTGTACCATTTCGCGGACGGCTCGGATGTGGTGGAGGGAAGCTACGCGCTTCCTGGCGGCACCGGCTTCCGCGACAGCAGTGTCACCATGGAGGGGATAACGAGCATCTATGAGACTGTCAAGCCCATCGTCATCCAGCGTCTTAACCGGAACAACAATCCGCGGGTTTGTTGTGAACGGCAGCAAATGGCCGGTGGCGTATCGGTGACCTACCGCATTGAAGACCTGTTGCCCAACAACCCGGAGCACCTCCTGTTTACGCCGCCGAATTGCGCCATCAACTCGCCGGGACACGATGATCCCTGGCATTGGAACGCAAACGATATTCCCGGAGCCATTGCGGGCGGGACCGGCAGCGGCGATTTCTATCCTGACTATCGCCGCGTCACCGGGTACGTCACGGCCTATCTCACATCCAACAAACACCTTTCGATCGGCTTCTATCTCAAGTTGGGAGTTCAGGACACGGTTGATTTTATTCCCGGCGACCTCGGCGCGGGAATCGTCAGACTGGCCACCGTGCCCATGCAGACCCTTGAACGCTACGATATGGACTACGACGTGACATTCACGGTGGATTGCAGCTTTTATCATACCGAGGACGGCGGAGATTTCTCAGTGCCCATGAGCCAACCTTGCGATTGCCACCAGCCACCGCTGAACCCGCCCTCTCACTCGCATCCGCCGGTCGCTTACACCCAGCCACTAACCTCGGCGGATCCTAACGATAAGGTTGGCCCGACCGGTTTCGGGACGCAAGGCTACCTCAACGGCGAGGGCGTATTCTGCTACACGATTGACTTCGCGAACCAGGCAACGGCCACGGCGCCCGCCCAGCAGGTGGTAGTGACCGACCAACTCAATTCAAACCTGGACTGGTCCACCTTCGCGCTGCAAACCATCGCGTTCAACGGCGTGGTCATCAATGTGCCTGCAGGTCCAGAGCTTTGTGACCACGACCAACGTGGCGACCGACCCCAATCCGGTTCAGGTGACAGCCTCGCTCGACCCGGTTCGAGGTGTTGTGACCTGGCAAATGCAGTCCATTGACCCGGTCACGGGCCAACTGGTGACCGATCCGTTGGCCGGTTTCCTCCCGCCTGATAACGCGCAGCAGCAGGGCGAAGGCTATGTCACGTTCACCGTCCATCCAACAGCCGGGTTGGCTGCCGGAACCACCATACCCAACCAGGCCGGCATCGTCTTCGACGTCAACGCTCCCATCCTGACGGACATTGCCACCAACACCATCGACGCCAGCGCGCCGGTATCCTCGGTAACCGCGCTGCCCGCCGGTTCCTGGGACACCAACCTCGTGCTGTCCTGGGCCGGCAGAGATTCCGGCTCGGGAATCGCTTCCTATGACGTTTATGCCTCCACCAATGGCGGCCCTTGGGGGGAATGGCTGGCGGACACCACCAACATCTCGGCAGTCCTCCCGGCCAGCCTTGCCAACAGCTATGCCTTTTTCAGCGTCGCCCGCGACCACGTCGGCAATCAACAGCCGGTCCCGTCGGCGCCCGATTTGACTTTGGCGCCGCTCACAGTCTCGGTCAGCGGTGACGGCTCCCTGGCCCCGGATTACACTGGCACCAGCTTCAAGCAGGTAGGGTCGAGCTACACCATCAATGCTATCCCCGGCTTTGGCAGCGCGCTTACCGGTTGGACCGGCAGCCTCACCAGCAGCGCCAACAGCCTGACTTTTACCATGCGGGCCGGCCTGGTTCTCCAAGCCAATTTCGCTCCCAGCCCGTACGTTCAGACCAACGGCACCTACTACGGCCTGTTCTACCCGACCAATGGCATCACGCAGGCACAGTCGGGCGCCATCACTCTGACGACCACCGCCCAGGGCAAGTTTAGCGGCAAGCTGCAGATGGCCGGCGGCAGTTACTCGATCAGCGGCCAGTTCGACTCGAGCGGGGTTTGGAGCAAAAACGGCATCCCGCGCCCCAAGCAAAGTGCGCTCAACGTCCAGTTGGTGATGCGCGGAACGGATTGCCTGCTCGGCTCCGTCAGCACCGCGGATGGGACGGCCGCCATCATCGCCGACCGGGCCGTGTACGACGGCAAGAAGAGTTTGGCGCCGCAAATGGGCCAATACACGCTGGTCATCGCCGGCACCAACGGCTCGACCCTCTTGCCGGCTGGATACGGTTACGGCACCCTGGTGGTGAGCGCGGCCGGGAAGACCACTTTCGCCGCTTCACTGGCGGACGGCACGAAAGTCAGCCAGTCGGCAACTGTGGGTGCGCTCGGCCAATGCCCGCTCTATATCCCGCTCTACCAGGGCAGTGGCTCGCTTTTGAGCTGGCTGGCCTTCAACGGGGCCCAGGAGCTGGGCGGCGACCTGGCCTGGTCCAAACCGAACCTGCCCAAGTCGAAGTACTACCCGGCGGAGTTCTCCTGGCTGACCTCGGTTTCCGGCGCGCGATACCATCCGCCCGGCAAAGGAACCAACGTGCTCGGCCTGACCAGCGCCTCGCTGACGCTCACGCTGGAGGGCGGCAACCTGAGCCGGACGGTGACCAGCCAATTCACCTTGGACGCCAACAATCAGGCCAAGGACGCGAGCGGCAAGAAAGTCAACGTGACCTTCACGCCGGCCACCGGCCTGTTCAGCGGCACCGTCCCCAACCCCGACGTGCCTCGCAAGACGGTTTCCTTCAATGGCGTCGTGTTGCAGGGCCAAACCAACGGCTGGGGCTATTTCCTGGGCACTAACCAGAGCGGTCAGGTTTTCCTGGGTCCTTAGCCCGGAATTTCATGAGGTTTCGCCAACTGGAGGGCGTAGCGCAGGCTTCCAGCCTGCTGTATCGCGGATTTCCAATCCGCAGATGCTCCCAAGCAGGTACAGCCTGCCGACTGGAAGTCGGCGATACAGCAGGTTGGAAACCTGCGCTACGTAGGCTCCGGAGCTCGGTACCGCTCTTCGGCTACGAGACATCCGGGTTAGCGAGCGCGGCCCCCGGGCCGCCGGCCCTGGCGCCGAAGGCCCCCAAAACCTTTTTGGCCGCAAAGCCGCAAGAGTAAACGACGCCCAGCAACACGACATCCGTCGGCCCGACGGGCAGATTGTATTCGTAAGCGAACCAAAAACCGACGAAGGCCGACGTGCCTCCCAACAACGAGGCCACGATGGTGAACTGGCGCATGGTGCGGGCAAACAGGTGCGAGGTCAGCGCGGGAACCAGCAGAAAACCGAAGGCAATGAGCGGTCCGACGCTCAGCACCGCCATGGAAACGGTTAACCCGATGAGCAAATAGAGAACTATGTCCCAAAAGACGATGTTCTTGCCGAGCGTGGCGGCCATGGCCCGGTCGAACGAAACGAACAGCATCTCCTTGTGAAACAGGCCGAGCACCGCCAGCACCAGCGCCAGCGTGATGCCCGTCAAAACCAGGTCCGCATCATCAATGGTAATAACCTCGCCCTTCATCAGGTCCAGCCATCCGACTTCTCCGTAGCGGTTCTTTGAAAGGATGAGGATGCTGAGCGCCGCGGCCACGACATACGCAGTGCCGAGCCGCCCCTCCGGCGAACCGCCTCCGCGCCGCTCCAAAAAGGCCATGACTAAAATCGCTCCCAGGGAAAAAAGGGTCGAGCCGGCAAAGGCGTAAAGATGTTCGCTGTGCGCGGCGTGTTCCGGTGGCAAAAGGCCCAGCCACATGGGGACCGAAAAGGCGGCCACGATTCCCGTGGAGGAAATTTGGGGGAGGGCAACGCCCATAAAGACCAGCCGCCGCAGGACGAGAAAGACCCCAACCAACGGGCAGGCGAATCCGATGAGGACGCTGGTATAAACGGAGTTCCGCAGCAAAAAATCGGGCGAAAGAATCTGTCGCAGCGATTCCATATCAGCCCAGCTCCATTTCGAAAATCTCCGCCATCCGTTCGCGCGTGAACAACTGGGCGACCGTTCCGTGCAAGACCTGGCCCTCATGGAGCCAGATGACTTGCTGGGCGTGTTTGCGCACCAAAGGCAAGTCGTGCGTCACCAGGAGCACGGTGAGTTTTTGTTCCACGTGAACTCGCGAAATAAACTCCAGCAACCCCCGGGTCGCCACCGCATCCACGCCGGCGGTCGGTTCATCGAGGATGAGGGCGTCGGGCTTGGTCGCCAGTGCGCGGGCGATGAGCACGCGCTGCTTTTGTCCGCCCGAAAGCTGATTGAACCTTTCGTGCGCGAAACCATCGGAGGCGGTCGCGCGGAGGCATTCCAGGGTAAATGCGCGTTCGCTCCGACCGACCAACCGGCCGGCCCGCACCCGCCCGTAAGTCCCCATCAGCGCGACATCGAACCCGGTGAGCGGAAAGAGCGGGTCGAACTGGGTTGCCTGCGGCACGTAGCCGAATACGGGCTTGCAGCCCCCGGCGCCGGCGACATGGATTGTGCCGGAGATGGGCGGTTGCAAACCGAGCAAAGTCTTGAGCAGCGTGGATTTTCCGGAACCGTTGGCGCCAAGGATGGCCGTGAAACTGGAACGGGCGATGGAAATCGAAATGCCCGACAGAATCGGCTGGCCGTCATAACCGATGGCCAGGCCTTGCATCGTAATCAGTTGAGCACTAGGATCATCCGGCATGATGTTTCGATTATACCTCGGTCCGCTGCTCTGCGCAATGCTGGCCGGTTGCGCAACGCTGCCGCAGTCCAGCCCGGCGCTGCGCCAGCAGGCGCAAGCCGATCTGGTCGTCAACTTTCAGTCGTGGAACTCGATTGCCTTCCTCAAGCCTGATATCACGGGCACGGCCGGCACGCTGAGAGTTCGGACCAAGACCTTCACCCGGGCGGCGGTGGTGAAGTTGTTGCGCAACCTGAAAGACGCCGCGGGGATTTGTGGTTGTGGTTCTGGACAGACGATACAGCCCCGATCCGATGGTCGCCAGGGGAGGCATGGACGAGATCCAGAAGTTCTTCGAAGGGTTGGGTTTTCGCCGAATCGCCATCCAGGACGGCACGGCCCTGGACGGCACCGGCGGCCCGGCAGTCTTGAGAGATATAACCGTAAAACAAGGCCCTGCTTCGCGGGCCACCGAACCGGCAGCGGGCGCGTGAAGCGCGCCGCGCTGCCGGCTGGCCGGAGGAACTTCCGGAAACCAAATCACCGCGAGGCAGGCACCCTTGCCTTGACGGCGTTGAGCATGGCACGAACGTTGTAATCGATCATTTTGATATACGTCTCGGTGTTAGGCACGCCGCCCGGCATGATGGGCAGCTTGAGCAGGGTTGCGCCGGTCTGCCGCGCAATGAACGCCGGCACCTTTTCCGGGAACTGCGGCTCGCGAATGACGATGGGAACTTTTTCGGCTTTCATCCCGCTGATGAGTTGTTCGACGTGGCGTGGGGTTGGATCGATGCCCGGCTTCAGTTCAATCGTGCCGAACACCTTCATCCCGAAGCGCTCGGCGAAGTATTCCCACTCCTCATGGTAGGAGATAAATTTCAGCCCCCTGAGCGGTTGGGTTTCTTTCAACCATTCCGCGATTTTGGCGTCGAGCCTGGCCAGGTAGGCATCCCGGTTGCGCTTGAAGTCCGCTTCATGTTCCGGGGCCGCCGCTACCAGCGCGTCATAGATGTGCCCCAGGGCGGTCTTGGCGAGAACCGGGTCGAGCATGTAATGGGGGTTGCCGTAAGGATGGACGTCCCCTTCGGAGTGATCGGTGGACCTCGGGACGGCGAGCGGCGCGATGCCCGGCGAACAATCCACGTAGCCGGGTTTCCCGGTACTGGATGCGCGGGTTCTTGCTCGCTTCTATGAGGGCGGGCAGAAATGCATGTTCGCACCCGAATCCGACCGACACCAGCAGGTCGGCCCGGTTCATGATGGGCACAAAGCTCGGTTTCATCGGGACGCCGTGGGTGTCTTCAACGCCCGTGGCCAGGCTGAAGACGTCGACATACTGGCCCCCAACGGCGCGCGTGAGGTCTGCCAAATCGGTCAGCGTCGTAACGACACGGACCTTGGCGGCATAGGCCGGGCACGCCGCCAGGGCAGCGGTGGCAACCAGGGCTGCGGTGAGACAATGGAACAATTTTGATTTCATATTCTTTCTCCTTTCAGATTTAGCGCGCTTGCCAGCCGTGCGAATGGGCGCCGATGATCCACGCCCACTGCAGGTAAATGGCGTCGTCAGGCTTGAGCCCGGAGATGGCGTCGTGGCTGGTGTGGGTGTACTCGAGGCGGATTTGGTTCCAATGGCTCAGCGCCCAGGTAATATAGGGGGAATAGGCGAAGGTTTCATCCTGGTGGTTTAGAGGGTTTTGGACGTAGTCAAACAGAAATCCGGCGCTCCATTGGCGGTGCCATTTGTAAGTGAGATAGGAATACAAGCCCAGGGAGTCAACCCCGCCCAGGTACTCGTCGCCGTTCCCAGGCGTCCCATCCGGATCGAAGCGAAAGCGGCTGTCGCTGTGCAGCACCTCCGTGCCCCAGTCCAATCTGTGGAACTGGTTGTTGCGGAGCGGAACATAGCTCAGTTTCAGGTCGAACCCGGCGACCCGGCGTTCCTTTTCGGTCATGGTGCTGCCGTTGGGTTGCCCCAGGGCGCCGCCGCGATCCTGGGTGCTGGGATTGATCAGCCCCGAAATGCCCGTCTCCAATTGCAGGTCAGGCGTGAGATCGAAATAGGTCGAGAGCCGGCCAAAATAATTGAATCCGCTCAAGGCCCGGTACGTGCCGGGGTTGTTCAACGGACTGTCACCACCGAATCCAACGCCGAAGCCGGTGGTCAAGCTCACGTAGTGCGGGATCGGCGGCAGCCAATTCAGTTGCGCGCCATCGGTTCGGGACTCGCCGCCGATGTATTGCTCGAGGGCCAAAGGACAATTCACAAAGGGCAATTCGTGATCGTGTATGTAAGAGAGCTTGCCGAACTCCGCGAAGAATCTCCCGGCCTTGAGCTCGAGATTCCATGGCAGGGAGGTCGTTTGCAGGGCCGCTTCTTCGACGCCCATGGTTGCCTCCCCGGTGACAGGGTCTGCGGATGCGTTGATCACCGCGTAGCCCTTGGCGAACGGATCCACCGCCGCCGCGATGTTCAACTCGATGGATCTCTGGAACACATCA
The DNA here is from genome assembly GCA_963713735.1 of uncultured bacterium. GTDB lineage: Bacteria > Verrucomicrobiota > Verrucomicrobiia > Limisphaerales > UBA8199 > CAVQND01. The sequence continues at coordinate 43,400 of CAVQND010000037.1, forward strand.
AAACCCCCGGGCCGATCACTGCCCGTTTCGCCGGAGCCTTTCGAGCGGTACAAAAAATCGTCTCGCCAACCAGGCCGATGGCGGGATTGAATTCGCCCGGGCGGATCTTCTTCTGCGCCTCGACAACTTGCTCCACGGTTTGTTTCAACTCCTGCAACTGCTCGGCGCCCGCGGCCTGGTTGGTTTGCCCCGCGCCGGCCACCGCGTTGGTCGCGGTGGCAAGTTGCTTTTTGAGCGCATCAATCTGCCCCTGCTGCTCGCGCAACAGGCGCTCGAAACTCTCCCGCATCTCGCGCTGCTGCTTGTCAAAACTCTCCTGGATTTCTTTCAACCGTTTATCGAACTTCTCCAATTGATTTGTCTCTTGGGCCTGGGCGATTGCCGCGCTCAGGCAAAGGGCAGAAGACCACCCTAAAAGATTTATTAGTTTCATATTTTCTCCTCGGAAGCAAGGCTTGTGCTTAACCTTCCGGGTTTCTCGTTGACTAAGGCCATTAAACTTCGTTAGCAGCCTGGCAAAGGCCCGCCGAGCGGGGTGGCGCCAGGCAGATCAGTTTAGGGAAACACGCGGGGTCCCCGCGCTGAAAACAACGCCGGGATGGCGCGCGACGGGAGAATCAAGCGGCAGGGGGAGCGCGGCTGGGAGGCAGCCGGTAATCGTAAGCCGGACGAACCTGAAAATCGCCGCAGCCAAGGCGGACACCCGAAACCTCGGGCAGGGCCGGCGCGGCCGCGGCTACAAAACCCGAGAGCAGCAACTGGTGCTGGAATTGAGTGACCAAACAGTTGTGGACGGGACTCTGGGCATCCTTGTGCAGAAGACGGTGAAGCTCCGGCGAAGCCTGGAGGGCGCACATCGCGACCCATAGCGAGATCATCACCGCCACGGCAGCGAGGCGGCTGCCGCCGCGCCGATGCTTTGATGCGGTCCAAAACTTCACGCCGGTCCATAATATAGAGAGGGAAAGGGTTGCGCAAGCGGAATTCTGCCTGTGCCGCCCGGGCGCCCGGTTCCGGCAGGTGATTGTGCCAGGCAGGCGAGGCATCTGCCTGATTTGATTTCGGTTCTTTGGACTTGCCGGGCCGCCAGCGCATCGGCTATTGTCTGGGCGTGCAAATGGCCGATTTACTAGGGCTGGCTGGGTAGCTCAGTTGGTAGAGCAGAGGACTGAAAATTCTAACAGGCCATTTTTCACTCCGTTTCACCGCGCGCCACCGCGTGTCACGAAACCTCATAAAACCCTTGATTCTACAGGCTGATCTTGAGGTTTTCATCATTCTGTTCCGCGCGCTCAAGGGGTTCGTCGAATTTTGCAAATGGAGCACAAAATGGAGCACACAGCGTAGCGGTGTGCTTGCGGTCACCTGGGGGTTGTGGGGCAAAACATGAACTGCTTTTTCACCCCACTGCTCTGCTTTTGGCGAAGCCTTGTTCTGATGGCAGCACCATTGGCGCCGGGGTGGCAGTGCGCTCCGAATATGCGTGTGGCTTGGCGGTGGATTGCGCGGACAACGTTTGGGCAAGCGCTGAGCCTGGGCGACATTCTGCGTCGCGCCACTCAGGGAGGTGCCGCATGATTGACTATCAGACCTTTCAGCAAATCCGCCAATTGCCCGACCAGGAACACCTCTCGGCGGCCCAGATCGCCCAGGCGCTGCACCTGGATGAGCGCACGGTCAGCAAATGGATCGAGTGCCCAACTTACCAGCCACGCGCTCGGGCCAAACGCCCCAGCAAACTCGATCCGTACAAAGGCATGGTGGTGCGGCTCCTGGCCATTTTCGCCTTCAGCGCCCAGCAACTGTTCCAGCGCCTGCGGGAGAGCGGGTACACCGGCGGCTACACCATCCTCAAGGACTACGTGTGCACCGTGCGCCCGCCGCGCTGCATCCGCGCTACCTGGATTTTGCCCGCCACTACGGCTTCACCGTCAAGGCTTGCGGCCCATACAAACCCCATGAAAAAGGGCGCGTGGAGAATGCCGTCGGCTACTTCAAGAAAAACTTCCGCGCCGGCCTGCAGCTCTCCGGCCTGGACGCCCTCAACGCCGCTGCACGCCAATGGCTGGACCAAGTGGCCAATGTGCGTGTGCATGGCGAAACCCGCCAGAAACCCCAGGACCTCTTCGAGCAGGAAAAGCCCAAGTTGCGTCCCCTGACCCTGCTGCCTTACGACCTGGCCACGGTGAGCACCGTGCTGGTCAGCCGCCGGTGCCGCATTACGCTCGATACCAATCGTTACTCGGTGCCGCCGCGTTATGCCAATACCAGCCTCACCCTCAAGGCCTATCCAGACCGCCTGTGCCTCTACCACCAGGATCAACTCATCGCCGAGCACCCGCGCAGTTATGACCGGCACCGGGACTTCGAAAAACCTGAGCATGTGCAGGAACTGCTCTCCCAGCGCCGTCAAGCCCGTGCCCAGCAACTGCTGAGCCGGTTCCTGGCCCTCTCGCCGCACGCCGCCGAGTATTATCAGCGGCTACCTGCGTTTTGGCCGGCTTTTTCAATTTCTTCACACCTTCTCCGGGTTGGCCCGAGCCGCCACTCCTGGCTGAAGGTGGTGGTACTGACAAGATGCGCCCAAAGCAGCCCCAAGCCAAATCCGACTCTTTACTTTCGCCATCGGATCGCGCAATTTGACGGACCATGTTGAGAATTGGGATGCGTTCAATTTTGACCGGACTGTCGGTGTGGCTGGCGAGTCTATCGCCGTTGCGGGTGGCGGCGGAGGGGGAAACACTGAGTTTCAGTGAAGTGTATGATGTTATTCGCGCGCACCTGGCGGGTGCAAGTGACGCTGATTTGAACCGGGCGGCCGTGCAGGGGCTGGTTTCTGCCCTGGCGCCCAGGGTTATGCTGCTGACCAATCGCAATGAGGGGGCGCAGGGGGCGGCCGGAGCGGTGGTCGTGAGCAAATCAAGTCTTTACGACGATGCGATCGCTTACGTGCGGGTCGAGCGCATTGGCAATGGCCTGGCCGAGGCAGTGCGCAGCGCCTTGGAACAACTGGCCAGGACTAACTCGATCAAAGGGATGGTCCTGGACCTGCGCTACGCCGACGGCAACGATTACGCCGCCGCCGCCGCCACTGCGGACTTGTTCGTCAGGAAAGAGCATCCGCTGTTGAATTGGGGCGTCGGCATGGCGCAATCCAAGCCCAAGAACGACGCTATCTCGGTGCCGGTAGCTGCCTTGGTGAACCGCGAAACGGCCGGGGCGGCTGAGGCCCTGGCGGCCTTGGTGCGCGAGACCGGGGTGGGCCTGATCCTGGGCGGCAAGACCGCCGGGCAAGCGATGATGGCCCAGGAATATCCACTCAAGAACGGCGACCGCCTCCGGATTGCCACCGCCCCAATCCAACTCGGCGACGGTTCGGCCATGACCGAGGGGGTCCAACCGGATATTGCGGTGGAGGTCAGCGCCCAGGACGAGCGGGCCTACTATGCGGATGCTTACAAAGCAATCACGGTTTCCAAGGCGGCGGGCGCGGGGTTGGGGGCGACCAACACGGCGGCGGGCACCAACACGGCCCGCCGGATGCGCTTCAATGAGGCCGAACTGGTTCGGGAGCACCGGGAAGGCCTGAACACCGACTACGAAATGGCGCCGCCACGGGCTCGCGAGTTGGAAAAACCACTGGTCCACGACCCCGTGCTGGCGCGCGCGCTGGACCTGCTCAAGGGGTTGGCGCTGGTTCGCCAGGCCCGCTCCTGATTTGGACATTGACGATTTGGCGGCGCGAACCCAAGCTTTAGGCGCCTGACGCTGAGATGAAGATCATCCTTTTTGTCTGCACTGGCAACGTTTGTCGCAGCCCCATGGCCGAGGGCCTCTTCCGGCACGCCCTTGGGGGTCGAAACGATTACCGGGTGCTTTCCGCCGGGCTCGGCGCGATGGAAGGGCAGCCGCCCAGCCCGTATGCGGTGCAGGCAGTCAAGGAACTGGGCATCAACATCTCCGGCCTCAGAAGCCGCATGCTCAGCCTCGAGCTGGTCCAGCAGGCCGACTATATCTTCGGCATGACCCATGCCCATATCGATACGGTCGCCTTGCTCTATCCGCAGGCGGCTGAAAAGACCTTCCTGCTGCGCGAATTCGATGAGACGCTGGACCTGTTCGAGAAAGACATCACCGACCCAATCGGCGGCTCCTACGAGGTTTATCTCAACTGCCGCGACCAGCTCGAGCAAGGCATTGCCTCGCTGCTGCGGTTCCTGGAGGCGGGCGAAACCGCCGGGGCGCAACCCGCGGCCAAGACCGCCACCGTGGCCATTGGGTCCGACCACGTGGGCTTCAAGCTCAAGGAACTTCTCAAACAGCACCTCCAGGAGCGCGGGATCAGCGTCGCCGATTACGGAACGCGTTCCGAGGAACAGGTTGACTACCCGGACTACGCCTCCGCCGTGGGGCAGAGCGTGGCCCTGCGCAAGGCGGAGTTTGGCGTGCTGGTCTGCGCGACCGGCATTGGCATGTGCATCGCCGCCAACAAAGTCCCGGGCATTCGGGCCGCCCCGGCCGACAGCGAAGAGACGGCCGCCCTGGCGCGCCGGCACAATCATGCCAATGTCCTCTGTCTGGCCGCCCGCCTCATCCTGCCGGAGCAGGCCCAAAAAATCCTCGACGTCTTCCTCAGCACCGGTTTTGAAGGCGGACGCCACGACCGCCGCGTGAGCAAAATGGAAACTCAAATTATCCCTATCAACCTGCGCTTGCGCGCGATTGACCCCGAAATCGCCGAGGCCATCGAACACGAATGTCAACGCCAGCAGGAGAAGATCGAACTCATTGCCAGCGAAAACTTCGCCAGCCCCGCGGTCATGGAAGCCCAGGGTTCCGTCCTCACCAATAAGTACGCCGAAGGCTACCCCAAGAGACGCTGGTACGGCGGCTGCGAATTCGTCGATGTCGTCGAGCAACTGGCCATCGAGCGGGCCAAGAAGCTCTTTGGCGCCGAGCATGTGAACGTCCAGCCCCATTCGGGCAGCGGCGCCAACATGGCCGTCTATTTCGCCATGCTCAAGCCCGGCGACCGAATGCTCACCATGGACTTAACCCACGGCGGGCACCTGACCCACGGGCACAAGGCCAATTTCTCCGGCCGGTTCTTCGACATCATCCATTATGGCGTCCGCAAGGAAGACGAGCGGATTGACTACGACCAACTGGCCCAGATGGCGCGCGAGCACCGGCCCAAGATGATCACCGTGGGCGCCAGCGCCTACCCGCGCGTCATCGATTTCGAGCGAATGGGGCAGATCGCCCGTGAGGCCGGGGCCTACCTGGTCGCCGACATCGCCCACATCGCCGGCCTGGTTGCCGCCGGGTTCCACCCCAGCCCCGTCCCCCACGCCGATTTCGTCACCACCACGACCCACAAGACCCTGCGCGGTCCGCGCGGCGGCCTCGTGCTCTGCAAGGAGAAGTACGCCAAGGAAATCGATTCCCAGACCTTCCCCGGCATCCAGGGCGGTCCGCTCATGCATGTGATTGCGGCCAAGGCGGTCTGTTTCCATGAGGCCCTGCAGCCCGCCTTCAAGGTTTACCAGGAGCAGATCGTGAAAAATGCCCAGCGCCCTCGCCGAGGGCCTGCGGCGCAACGGCTTCCGCCTGGTCAGCGGCGGCACCGACAATCATCTCATGCTGCTGGACGTCGGCGCTCGCGGGGTTACCGGAAAGGAATGCCAACTCGCCCTTGATGAAGCCGGCATCACCGCCAACAAGAATACCATCCCCTTCGAAACCCGCTCCCCCTTCCTGGCAAGCGGCATCCGGCTGGGCACCCCGGCCGTGACCACGCGCGGCATGAAAGAGCCCGAGATGGCCGCTATTGCGGACATGATTTCCGAGGTGCTCCTGGACCTCAAGAATCCCGAAACCACCGCCAAAGTCCGCCAGCGCGTGCGCGAACTCACCGCCCGCTTCCCCCTGCCTTACGTCTGCTGACGCCGTAAAACCCGCGTGTCATGGCGGATTTCAAACGGAGGATCTCTGCGGGGTCGTTGGATTGAGCCAATCGATCCGCCAACTGGCCCAACTCTTGAGCGGTGAGCTGACGGGTGCGAGCCAACCCGACGGCGAACTGAATGACTTTCGCCTGCGCGTTGGACCCCAAATGCTTGATCTCTTCGATGACTTTGGCCGCGGTCATGGGGACGAATTACCCTGCGACAACCACACCGGCAAGTTCCAAGCCGCAGACGCGTCGGCGGGGCAGGGCCAGTGACGAAGTTTTCCGCAAACGATTGTAGGAGACGACGTAAGGAGTCTCTGACTGGAGACGACGTAAGGAGTCTCTGATTGATTTTTGGGCACAGCGAAAGCCTCCTCCCATCGGAGGGCATTGATCAGAGACTCCTTACGTCGTCTCCTACAGTCAGAGTATGGGGCCCGTTTCGGCGACTTTGTCCGCAGATGCACCGGCGGAATTCGACTCCTCAGCCGCTATAGTGCTGGAACATGCTGGCCAGGAGGATGACCTCGGGATGGGCCGCCGCCAGCCTGGGCAGGATGAGGCGGATGCGGGAGCGGTGGGCGGCCAGTTTTTCTCTCAGCGGGCGCAGGTCGTCCACCTTGTCCCACTGGAGCTTCTTGAGGTCCAGCACCAGGCGGCTCTTGCTGCGCGCCAGCGAATCACGGATTCGCTGGCCCAGGCTGGCGGCCTCGGTCGAGGAGAGGGCGCCCTCCAAGCGCAGCCACACCTGCTGTCGGGCGTGTTGCAGCTCAACGTGCACGGAGAGATTGGGGAAGGCGGTCTTGCGATGGAATTCCTCCCACAGGTCATAGCCGGCCCAGCGCTTGGCCGGCATCCGATAGGCTGTGCGCATCAACTTAGGATGCTGAAAAAGGTCCAGCTTCAGGGTCAGGCCCGTCCAGAGGGCGGCGCCGACAGCCATCACGGACCTGAGCCGGCTGGCCAGAGCCGGAGGCCCCAGTTCAGCCTGGATGCGCCTCTCCAAATCCCCAATCCAACGCCGCACGGCCCTGTTGGGACCGAGCAGCCTTCCCGCCAGAAACGCCGGGTAGGCCCCCCTCAACTCCTTGGCGTAATACTCGGCTTTCCGGCGCAAGAAATCATTCGGTGAGTTCTTGAGCTTCTGGTAGCCCAGCAACCGCGCTTCCAGGGTGCGGAAAATGCTCGGGCCGAGCCGTTGAAAATCCTCCCTGAAACACCAGCGTTGAAGGTCCTCGATCTCCTCGGCCGAGAGTGTGGGGTGTTTGACCATCGTAGCGAACCCGTCGCCGCGCCGGTAAAAGAGGTCCCGGTCCTTGGTGTACGTGTCCTGCAAAAGGTTGGCTTTGATGGTCCGCTCGTACAAGGGCGTGCCCGGAACCGGACCGTAGATCAGGAATTGCGCCAGGGCAGGTTTGAGCCTCATCAGGCCGTCGAGTTCCCGCGCCACGACCTCCCGGTCCTGGTAATCAAATCCGAGGATCATGGAGGTCAGGATCGTGATGCCGTGCGCGCGGAATTCCGTGAAGATGTCTTCGACCGGCCGGCCCTGCTGCTTGGCATAGCCCGAGCGCGTCCCTTCGTAGCCGATCCAGAAGCCGTCAATGCCCATCTCCAGAATCTCCTGGACCGTGTATTGGCTCAGGGCCTTGACGCTGGAGAACGCGAAGATGGACAAGGTCTTGCCGCCTTTCATCACGCAGTCGCGGAACTCCATCGCCCGCTTCCGGTTGAGCAGAAAGTCCTCATCAATGATGAGCAGGACCAACTCCGGGTCCAAATCAAGGTAACGTTCGGCGACGCTGTAGATGTCCTTGCCCTCGGGCAGCAGCTTGATGTGCTGGCGCGAGAAAAAATGCGAGGTGCAGCAAAAATCGCAGCCGTTGGGACAGCCCAGCCCGGCGAAGATCTTGCCCGTGCCCGAGACCTTCCACCCAAAAACTTTAAGCCAGCTTACCAGCAGGGGCTGCTTGTAAGGCATCGGGAGCTCCGGTTCGCCCAACAGCCGGCGGAAGAACCCCACTCCTTCCTCCCGGCAGATGTAATCGCCGTAGGGCCTGAGCGCCTCGTCCTTGAGCACCGTCCCGTAGCCGCCCAGGACAATCTTGCTCTCCGGCGCGTATTGACGGATGAGGGCGACAACCTCCTTCATCTTGTGCATGACCGCCAGGAGGAAGGAAACGCCTACGTAATCGTAGCCCTTCTTGAGTTCGGCGATGAGCTCGCCCTTCGAGGGATACTGCAACACCACCGTCGGCGCCTCGAGGTTCTGCGCGATGTACCTCGAGGGAATAATGAATGTTGACGGTGCGCGGGCTGAACAGGCCCTGCGCGCGCGTCACCTGCCCATAGAGCAGTTCATAGCCCACCGAGGGCGCATCGCCATATTTGGGCCCCAGCGGGCGGCAGAACGCTGGTCAGGAGGACTTTCTTGCGCATTGGCATGATGACATCAACTATCGAATAAATTGTGCCCTCTTGTCTCAAAACCGCCCAATACTTTGTTCGTATTCGGCCGATAGCCTAAAGGTATTGCCAAACCCCAAATGTTCTGCTCGCATGTCCACCGCTTCCATGCCACCTTCCACGGATGCCGTATCGTCCGCAAAACCCGGCCCAAAGCCTGTTGGATTGGTTGCTGCGGAGGCATCCCGACACGCCGCGGAGCCGCGCCAAACAATGGATTCTGGCGGGCCGCGTGAGCGTCAGGGGCGTGGTCATTCGACAACCTCACCAGAGCATCGCCGACCCGGGCGATGCGCTCGAACTGCGCGCCCGCCACGCCGCCACCCTCGAGTGCGGTTGCGGGTGGCAAATCCATCCGCGCGTTTCTTTGCTGTATCTGGATTGCGCCCTGGCGGTCGTCAACAAGGGGCCCGGCCTCATCTCCGTGCCGGCCCCGGACTGCGAGCTTTCCGCGCTGAGCATCCTCGCCGATTTCCTGGCGGGCAAACTTAAGCCCCGGGACCGCCGGCTCGCCTCGAGGTCATTGCCGCCCGCCTATCGCCGACTGGAGCCCTTGCCCGTCCATCGCCTTGACCAATATACGAGCGGGGTCTTTTGCATGGCCACGAGCCGCGATGCGCGCCGGCGCCTTATCGAGCAGCTCAAAGCGCACAGCATGAAGCGGGAATATGTGGCCTTTGTGGAAGGGCGGCCCAACACGGCCAAAGGGGCCTGGCGGCAATGGCTGCAATTGAGTCGCGACGAACTGCGCCAACACGTCCTTTCCGAGACACAAGCCAAGGCCGCCGGGGCCGAGGCCCTCGAGGCCATCACCCATTACGAAGTCATCGCCGAATACCCGCTTTCGGGCGGCGTCCGCTTCGTCACCAAATTGCGGCTCCGGCTGGAAACTGGCCGAAAACACCAAATTCGCGTCCAGGCTGCAAACGCCGGACTCCCCTTGCTCGGCGACCGCGCCTACAACCCGGCCTTTCGCGGGACGAACCCGGCGAACACGCGCATCGATTTCCCGCGGCAGGCCCTGCACGCCGAAGTCCTGACCCTCGAGCATCCCGACCAGCCCGGCCGGCGCATGGCCTGGACGGCGGAATTGCCTAAAGACCTTCGCCAACTCGAGACGGCCCTGCGCTCCGGCCGGCTTTAATGCAAAACGGTGCCATTCGCTAGCCTGGCCGAGGGATAAGGTGAATATGGGGCGCCTTGATTAAAGCTAACACGGCATCCCCTTGGCGCAGGCGCATCTCCTCGCAGGCCTGACGGGTCAGCAACGCCGCCAGCGGGAAGCCGCAGTCCAGGCCCACGCGCACCATCGGTCCTTCCGGAGCCAGGCTGCAGATGGTCCCGGCCAGGCAATTGCGGGCGCTGGAGGGAACGCTCGGGCCTTTGACCAGGATGACCTCTTCGGCCCGAATACAGACATAGACCTCGTCGGCAACGCTCTCCAAGCCCAAAGGCAGGGCGGTGAGGGTGGCAGCGCCGACGGCAACCGTGGCCAGGCCGTCGGCTATGTTGAGCACGCGCCCGGGTTGCACGGTTTCCATCGCCACGATCGCCGCCACCTGGACGTCAGCCGGGCGACTGAAAACCTCGTGCGCCAGGCCGTGCTGGAGGAGTTTGCCCTGATTCATGACCCAAAGCGTGTCGCCCAGGGCCAAGGCATCGGCGCGGTCATGGGTCACCAGCAGGGTGGGGATGGACAGGTGACGCAGCATCCGGCGCAGTTCGTTGCGCACTCGCAAGCGCGCCGGGGCATCCAGGGCGCAGAGCGGCTCATCCAGCAGCAGCAGGCGCGGGCGGGCCACCAGTGCGCGGGCCAAGGCCACCCGTTGTTGCTGGCCGCCCGACAAGGCCCCCGGCCGCCGTCGTTCCAGGCCCTCCAGCCCAAGCCAGCGCATCGCCTCGGCCACGCGCCCCCGCAACTCCCTGGCCGGCAGCCCGTGGAGGCCGTAACCGATATTCCGTTCGACCGACAGATGCGGGAACAACGCATAGTCCTGTGGCACGAAGCCGACCTTGCGCCGCTGGGGAGGAAGAGGCTTCCCCCCTGCTGAGGCAAACCAGACTTCCTCCCCGAACAGGATGGTTCCTGTATCCGGCCGTTCCAACCCGGCCAGGCAGCGCAACACTGTGGTCTTGCCGCAACCCGAGGGGCCGAAGAGCACCGTGATTTCAGGGTCCACTCGGAGGGCCAGGTCGCAGATCTCGATGACGGCAGCGTCGTCGAATCGTTTTACAAAGGAGGCTCGCAGTCCGTGGTTCATCGTTTGGGCCGGCGGACCAGGCATTCGCTGGTCCAGATGGCCAGGAATGCCAGGCTGGCAGAAAGGCCCGCCAGCATCCAGGCCCGCGAGTCCCTCCCCAGTTCCACCGAGTAGTAAATGGCCACGGGCAAAGTCGTGGTTTGGCCCGGGATATTGCCGGCGACCATGATCGTCGCCCCGAACTCGCCCAAGGCGCGCGCAAACGCCAGCATGGTCCCGGCGATAATGCCACGCCGAGCCAGGGGCAGTGTAATGGTCAACAGCACTCGCCATTCGCCCGCCCCGAGGGTGCGGGCCAGTTGCTCGAAAAGGGGGTTCACTTCCTCGAGGGCTGCCCGCGCGGCCCGCACGAAGAGCGGCAGCGACATCACCGCCAGGGCCAGCACGACCGCCTTCCAAGTGAAGACGATGTCCCAGCCGAAATGTTGATAAAGCCACTGACCCACCGGTTCCCGCCTGCCGAACAGCTTTAGCAGCACCAAGCCGGTGACCACCGGCGGCAGCACCAGCGGCAGCGAAACCAGCGTCTCCACAAGCGCCTTGCCCCGCCACCGGGCGTGGGCCAGCCACCAAGCCAGTGCAAGCCCTACGGGCAGCACCAGGCACGTGCTCAGCGCGGCCATCCGGCCGGTAAACCAGATGAGTTGCCACTCCTCTGCGCTCATGGCACCGAACTTCCGAGGACGATGAAACCGAACTTGCGAAACACCGCTTCGGCCGCTGCCGAGCCGAGGTGCTCGAGAAACCGCCGGGCTGCCTGTGGTTGCGGCGCATCCGCCAGCAGCGCCACCGGATAGGAAATGCGCGGCCCCTCTTCGCGCGGCACCTCGCAGGCGATTCTGACTTTCCTGGAAATGGCCGCATCTGTCCTATAAACGATGCCCGCGTCCACGTTGCCGGCCTCCACGGCCGCCAGCGCCGCCCGCACGCTTCCCATCGGCACCACCTTGGGTTCGAGCGCGGACCACAGTTTGAGGCCCTGGAGATACTCCCGGGCATAGACCCCTGCCGGGACCGCCTGGGGATTGCCCAGGGCCAAGCGTTTGATCCTTGGGCCAGCCAAGTCCCGCGGCGAATTCACCTCCGCCCCGCCCTCCGCCGCCACGACGATCACCAGAGAATTGGACAAGCGGCTCCGGCGAGTGCCCTTCGCTATCAATCCGGCCTCCTCCAGGGCCTGCATTCTGGCCTCGTCCGCTGAGAAGAAGATGTCCGCCCGGGCCCCGGCCCGAATCTGCACCGCCAGCGTGCTCGAGGCCGCCAGGTTCAAGACGATCTTGTCTCCGGTCCTTTTCTCGTAGCGGCCCGCAATTTCTTTGAGGCAATCGGTCAGGCTGGCCGCGGCAAAGACAATCACTGTGGCGTGGCGGTTGCCCGCCGGCTCGCCGCCCCGCCCCGCCGGACCCGCCCCAATGGCCAGGAGCAGGATCGGTATGGCTGTCAGTCCGCTTTTAAGGCCAAGTCTCACCAGCGCGGCCAATTTGACATGCCCTCGGCTCAGCGCAAGGTTTTACCCAAAATTCGCGCTTGGGAACGGATTTTGGCCGGATTATTGCTGCTCAAAGGCTTCAGTCCAGCCTTTTCCCTGTTGACGGTGGTTGCAGCCCACCCATAAGCTATTCCCATTAGCTGCTTTGGCGCATGAAGCGCCGGAGCGGAAAAATGTTTTCTATGCCCGAAGGATACTGCGTCAAGTGCAAGGCCAAGAAGGAAATTGTCGATGCCGTAGAAGAGACAATGAAGAACGGGCGAAAGGCCATCAAAGGCAAATGCCCGACCTGCGGCACGGTGATGTTTAAGATCCTGGGAGGCAAGGCCACCGCTGCTCCCTCCGCCCCAGGGCCCGTTACCGCGCAGCCGGTGGTTGCGCCCGAACCGGCCAAGCCGCCGAGCGACTCCGTGATTTGTTATGTCCCAACAACTTGCTTATGTCATCATCACTCCCTATTCGCTCCACAAATCGCGGACCGGCGGAATCCTCAGCCGGCTCATTACCCGCACCGGCCTCGAGCTGGCGGGCGCGCGGATGTTTGCGCCGGGGGCGGAATTGGTCAAGAAGTACTCTGATGAAACCATCTCGGCCAATGACCCTCAGGACCGGCGCATTCAGGAGCTGATTTACGATTATATCCTGCGCAATCTCAGCCCGGACCCCAAGAGCGGGCGCCGCCGGCGGGTGATGATGTTGCTGTTCAGGGGCGAAGATGCGGTGCGCAAGACCCGTTCGGTCATTGGCAACATCAGTGCCGACCGTCGCGGCGGGGAAACCATCCGGGACACCTATGGCGACCTCATCATTGATGAAAACAACCAGGTCCGCTATTTCGAACCGGCGGTGCTGGCCGCTCCCACCCCTGAGGAGGCCGAATCCAAACTCAAGCTCTGGGCCCGTTATTCCGACACCGACGGCGGGGTGTTGGAGAACGTCATCGCTTATCAGCCGGGAGAGAAGGGCCAGCGCACCCTGGTCCTCATCAAGCCGGAGAACTTTCGCTTCCCCACCGGGCGGCCGGGCAACATGATCGATTTCATCTCCCGCACCGGCCTTTTCATTGTCGGGGTCAAGCTCCATCGCATGAGCGTCACTCAGGCGGTGGACTTTTATGGGCCCGTGCGCGAGACCCTCCGCACCAAGCTCAAAGACGTCGTTGCCGCCAAAGCCAGGTCGGCCATTGAAAAGGAACTCGGCTTTAAAATCGGGCCTCGAGCGCGAGCAGCAACTCGGCAATATCCTGGGCCCCCTGTTCGGGGACAACCAGTTCGAGAATATCGTCAGGTTCATGTCCGGCCGCGCCCCTTCCGAATGCCCGCCCGGCCAGGAGAACCTGCCCGGTTCCGAGAAGTGCATCGCCCTGGTCTATGAAGGAGTCGAGGCCGTCCGCAAGATCCGCGACGTCCTCGGCCCCACCGACCCCTCCAAGGCGCCGCCGGGCTCGATCCGCCGCGAGTTCGGCCAAACGGTCATGGTCAACGCCGCCCACGCGAGCGATTCCGAAGAAAACGCCCGCCGCGAAATGAAGATCATCAACGTGGGCGAGAACAATTTCCGCCAGATCGTCCAGGAGTGCTACGGCAAGGTTTAGCTGGGGCCGGTCCCAACGGCAGGGCCGCCCAGGCGTGAAAGCTCCGGCCTAACTTCCCGAGCAGTCTTGCATCGGCAGCCGGAAACGCATGTCCCGCCAGCGCCTCGGGGGTGACCCATTTGAAATCCAGACAGCCCAGGGGCCGGGGCTCATGCTTGAGCCAGCGGCAGCAGTAGAACCGCAGGCAGACGGTTTTTTCGGGGTAGGCATGGGTCAGGCTCTCGACCAATTGTCCCACGGCGACCTCGATTCCCAGTTCCTCGCGCAACTCGCGGGCCAGGCAGGCCTCGAAGGTCTCATTTGTCTCCCGTTTGCCTCCCGGAAACTCCCAGAGCCCTCCCAGGTGCCCTTCCGGGTAGCGTTGGGTGATGAGCAATTTGCCCTCACGGAAGACCAGGCCGGCAGCGACCTCAATGCTCGGTTGTGGGTTGGAATCAGGGGCAGCCATGCCGGAAGGCTCATACTTCATGCCTCATACTTCATGCTTCAAGGTGTCCCCCGGCCGATGCTCTTGTAGATGAAGCCGAGGCGCTCCATTTCGGCCGGGTCGAAGAGGTTGCGTCCATCAAACAGAATGGGGTGGGTCAGGGCCTTGCGGGCGCGCTCGAGGTCGAGCTTTTTGAACTCCTCCCATTCCGTGGCGATGACCAGGGCGTCGCAGCCCTCGGCAACCTCGTTCATGTCCTTGACGAACGTCACCTCCTTGAGGACGGCCTTGGCCTTGTCCATTGCTTTGGGGTCATGGACGCGCAGGCGGGCTCCTTCCTTGAGGAGGCATTGGCAGAGTTCGATGGCAGGGGAATTCCGGATGTCGTCGGTGTTCTGCTTGAAGGCCAGGCCCAGGATGCCGATGCTTTTGTCCTTGAGCACCCAAAGTGTGTCGGCAATTTTCTTGATGAAACGGTTCATCTGGCCCGCGTTGATCCTCTGGACCTCCGACAGCAGTTTGAAATCATAGCCGACCTGCTCGGCTATCTTGATGAACGCGCTCAAGTCCTTGGGAAAGCAGCTTCCGCCGAAGCCCAACGACGCATCCAGGAACCGCCGCCCGATGCGGTCGTCCATCCCCATCCCGTTGGCCACCTCCTGGACATTGGCCCCGGTGGCCTCGCACAGGATCGAGATCGCGTTGATATAGGAGATTTTCAGCGCCAGGAACGAGTTGGAGGCGTGCTTGATCAATTCGGCCGAGTTGTTGTCGGTGACAATAATCGGCGCGTTGAAGGGCGCGTAGATTTCCTTCATCGCCGGCACGGGCCGCTGCGAACGGACCCCGATGACAATCCGGTCCGGCCGCATGAGGTCCTCGACGGCAAAGCCTTCCCGAAGGAATTCCGGGTTGCTGACCACGTCGAACTCGACCCGCGCCTTGCAGTAACGCTTAATCGTTTCGGCCACCTTGTCGCCGGTCTTGACCGGCACTGTGCTCTTATCCACCACGATCTTGAAGCTGGTCAAGGCCGCGGCAATTTCACGGGCGACTTTCTCGATGAAACTGAGGTCCACAGACCCATCGGGCAGCGGCGGGGTGGGGACGGCGATGAAGACCACGTCGGATTTCGCCACGCCCTCAGCGGTGCTGGTGGTGAAACTCAAACGGCCGGCCGCAGTGTTGCCCTTGATCAGCCCTTCCAAACCCGGCTCGTAGATCGGAATTCCCCCCTCCTGAAGCGTTTTGACCTTCTCGGCGTCGCTGTCCACACAGACGACCCGGTGCCCTACCTCCGCAAAGCAGGCGCCGGTAACCAGACCCACATAACCTGTCCCGATAATCGTCAATCTCATTTCTTATCGGACTTGGATGGAGCGGAAGGGGGAGCGGGAGCGGGCGCCTTGGACGGGGCATTGGTTTTTGAAGCAGCTACTGCCGCCTGGAGGGCGCGCTCCACGGCAGCGACGGCGGGTGCTTTGGCCGGGGCGTTGGAGGGGGCCACGGCCGTCAGCCTGGGAGTCAGCGGCATGGACGGCGCGGCCGCCGGGGCAAGCTCAGGGTGCTGCTGATACAATTCCTCCAAGCGGAGGCCGGCCTCCGAGCTGAGCAAAGAGCCGCGGTTGCGGGCCACGTCCTCGAAGTAGTTGCGCGCCATTTCCAGCATGTTCTGGGCGGCGTAGAGGCGCGCCAGGGAAAACTTGGCCTGAAAGGCGACCGGGTCGTTCGGATGTTGGTCAACCAAGCTCTTATAGGCGGTCCTGGCCTCGGTTGGTTTGTGCTGAGCATCCAGGCAGGCGGCAATGCCCAGGAGCGCCGAGGTCTCCAGGGGGCTGCGGTGATGTTCGCGCACGAACCTCTCGAATTGGGCCTTGGCCTCGTCGTACTTGCCCGCCGTGAAGAGATCGCCCGCCGCCAGGAGCATCGCCTGAACCCCGGCGTCATACCCGGGATACGCCGCGGCGACCTTCAAAAACCCCTGCGCCGTTTCCGGCCGCGTTGCCCCTCCCGCTATCATTTGCGGCACGAAGACTTCCGACAAGGCCTCGCCGGCCCTCACTTCCTGTTCGGCGTGGCGCCACAGGAAGAACCAAATCACCAGGCCCAGCATGACCACGATGGCCGCGCCCCACGTGGCTTGTTTCTTGTTGGTCTCTACCCAAGCCCACATTTTGAGCAAATTGGCCGATTGCGTAACTTCATCCATATATCGGGCCGACAATGTCCCCGTCCCGCCCCCAAAACGCAAGCCAATTGTGGAAGGAGCCGGGAATCCGAACCACCATGCTCGATACCGACAAGGGGTCAGCCATCACATGGTTCGCCACGCGGCATCGCGTGACCCTGCCGTGCCTAGGTTAATCTGTCAAGAGAAATGGACCATGTTATGGTCTGACCGCTTTCCTAACCCCTTTCCTTCCTTTCCGGTGAAAGCCCGAATGTGACAGCTCGGGCCGAAGCGAGCCTGCGAGCGGAGGCCCAGGCCACCGCCCCACAGCCTCCCGCGCCCTGTAAGGGCGCGACCACGCGCCCCTACGGCCGCACCAGAGCGCGATAAAAGCGCGAAACTCCAACGGCTGATGACCGGTCCGTGAAAGCGAAGCTGTTCGCCCGGGGCGCAGCTGAAGCGGCCTGACTCCTGCGTAAATCGCGTCGGGACCACCACGGCCAGGAAAAATATCGGGCTGCCTAGCAGCACAGCGGCTATGATCCGCTGGGTAGGCCCTCCTAAAAAGAACACGGGGAGGAGGACAGCCACAGCAGCGGCGCAAGCGACCGCAACCGCCTTCATCTCACCGATGGTGCCGTCCGCGTAGGGCAGCATGAACCAAAGCACCAGGATGTTGAGGATCAGGCCGATGGCAAGGCGGAGGTTGGCGTGAAGGCGGTCGCGCCGCGGAAACAGTGGCGGGACAAGTCTCATGTCGCGTCGGTTGGCGTCACGGGCGCCGCCAGGCGTTGGTGCCGCTGGCGCGGGCGTTCGCCGCGCTCGGCAAATCGGCGGGTGACGAGCTCCCGGGAAGCGGTGCCGAGGCCTCGAACACTAGATTGCTCCGCTGGGCCTCGCTGAGCGCCTCAAAGCTCGCATCCGGCATTGACAGCAACCTTTCGGCATTGAGGATGCGCAACGGGGGCCTGAGGAAAAGGGCCTGGTCCATGATGTGGTACTCAACCAGCTCCCGGGTGGCCCCGAGAACCGTTGCGATAACCAGGATGCTCCCCTGACGGCCGGGGTCCCATGTCCGGACGGGTCACGCCATTCGACCCTAAAGAGGGGCAGCTTGCTGCCATCCGGGTGGCCCGGGGCAGGGCCGAGCCGGGGTTGAAGGACGGTGGCGACACCCCTCTGCTGCAGGGCCCTCGTATCGAGTCCAAGAGCTTTCAACCTCTCGACGGCCACCTGAACCGCCCCATTGGTGTCCACGAGGGATGGTAGCGCAGACAGCCTGGCGTTGTGCGCCCTTATGGCGTCCTCTGACTCCGGGTGAAACTCCCACTCCCAGAAGTTCGCTGGCTGTCCCCAAGAATACCCCACAAAGTACCTCGCCGTCAGGACGCTGCCAGTGAAGTTGGTCGTAACGAGGCCGTTAGTTCCCTGGACACGCAGTGGCATAACGTGGCTTGTGGGGCGGAGGTCGGCGTACGTGGCTGGGGCCGGCAGCCTCATGCCCGCCTCCCTCGCCGCGAAGTTAGCCCCTTGCAGCATCAGGGAGAAGGCGACAAACTTATACGCAAGACTCACTGAGGTAGCTGCCATAGGGCTATTGCCACCGCGTGAGGTCGGCGCAGCCTGAAATGCTCCACGAATCCTGGCCGTAGAAACGATAGCTAAGGGCCGTCTCCTCGAAGTTGTCGAGGCAGACTTCAAGAGGATACCCCTGCATCCAGCTGGCAAAAAGCTGCGCCAAGGCGTTGGCGTACTCGATGTGCGCGGTGGTAACATCAATCCCGAGTATGGTCGCGGGCACGTAGGCCCCCTTTGTCCAGCCCACAAAGGCCCTTGGTGTGCGGCCTGTAGCTTGGTATTCGACCACTGTACTTGAGCTTGAAGCGCCTGAAAAGGGGATGCCAAAGGCGTTGGCCCACTCCGCAGAGTACATTGTACATCCGTTAAGGATCACCAGTTTGTACGGGTGCTTGTCCTGATGCGGGTGGGCCGGCGTCAACGAGTAGGACAGATTCTGGAGGAGCGCCTTGATGTCGCCTGTCCCCGTGGCGGACCTCTGACGAGGGTTCCCGCCGAATACCGACTCGCTGCCGGTGACCGAACCAGAAGAAAAGGGAACTGTCACTTAGGGCGTTAAGCAGGGCTTGCTTGTCCGCATCCGTGTCGTACCTGAACGCTGAGACATACGGAATATTGCCGGGGGGCGCAAGGAAGTATGAATTCGGATCGGCAGGGTTTCCCACCAGGTTAATGACGCCGTTGACGATCATGTCATTATTGTTCCGGCTGAACTTGGTGCTATAAATGTCCCAGCCCCATGCGACGACAAACTGGTTGGCCGGCTGAGGCGGAGGCTCCTTGATGAACCACTGCCAGACGGTTGTCGGCTGGCCGCCAGGGGGTGTGATCACAAACGCGGCCTGGATATTGCCGAAGCTGATCTGCTGGCCTGTGTTGGGATCGGTCAAGTTCCACGCTAGCTGAATTTGGCCGCTCGTCGAGGAGGGCTGGGTATATACGAGAAGGCTGCCACTGTCGTCGTACAGATACACCTGGTAAGTGGCGCTCGCCAGCGCCACGGCTGCATTAATGTACTGGTTGGCCGTAAACTGGGAACTTAACCGATCGAACGTCATCATATTGGCTACATGAACCGTTTTCGAAGGGCCGAACACGGTGCCTGTTTGGCCGTAGGAGGCGTCGGGGTTGTACTGGAAGGCGACGGACAAGCTGTGAGTGCCGTTCGGGAGGAACACTGTGTTCCAGTCCAGATACCACTGACCCCCCGACTGCTCCAAGCAGGAATTGGCGGCCGGAAGTCCGTCCACGTAGAGCGTGATCGGCGGCGACTGCAGTCCCGCGGCTATCCCGAGCGGCAGGTGTAGGTAGCCGGAGACCTGGGCCCCGTTGGCCAGGGTTGAAAGGATCAGAGGATTGTCAGGCACCGTCGGGTTCGTCTGCAGCTCGTAGTCGGCGAGGAGAGGAAGTCCACTCCCATCTGGATCGGCATTGGGGTCCAGCCCGGTTTGGCCGAGGTACTCAAGCTCCCAGTAGATGGGCAGGCCGTTGGCGTCCATTTGAGCGATCTGCATGCCGGAGATAACGGCGTAGCCGTCGTGTCCGGGCGCAATGGTCAGCACCATGGGTTGGCCGGCCGTAACACCGACGTTGGACCACAGCGCATAGTCCAGCCCGGGTATCCAGGGCGGGATTGGGGCCGTTGGATAGTTATAGGTGGTGGTTTGGGTTCCCACGTTGACGCCCCCTACGGCCAGTGTGAAATTACCGTCGAAGCTGTAGGCGTAAACGTTGTACGTGCCTGTCGGCAAGCCGGAAAAGCTCAGTGTGCCGGACTGTCCCGAGGGGGCATAAATGTAGTAGTCGTACATGGGCTCGGTCGAGCCATTGTCCCAGGCGCCCGGCAGGTTGCTCGCCGCCAGCCTCACCCCGCTGGGGGTTTGCCCATCCGCCAGCAGCAGGTTCCCGATTGGCCCGGGAACCTGCCACCCCAGGTAGTTCCAAAAGTTGTGGCCCGGCGTACCGAACGCCGCGGAGCCGGTTTCCGGACTGGATGTCATGCCGCCAAAATCCATGTTGAGCAGCGTGAGGAGCCCTGAGCCGCCGCCACCGCCGCTAACCGGCACCAGTTGCAAACCGGCAATCAGCGCGTACCACAGCGAGTCCACCTGCACGTCCACCGTGACCGATTGGCCGCTTGAAACGCTCAGCCCACGGAAGACGACGTACTGCTACGCCTTCGGCCCAGGTCGTGGATTGCCAGGCGGTGCCCGACGGGGTGGTCAAGAGGGTGCCCTGGCTATTGGCCGGGCTGGTGACGGTGAAGATAGAATTGTCCGTGGCCGGCCCGTGTCCGTAAAGGTAAAGGTCGTACGTTCCCGCTGGCACGCCCGTTAGCGTGACCGTAATGTCCCCGTTGTACACGTAAGTATACGTGCTAAACATCGGATCGCTGGCCCCGTTGGCCCAGTCTCCCGGAGCGTTGGCAATTGCCAAGTTGATCCCCGAGGGGGTGTGGTCTGACCACAGGAGGTTGTTGATGGTGCTGTAAGTTGAATAGGGAAAGTACGCGCCGGTCCAGAAATCGTTGGCGTTCTGGCCCACCGCCGCCGGCCCCACTTCGTCGTTGTGTTCCGCTTCGCGGAAATCACTGAAGTCGGAGGCGGTTTGCTTCACACTTAACCAGGAGGGGGTGGCGAGATCTCCGTTGCGAGCGTGAGGCGAGAGCGGGCTCGGTGGGGCGTTGTCGCGCAGGCAACCGGGGCCGCCAAGATGGAGGGAGGCTGGTGAAACGAGGTTTTCAGGCGGGGCCAGCTTGGTTATAGAGGGTTCATGCAAAACATCTTCAAAACCTCACTGACCCCGCAGCAGTATGCCGATCGGAAGTATCATAAGCAAGTCAAGGCGCCGGAAAACTGCCTGAACTGCGGGCGGGCGCACAGTCTGGAGGCGTTGGCGTATTACCACCGGTATGTCAGTTGGCTGACGGGCGTGCTGATGATTTGGGTGCGGCGGTTCCTGTGCCGGCACTGCCGAGTGAGCGTGAGTTGCCTGCCGGACTTCGCCCAGCCGTATCGGGCGGTCAATAGCGAGACCATTGCGGCCGGTTTCAGCGGCCAGACCCGGACCCGGGAACAGAACCGGGCCGTCGAGCATTGGGGCACGGCCATCGCGGTTTACTGGCGCCGGTATCAAGGGCATCTGCCGGCGCTCTTGTGCATCGTGGGCAACGCGTTCGGGGCGCTGCCGCTTCAACCCACGGCCCGGGAGTTTTGGAACGTCCTGCTGGCGCGCTGCGGGGATCTGGCCGGCGCCACCCGAGAGTTGGTCCAGCAATATCACACCTGTTTGTTCGGGACTTACCGCTGCCATCAGCGGCGACCGCTTCGGGCTGCATGAAGCCCCGCCCGGGAGTCGGGCGCCGGTTAACCCCCACACACCCTTGCTATTCCAAGTGCGTGAGACCGGCCCCAGACTCGCGAGCGTATGAATTAACCAAGCGATTCCGAAGCATCGGCCCTGGCCCGGCACGCCGCCGCGAGCTGGATACAGGAAGCCATTGCGCAGAACTTCACGTTGGCCCGGGCCACCACCCTGGCCAGCGAACGGCCCTGGGGCGGCAAGCTCTACGGCGCCTCCACTCTGGAGGGCTGGTATTACTTGTGGCGCAACCAGGGGTTCGAGGCCCTGCACCGACAACCCCGCAAAGACAAAGGCGCGCGCAAGGCGCTCAGCCCGGAAGCCTGCCAGGCCCTGGTGGAGTGGCGCCAAAAATATCGGGACCTGACGGTCAAGTGCATCGTGCGCCAGTTGCTCGACAACGGCACGCTCCAGTTGGGCACCTTCAGCCTGCCCTCGGTTTACCGCGTCTTGGCGGCCCACCACCTGGACGCTCGTTCCCTCAAGGCCAATCCACCGGCCGGACTGAGCGGCCCGACCAAGGCCTTCGAGTGTGCCCTGGCCAACCAACTGTGGATGACCGACATGATGTTTGGACCCACGCTCAAGCTGGCCGACGGCCAGGTCATCCATACCCGGCTCTTCTCGCTCCTGGACGACTGCTCGCGCCTGGTCCCCCACGCCCAGTATTACGACTCGGAGAAGCTCTGCTGGTTCCTGGACTGCTTCCGGCAAGGCCTGGCCCGGCGCGGCTTCCCCGAAAAGCTCTACACCGACCAGGGCAAAATCTTCACCAGCTACCACCTGCAGATCGTCTGCGCCAACCTCGGCGTGCGCCTCTGCCACGCGGCCCCCTATGCCGCGTTCTCAAAGGGCAAGATTCGAGCGCCGGTACCGGACCCTCCAGATGGACTTCGAGGCCCGTCTGGTGATTGACCCCGTCCACAGCCTGGAAGAACTCAACGCGCGGCTCTGGCGCTGGATCGAGGGCCAATACCATCAGCGGCCCCACAGTGCGCTGGGCGGCCAAACCCCGGCCGAACGCTTCGCCCAGCGCGCCTCCAACCTGCGCACCGCCGACGCCCAAACTGACTGGGAAGCCCTCTTCCTGTGCCGAGCCCAGCGGCGCGTGCGCCTGGACGCGACCTTCAGCCTGGCGGGCCAACTCTGGGAAGCCCCCGTGCATCTGCGCGGCCAACTCATCCAAATCCGCTTCGACCCCTTCGCCTGGCGCCGCCTGGAGATTTGGTGGGAGGGCAAGTTCCTCGCCCAGGCTCGCCGGTGCGATAAACAACTCAACGCCAAAACCTATACCGACCGCGATTATGAACGGCCCGATAAATCCGCCTGACCTGGACGTTGCCCTCAAGAGCCTGTGGGGTGCCACCGCCATGCCCTTTGGCGCCGCCGTTCCCAAACCCTATGCCGCGCAGAGCTTCCAGCAAGCCCGCCACCGGCTCGAACAGTTGGTGGCCGTGCGCGCCTGCGGATTACTTCACGGACCCAACGGCGTGGGCAAGAGCCTCTTAATCCAGCACTTCCTCTCCAGCCTGCCCGACAAACGCTTCAAGCCCCTGGTGGTGGCGCACTCCTCGGTCACCGGCACCGACCTGTTGCGCCTGCTCTGCGCCGAACTGGGCCAGAACGCCCGGATGCGCCGCTCCGACAACGTGCTGCTCATCCGCCAGGGCTGGCAGCAGTTGGAGCGGCTCTGGCCGGTCATCGTCATCGATGAGGCGCAGAACTTGAGCGCCACCGCCCTGGAGGAAGTGCGCCTGCTCTCTTGCGACCGGCGCGACACCCAGCCGCCCTTCAGTTTGCTCTTGGTTGGCGACGAGCAACTGCTGCCGCGCCTGCAAATGGGCATCAACGCGCCGCTCTTGGCCCGCCTGAGCTTTTGCCTGCCCCTGACGCTCTGGACGGCCGACGAACTGGCCGGCTACGTCCAGGCCCGCCTGCAGGAGGTCGGCATCCACGCCAACCCCTTTGACGCAGCGGCCCTCCAACTGCTCATTCGCGCCGGCAACGGCCTGCCCCGGCTGCTCAATCACCTGGCCCAGCGCGCCCTCGAAGAAGCCGCGGGGCAGAACTCCCGGTCCGTTACCGCCGCTCACGTGCAGCGCGCCTTGGAACTGCTGCCCTGGGTCGCCCAATTGGTTCCATGAACCCCGTGAGCTATCCCCAGCCCCCATCTGCGGCCCGTTCGTCAGGCTTGTCTGACGGGGTGAACGGGCCACCCCCAGGCTCGGTCCCGGCGACCCTGCTCCAACTCCACCAGACTTATTGCCAGCTCACCGGCCAAACCCTCAGCCTGGGCTTTGACCGGGAGCGGCTCTGGTTCGAGTTCCACCGCGCCGGCTTCACCCAGGCCGACCTCCTCCAGGTCGTGCGCTATCTGCAAAAGGAAATCCGCCACACCCGCCGCAATGTCGGCGCCCTCAAGCTCTCCAACCTCTTGCAACTGGATCGCTTCGAGGAGGACCTCAACATCAGCCGGGTTCGCCTCACGGCCCCGCCACCCCCCAAAACCCCGGCCGCCCTCCTGCCGCCAACCTGCTCACCGGCGCAACAGGAGCGCGGCCGACAACGCGCATTGGAGCAACTGCGCCGACTCAAAGAAACCCTTCGCTAAAGAGCCTATGCCACTGGACCTTTCCATCCTCGAAAAGCTTGAAATCGCTCACCGCCTCGTCGCCGAAGCGCTGGGCCGAGCGCCTCAACTCTGCGACTGCCGCCTCGATCAGGCTATGCTGGTCTTGGAGCTATCCATCAAACGCGCCCGGCGTTCGCCACAAATGCGTCTGCGCCTGCCACCGGACCGCCGCGAAGAGGCCTTCCTGTTCTGAGCCCCATCCCTTCGCCAAAACGGCCTCTCGCCCCGCCGCAGGGGTGTGCCGCGCAGCATCCGCCTCTCCGCCCCTTACCCAAGCCACCAGCTTCCTCGACGATCTTGATACGCCTTTGTCGAACCTCCTTGATTATCAAGATACTTTTCTCCCAGAAAAGCGTGAAGC
>CAVQND010000038.1:0-27530 GCA_963713735.1 uncultured bacterium
TCGGTGTAGAGCTTTTCGGGGAAGCCGCGCCGGGCCAGGCCTTGCCGGAAGCAGTCCAGGAACCAGCAGAGCTTCTCCGAGTCGTAATACTGGGCGTGGGGGACCAGGCGCGAGCAGTCGTCCAGGAGCGAGAAGAGCCGGGTATGGATGACCTGGCCGTCGGCCAGCTTGAGCGTGGGTCCGAACATCATGTCGGTCATCCACAGTTGGTTGGCCAGGGCACACTCGAAGGCCTTGGTCGGGCCGCTCAGTCCGGCCGGTGGATTGGCCTTGAGGGAACGAGCGTCCAGGTGGTGGGCCGCCAAGATGCGGTAAACCGAGGGCAGGCTAAGGTGCCCAACTGGAGCGTGCCGTTGTCGAGCAACTGGCGCACGATGCACTTGACCGTCAGGTCCCGATATTTTTGGCGCCACTCCACCAGGGCCTGGCAGGCTTCCGGGCTGAGCGCCTTGCGCGCGCCTTTGTCTTTGCGGGGTTGTCGGTGCAGGGCCTCGAACCCCTGGTTGCGCCACAAGTAATACCAGCCCTCCAGAGTGGAGGCGCCGTAGAGCTTGCCGCCCCAGGGCCGTTCGCTGGCCAGGGTGGTGGCCCGGGCCAACGTGAAGTTCTGCGCAATGGCTTCCTGTATCCAGCTCGCGGCGGCGTGCCGGGCCAGGGCCGATGCTTCGGAATCGCTTGGTTGATTCATACGCTCGCGAGTCTGGGGCCGGTCTCACGCACTTGGAATAGCAAGGGTGTGTGGGGGTTAACCGGCGCCCGACTCCCGGGCGGGGCTCTGATGCAGCCCGAAGCGGTCGCCGCTGATGGCAGCGGTAAGTCCCGAACAAACAGGTGTGATATTGCTGGACCAACTCTCGGGTGGCGCTGGCGAGATCCCCGCAGCGCGCCAGCAGGACGTTCCAAAACTCCCGGGCCGTGGGTTGAAGCGGCAGCGCCCCGAACGCGTTGCCCACGATGCACAAGAGCGCCGGCAGATGCCCTTGATACCGGCGCCAGTAAACCGCGATGGCCGTGCCCCAATGCTCGACGGCCCGGTTCTGTTCCCGGGTCCGGGTCTGGCCGCTGAAACCGGCCGCAATGGTCTCGCTATTGACCGCCCGATACGGCTGGGCGAAGTCCGGCAGGCAACTCACGCTCACTCGGCAGTGCCGGCACAGGAACCGCCGCACCCAAATCATCAGCACGCCCGTCAGCCAACTGACATACCGGTGGTAATACGCCAACGCCTCCAGACTGTGCGCCCGCCCGCAGTTCAGGCAGTTTTCCGGCGCCTTGACTTGCTTATGATACTTCCGATCGGCATACTGCTGCGGGGTCAGTGAGGTTTTGAAGATGTTTTGCATGAACCCTCTATAACCAAGCTGGCCCCGCCTGAAAACCTCGTTTCACCAGCCTCCCTCCATCTTGGCGGCCCCGGTTGCCTGCGCGACAACGCCCCACCGAGCCCGCTCTCGCCTCACGCTCGCAACGGAGATCTCGCCACCCCCTCCTGGTTAAGTGTGAAGCAAACCGCCTCCGACTTCAGTGATTTCCGCGAAGCGGAACAGTCGGAACGTCCAGCGTTTCCGGATGCGCTGGGTGTTGATGCCCTCGCGGCCAGATTCGTAAAGGCCTCGGATCTGAGGCTTTGACCAGGGATCAAAGACCGTCACTTTGTAGGCCGCCAGAAACCGGCCAACGCGGTTTCGCCAGCCATTTTTATGTTCGCCGACCCTCGAAGCCACGAAGTCCATCGGGCCGGAGAGGTATACGCGAGTGCCCCGCAGGTGATTCGGACTTCGCTGTGGATGTCTGCGCATGAGGAATGGGTGGTCGGAGCCAGGTCCAGATTCGAGCCGCAAACTGGTTTGGCGCGGTTCTCAAACCAGCGCGACCGAGGGAGCGACGGAAAGGCTTGGCCGGGACGCAAGACAATGCCGGGATCCTGCTTGGATTCTCCTCCGCCGATGGAGGGCGGAGTCCTGAGCCCCGGGGCCCAGGTTGTCTAAGGGCCAACCGAAGGGGGCGATGGTTTCTTTTCCCTGGCGGCTCGCGCCGGATCCGCCGGCGGAATGACAAATGACAGGCGAGCGAGATCGATGGTCAGTCGTTTGCACAGCACAGAAGATTTCCCGAAGGGATCAAAGCGGACATGCCCGGAAATCATCGCGGGCTGCTTCGTATGCTTGTCTCGTTTCACGCGGGACAATGAAGCCCATGTGCCCGAGGCGGGAAAGCCGAATCCAAAGTGTTGCCGACTTCCCCGACGGGCTGCCCTTTTGTTCCGTGTAAGCGTGAACCCAGAGGGCTTGCTGAGTATCTCTTTTAGTCGGCTGGTCGCCAGGAAATCGTGGCCCAGTCGGCGGTGCTGCAAAGTGGGATGGATTCGGCAGGCGTTGTCGAGGAGTTGGTGCCAAGCCTGTTCCGGCAGGCGCTCCAGGGACGCCAGCAGGGCCTGGACTTGGTGGACCTCGCCCGACTCGCACCACGACGCCAATGTGTTTGCCGGACGACCTGCAATGGGGGTCCAGTCCTCAAAGCTCAACGGCTGGCCTTTCGGCCCACCCGAGACAGGTTTTCAGGTTGACCAACAGCTTCCTGACCCTCTCGGGCGGGAATGGTGGCATAAGACAGCGGTTTTCTTGCGGTACTGGATTTCGCATTTTTCATCGGCTTTTTCGTGTCCCGGCCTTTGGGAATGAGCAATCCTTTACGCAACCGACTGCCGCGGGTCGCCTTTGCTCCTCGACCGACAGGCTTGTCAGGAGACACTCAGGAGGCAAATCTTTGTCCGGCACCGGACTGGCGTCAGGCCAAGCCACCCAAGCCCGTGAAGAGTGCGGAGCGCGACAGAGGAATTGCCCGTGTTCGTTCTTCTTGATTGTGCTGGGATAGAGCCTTGCCTTCGCTTGATATAGGGGATATAGTTAAAATATGCCTTTAACTAAACGCTCCAGTTTAATCAGGCGGCTGCAAACCAGCTTCCCGCGCGGAGCGCCGTTGGACAACCGAGACTTGGCCACCTTGGGCGTGTTGTCGGCGCTGGCGCACCATTACCAGAAATCGGGCTGGCTGGTGCGGTTGGGACGTGGTGTGTTCATGTTCCCGAACGACGACCTGGCGGAGGCAGCGTGCTTGAAGTTCTTGTCCCGAGGGCTGCCTGGCTTGCACGTTGGCGGCAAGACCGCTTTGGCTTGGCTCGGCCTGCGCCACAATCTCCCAGCGCACGAGCCATTGTGGCTTTGGGGCGACCGGAAGGGCAACCTGCCGGTCTGGTTC
This sequence comes from uncultured bacterium, assembly GCA_963713735.1. Lineage (GTDB taxonomy): Bacteria > Verrucomicrobiota > Verrucomicrobiia > Limisphaerales > UBA8199 > CAVQND01. The sequence continues at coordinate 3,259 of CAVQND010000038.1, forward strand.
AACCAGCGCTTTCACGCCAGATATACAGCCCGAAGCCCGTTCTCTGCCGGCAGACCAGGGAACCTCGGATTACAGCCCTTGCCGGAGAATCCTGACGGAGTGCTCGTGTCCGTGCCGGAACGGGCAGTGATCGAGATGCTGAGCGAAGTCGGAATTCACCAAGGAGTCGAGGAAGCCCGGAACATCCTGGAGGGCATCCGTTCGTTGCGGCCGGACGTATTGCAAAAGCTGCTCGCGCACTGCCGGCGCATAAAGGTGGCGCGGCTCTGCGTCCACTGGGCGGAGGAATTGGGCCTGACATGGGCCGAGGCCGCGCGCAAAGGGGTCGGTGGCCGACTCGGGCACAGCCGCTGGACCGCCCGGCTCAAGGATGGAACCACGCTCGTTCTGAAACCGTGAATATCGCCATGGATAAATCCTATATTGAGACCGTCCGGCTTCTGCTGGAAGCCATGCCCGCGGTTTTTCAGGCGCCCGGCTTTGCGATGCAGGATTGGACGCAGAAGTGTTGTCCGCGAAGCTGGGCGACGAACTTAAGCTCTTTGTCCGGCGCGGACGTAGCCGAGTGAAGGTGGAGGTCAATCATGTCTTCCGGGGCACAATCTTGTCGGTAGAAGCTCGCGGACTTAATCCGGAAGCACGGCGAGTTTTCGCCACCGAAGTGACCGTGCCGATCCTTGCTACTCAGGAGCTTTATGCCAGCAAGTTGGTGGCGGCTTTAGACCGGCAGCATCCCCGCGATCTTTTCGATCTCCGGGGAATGTTCGGGCGGGGCGGTTTGACCGCCGAGGTGATGGAATGCTTTGTGAGCTATCTGGCTGGGCACAATTGTCCGGTGCATGAGGTTCTGTTCTCCCGTGATCTTGACATTTCTCAGGCCTTCGCGAACGAATTCGTCGGTCTGACGCGGCACCCCATCAGGCTGGACGAACTGTTGGCTCTGCGTCGCCGCTTGCGTCAGGAGTTGCCGGAAATGCTGACTGCGAACCACCGCCGATTTCTGTTGGGCCTGGTAACCGGCGAACCGGACTGGCGCCTGATGAGTTGCCCGCATTTGGCAGAGTTGCCGGCAATTCGCTGGAAGCTACAGAACCTGACCCGACTCAAGAAATCCAACCTTGGCAAGTTCGCCCAGCAGGCCGAGGAATTTAAGGCGCGGTTTGGGTTCTGAGCTTCAAGAAAACGCCGTTGATGTAGCCGTTACGGTAATGATTCTCGACAGCCATTCACCTCTGCGAATGGGGGGAGTGTCCCCGCAAGACAGCACCTGCGCCCCGCTGGGCTCAGGCAGGCCACGAGGCCCTCGCACTTCTGCTCGAACTCCCGGCGCAGGAGGCGGTTCACCCCGCAAGGCCCCGGTAGCCTCCAGTGCCCAGTCAGGCCGCCCTCGGTGGGGCGCATTTCGACAGCTCCAGTGAAGAACCAGTGCCCACCAGGCCTGGCCAGCCAGGAGATACCCACGTTTACCCGCCCCTCGGACGGAACATGGCAGGTGAGACGGAAGCCTTGCGCCTCCAGGTTTTCGGTCAGCAGGCCGGTGGGAGGCTCGGCTCTCGGCTCCGGGGGCAACGGTTTCGCCTTGCCCAGGCTCCGGCAGTAAAGGGCGACCTCCTTCTCGGTGACGTGCCGCTCCGGGGGTAGAAGCCGATCCAGTTCGGCTAGTGCCGCGAAGATATTGCGGCTCATGGCCATGATGTTGTATTGGGAAACCATGTAGGCGGTCAGGGGATAAAACATGCCAACGTTAGTCTCGCGGGCCTGATACGCCTGGTAGTAGAAGTCCCCGCGAGCATCCTCCTCGTGGATCACAACGCATTCGAAGTCGAAGATCTGGGGGGCGTGGTCGCGGATGTTGCGGTAGAGCCGGGCGGTTTGGCGCGGGCGGCCCCACTGCATCGCGATGCCCAGGTCGTGGACCTTCCGGCCGGGGTGCGGTTGAGGCTTAACGCGAGTGAAGGAGGGGCCGAGGTCAGGGGAGGCTGTTTGCATATTAAGTTGTGGTCATCATCAGCATGTTCGCGATGGACGGCGGCTCCAGTGCGCCGATGCAATTCGTTTGGCAGAGGTCTGAGCAAACAATCAGCTTTCCGCGCGTTTTAAGAAAATTTCTGTTGGGCTCGCTATTGAACGTGGTAGCGGATCGGCAGGCGGAACCGGTCCAGTGTGACGGGCCCCATCTTGTTGAGGTCTTCGCACAGGCGGCGGGCGGCGTAGTCGATCTCCCGATCCGTGAATCTTCTCAACGTCACGTCTAACTGCCCGCCTTCCAAGTTGAGGTAGCCGGTCCTCTCCACAATCATCGCCAGCGCCGGCACGACCTCTTTCTTCCGGTCATAATGGTTCAACAACAAGCGGCACATCTGGGCCTGGAGGTTGCAGGCAAACACCTTGATGCAGTCCAGGAATCGTTTCTTCTCGTGGTTGAGTCGCACCAATTTTTCCCCGCCATGAGCCTGGTCGAAGCGGATCTCGGCCGGCAGTTTGTCCAATTCCTGATCGGTTAACAGGATCGTGCTCTCGGCCACCGCGATGTCGTCCAGCACCTCCTTCTGGCTCCGGGGTGCGGGCCGGCGTTTGTGGGCCGGCGGCGGCGGCGGAAGCATGTGGTTGGCTAATTCAACCTTTAAGCGGTTTAATTCGCTGACCAAGCCCGCTCGCTTCCGCTTGAGTTCCCGGATCTGCGGGTTGTCCACCATCGGTTGCTCTTCCAACTCCTCGGCGACGTAACCCGGCGTGTAGTCGATCAGGTGCTTGTGTAGCAGCTCCTTGATGGCATTCTCCTCTCCCCAGCGCCAACAAATCAATTGCACAATGGGCTCCGCCCCGATTTCCTCGGCGGCGCCGTTGGTGTAAATGGCCGCTCGCTTCTTGTCCCTTCCATTTTGGATCACCACGGCCCGAATCTTGCCGTACTTGCTCATCGTGCGCGTGGTCTCCAGGTAGGGGATCGCTTCGGCCTTCCGGATCTCATAAGTCACCTGCGCCACCCGGTTGAATTGCTCCTCCGCCAGATCGTTCACCCATTTATCGGAATATTTAGCCCAACTGATGAACAGCGCCCGCCGTTTTCCTGCTCCCTCATCCCGGCCGTCCAGGTAGCGGTAGACTCCGCGCTGTAGCCCTGCCGATCGAAGACCACAATCAATTTGTCCAGCCGCTCCTGACTCACTCCCGCTTTGGCCCCGAGCTTTTTGGCTTTCTCGATCAACTCCGGTATCTTTTGCAGCAGGTCCTCCCGGCAGGACCGGATTAGGAACAGCCACGGGCTGAAGTGCTCATCCACGGCCAGAAAATTGTAGCTGCCTTTCATCGGCATCTGGCGCACCCCATGCCAGCCCTTGCTGATCGGGTATAGCCCATAGTAGGGCATGAAATGGCCATCAATATACATCACTCCCCACGCGGCCAGGCCGGACTTCAAATAGGCGAGGGCAAACTCGTCGATCAAGGCTTCGCCTTTGGCCAACTTTCTCACCTTGTGCAAGAACCGCCGCAGCGTGAACAGGCTCGGACTTTGCGTGCGCCCCATCAACACGCCAAACTCTTCGGCGTAGGCACGCTTGAAGTCCTCCAGCGACCGAAACCCAAACACATCCATGTAAAACAACGTCAGCCCCAACTCTTTCAGGCTGTAACCTTCGTGGGTCGCAATCGTGATGGCTCGGCTCAACGTCGCAACAAAATCATGGCGCGCCAGAAACGGCGCAAACAGCAGCCCGCCAGCATACGCGTTGTAAGCGCCTTGTTCCAAATGATCCAAATAGACTCGCTGTGCCGGCGAATAGTGATCTCGCCGCCATCCTCTCCCCAGGTCTGCGACTCCGGCCCCGCCTCCCGCAGCGTTGTCGTTTCCCGTTCCGCTTTCCTGTTCCCGCACGCTGCTGGTGCCGACTTTCTCCACGGGTTGGGCGTCAAGACCGCCCAAAGGCAGAACCAACTGCGGCTCCGGCTCGAGGGCAAAAAGCTCACCTTGGATCACTTTGTCGCCCACGCCCCTGGTGGTCGGTTCGCCCAGCCCGTTTTCCTCCAACACTTGTTGGATGCTCGGCACGCTCACCGCTTCATGCCAGGCTTCCAGCAATCGCTGCTGAATCGTTTCCAGTTTCCAGATGCCTTGCCGCAAAACGATCAGCAAGATTTTCCCGCGCAACTCCGGGGTGAGCTTCCACCGACCTTTGGGACCCCGGCGCTCCGACATCAAACCCCGGATTCCCTCGTCAGCAAAATCCTTCAGGTATTTCTGTACCGAGTTGACATGCCGTCCAAACGCCTCCGCCAAATCCTCCTCCGTTCCCAACCCGCACTCGTACAACTGCGCAATTGCCAGCCGAACGCACCCTTCATCGCCTGAGTGCCAACTCATATACGGTTTGCCCTTCACGAGCACGCGAGTCCGCCCATTGCCCTCAACCACCTGGATGGACCTCGCTGGCCGCCAGCCCGGAAAGTTGACATCATCCATCGCGCGAGTCCTTTCTGGGTACCTCATACCAGAAAACGGCCCGGCGAAAAACCCACAAGAAATTATTTTAAATCAGCCCCATTGTAAGTGCTTGCCGCAACGTGACTTACGAAGGCACCTTTTTCAGCCTGATTGTTTGCTCAGACCTCTGAATCGAGCTGCAAGAAACATGTAACAGGAGCCTTGATTTGTGATGTCACTAATGCTAATATAGGAAACGTTATGAACACAATGAACAAGAAGACAGTGTCGCAGCCGGACGAGAGGCGAACGTTCGACAAGGGACAAGTTGACCTCGTCTCTTTGGGGGGCGTGACCTTTGGCCGCGCAACGTTGCAGCCGGGTTGGAAGTGGTCAACCTGTGTGAAACCCCTTGCCAAGACCAAGAGTTGTCAGGCTTCTCACCTGCAATACCACGTGTCCGGGCGTCTCCGTGCAGTAATGGACGACGGCAGCGAACAGGAATTCGGCCCCGGAGATGTGGCGCTCATTCCGCCCGGACACGACGCCTGGGTGGTCGGGAATGACCCCGTCGTGATCATTGACATCAGCGGGATGGTGAACTATGCGCAGCAGGAGAGCCAGCGGAGCGGCTCCGCTCACCATCACCCTGAACTGGCAACCGTTTCCGCTTGAATCCTGGCCGCCGGCCTGGGCGCTGCCGCCAGCGCGATGTGAAACCGGGCCGCTCGGCGACAATGGCCCTGCGCCAGGGCGGTCATCCTGGCTCAAGCCCTCGAACCGCCCCAGGCGGACCCGCGTGTCAGGTGGTGCGGGAGCCGGGGCAAGCCTGCGGGCGAGCCGATGGGGACGGGGGCTCTTGCTGATTCTGTTGCGGGGGGCCTTGGAGTTGGGGCAGAATTGGCGGCTTGAATTCGCTTGAGAGCCAACCGGGCCAACGGGGAGGTCCACTCCGCGCAATGGCGCGGGGCGGCGGGCCGAGCGCCCGTGGCCGCCAAGCCGGCTGCGGGCGGCCTTTTTTTTCGCTGGCGCGGGCGGCGTTTCGCTTGGGAGAGCGGCTGGTATTCGAAGGCACTTCGTGGGTGTTTTGTCGGGATGAGCACTGGGCGATCCTCGGGGCCAACGCCTCGGGCAAGTCGCTCCTGGCGGATGCGGTGCGGGGGCGTTTGCCGCTGGCGCAGGGAGAACTGCGCTATCATTTCCGGGCGCCGCCGGGGTTGACGCCCGAAGAGGCGATTGGCCAGGTCTCGTTCGAGATCCGGAAAGGGGAGGTGCCTGAGGCAGTGATGCAGTCGCGTTGGAACAGCCTCGAAGAGGAGAGCGGGTTGCGGGTGCGCGACTTCCTGGCGTATGAGCGGGTGATGGAGGTCAACCCGTTCGAAGGTGACGGACCGGCACCAGAAGGGCCGGAGGCGTTTCGAGCGGCAGAGGCGCCGGGCTGTCGGCCTCTTAAGGGTCGAGCCGTTTCTGGAGCGGACGCTCATTTCGCTCTCCAACGGCGAACGGCAGCGGGTCGAGCTGGCGCGGGCGCTATGTCGTCCGCTGCGCCTGCTCATCCTGGATGACCCGTTTGTGGGCCTGGACCGAGGGATGCGGGAGCACTTCGAGCATCTGCTTGAAAGGCTGATGCGCACGCGGCTGCGGGTGTTGTTGATCACGACGCGGATCGAGGATCTGCCTCGGCAGGTGACGCACCTGTTATGCGTTGATCAATGCCGGGTCGTGGCGGCAGGGCCTCGAGCCGGCATTCAGTGCCGGGATGCGCGCGGCACTGCCCCCGGAACCAGCGCCGCGAGACCGGAGCGCCGGCTTGAGCCGGCTTTGGACGGCCAATGCTCCCTAGGGCGCGCGAGGGTCGAGGTGCGCGCAAGGCCGGCTAAGGCCGGCGTTCCGGGCACACGGGCGGCTTTAAAAGGCGGCGCGGCGGCGGCGGGAGGTCGCGAGTTGGTGCGGTTGCGCGACATTACAGTGCGCTACGGCCAGAGCACGATTCTGGAGGGCATAAACTGGACGGTGCGGGCCGGGGAGAGTTGGGCGCTGCTGGGGCCTAACGGTTCGGGCAAGACCACCTTGCTGAGCCTGATCCTGGGAGACAACCCCCAGGCCTACGCCAACGAGGTCGTCGTGTTCGGCCGGCGGCGGGGCAGCGGGGAGTCGATCTGGGAAATCAAGCGGCGCATAGGGTCGGTGTCTCCGGAGTTGCACTTGCATTTCAATGAGGCGATGACCTGTTTCGAGGTAGTGGTGTCGGGGTTCCATGAGACGGTCGGCCTGTTCCATCGGCCGGCGGCCCGGCAGCGCGCCCTGGCACGCCGCTGGTTAAGGAGGTTCGGGTTGATGCAGTTCGCCGGCAGCCCTCTGTTTGCGCTTTCCGCAGGGCTGCAACGGATGGTCTTGCTGGCCCGCGCGCTGGTGAAAGGGCCGCAGTTGTTGCTGCTGGATGAGCCGTGCCAGGGATTGGACTCGGCCCATCGCCAGGTGTTTGTGAAGGCCGTCAATGTCCTGGTTCGGGACGGAGCGGTGACGGCGATCTATGTTACGCACCGGGAGGATGAGATCCCGCCGTCGGTGCGGCGGGTGTTGAGGTTGGGAAGCTTCAGCGAACCGGCCGGCTTGAGCGGGCCCGAGCCACCGCTCAAAGGATTTCGAGCCTTCGCCGATAAACCTGTTGTTGGCGCGCTCGTCCGGGGAACCCTGCAACAATCTGGGATACCAGGCCAGCGGCACAGAAACCGTGCGGCCATCGGCCAGATCAACAACCAAGGTGTCCTCGGTCAACCGGACTGCCGTCGCTCTGCTGGCTGCGCTATCAATCACCAAAGGCATGAGCAAATCTGGCGGGTTTTGGCCCCGGTTCCAAGCAATCTTTGCAGGCGTTTAACGTGGATGGTATCCGAAAGACTTGTGCGGAAGCTTGGGGGAAAATACTATGGTTTGACCGTTGCGAGGTGATGTTCCAGCGCGTCAAATTCGCGGTTCGGCTGCTGGTAGCAGCGGCGGGACTCCGCTCTCGACAACGGCTTCAAGTTTTTTAGCGGATCGGGGGACAACTGCTCGCGCAGTTTGGGCAACCCCAGCTTCATGCTCTGCCGCATGATGTCCGCCATGGACAAACGTAAATCCTGAGACGCCTGCCGCACCTCCCCGAGCAGATCGGGCGGCACGGCCAGTGGATACGTGTCGGTCTTCATGGATGAATCCTACATCATTCTGTCACCCCGTCAACGCCCCTCCGGCGAAGCCGCAATGCAAAGCCCAACCGGCCGGGACGAGAATGCGTGATGCGGATTCACCTACGCTCGCCCTTGAACCGCTGGTTTGGGGTAAGGGGCGGTGGCCTGGATTGGACGCTCGGGTCTCGTTGAACGCTGCCGTTAACCAGGAGGACATTGCCGCAGACTGGGCAAACGGCCAGGACCGCAGCCGGGTTGGTCTCGCTGATGCCGGATCCAGTGTGCAGGAGGTAGGTCACGTTGGCGGATTGGAGATTCCGGAAATCGAAGGCGGGTGAGTTGCCCCTGGGAGAGTTGTTACGGGCGGCAGGGCAGATCAGGATGAAAGGGGTGCTCAATTCATTGGACATGACCATGAAATGGAGGGCGGCATTGCGGTCATAGCCATCGGGGCCTGGGGCGCACAACTGAGTGTGCCGCCGGAGTTGGTGCTCACGTTGAACGGGAACTGGTCATTGTGGTCGAGCGCCCAGGTCTTAAAGGCGACGCCAATCTGTTTGAGATTGTTGGCGCAGCTAATAGACTGGGCCCGCCCCTTGGCCTGGGAGAGGGCAGGCAGCAGCATAGCCGGCAGCAGCACGAGCGACAAGGCCAGGCCGACGTAGCCCAGGACGAAACCGGCGATGGCGAAGCCGCCGCCGCCGTATTGGGCGGGCGCGCGCCGGGCGCGGCCATGGGCGATGTGTCCGCAGATGATTGCGGGGATGCCCAGCAGCGGGCCAACGCAAAACACGACCACGGAGACGATTCCCAGGACAAAGCTGGTGATCGCCAGACCGGTCTTGAGCGCAACTCCCGCGGCGGGACCAACCAATTGCGGGGGCGGGGCGAGGGCCGGCCCGAAGCCCGCCGCTTCGAGGGCTGCCTGAACTTCCGGGACCTCGGCTGCAGGTTTCCATTCCGCAGTGCCTTCCGGCTGAATGCGGGTTTGAGGGTTGACGCGGCCCTGGGCGGCCCATTGCTGCAATTGCCCAAGGTGAACGGGGCCGTACACCTTGCCGTCCGCTCCCACGATTTTATAGACAGTCATTAGTCATTCCTTCCGGGGTTCAGACTGGACCACAGTTCAAAAGTATCCGAACACAGGTGTCGAGTGTCGAGTGTCGAGTGTCGAGTGTCGAGTGTCGAGGGGCGGCACTTCCTTCCCTCGACACTCGACCCTCGACACTCGGCCCCCGACCCCCGCCGGGGTCACGGCCGGCCTCAGCTCCACACGCCGGCGATGCGGGCGCCGCAGAAGCGGCACTTGCCGGAGGCCAGGTCGAGGGCTGTGACGGCGAAAATGTCCCGCTGGACGACCGGTTTCTTGCATCCGGGACAGAACGTGGTTTCAGCGTCGGCGAGGCCCGGGACATTGCCGATATAGACGTAGTGCAGGCCCTCAGCGCGGGCGGCATCGCGCGCCCTCAGGAGGGTTTCCACGGGCGTGGGGGTCAGGTAGGCAAGTTTGTGCTCGGGGTGAAAGCGCGAGAAGTGCAGCACCTGGTCAGGCCCCAGCTCTTTGGCGAGCCAGCCGCACATGCGGCGGATAGTGGCGAGGTTGTCGGTATAGGTCGGCACCACGAGGTTGATGATCTCGAACCAGACGCCCAGTTCTTTGAGGGTCTTGAGCGTGTTGAGGATGGGCTGGAGTTTGCCGGAGTTGAGCTTCTGATAAATCTCCTGGTCGAACCCCTTGAGATCGACGTGGGCGGCGTCAACGAGCTGGTAGAGGTCGCGGGCGGGGCGGTCTTCGATCGAGCCGCAACTGACGACGATGTTCTTGAGTTTGCGTTGGCGGGCGGCCTTGCAGGTGTCGAAGGTGTATTCGTAAAAAGAGGTGGGTTCGGAATAGGTGTAGGAGAGCGATGGGCAGCCGAGGGCCTCGGCCACGGCAATGGCATCGTCGGGGAAAAGGCTCAAGCGGGCGATGTCGTTGAGCGTCAGGCGCGCCGGCAGCGGCGGGCGCAGGCGCAACTCCGGGCCGCGCGGGTCCTTGGTTTCCTCGGGTTTTTTTTGCGAGATCTCCCAGTTCTGGCAGTTCAGGCAGCGGAAGATGCAGCCGGAGGTGGCCAGGGAGAAGGTGCGGCTGCCGGGCAGGAAATGGAACAAGGGTTTTTTCTCGACCGGATCGACGTGGAAAGTGCAGGGATTGCCATAGACCAGCGTGTAGAGCACGCCGTCGTGGTTGACCTTGTTCCGGCAATGGCTGCGGTCGCCGGGGGTCAGCAGGCAATTGTTGGGGCAGACTTTGCACTGGACATTGAGGCCGAGCTTGAAGTAATGCGAGGCCTCCTTGACCCAGCCGCGCTTGCGCCAAAGCTCCCAGAGCTCGCCGCGGGGAGCGTCTCCTTTGAAAATGTCCGCCGGGGCCTCGGAGGCGCGCCAATTGGAGAAGAAATCGAACAGGGAAGCCCCGGCCGCCAGGCCGGTGGCGCCGGCGGCGCCCAGGGCGATGGCAGCGCGACGGGAGAGCCGGTGTTCGCGGGCGCGCCTCCCCGGCGGGGCGTTGGCGCCCGGTTGCGCCCGGCGCGCTCGACGCTTGTCCGGCGGCAGGCTCGCCGCCTTGTGAACCAGGGTTTGTCATGGTTCCGCGCGATGTTTGATCCAGCCCCATCGCTGAAGGGCAAGATACACCGCCGGCAGGCTGTGCGCCAGCACCAGGAGCATCAGCGGCAAATGCAGCATGCGGTGGAAGCTCAGCGCCGCCTTTTCGTCCAGCAGCCGGCTCAAGCCGTATCGGCCGTCCATGATGTAGCCGGTCAACAGAAACAGGAACACCACCGGCAACAGCGGCCAGCCGCTCCACCGAACCATTTTGAGGCAGACGATGTTAAACCCGGTCATGGTGAAGGCCATTTTTTATGATCATTGCATGAGAATCTCGATCTCATGCGGGCCGGTTTTCGCCGGGTCGAAAAGCGCCTCTTGCGGCTTGCCATCCACTTTGAAGCTGGTGACGTCGATGCCGTGGCCCTTCACCACGAGGCGCAACTGCGAGTGGCGGTACTTCAGGTTGCTGAGCGTCAACTGTGTGAATCTCTCGGGCACCACCGGCGTGAAGCGCACTCCGTTTTCCTGGAAGTCCATCCCGAAGAGCCCGTGGTAGATCATCGAAAGGAAGCCCGAGGCGCTCCACAACTGGCGGGGAGAACCATCCGGGGCGCCATCCTCGGGGCGGTAGAGTTCCATGAAGGTGTCATTTTTCTCGGAGAGTTTGACCAGCGCGTCCAGCTCGCGGCTGAAGACGGGCAGGTTGCGGCTCCTGGAAGCCGCCCAGGCCCAGTAGCCCTGAACAAAGGGCCAGATCATACCGTTGTGGTAATAATGCGCAAAGTCCCTCTTGTAGTCCCGCCATTCCCCGAACTGCGGCCATAGGCAGGGCAAACCCCAGCCTGTCGTGGGCGTGGAGCCGAGAATCTGGCGGGCCCGTGGCGCGTCGGCGACGCCCGTCAGGATGGCGAAGGCTTCGCCCAATCCCTCCATCCGGGGATTGAGCGCGCCGGTCTCATCCAGGAAATAGGCGTAGTAACCCTTGTCCGGCAGCCAGAACCGCGCGTTGATCGCCGCTCTGAGCTTGGCCGCCTTCTGCCGCCACGGGCGCACGTCCTCCCTCAGGCCCTGCCGGCCCGGGCGGCGACCAGGTAGCCGCGATAGTAGAGCAGGCAGGTGCTCAGCGCATAGGTTTTGGCGAGCATGTCGCCCTTCATGGCATATTTCTGGGGGTAGCCGCTGTTGGATTCCATGAAGCTGGCGCAGCCGCTGAACAGGCCAAGCTGCGGGTTAAAGGCATCGCGCTCCGCCCGTTTGAGACTGCGGACGGTGCGCTCATAGATCGGCCGCAACAGCTCGCCATCGCCCGTGACCAGGTACAAGGCCCACGCCCCCGAGGCCCCGACGATGGCGTCGGTCAAATTGGGCCACCCGGCGAAATGCCCGCACTTATCCTGGTACCAGCATTCGCCGACGCCCTCAACCTCCTGGGTCAATCCCAGGAGCGTGGTCTTGGAAACCTCCGGATACAACAGCGCGCAGGCCAGCTCCACGGAATAGGAGGTGTCGCGCGTCCACACTTGGGCCGAATTCTGTCCGGCGAGGAATTTGCCGTCCTTGACATCGGCGGCGACGACGCGGCGGGCCTTCTGATAGGCCGCATCCAAGGCCGCCACGCCCGAGGCAAAGTCAATTGACCCGCTCGCATCGGCCTGACTCTGGCCGGCCCGCGCGCGGGGGACGTTTCCCGCGACGAGCAGCCCCAGGCCAAACGCCAGGACCTGCGCTCGCGTGTGACTCTTCATGTTGGACTCCTTCCGTTGATTGTGGCTCGTTAATGTCATGCTCTTATGTCGAGGCTACACCAGGCGATCCGGGAAAGTAAAGAGCCACGGGGCGGACCCTGCGATTCAGACAGTGGGGGCAGGATTATGGCGCATATAGGCGGGGGGAGTTTTTGGCGACACCTCGGCCGACCGCCTTGGCTTGGATTCAAGGTTTGGCGGGCTGGGCAGTTGGCAACAGGATGGAGGGTTTTAAACGGGTCCGGGCTCTGCGCTACGAGGCGCTTTGCCCTTGCGCGGGCGGGCGGATCGCTCATTCTTTTGTGGATGGCTCAACGAACCATTACCGAGGTGCTGGGCAAGCCGGACGTGGCGCTGGAGATGACGCTGCGCCCGTCGCTCTTTTCGGAATTCACGGGGCAGGCCAAGGTCAAAGAGCGCCTCGAGATCGCAGTGGCGGCCGCCAAACAGCGGCGAGAAGCCATCGACCACGTCCTGCTGTGCGGCCCGCCCGGCCTGGGCAAGACCACCCTGGCCCACATCCTGGCCAAGGCGATGGGCGCCAACCTCAAGAGCACCAGCGGGCCGACCATCGAGAAGGCGGGCGACCTGGCCGGCCTGTTGACCAACCTGGAAGAGGGGGACGTGCTGTTCATCGATGAAATCCATCGCCTCCAAAAGACCATCGAGGAATACCTCTACCCGGCGATGGAGGATTTCAAGCTGGACATCATCATCGACCAGGGCCCCAACGCCCGGAGCGTCCGGCTCAACCTGCCGCGCTTCACGCTCATCGGGGCCACCACGCGCAGCGGCCTGCTCACGGCGCCGCTGCTCAACCGCTTTCCCATCCGCGAGCGGCTGGACTATTACCAGGCCGACCAACTCGAGCAGATTGTGACGCGTTCGGCCCGGCTCCTGAATGTCGAGATCCAGGGAAATGCCGCCCTCGAAATCGCCCGCCGCAGCCGCGGCACGCCCCGCATCGCCAACAACCTGCTCCGCCGCGTGCGGGATTACGCCCAGGTCAAACACCAGGGCCGCATCACCCCCGAGGTGGCCGACAAGGCCCTGGTCATGCTCGAATCGATCAAAGCGGCCTGGACGAAATGGACAAGCGCATCCTCGAGACCATCATTGTCAAGTTCGCCGGCGGCCCCGTTGGCCTCGGCTCCCTCGCCGTGGCCGTGGGCGAAGAACCCGACACGCTCGAGGAGGTCTATGAGCCCTACCTTATCATGGAGGGCTATCTCAAACGCACTCCCCAGGGCCGGGTCGCGACCGAACTGGGCTATAAGAAAACTGGACGCAAACCCGGCCCCGCCAGCCAGCCCAACCTGCTGTAGCCAAGGGGATTGATGGATTAATCCACTAATCCATCAATCCACCAGCTTCGCGCCTAACTCTCGGGCCTGCCTGAGGAGTTCCCAATCCCGGGACAGGTCGCCAAACCGGAACCTGGGGGCGCCGCTCTGCTGCTGGCCCAGCAACTCTCCCGGACCCCGCGCCTCGAGGTCTGCCTCGGCAATGCGGAACCCGTCGCCAGTCTCCTCGAGCACTTTGAGGCGCTCTTGGGCATCCTTGCTCCTGGCCCCGGCCAGGAGGATGCAGTAGGAATCATGCGCCCCGCGGCCAATGCGCCCGCGCAACTGGTGGAGCTGGGCCAGGCCGAACTGTTCCGCATTGTTGACCAGCATCACGGTTGCGTTGGGCACATCCAGGCCCACCTCGATGAGCGAGGTGGCCACCAGCACCTCGAGACGGCCGGCGCGAAACTCGTCCATCACCATTTCCTTTTCCTTGAGCTTGAGCCGCCCATGAAGGAGCCCCACCCGATGCGGCGCCAGCCCCTGCCGCACCGACTCGAATTCCCGAGTCACCGCCTTGACTCCGCCGGCGCCGGAATCCTCCACGCGCGGATAAACCACGTAGGCCTGGCGGCCTCGACCCAGTTGTTCGCGAATGAACGCCCAGACCTTGGGCAGCTTGTCGACCTTCCGCACAAAGGTCCTGAGCCGGCCCCGCCCCGGAGGGCGCTCGCCCAACGTCGAGACATCCAGTTCGCCGTAAACCGTCAGCCCCAGCGTGCGGGGAATGGGCGTGGCGGTCATCACCAGCAGATGGGGGTAATGGCCTTTGCGAACCAGTTGTTCGCGTTGCGCCACGCCAAACCGGTGCTGTTCATCGATGATGACCAGCCCGAGATTGGGCAACTCCAAGCCCGCCGTCAGCAGGGCATGCGTGCCGATAGTCAATGAAACCCGACGCGGACCAGGGAGCGTGCCCTCCGTGTCCGTCCTCCGTCCTCCGCCCCCCCGATGGCCTCTCCGGCCTTCTGCCTTCTGCCTTCCGCCTTCTGCCTTCCTCCCTCCGTCTTCCGGCTTCCGGTCTGCAGTTCCACGGCAACCCCCAGCGGGTCGAGCCATCGCTTGAAGTTGGTGAAGTGCTGTTCGGCCAGGATTTCGGTGGGCGCCATGAGGGCGGCGTCATAGCCGCTTTCCAGGGCCATCAGGGCGCAGCAGGCCGCAACGACAGTCTTGCCGGAGCCAACATCACCCTGGAGCAGCCGCCGCATCGGGTGCGCGCCGGACATGTCTTTGCGCAGGTCGCGCAGGACCTGCGTTTGGCCTTGGGTGAGCTTGAAGCCGAGCCCGGCCAGAAAGGGCCTGATAAGGTGGTTATCGCCGGCGCAGGGCAAGGCCCGGGCCTTGGCCTCGAAGTTCCGCCGCCGAAGCTGTATTCCGCGCTGCAACTCGATGAACTCGTCCAACGCCAGCCGTTGCCGGGCCAAGCCGATGTCCGCGTCGGTTTCGGGGAAGTGGAGCAGGCGGATGGCGCGGGCGCGGCTGGGCAAGGGCATGTCGGGCGTGATGCCGTAGTGTGCGTCCTGCGCCGCGTGGAGCTCGAGACCCGGCCACGGCTCGGCAATATGCCGCTCGGCGGCCGGGAGCGTCCGCCAGATCAGGGCGCGCAGCCAGCGCTGCGGCAGGCCCTCCGTCAGCGGATACACCGGCGCAATCCGGTTGAGGTGGATGCTGCTCTCCTCGCCGCCTTCGACCACTTCGGTCTCCGGGTGGTCGATGGTGCGTGGCCTGAGGCCCGCAAGTTTTCCGAAGACCACAACCTCCTGGCCCGTGGCAAAGTATTTCTCCATGAACGGCAGGTTCCACCAGCGGCAGTGCAGCCGCGCCGTGCCGTCGTCAACGATGATTTCGAAGATGGATTTGGTGTGTTGCGCAAACCATTTCACGCCCAGGGCCACGATCTTGCCGCGCGTAATGGCCGGCTGGTCCATCTCGAGCTCGGCAATGGGCCGGAAGTGGCGGCGGTCTTCATAGCGCCGGGGCCGATGCAGGAGCAAATCGGCAACCGTGAAGAGCTCCAGCCGCGCCAACTGGGCCGCCCGCTCCGGCCCGACGCCAAACAGGCCGGTGACCGGCCGGTCCAGGGGCGAAGTCTCCGGGTGGGGCGCGCTGGCCGTCATCTCCGGCACCATACAAACCTCCTTCTCCCGGTTCAACGGCAAACGCCTTGCCGCGTTGCCGCCGGGCGTATCCGGACGCTGCCCCGGTCGGGCGCGCTGGAAAGGCCGCGTCAGGCCGACGGTGCGTCCAGCACCGTCACCATTTGAGGAGGCTCCTCGCTGATCACCAAATCGATCGGGACCACGCCCTGTTGGGATTTGATGAAATTGTCGGGACGTGCGTCCAGAATCGTGATTCCGTCTGCCCTGCGCTGCCAGCCATAGTAGGAGCGACTCACCTCCATGAAACCCAAGGATTCCATAAACTCAGCGATCTCGGCATTTGAGGGGTGAGGACGCCCCGGGTTCGCCGGCCGGATCCATGGCTGTGAAATGGCGACGCTCGGTTGGTCTCCCGTCACGCCGATAACCAGGGATTTTCCGAGCGTTATTCCTTCCAGCCGCAGTCCGGAATCGAACACCCGATTCATAAGCATCAGCCTGTGCAAATAAAACAGCGGCGTGGCGGCCCCTTGTGCCCCTTTCGGGCCGGGTGTGACTCCGAAAGTCCCCGGATGCGTGAGCTTGACAGCGCGGTTGTCGGCCTGGCGGTAGAAGACTTGGTGCTACGCCGTGGTGGAGTTGTGCTTAAAGAGATGGGCAGTATAATCCCTCGCCAGGACGAGACCCTTTTCCTGTCCCCAGGCGATCAGGCAGGCTGCTTGGCGTTCAATCGCTTGCGGATCTCTGCCGAGGCCTTGAAGTGAGTGTCCACTTCTCTCAAGGTGGGCGGCGGCATCCGCTGCAAGATCTCCATGCGCGTGGCTAGCCAGTCCGGGGCCGGGATCACTTTCCCGGTTCGGTGCTTTTTGTTCAACAGCATTAGCTTTCGCATAGTGCTTAGAAATATCGGGACCTGGGGGTTGTTTGTCAACGTCTGACACCGGTGCTAAAATTCTGTACTCCGGTCTGGATCTCAAAATCCCGGCGCTGTGATCGTCTTTTTCTGCACGTCACTGGCGAGTTTGGCGGCCACAGGCTCGATGACGGCGGTGCGGCCGAGAAAGACGAAAGCCAGGTCCTTGAGCGGGAAGTAGGCGGCAATGACCTTGCGGGCATCGGCCAGGGTCACGGCATCAATGCGGTCGAAGAAGGTGTCGATGTATTGCGAGCCCAAGCCGTAAAACTCGAGCTCGCAGAGGGTCTGGGCCAACTGGTCATTGGTCTGGAGGGTCGGTCCGAACTGTCCTTTGATGTAGGTTTTGGCGGATTGAAGCTGCTCGGGGGACAGGCCCTTTTCATGGAGGGCCTGCAAGACCTCCAAAGCCAGGTCGAGGGCGCGGGCGCTCGACTCGTTGGGCGTAAAGGAAGCGATGACGAACGACCCCGGCAGTTGGCGCGCACGGAAGCGGCTGTTGGCGCCGTAGGTCAATCCGGACTTGATCCGCAATTCGCTGTTGATCATCGAGGTAAAGCGCCCGCCGAACAGGGTGTTGACGACCTGAACGGCCACCCAGTCGCGGTTCGTGCGGGCCAGGCCGATGTTGCCGAACTGGAAGAAGGTCTGCGTGGCGTCAGGTTTATCCACGATGAGCGCGCGCCGCCCCTCGAGGCGAGGCGGTTCCTTGAGTTCGGGCCGCGCCACCGTTCCCGGTTTCCAGGCGGCGAATTTGTCACGCAACCTGGCTTCCAGTTCGGAGGCCGAAAAATCGCCGGCGACGGCCAGAATGAGTTCGTTGGGGACGTAGTGGGCGGCATGAAAGCCCGCAATCGCCTCACGCCTAATGGTCGAGAGGCTGGTTTCGGTTCCGCTCACGGGCCGGCCATAGAGGTGAGGTTGGTAGAGAAAGCCCTCGAAGTAGCGGCCAATGACCTGTTGCGGAACGGCTTTGGCCTCTTTGATGCCGTCAATGTCCTGTTTGATCATCTTGTCCACTTCCTCAGGCGGGAAGGAGGGGTGCAACAGGGTGTCGGACACGAGGTCCACGGCCAATTCGAGGTCCTTCTTGACGAACTCGGCAGAGCCGGACGCGTATTCGAGCGACGCCCCGGCGTCGAACTCGGCGCCGACAAAATCCAAGGCCTCCGAGAGTTGGTCCGCCGATCTGGACTGAGTGCCCTTGCGCAAGAGCTTGGCCGTCAGCGAAGCCAGCCCTTCCTGCCCGGGCGGGTCGCAGAGGGCCCCGCCGGATTTCATGAGCCAATGGAAGCTGACCAGCGGCAGGGCGTGGCGCTCCAGGAGCATTAATAGTGAGGCCGTCATCGAGCTTGATTGTCTTGTAAGCCGGGAGGCGGACTTTGGCGATTTCCTCTCGCTCGGAGGACTCGCCAGCCGCCAGCCGGCCGGCGGCCAGGACCACGCACAAGAGGAGGGCCGCACGCCGGAGCCGGCCCAGGCGGCCTAGCCTGGATATTTCACACGTTTGGCCGAATGGGAGGCGTAGCGCAGGCTTCGAGCCTGCTGTATCGCGGATTTCCAATCCGCAAACGCGAGCAAGCAGGTACAGCCTGCCGACTGGAAGTCGGCGATACAGCAGGTTGGAAACCTGCGCTACGCGGCCCCGGGCGCCGGTTCCCGCTCTTGGGCTGTACCACTCTCTGTCAAGATCTTCTCTTTTTGAAAGAAGTTTTGGTTGCGGCTCGGCCCATTCGCGTCAGGCTAAGGCGTTCGCGGCTCCGGACAGCAGTTCGTAGTAGTTTTTGCGATCGTTTCGCTTTTCGTAGAAGGCATGGCGGGCGAGGCAGAACTCCACCCATTGAACGACCGAGACGCCCAGCACCATGGCCGAGAACCAGCAAGCGCACTGTCCGAGAATGTGCCCCAGGCGAAGGAGGCTGACGTGTTGGCCGTGGGGACAATTGAGTTCCAGCAGGTCAGAAAGCTGGCAGACCAGCGCGCAGAACAACAACTTGGTCAGCACCGAGAGGCTCAAGCAAGACCGGGGTGCGGCAGTTGAGGCGAGGCAATCCCAGGTGGCTTTTCCAGGTTTTAAAAATGATCTCAATTCGCCAGCGCAGCCGATAGATCGCGGCCAGGACCTTGGGGGGCCAAGTCGCCGCCGGCACGTTGGTCACGAAGATGTTCCAGCCCATCAAGAAGAGATGCTCGGCGCCAGGAGGGGAGCGGTGGCGTTTCTGGGCGGAGACTTTGGCCTTGTGCCGCCGCTGATCGGCCACTTCCTCTGGCACGGGCAGGGCGACCAAGCGCACGGCCGCTCGCTCCGGTCCCAGGAGCACGTCCATATCCAAGGAGCCAGAGTTCTTCAGGAGGGCCTTTAAATTCAGCGGTTGGCCCGTCTTGGGGTCGTAGGGATTGACGCCGTGGCGGTAGCGGCTGAGGAAGGAGATGCCCGCACTGACAAACTGGGCCAGGACTGCCGTGGTGAAGTAACCCAGATCCCGCAGGACCAGATTGCCGGGGCGGGCGACTTCCAGGATGTCCGGGGCGGCGGCCTGGTCATTGCGAGTATAGCCCGAAAGGGAGACGTGCCCGACCACGCCGTTTTTGATGTCGCAGATCCATTGGATTTTGAGGGTGGCGTAGTCTTGCCCATGTTGGTTGCCGGCCCCGGGGAAGAGTTCAGCCAAGTGCTTGGGCAGCGTTTGGGAGGTGCTGTCATGGACCCAGACGTGAGCAAAGCGTTCAAGGGCTTGGCAGGTCGGAACGCCACGAGCGATTCGGCTGAAGAGGGCCGTGACGACCCCAGCCAGAAAGCCTTTGAGGCCACCGGAGAGCCGTTCACTCAAAGACTGTTTAGTGTAGGTGGTGTTGGCGGCCAAGCCGATGACTGCGGCGGTATGCTCCAAGGCGAGGTCGGTTTCGGGAGCGAGGGCCAGGAGGCCCTTGGCAAATTTGAGCATGGGGATTTTACGTGGGCTGCGCTGCAGAAAGCCTGAGGCTCGGGCGATACCCTCGGCGTTGATGGCGTCGAGTTTGGGGAGGCAGGCCGGGAGCTGTTGGTGGAGGGAGGCGGGCAAACCGGAATTGTTTTGCGCGGAAGGGTTAGGAGATGACATGCGTGGTTTTATATAGTATTAATACTATATGCCAAAGCGACAAAAGGCGACAGAAAAAACGACGGGTTACCTCATCAAAGTGCAAAAGGTGGAGCGGCCAACCAATCGCTCCTACTATCTGAACTTGCCGGTGGTCCTGGCGGAGGCGCTGGAGATCAAAAAAGGGGAAGAAATGAAGTGGCTAATCGAAGACAAAAACGTGCTGCTCCTGTGTCGGACACAGAAAAGGCCGCCGCGTCAACTGCGCGCCAAACCTTAGCCTGACGCGAATGGGCTGGCCGCGCTGCGAAATATCCGGGTTAGTTGGTTTAGGGATTTCATAGGCTCTGACGGGCTTCCGGCTTATTCCTTCTCATCGGCGCTTGCGGCTTCCGGGACCAGGATGGCCACGGTCCGGTTGCGCGCGCCGAGGTATTTTTTGGCGACGCGTTGGACGTCCTCGCGCGTGACGTGGTTGATCAGATCGACAGCCAGGAAGAGCCGATGATAGTCCCCAAAGACGATGTCGTAGGTGCCGAGGGTATTGGCCTTGCCGGAAATGGTCTTCATCGAGCGGTAGAAGTCGGCCACGGCGGTGTTCTTGGCCTTTTGGAGTTCGCGCTCGGCCACGAGGTCCGACTGCGCCTTCTCCAATTCCTCATAGAGGACTTTTTCGACGCGTTCCATGCGGACTCCGTCGCGGGGCTGGACATTGATTTGGAACAGAAAGGGGTCCAGGTGCGGGGACTGGCCGCCCTCGACCGAGATGGCCACCTGCTCTTTGTCCACCAGGCGCTGGTAGAGCCGGGAACTTTGGCCCCGCAACAGGATGTATTCCAGCACCGACAACGGCACAAAATCCGGCTCGCCGCCGCCGCCGGGGAGTGATAGGCCGCCTGGAGGAGGGGCAGTTGGGCGAACTTGTTGACGAAGACCCGGCGCTCTCCGGGCTGTGGCGGTTCCTGCGTGGTCACAGGCAGCGGCGGGCGCCTGGGCCGGAATCGGCTCCAGAGTACCGCCGGGCCAATTCAATGACCTGCTCGGGATGAATGTCGCCGGCTATCACCATTTCGCAATTGTTCGGGGCGTAATAGGTCTTGTAGTACTCGATCAGGTCCTCGCGTTTCCAGTTGCGGATGTCCACCATCCACCCCACCACCGGCCAATGATACGGATGGGCGGTAAAGGCGGCGGCCAGCAACTGCTCGCTCAGGAGGCTCTCGTTGTTGTTCTCGACGCTCAGCCGCCGCTCGTTGGCCACGACGCCGCGCTCGGATTCGACCATCTTCGGATCGAACGAGAGCCAGGCGGTGCGGTCGGCCTCCAAATCGAAAATCAACGGCAGGGCCGGCGACGGAAACCAATCCTCATAGACCGTCAAATCCTCGGTCGTATAGGCGTTGTTGGCGCCGCCGTTGTCCTCCATCACGCGGTCGAACATTCCCGGCCCGTATTTCCTGGCCCCGTTGAACATCATGTGTTCGAAAAATTGGGACAGCCCCGTAATCCCCGTCCGCTCGTTGCGCGAGCCGACGCGGTGAAAGAGGTAGAGCGCCACATTGGGAATGGCATGGTCCTCCACCATGAGCATCTTCATGCCGTTGGTGAGCTGGTGGGTCTTGACCTCGAATTGCTGGGCGCGGCCGGGCGGTTCGATGACGGCCAGCGCCGCCGCCGCGATGAGCAGGATGACTGTTCGGTCTTTCATTTGGTTAGCCGCTCCTAAGCGTAATCTTAATCCTGCTCCTGAGCCAGAGATTCTTGACAGACTTCCAGTTTTTCATAGTCGAACAAGCGATTCATTCGGATTAGGATTCGGGGCAAGATTAAGGTTAAGATTCGGAGCAAGATTAAGATTAAGATTAAGATTAGGAACCGGAAACTGCCACCCAAAAAGGTGAAGTGCACCCTCGTTCCAACTCCATACGCTTCGCGAGTCAGGGCGCCGGCAGCCCTGCCGGCTTGACCTGGAACGGGCAAGGGACATAATGGGATCGACTATGAAAACAGAACCGACACCGGCCCCTTCGGGCGCCCTGAGCCGCCGCCATTTCATCCAATCCGCCGCCACCGCCACCGCCGCAATGGGCGTTTTGAACGCGGCGCCCTTTGTGGCGCGGGGCCGCGTCCTGGGCGCTAACGACCAGCTCGGCATCGGGTTCATAGGAGTTGGCGGGCGTGGTTCCAGCCACGTAGCAACGGTTGGGCGCCTGATTCGAGAGGGCGAGAAACTCAAGATAGTGGCGGTTTGCGACGCCTATCGCTATCGGCTCGAGGAAGCCGCCAAAGCCGCCGGCGCCAAGGGCTATATGAAACATAGGGAACTGCTGGCCGATCCCAATGTGGATGCCGTCTGCATCGCGACACCGGACCGGCTCCATGTCCCGCAGGCGCTGGACGCCATCCGCGCGGGCAAGGATGTCTATTGTGAGAAACCGATGGGCCACTGGTCCCAGTTCGGCCTGGCCAGGCAATTCTACGAGGAAACCCTCGCGCTCAAACGCGTGGTGCAAATCGGCAACCAGGGCAACTCCAGCGCCGCCTGGCAGCAGGTGCGCGAACTGGTGCGCCAGGGCGCCATCGGACGCGTGCAGCTCGTCAACGCGGGGTTCTACCGCGCGGGCGATTGGGGAGAGCGGATGCCGATACCGGACCGGGAGGCCAAGCCCGGACCGGACCTGGATTGGGAGGCCTTCCTGGGTGACGCCCCGAAGGTGCCTTTTACCGTGGACCGCTTCTTTAGCTGGCGCAAATACCTCGACTACGCCGGCGGCCCTTGCACCGATCTGTTCCCGCACGTGTTCACACCGTTTGTCAGCGCCCTGGACCTCAAATTCCCCTCCCGCGCCGTGGCCTCGGGCGGCATCTTCAAATACACCACCTACGATCGCGAAGTGCCCGACACCTTCAACATGTGCCTGGATTACCCGGAAAAGCTCTCGATCGTCATCCCCTGCTCCCTGGCCAACGATTATCCCGCCGAGGCGGCCATCCGCGGAGACGAGGGCACCCTCACGCTTCAGAATCCGGGCGAATGGAATGTCGGTTTCGACAGCGTGACCGTCGTGCCGCGCAAAGGCCAGCCGCAGGTCTTCCCGGCCCAAAAGATGGACACCACTCCCTTGCATTGGCAGAACTTCATCCGCTGCATCCGGACTCGGGAAAAGCCGGTCAGCGATGTCCAGTTTGGGCTCCATGTGCAGGCGGCGCTGAACATGGCGATGCTCAGTTTCCTCAAGGAAAAGGCCGCGAAGTTCGACCTGGCCAAACAGGACATTGTGCTGTGTTAGAAGCCGCTTCCTGCCGTCCGCCGGGGTGAGGAGTTGGGCGGCCCGGAGTCGAACGCGCAATCGGCACAAAGATAACATGGGGTGGTCAGGCTGGGAAAAATTCGGCAACCTGACCACCAATGATAAAACTAACTTACGAGAAAACAAATAGGACGAAGGCCGCGGCGAAGCAAGCACTACCCTCGGTCAAGGAACAAACTGATACGCTGGTCGAGACGATCTTGAGCGCAGGCAAGGTGCCGAGCGTCGCCGGTGCATCGGCTCCGAACTGCGAGAGCGGTCCTCGACCGCATCAGGTCATCAAGCTGGGCATCAACGTGCATCTGGATCGCTACGTGGTGGTACGCCAGATCGACGGGGGCGCACCCCAGCCGGCGCAAGCGTTCAGCCCGACTCAGTTCCTGGACTGGGCCAGGAAACAGACGGCGCTGGCCAAGCAGGTTTACAGTTGCTACGAGGCGGGCCTTTTTGGCTACAGTTTGCACCGGAAGCTGGCGGGGTTTGGCATCACCAACTACGTGGTGCGGCCTCGGGATTGGACGAGTACGGCAAGAACGTCAAGACCGACAAGCGTAACGCCAAGGCGTTGGTGCTGGGCTTGGACCGGTATGTCGCCGGCAATGAGGACGCCTTTTGCGTGGTGCGCGTGCCCACCGAAGCTCAGGAGCAAGCCCGGAGTCGCTCTCGCCAGCGGGAGAGCTTGCAGAAGGAGAAGCAACGCCTGGCGGCCCAAGGGCGCAGCCACGCCCTTTATTATGGCGCCCACATCAAGGGCATCTGGTGGACCGAGGCTCTGTGGAAGGAACTGGTGTTGCCGGCCATCGTGTTGGAATTGTTGGAGCCGTTGCGCCGGCTGATCGAAGCGGTGGACCAGGAGCTCAGAGCACTGGGTAAAGCCCTGACGGAGGCCGCGCCTGCGGACCTGCCGGTGGGCCTGGGCAAGCTGACTTCCCGAGGTGTTGGAACGAGAAGTGGCTGACTGGAACCGGTTCGACAACCGGCGGCAAGTGGCCAGCTACACCGGAATGTGTCCCCGGGAAGACAGCTCAGCACAGCGCCGTTTCCAAGGGTCCATTAACAAGCACCGCGGCAACCCGCGCGTGCGCACCGTGCTGGTGGAGGCCTCTTGGCGCCTGATGCAATACCAGCCCACCTACAAGCCGGTCGCCAAGTGGCTGCCGGTGCTGGCCAATCCCAAAACCACCCGCTCCAAACGCAAGCAGATCGCCGTGGCCGTCGGCCGGCAGTTCAGCGTGGACTGGTGGCGAGTGCGCACCGGCCGCTGCCAAGCCGCCGACCTGGGCTTGAAAACAAACCCGGCGACGCCGGCCGTTGCGCCCGCGCCGCCGGCCAAGAAAACCAAGGCCGCACAGAACTCTAAAGACTGAACGCAGATCCCAAGCGACGTATGAACACAAAAGAAGATCAGAGAAAAAAGACGATGAGTTTTTCGCTTTGGGCCTTGGGTTGCGAAGCCATCCCTCAACTGAAAGGCCTGCCCCAAACGCGGTCGGGACAGGCCTGGATGCATCCGCAATCCAAGGGCGGCCCGGTGCTCGGGTTGCACTCCTGCAGAGCCCTGTCCCCCGAGCCGCGCCAGGAGCATGAGGG
>CAVQND010000039.1:0-16981 GCA_963713735.1 uncultured bacterium
TCAAAAACAGCACTGAGGCGTTTCATAAGGAATTGCAGAGGACCGATTTCATACGGGCCTTCTAAAGCCTGGCGGCTCCTGGGTCAAGGCCATGATGAAGTTGGCCAGTGCGGAAGCTGCATTACCCCAGCTTCGCCCCTCTAATTACAGTGCCATTTCGAGTTTGGTGCCGGTGGTGGGACTCGAACCCACACGGCTTTTTAAGGCCCCAGGATTTTAAGTCCTGTGCGTCTGCCATTTCGCCACACCGGCAACCATCGATTTGCGAGGACTTACAAGGATTTCCTCATGCCCCAACTTTGGCAAAGGTCTTGGACGGGCGCAAGCCGCCATTCGCGGGCGTCGAGGGCCTCGGAATTTCGCTCGGCGCATTTTGGCGACAAAGGTTCCGAGGAAGGCCGCTTTCCGGTCCCCTCGGTAGCGATTGATGAGAGACTCCTTGCGTCGTCTCCTACAGTCAGGGAATGGCGCCCGTTGGTCTCCTTTGCCGGCTGGCCACTGGTCCCGCTAGACCGTCGGCGCGAACTGATTGTCCTCGAGCCACCATCCTTTGAGATGGTGGGCGAATTCGAGGCGCTTCTGATTATTTGCCGCCTTGACCACGTACGAATTCACGCCGGATTCATAAGCCCGCTCGATGTCAGCCGGATGGTTCGAGGAGGTTAGGGCAATGACCACAGTTTTCTTCCAGGCGGCCTGGCGCCGCATCCAGCCGAGCACGTCCAGCCCGTGCTCATCGGGCAGTTTCAAATCCAGCAACACATCGGTTTCTTCGTCTTCGACCTGCAAGATGCAAGTTCCGGCCATAATGCAACTCACTAACTCGCCAACCAAATTCGCGACAATTCGGCTTCCCAACCAGCCCGCGTTCTGGTAAGCAGGGGCCTGCACAGGCTCTTGTTCCCAGCAGCGGGACGCGCGCGAGGATTATGGGCCACGCGCGCAAAAGTCAAGTTTTTTATGAGAGTTTCCGCAAGCGCGGCCTCGCCACCTCCGGGCGCGCCAACCGACCAAGGCGCGCCGCCCCAAGGCATGAACAACACCCTCCCCCCGGACAAGCCCCCGAGCCAAATGCTCCGCCGCCGCCGTCTCCTGCGGCCCGGCAGGCCGGCTGGTCCAGGTCGCTGGTCTGGCTGCCCATCCCGCTGCTGCTGTCGACGATGGCCGGCCTGTGGGTCGCGGACCTGCGGAGTTCCTACGAATCGACCTTTCTGCTGCTGGTTCTGAACTTCGTCTGCTCGATGCTGGCCTCGTGCCTCATTGCCTACCTGGTCGGCCGGAGCTTCCTTGCCCGCCCAGCGCCGGGACTGCTGCTGCTGGGTTGCGGGGTCATTGCCTGGGGCGGCGCCGGCCTGGTGGGAGTGGCCACCGGCATCCTGGGGGCGGCCGGCGGCCAACTCGACATCAACCTTTTCGTCACCGTCCACAACCTCTGCGTCTGGCTCTCGGCCTTGTGCCACCTGGCGGGCGCAGTTTTCTTGCTCCGGCCCAAGCGGGAGTTGAGGGCGGCGGGGCTGTGGCTCACGGCAGGCTATACGCTGGCCGTTGGCGGCGTGGGGCTGGTCACGCTGTCGGGAGTCGCGCGCTGGACGCCGATCTTTTTCGTGCAGGGGCAGGGAGGGACACTGGTGCGGTTCTTCGTGCTCGGCTCGGCGGTCGCTATGTTCGTCCTTTCTGCGGTCCTGCTGGGAGGCGCTGAACCGCAGGCTGCCGTCCCCGTTCGTCTTCTGGTACACGCTTGCCTTGGGCCTGATTGCGGTCGGGCTGTTCGGCATTATGATCGAGTCAACCCACGCCAGCCCGCTGAGTTGGACGGGCCGGGCGGCGCAATTCCTCAGTGGCCTGTATATGCTTATGGCGGCGCTGAGGGCGGGGCAGGAGACGGGGGCGGGGAAGATTTCGCTGGCGCCAGTCGAAGGAGGTTGGCCAGAGAGCGCGCTGCTGGCGGGCCTGCGGCAGCAGACGGCGCTGGGGTGGGCGCTGCGCTACGGGCTGGCGATGGGGGCGGTGGGGGCGGCGTTTGGCCTTCGAGGGGCGCTGACGGCGTGGGTCGGCCCCGGATTGCCTGCTTACCTCACGTTCTACCCGGCGGTGATGGCGGTGGCGTTGATGGGGGGGTTCGGGCCGGGGTTGGCGGCCACGGCATTGACGGGCCTTGCGGTGGCATACTGGATTCTGCCGCCGGCCGGGCAGTTCGCCATCGCCTCGCCGGTGGACCGGCTGGGGCTGGTGATTTTCGCGGGCATGGGCCTGTTCATGAGCGTGGTCGCCGAACTCTACCATCGCTACCGGCTCAAGGCCGCGGCCTACGAGCGCGAGCTGGCGTTGCGAGAGAGCCGGGAAGCTTTGCGCCGGCAGGCGGAGCTGATCGATCCCGTCCGCGCGGAGGTCATTGCGCGCGAGATGGAGCGCGTGGTGCGCGAGCGCGGCGGCAGGCGCGATGTCCAGAGGCCCCGGACGATTAAGCAGGGCGCACCTGCCCTGGTCATTTGGGGCTTCCGCCTCGCCGGGTCGGGGGCCATGGTCATCGGCGCGTTTTGGCTTACGGCGTGGCTGAGCGGCTTGGCGGCCCGCTGGTCGGCGGGGGGGGGAGATGATCCCGAAGACCAACATGGCCCTGGGCCAACTGCTGGCCGGGACGGCGTTGCTGCTGGCTGGGCGGCCCACGGCGGGCCGCGCCCGGAGCTTAGCCGGGACAGTCTGTGCGCTGATCGTGCTGGCCCTGGGGGCGCTGACGTTGAGCGAACACCTTTTCAACTGCGATATGGGCTTGGACCAACTGCTGGCCGGCGAGGCGCCGGGAGCCGCCGGCACGGCCAGCCCCAATCGGATGGGGCCACCCGGCTCCCTGAGCCTGGCGCTCCTGGGCGCAGGTTTGCTGGCGCTGGCGTGGGGCCGGGGCGCGATGGCGCCGTATCTGGGGCTGGCGGTGTGCGCGCTCAACCTCTTCCCAGCGGTGGGGTTCCTCTACGGGATTGGCCTGTTCTACAGCCAGCCGCATCTGACCGCGATAACCTGGCCGACGATGACGGCGATGTTGGCGGTGGGCCTTGGGCTGGTGCTCGCGCGAGGGGAGAGCGGCCCGGCGGCCATGCTGCTGCGCGACGACCCCGGGGGCGCGCTGTTGCGCCGGCTGCTGCCCGCCGCGCTGCTGGCGCCGCTGGCGCTGGGGCTCTTGCGCATCGAAGGCGAACGGCAGGGGCTTTATGACACGGCCACCGGGACCGGTGGGTTCGTAACTGTCGTCGTCCTGCTGCTGTCGGCGCTGATGGTCGGGGCCGCGCAGGGCCTGAGCCGCGCCGACGCGGCGCGCCGCGAGGTCGAGAGGCAATTGCGCAACCAAACCGAATTGATGGACCAGGCCGGCGAGGCGCTGATCGTGAGCGAGTTGGGCGGCGTCATCCTCTCATGGAACCGCGGCGCGGAGGCGCTCTACGGGTGGAGGGCGGGCGATGCCCTGGGCCAGGGCCTCCACGTTTTTCTGCGCACCGAGGGCGTGGATGTGGCAGAAATGGACGCGCAACTGGAGCGCACCGGCCGCTGGGAGGGCGAACTCATTCATACGACGCGCGAGGGCCGGCGCGTGACCGT
Source organism: uncultured bacterium (assembly GCA_963713735.1). Lineage (GTDB taxonomy): Bacteria > Verrucomicrobiota > Verrucomicrobiia > Limisphaerales > UBA8199 > CAVQND01. The sequence goes on from CAVQND010000039.1 coordinate 3,592, forward strand.
CGAGGCGCGCTTGACGGCCAGCCGCGCCCTGGACGGGCGGATGCTGATTCTGGAAAGCAATCGGGACATCACGGAGCGCAAGCGGGCCGAGGAGGCCCTGCGGGAGTTGACACAGCGGCTGACGTACCATGTGGACCAATCGCCGCTGGCGGTCATCGAGTGGGGGCCGGACATGCGGCTGGTCCGGTGGTCGGGCGCGGCCGAGCGCGTCTTCGGCTGGAGGGCGGAGGAGGTGCTGGGCAAACGCATGGAGGACTTTCGTTGGGTTTACCCGGAGGACGAACCGCAGGTTGCCGAGGTCTCCGCCGACCTGCAGAGCGGGGCCAACCGGCGTCGTTTTTCGACCAATCGCAACTACCGCAAGGACGGCTCGGTCGTGCACTGCGAGTGGTACAACTCGTCGCTGGTGGATGGGTCCGGCAACCTGCGCTCGATCCTGTCACTGGTCCTGGATGTCACCGAGCGCAGGAAGGCCGAAGAGGCGCTGGCTGCTGATTTGGCTGCTACGACGCGCTTGCAGCAGGTCGGCGCGCGCTTCGTGAGAGCAGGGCAGCTTGCAGACGTCCTCGGAGAGATCGTGGATGCCGCGATTGCCATAACCCACGCCGACATGGGCAACATCCAGCTTTTCGATCCGCAAACGAGCTGCCTCCAGATCGCAGCTTCTCGGGGATTCGAGCAGCCATTCCTGGACTTCTGGAACAGCGTCGCCGAGGGCCGGGGTTCATGCGGCACGGCGATGAGGAACGCGCAGCGCGTAATCGTGGAGGACGTCGCCCAAAGCCCCATCTTCGCCGGAACGCCGGCCCTGGAGATTCAGCTTGGCGCAGGCGTGCGAGCCATTCAATCCACGCCCTTGATAGGTCACTCGGGCACTTTTGTTGGAATGCTGTCCACGCACTGGCATGTCGCCCGTCGGCCGGATCAGCGCGACCTGCATCTGCTCGACCTGCTGGCTCAACAGGCGGTTGACATCATCGAGCGCGCCCGCGCGGAGGAGGCACTGCGGGAGAGCGAGCGGCGCGAGCGTGAGCGGGCCGAGGAGCTGGCCGTCGTGTTCGAGGCGGTGCCGATCCCGGTTTTCATCGCCCGTGATCCCGACTGTCTCCACCTCACGGGGAACCGCCTGGCGGACGAAATGCTGCGGATTCCCCGCGGCCATGAACTCTCGATGTCGGGGCCCGAGGAAACCAAGCCGCGCCATTTTCGGGCCCTCAAGGACGGGCGTGAATTGAGGCTCGACGAGCTGCCCGCCCAGCGGGCCGCGCGCGGGGCGCAGGTCAAGGATTTCGAGTTCACGCTGGCCTTCGACGACGGCATGGTCCGCCACGTGTTGGGGTATGGCACGCCCCTGCTGGACGACGCGGGGCGTCCGCGCGGGACGGTCGCTGCCCTGGTGGACATCAGCGAGCGCAAGCGGGCGGAGGAGCGCATCCAGGCTTCCCTGCGCGAGAAGGAGGTGCTGCTCAAGGAAATCCATCATCGGGTGAAGAACAATTTGCAGGTCATCGCCAGCCTGGTGGATATTCAGGCCAACACGCTCGAGGATGCGGGCCTGCGGGGCCTATTCCAGAACGTGCGGGACCGCGTGCGCTCGATGGCGCTGGCGCATGAGAAGCTCTACCAGTCCGGGAGCCTGGCCCGCGTGGAATTCGCGGATTACACGCGGAGCCTGCTGAGTTACCTCGCGCGGGCGCATGGCAGCCGGGAAACCAGGGTCGGGCTCAAACTGGATTTGCAGCCGGTGGCGCTCTCGGTGGTGACGGCCGTGCCGTGCGGACTGATAGTGAACGAGCTGGTCACCAACGCCTTCAAGCATGCCTTCTGCGGCCGTGCCAAGGGTGAAGTGGCGACGACGCTGCGCACCGGCCCGGATGGCCGGGTTTGGCTGCGGGTGAGCGATGACGGCGTGGGCCTGCCGGCGGGGCTGGACTGGCGGCAATCGCGCTCGCTGGGCCTGCGCCTGATCCACTTGTTGGCCGGGCAGTTGAACGCCACGGTGGAAGTGAAAGTCCGCGCTGGCGGCGGAACGGATTTTCTGATAACCTTCGCGCAGTCGCAACCGGGGCAATCCGGAGAAAGCAAGCATGCCTAAAGCAACGATTCTCATAGTTGAGGACGAGGCGATAGTCGCCGAGGACCTTTCGCAGAAACTGGGCCGCCTTGGCTACGAGGTGCGCGGCATAACCGCGCGCGGCGAGGAGGCAGTCGCCCTGGCGCGGGAGCGGCGTCCAGACCTGGTCCTGATGGACATCCGCCTCCAGGGGGCGATGGACGGCGTGGAAGCGGCGGAACACATTCGCCGGGAGTGCGCGGTGCCGGTCATCTTCCTGACGGCCCACTCGGACCGTGAGACCCTGGAACGGGCCAAGCTCGCCGAGCCTTTCGGCTACATCCTCAAACCCTTCGAGGAGCTGGAGCTGGAAACCCACATCGAGATGGCCCTCTACAAGCACCAGGCGGAGCAAGCCCTGCGGCGGCACCGGGAGTGGCTGCGCGTGACGCTCAGCAGCATTGGCGACGCGGTGCTGGCGACCGACACGGCGCGCCGAATCACCTTTGTCAACCCGGTGGCGGCGGCTTTGACCGGGTGGCTGGAAGAGCAGGCGATGGGGCAGCCGGTGGAGAACGTGTTCCGAATCATCAACGAACAGACCCGAGAATGGGCCGAGAGCGTGGTGGCGCAGGTGCTGCGAGAGAACCGCGTCGTCGGCCTGGCCAACCACACGGCCCTGATTGCCAGGGACGGCCGGGAGATTCCCGTCGAGGACAGCGCGGCGCCAATCCGGGACAAGGGCGGCAAGGTGAGCGGGGTGGTGCTGGTATTTCACGACGTGACCGGGACGCGGCGGGCGCGGGAGCTGCTGCGGAGCGCGGCATTGTTCCCCGAGGAAAACCCGTGCCCGGTGCTGCGCGCGGCGCAGGACGGGACGCTCCTGTTCGCCAACCGGGCGGCGGCGCGGCTGCTGGCAGAATGGCAGTGCGGCCTTGGGGAGCCGACGCCGGAGTTCGTGCGGGTGGCAGTGGCAAGGGCACTGGAAAGCGGGGCGGGCCAGGAATTGGACATCGTCCTTGGGGAGCGCAGCCTTTCGTTCATGCTGGTGCCAATCCCCGAGCGTCATTACGTTAACCTTTACGGCATGGACATCACCGAACGCAAACGGGCCGAGGAGGCGCTCCGGCAGACCAACGAAGAATTGACTCGTTTTAACAGCGCCGCGGTGGGCCGCGAGTTGCGCATGGTCGAGTTGAAGAAGGAAGTCAACGAACTCTGCGCCCAGGCCGGCCAGCCGCCGCGTTACCCGCTCGATTCCGGGGAGGAGCAGCCATGAACGCCACGACTCATTCCCCCTTGTCTCTTCCGAGCGAAAGGCCGAGCGCCGGCAATTGGCTGGTCGGCGGCGGCGAAACGGGCGAGCTGATTCGCGCGATAGATTGGTCGAAAACACCGCTCGGTCCCATGGAATCCTGGCCGCAGAGTCTGCGCACGGTCGCGAGTATCTGCCTGAGTTCACGATTTCCAACGGTGATCTACTGGGGAACAGGGTACACGACGCTCTACAACGACGGGTACGCCCAGATTCTCGGCGCAAAACATCCGTGGGCCTGGGCAGGGCCGTCCGGGAGGTCTGGTCCGAAATCTGGCACATCAATGGGCCGATGCTTAATCAAGTCATCTCCGCCGGCGTCGCCACCTGGTCCGAAGACAAGCTGTTGAACCTGCATCGCAGGGGTTATCTCGAAGAATGCTATTTCACGTATTCGTTTACCCCCGTGCTGGTCGAGACGGGGATTCCCGGCGGAATTTTCTGCGACGTTCAAGAGACGACCGAACGGGTTATTGCCGAGAGGCGGCTGCGGCTGTTGCGCGAACTGAGTGAGGCCGCATCCGGCGCGAAGACCGCCGAAAGCGCCTGCAAGACCGCCTGCCAAGTGCTCGCGCGCTACAGTGCCAACGTCACGTTTGCGCTCCTTTATCTGCTCCAACCCGATGAGGGCAGCGCCACGCTTGCCGGCGTTGCGGGGCTGCCGCCGGGGCAAGCGGAAGCCCCGGCCAGGCTTGTGCCTGAGAGCAGCGGGGCAGGCCCTCACGACTTTTGGCCCCTGGACGGCGTCGCGCGTTCACGCAAGAAAGAGGTGGTCCAACTGCCTGCGAATGCCGAGGGCGCCCCCTGGCCGGGGTCCGCCCACACTGCGGTCGTGCTCCCGATTGCCGGGACCGGAGAGCAGCGTCCGTATGGACTGCTGGTGGCGGGTCTGAGCCCGCGCCGGGCGCTGGATGACGGCTATCACGCGTTCCTGGACCTGGTTGCGGGCCAGGTAGCGGCCGCCATAGCCAATGCCCGCGCCCACGAGGAGGAAACGAAGCGGGCCGAAAGGCTGGCCGAGATAGACCGCGCGAAGACGGTTTTTTTCAGCAACGTAAGCCACGAGTTTCGCACGCCGCTGACGTTGATTCTGGGTCCGCTTACCGACGAGCTGGCCGAACACGAGGGGGCATTGCCGCCGGCGCGGCGCGAGCGCATCGAAGCTGCCCACCGCAACGGCCTGCGCCTGCTCAAGCTGGTCAACACGCTGCTCGAGTTCGCGCGCATCGAGGCCGGGCGTGTGCAGGCGGTCTATGAACCGACCGACCTCGCCCGGTTCACTGCCGAGCTGGCGGGAAACTTCCGCTCCGCCTGTGAACGGGCCCGGCTGTCCTTGAAGGTCTGCTGCCCGCCGCTGCCCGAACCGGCTTATGTGGACCGGGAGATGTGGGAGAAGATCGTCCTGAACCTGCTCTCCAATGCTGTCAAGTTCACCCTGGCGGGCGAGATCGCCGTGAGCATCAAACCAGCGGGTAACGCCGTGGAATTGTCCGTGCGCGATACGGGCGTCGGGATTCCGGCCGAGGAGCTGCCGAGCGTTTTCGACCGGTTCTATCGGGTCAAAGGCACAGCAGGCCGCACGCACGAGGGGACCGGCATCGGCCTGGCACTGGTCCATGAGCTGGTGGTCCTGCACGGCGGCTCGATCCGTGCCGCAAGTGTCCCCGGCCAGGGAAGCACCTTCACGGTGACGCTCCCGCGAGGGACGGCCCACCTGCCCGCCGAGCGGCTTGGCGCGCCCCGGACGATGGCCTCCACCGCGCTGGGCGCCGGGCCTTATGTCGAGGAGGCATTGCGCTGGCTGCCCGCGGTCGCTACGGAGTCGCGCACGCCGGCCGATGGGAAACTCCGGCCCGAGCACGTCCCGGCGGTGAAGGCGGAATCGTTGTCGCCACTGCCCGCCGCGGGGCCGCGCCCGCGCATCCTCTGGGCCGACGACAATGCCGACATGCGCGATTACGTCAAGCGGCTGCTGAGCGACCGTTACGAGGTGGAAGCGGTCGCCGACGGCCGGGAGGCGCTCGAGGCGGCACGCCGGCAAGCGCCCGAGCTGGTGCTGGCCGACGTGATGATGCCGCGGCTGGACGGCTTCGGCCTGTTGCATGAACTGCGCGCCGAGGAAGGCACGCGCGCCCTTCCGGTCGTCCTGCTCTCGGCGCGCGCGGGCGAGGAGGCGCGCATCGAGGGGCTCAAGGCCGGGGCCGACAGTTACCTGGTGAAGCCCTTCAGCGCCCGCGAGTTGTTGGCCGTCGTGGACGCGCAAATCGAGATCGCCCGCGTGCGGCGCGAGGCCGAGGAACTGCGCCGTGGCTTGGCCAACGCGGAGGCGCTCCGGGCGGCCAACATGGCGCTGCGCGACTCCCGCCGCGCCGCTCTCAACCTGATGGAAGACGCCATCGCGGCGCGCCGGCGGGCCGAGCAAGTCAGCGCGGAGCTGCGGCAAAAGGAAGCGGAGCTGCGTGAAGCCCAGGCCAAACTCCAAGCCCACGCCGAGGACCTGGAGAAGACGGTGGCCTCGCGCACCGCCAAGCTGCACGAAATGGTCGCCGAACTGGAGCACTTCTCCTACGCCATCGTCCACGACCTGCGCGCCCCCCTTCGCGCCATGCAGGGCTTCGCGGCCATGATCGAGGAAGAGTGCGCGCTTTGCGAGCGCAAGCTCAGCAGGGAATATTTTCGGCGCATCAAGATTGCCTCGAGCCGCATGGACCAGTTGATTGCCGATTCGCTCAACTACAGCAAGGCCGTGCGGCAGGAATTGATGCTCGAGCCCGTCAGCCTCTTCGAGCTCCTTGACGGCCTGGTTGAAACCTATCCCAACCTGCAGTCCGACAAAGCCGACATCCAAATCGCTCACGATCTGCCAAGCGTGCTGGGCAACGAAGCCGCCCTGACCCAGTGCTTCTCCAATCTCCTGGGCAACGCCGTCAAATTCTCCAAGGCCGGCGCCAAGCCGCAAATCCGGGTGAGAGCCGAGGCCCTCGACTCTCGACCGGGCGCCAGTCCTCAAGGGGCCCTCAACCAAATGGTCCGGATCTGGGTCGAGGACAACGGCATTGGCATCGCGAAAGAGTCCCAGCAGCGCATCTTCGGCATGTTCGAGCGCGCAACCACCGATCACGAGGGCACGGGCATCGGGCTGGCCATCGTGCGCAAGGTGGCCCAGCGCATGGGTGGAGAAGTTGGAGTCGAATCTGAACCAGGCCAAGGCAGCCGCTTTTGGGTGGAACTGCCGATAGCGTAGCGGCCTGTCCCCAAAGCCCGGATATTTCTAAGGTTTCGCCAACTGGAAGGCGTAGCGCAGACTTCCAGTCTGCCGTATCGCGGATTTCCAATCCGCAGATGCGACGGGGCATAAAGCGGTCAGTTAATGAGATTGTCATAAATGCAGCACCGCCTGCTGGGGTGCGCTGCCGGTCGCACCCTTGTCCCGGCGGGCCAACAGCCAAGCCAAGTACCCTCGCCTGCCCATCCACAGCCGCTGGGCAATCCAGGCCAGCGGCATCGTCGTTTGCGAGCGCAACTCGCGCGCCAGCGCCACCTTGCTCGGATGGCCTTTGCGTTTCGCCCTGAGCGCCTGCTCGGTCCAGCCCAGCCGCTTTAGGCCCTGCGCCACCAACCGCTCGGCCCGCGCCTCCACCGCCTCCTGCACCGCCTCCCCGAAGTGGCTTGGCCCAGGCCAGGCGCTGACCTGCTCCAACAGTTCCCGCCGGAACTGCTCGTCCCCCAGGCACCATCCCCTCTTCCAGCGGCTTGAATTCTTCCTCCTTCCCCTCCCGGCGGCGCCATTCCATCCGCTCTCGATCACAAGGTGGGAATGGTTGCTCACCAGGCAATAGGCATGCACCTGCCACTCCGTCTTTTGGCAGGCCTCGGCCAGCGTTGCCAGCAATCGCTGCCCATTTTGATCATCCCCGAAGACAGGCTGCTGCCGGTCGCCACGATTCATCACGTGGTAGATCGCCCCGGGGTATTGGATGCGCAGTTTTCGGGCCATGCGTTCAGAGCAACCACCCGCCCCTCCCGGTGTCAACAAAATATTACATTCTCATTAATTGACCCCTTTACGGCCGCGACGACCGAGGGCCAAAAATATGCGGTTATGCGGAACCGACCCCTTCATGCGGAACCGACCCCTTCATGAGTGTTATTTATTGACGCGCCCTAACGGCGCTGATGATGCGTCCGTCGAGGAGCATGTTCACGTCATACCCTGGTTCCGTAGGGGCGATTAATGCCGAGAACGAGAAAGTGACGATCCAGTGGTGGAGGTTTGACTCAATATCAGCCTTTTGCGCCTGGATTGCCGCAAGGGGAGTGTAGCTTCCTATCCATATCTCCTTCAGTATTAGGTCAGCAGGTATCCCGGGTTGCTTCTCCAATTGCCGATATGCGCGGACGCTCTGCTCGCTCAAGTTAATGGGAATCGGCGCTTGCTCCGGGTCCCACTGCATGCGAGGAATTTGGAAACTGGGATCATCAAGCCCGGCAAGAGATCCCGTAACCGTTCACGGGTTTCGACGCACCGCTTGAGCACATGATCTGAGCGGACCGTAGATTTTGCTGGCGTCACCGAGCGGCCCTTGTTAGGGTGCGTGGCCGTGGACCAGGATTTAGTGATTAGGCGCCGGGTTGTTCGGCAAGCCGAGCTGCTGCTCATCCGACAGTTGATCGAGGATGAGGGAGCTCAGGGACGCAGCCATGTTTCCAATCGCCTCTGTGAGATTTGGAACTGGCGCCAGGCCAATGGGCGCTTTCGTCAGATTGCCTGCCGCGACCTGCTCCGTCGGCTGGAAGCGCGCGGACTGATCGAGTTGCCTCCGAAGCTCTGCGAGGCCCGACGACCCGGTTATCGCAATGGAACCTCGACACCCGATCTCCTGGATTGCAGGCCGTTGACGGGCAGGCTGCCAGAGTTCCAAAACCAGATTGGCATTCAGTTAGTCCAGGACTCCAAGCGGTTGGCGCTCTACCGTGGACTGGTTGGAACGTATCACTACCTGGGCTATCAACAGGCCACCGGAGCGCAACTCAGATATATTGCTTACTTCCAGGACCGGCCGATTGCCTGCCTGAGCTTTGGTCCGGCCGCCTGGAAGCTCGGGGCCCGCGATCAGTTCATTGGTTGGTCGGCGCAAGCCCGGCAGCAAAACCTTCGGTGGGTGGTCAACAATGACCGCTTCGTGATTCTTCCCTGGGTTCAAATCAAGTGCCTGGCTTCCCATCTATTGGGCCGGACCGTGCGCCAGCTTCCGGGCGATTGGTCAAGGGTTTACGGTCATGATCTGGCTCTGGTCGAAACGTTTGTGGAAAAGCGGCGCTTTGCCGGGACGGCCTACGCGGCGGCCAGTTGGATTTGCGTGGGGCAAACCCTGGGACGAGGCCGCAATGATCGGACCCACGACCAGGCCGCCCCCATCAAAACGATCTGGCTGCGCCCGTTGCGAGAGGATTTCCGGCCCTTCCTCTGCCAGGAACAATAGCCATGGGCTGGTTCATCGGAAAAAAACGACTGCGCCAGTTGGAGGAGGAAAACGCCCAACTCCGCCAGGACAAGGCGCGCCTGGAGTTGCGGCTGGCCCAACTCCAAGCCGAAAACGCCCGGCTCATGAATCAACTGGCCGCCGCCCGCAAGCATTCGGCTAACTCCTCCAAACCGCCCTCCAGCGACATCGTCAAACCCAATGGGCAGCGGCGCCAGAAAAAGTCCAAGCGACGCATCGGCGGGCAAAAGGGACATCCCCAACACCAGCGGCCCGCCTTTGCTCCCGAGCAAGTTGATCAGCGGATCCCCTTCCGCCTCAAACAATGTCCGGTTCGATCCCTCCCACCGGATTAGCCCGGCGGAAGGGCCGGAGCACCAACGCACGATCCAACAGGTCGAGTTGGTGGAAAAACCGTTCCGAGTGGTCGAGTATACGGCTTACAGCATTTGGTGTCAGGACTGCGGCTGCTACCACCAGGCCCCTTTGCCCGGGCCCATTGTCCAGGCCGGACTGTTCGGCCCCCGCTTGACCGCCCTGGTCACTTATCTCAAGGGCCGGCTGCACGGTTCTTAGGCGGCGTAAATAAATAAAGGTATCAACTTCTGAGAATCGTGGTATGATAGCTGCACATGAGTGCTATTGCCGCGCTGACGCAGAAGTTCAGGGCCATTTGGCCACTCCTAAATGAGCGGACCCGGCGCCTTACCGCCGCCAATGAAGCTATGCAGATGGGTTATGGCGGTGTCTGCGTGGTTCACCGGGCTTGTGGCTTGTCCCGCAAAGCCATCCTCAAGGGTATTGGCGAAATCGAGCGGGGCGACTCCTCGCTGGCGGAGCGCATCCGGCGCCCGGGCGCCGGACGCAAGAACCTCACGGTGTTGGATTCCGGGCTGGTGGCGGCGCTGGACGATTTGATTGAGGGCGGAACTCGCGGCGATCCGGAATCTCCCTTGCGCTGGGTCTGCAAGAGCACTCGGACCCTGGCCGAGGAGTTAAGCCAGCAAGCTCATCCGGTGAGCCACATGCGGGTGGCCCAACTGCTGCACGAGCAGGACTACAGTTTGCAGAGCAATCGGAAGCTGGAGGAAGGGGAGGACCACCCGGACCGCGACGCCCAATTTCGGCATATCAACCGGTGCGTGAAGCGGGCCTTGGCGGCGGGGGAGCCGGTCATTTCGGTGGACACCAAGAAGAAGGAACTGGTGGGCAACTACGCCAATAGCGGCCAACAATGGCGTGTGGCGAAACAACCGCAACGGGTCAAGGGGCACGACTTCCCGGGTCCCGAGGTGCCTCGCGCCTATCCCTACGGCATCTATGACTTGGGGCGCAACAGCGGATTCGTAAACGTGGGCACCGACCATGACACGGGGGCCTTTGCGGTGGCCTCGATTCGTGGGTGGTGGCGCTTTGAAGGGCGAAGACTTTATCCTGCGGTCCGGACGCTGTGGATCACCGCCGATGGCGGAGGCAGCAATGGGTGGCGGCTGCGACTCTGGAAACTCGAGTTGCAGGGCTTTGCCGACGAAAGTGGGCTGTGCCTTTCCATCTGCCACTTTCCGCCCGGCACCAGCAAGTGGAACAAGATCGAACACCGACTCTTTTCGTTCATTTCGTCCAACTGGCGCGGTGAACCGTTGCGAGATTACCAGACGGTCGTGAACCTGATTGCCAGCACAACGACGGCCAAAGGATTGACGGTGACCTGCCGGCTGGATCGTCGAAAGTATCCGACGGGTAGAAAAGTCTCACGCGAGCAGATGAAGCAAGTGAACCTAAAGCCTAACAAGTTCCATGGTGAGTGGAACTATACCATCGAGCCTCACGGGTGAACCAACTTGATACCTTTATTTATTTACGCCGCCTTACAGTGGGATTCGGGATTTTCTGGGCGAGGTGGTTGGCGTGTCGGTCTCGCGGGGCTATCTGGCCAAACTCTGCCACAAGGCCACTCAGGCCTTCGCCGCACCCTACGGCCAGCTACTGGCCTTGTTACCGCGGCAGAGCCACCTCAACTGCGATGAAACCGGACACAAAGACAACGGACACCGGTTCTGGACCTGGTGCTTCCGCGCGAGCCAGTTTGTCGTCTTCAAAATCGAGGCCTCGCGCGGCGCTGAGGTTCTCCAGCGCCTGCTGGGCCAAGAGTTCCAGGGCATTCTGGGCTGCGACTATTATGCCGCCTACCGCAAATACGCCCGCCAATGCTCGGTCCTGGTCCAGTTCTGTATGGCGCACTTGATCCGGGACGTTAAATTCCTGTGCGAATTCCCCGAGCCCAGCGTCCAAGGCTATGGCAAAGGGTTGTTGGCGGGCCTCAAGGCCCTGTTCTGGACGCTGCACCGCAGGGACCAACTGAGTGCCCGCGCCTTCGAGTCGGAGCTGGCCGCCGCCCACGACCAAATCTGGCGCGCCGCCCTGCCGGGTTCGGGCGGCCCCTTTCACCGGTTGATATGGAACATGGCCGAGCGATTTTACCGCCATGGCGAAGCCTACTTTCAATTCATCACCACCCCGGGCATCGAACCCACCAACAATGTGTCGGAACAGGCCATGCGCTTTGTGGTGATGGATTGGCACATGACCCAAGGCACCCGTAGCGCCCGAGGGCGGCAGTTTTGTGAGCGACTCTGGACCGTGATGGCCACCTGCTCGCTACAGCATCGCTCCCCCTTTGATTGGATTTGTCAGGCCCTGAGCGCTTGGTTCAAAGGCCAGCCGGTTCCTCCCCTATTAGCCGATTCCTCCTGAGTGACAACTTGAGGTGTGAACGGTTACTCTGCAACGTAGAGGTTCACAGGCCGGGGACGTGTGACACGGTAGAACGTTGTCGGGACCGGCGACTGGACGGTGGTCGGACTCCTGGCAGCCGTGAGCGTCTGCCAAGGCCCCGTCGGCCTGTCGGCCCTTTGCAGCAGCCCGCCGCCAGCCCAGGTGAGCGTGTTAAAACCTCCATTGCCTTGGATGGTTAGCGCGGTATCGAATGGAGGGGCCACCGTGAAATACGCGCCTACAATACCAACTGTTGTGGAAGATGTTCCCAGCGTTACTCCGCCAGTCGGATTGCTCAGGGTCACCCGGAAGTAACTGGTTGCGCCAGTCGGTCTGGCCCGGAGGATGGGAACGTTGAGGCTCTTCACCGTTTCGTTCTCCATGAACTCCAGCGTCCCGGAGACCGGCTGGTAATCGCGTCCCGCCTGGGCTGTCCCGTCACTGGTGGCGGAATCAACCGTGAATGGTCCCAAGGCCCAGTCGTTGCCGCGCAGGACCGTAACGGTAATCCCAGCCTCACCCCGCCAAGCACTCGCATAGCTTATGCGTTCAAAACCCACTCCAGGATCATTATCCAGAATTGAAACCGTGGTGGTCGTCGGCGAGCCCAGCACAGCCCCGCCGGTCGGATTGGTCAGGGTCAGGCGAAAACTCCTGGCGCCTTGCCCGATCCCGTTGTTGAGGATCGGGACGGCAACCCGCTTGACCCTCTCTCCAGGGGCAAAGGCGAGCGTGTTGGTGATGCCGGCGTAGTCCAATCCGTTGGTTGCCGACCCGTCGGAGGTGGCATAGTCCACAGTGACGGCCGAGTTCGTATCATCCGTGCCCCGTAGCACGCTGAGCAGCGCTGCCCCAGCATCTTCGGCAACAGTGTACCCGGCCGACCCGAGTTGGAAGCCCCGGTCGTTATCGACAATCGTGACCGTGGTTGTCTTCGTGCCGCCGAGCGTGCCGCCGGTCGGATTGCTCAAGGTCAGGCGAAAGGCCCTGTTCGGCTGCTTTAGGCTGTTGTTGAGGATCGGGACAGTCACGAACTTGAGCCGCTCGGTCGGCGCGAACGCAAGTGTGCTCGTAAGACCCGCGCAGTCCAGTCCGTTGGTCGCGGTCATGTCGCTGGTGGCAACGTCCACGGTGACGGGGACCTCTCCATCGTCGTCCCGCACGACCCCGATCTGCACCATTCCCGCGTCTTCGGCCACGGAGTAGCCGGGCAACACGAACTGGATTCCAAAGTCATTATCGGTGATCGACACCGTGGCGGTTGCGGCTGTGCCCAGGAGCGCGCCGCCGCCGACAGGGTTGCTTAACACGACCTTGAAGGTGGTGGTGCCCTCGACGAATCCTTCGTTCAAGATCGGCACCACAATGGTCTGGTTGGTTTCGCCGGCCCCGAAGGCCAACGTCCCGGAGACTGCCGTGTATTTCAGTCCATTGGTCGCCGTACCATCGGCGGTGGCGTAGTTCACGCTCACCGCGGGGTTGAGGTCACCCTGGCGCAGGACGGTGAGCATTATCGCCCCAGCGCTTTCTGCCACGGTGTAGCTCACCGAGGCGAATCGGACGGTGGGCTGGGCAAAACCTGTGCCAGCCGCAGCCAGCAGCCAGCTCAGGACCGCTGTGACGCGGATCACCTGCCGGCTCAGGATGGTGGTTGGTGACTCCATTCTTGTCGTCGTTGCATTCATCGGGTCCTTTCGTGCGGATTAAGCTCTAATTCTGGCATTTGTTCATTGCGTGGCCGACACAAAGACGCTCATCAGCGGT
>CAVQND010000040.1:0-156633 GCA_963713735.1 uncultured bacterium
GGCGTGGCCATCCGCGTCGGCAGTTACCTGGATCTCTCCAAGCAAACCAAGCGTCGGCGCTGGCAACACCTCATCCATTGGCAAGAGCGCATCAGCGACAACGCCTTTCACTATGTGAGCGAGCGCTTCTACCTGGAGGACTTGCGCCAAGGCCTGGCCGGGGTGAACAAGAACCTCAAGGCCAACAAGGCGCTGGAGAGCTGTAAAATCAACGGCCTGCTGCTCCTGAGTTTGGACGCCAACGAACACTTCCACAGTCGCAGTCGCTGCTGTCCGTGCTGCTGCCAGAGGGAGATTCAAGAGACCGACAACCAAGGCCAAAAACACACGGTGATCGAATACTACCACCGGTATGTCTTTGCCCAGATCAACGGGCCCAAGTTCAACGTGCTGGTGGACGTGGAGCCTATCGGTCCCGGGGAAGAGGAAGCCCAGGCCGGCCTGCGCCTGCTGGGGCGGATTCGCCGGCTTTACGGCGTGCGCTTTTTCAACGCCGTGACCATTGACAGTTGGTATGTGCAAGGCCCCTTTTTGAAGGCGGTGGAGAAGCTGGGCTGGGCCTGGATCGTCGTGCTCAAACAGGAACGGATGGAGGTCTTGCAAGAGGCGCGCGCCCTGAGTGCCGGACAAGAACCCGCTCTGGAGTTTGACGACGAAACCCGTGGCCGGCACGTCAAACTCTGGGAGGTCAAAGACCTGAACTTCAGCAAGAGCTACGGCCGCAAAGTGCGGGTGGTCCACTCGCAGGAGACGTGGATCCAGCACAAGATGGTGGGCGGAAAAATGACCCATCAACCCCAGACCAGCGACTGGTGGTGGATGGCATCGGAGGGCTTGGCGGGCTATCCGGTCCAGGTCGTCTATGAGGGCGGTCACCGGCGCTGGGGCATCGAGAACAAGGCGTTCAATGAGCTGACGCAATTCTACCACCTGGAGCATTGCTACCATCACGAACCGGTGGCCATGTTGGCGCAAATGCTGATTTTAGTCCTAGGTTTCGTCCTCTTTAGCGCCTACGCGGTGCTCCACAGTCAACTGGTCCGGTTGGGCCAGGTGAGCCTCAAAGAGCTGGCGCATGACCTGGATCTGGCTTTGGAGGAGGACTTGCCTTGGGATTTGTGGTTTGCCTGTGGCTGACGACCGCCTGGGTGAGCGCTTTCGGGGTGTTGCTCTTTGCAAACTGGCCGACGCAACAAGGAGGACTCGGGGACTGCGGGAGAGGTGTTGTCTCGCGCGGGCTCTGCCCGGCCGCCCCTCCATCACGACAGCGCTCGGCGCCGACAAAAATCTGGGCCTCCGAAAGTAAAGCGGCGGCGCACCCCACCTTGCGGAATTGCTGGCCGCCGCCGCTCCGGCTTGACATGCGGGCGCAGCGGCGGTAGTATGGCGACACTGCTATGGGATCGCGGGCGGCCCAAGGTCTCGTTTGGCGGGCAGCGGTTTCGGAGGCCCACCGGTCTCCAGGCCGGGCGGAGGAAAGACGGCCTCTTTTTGCGCCCATTTCCAGGCGTTCAATGCCGGCAAATCCTAGCCCCCCGCAGGCATTCCCAGCCCTGGCAGTTCAGGAGGAATTATGCGAAGTTTCACCCCGTGGGTCTATTGTTGCGCGGCCGCGCTGGCGGGTGCATCGGCGGTTCTGGCTGGTTCGGTCACGAAGACCGTTTGGCTAAATGCGGACGAGACACTGGTGCCCAACAACGTCTGGGGCTACACTAGCGGGTTTGTGCCCTACAGCACTTTTCCGCCGTGTACGTGCGAGGGAGTGAGACTGATCGCCAACGCCGGGGGCGTGTTCGAGTTCTCCTACCCGATGTGCTTCACGACCTGGTATGACGACAACCAGCTTGGCGCCAACGCAAGTCTGTCGTTGAGCACGAGCATGTCCACGGCGCGCGGCAAGGGTGCGTCCAGTATCGCGGGGGGACTGCAGTTCGAGTTGCAGGAGGGCGCGTGTTACATTGACGGCATCAACTGGACGACGCTCCAGCCCCACTGGTCGAAGTGGCGGGAGCTGTTCGACTGGATCGGGTTCGACTATTTTCTTGATTTCCGGTCCACGGACACCAACCCGTTTCCGCCCGCGGACAAATTCGGGGCCCCGTTCGTAGCGCAGGATTGGATCAGTCACTTCCGCGCTCCGCTGGTGGAAATGCTGATGGGAGACGAGGAGGAGCTGGCGGAAGTTGCCCTCGAGACTCCTGCAAGAAAGCCTGGAGAACCTCCAGGGCCAGCACGGGGACGTGGATTTTTGGCTCACCAATGCCAACATACGACTCTGCGCGAGCGACCTGCGCCTCGAGACCTTCCACCAGGATGGAAGCCCCGCGGCCATGGCGGCGTGGTTCACGGATACCGGAGGCGCCAACCGGGACATCCCCGACGGGGTCTGGTGGGATGGGAACCAGATCGATCCCCATCAATATGATATCACTTTTGGCCAACCGCCGGAGCCGGTCTATGTGCGGCTCACGCTGGCGGGCGTCAGCCTGAAGTGGGATTTCGGAGTCTCCTTTGACGGAGACATTTGGCAGGCGGTGACGGGCGAAGCAGGGATCGATGTGAGCGTAACGATTCCCGATTGGATGATGCCGGAGAACAGCATTAGCTTGCCTAATGTGACGCTGGCCATCTTCCCGCTGGTCAACGACGTGCGTCTGTGCGTGGACCCGCAAGAAATCGTCGTGTCCCCCCGCCTGCCGGTGGCGCGCCAGGCGGCTTATCCATCGCCGTTCACGGTGACGGTGCCGATCCACAACCTCGGCACGGCGGCGATGAGCCACGGCTTCTGGGCGGACATTTACGTATGGCTTCCGCCGGGAGAGTGGGACCCGGCATCATGGGCCTTCCCTCTCCACCAGAACATCCAATATTACGACCATCTGCTCCTGGGTCCGCTGCCCGGCCACGGCGTCACCAATGCGATCTTTCAGCTCAGCGCGAATCTCGTGCCGGACAATGTGAGCAGCCCCGACAACTTCAGGCGGACATTCCAGGTGAAATTGACCCCGCAACCGGTGGATGAGGAAGACCGACCGACGGCCACGTTCGACATCGAGTTTGCCAACCGGTCGGACTACTTCGTGGAACTCGCCCAACCGCCGCACTTCCACGTCGGGGAGCAGGGGTGGATCAATGCCGCCGGCAACAACCGCGGTTTCCTCAACCAGCCGATCACCAATCGCTTCTACGTGGACGGCGTGTTGGTGGCGTCCGCTGACATTGGCGCGTGCTCCGCCTTCGGGGGGTATGTTTTTGACTGGACACCGCTGACCAGAGGGCCGAACGGCTGGCATGTCCTGAGTTTCGAGTCGGTGGTCGAGGGCAACGTGACGCCGGGTGACCTGAGACAGTCCGTGAAGGGCTATGTGGATGCCGGCGGGGACGCCAGCTTGCAGGGGTGCCTGACGGGGCGCGTCACCTCCGCCTGCACCAAGTACGGGATCGGCAGTGTGCGGGTCACCCTCCAATCGGTCCTCAACGGGTTTAATCTGCCCGTGACGGCCACAACGACCGCCGATGATGGCAGCTACCAATTTGCCGGCATCGCGTCGGGGAACTACACGGTCCGCTACCAGGCCCGCAACCCAAACAATACGGGGCAGGCGGATACGAATTATATCACGGAGTTCAGAAATGTGACGGTCACCGGCGGGAGCAGCCCGGCCAACCCGGTGGTGCAGGACGTCATCCTGACCAGCTACAACCGGGCGGAACTGGCCATCGCGGACAGTGATATCACGGTGTCGCCAACCAACCCGGCACCGCGCACCGCCGTCACGTTCTCCGTGACGGCGCACAACCTTGGGCCACGCGCGGCGACCGGTGTGACCGTGGGATTCACAGTGAAGACGCCGACGGGCAGCGAAATTGACCTCGGCCAGACGAACGTGAGCCAGATTGCGGCGAACGACCAGCAGGTGGCCTCGATGACATGGACCTCGTTGCTCTCGGGCTGGCACACGGTTCAGGTCACGGTGAACAACCCGGCGGTCATCGAGGAGTACTGTTACACCAACAACCAGGCGGCCAACACCTTCTATGTGAGCAACCACCTGCCGTCCGTGACCCTGTTCTCGCCCAACGGGGGCGAATGTTGGGCCGGGCGGCAGTCAATCTCGTGGGGGGCCAGCGACGCGGATGCCGACCAGACGGTGGGGTTCACGCTGAGCCTTGAGGATGCCGCCGCCGGCCGGTCGGTCGTGCTGGCGAATGTCTCGGCGGAGTTGGGCGGGGTCTCGAACCTGCTGAGCTGGTCATGGAATACCGCGAGCCTGCCGGGCGGTTGGACCAGCGGCTCCGAATTATCTCCTCCACCTCGTGGCGGACAATGGGGCCGGGGGCAAGGCCGCCACTTCCAGCAGCGCTCCCTTCACGATTGACAATATCCCGCCGGTGGCGCAGGGGGGGCTGGCGCCGGGGCAGCAGTTGCTCACCCAAACGTCGCTCGCCTTTACGAATAGCTCCTATGACACGCTTTCCGGCATTGCGAGCTATGCGTGGGATTTTGGCGACGGCGCAACCTCGCCCCTACCCAACCCGGCCCATGTTTACGACAATGATCACCGGACCAACACGGTGCGGCTAACGGTCACCGATGGGGCCGGCAACCGCGCGACCTGCTCGCTGCCCGTGAACTTGCTGGCCCGGCCCAAGGGCGACATTGATGTGGTGCATCCCGGTCCGATCTACCGCGGCGCGACCACGACCATGCAGGGACATGGCTCGGACCCGGCGGGGCATCTGACCGAATACCAATGGTGGTCGTCCCTGGACGCGCTCTTGGTCAGCGGTCCCCTGAGCGGGCGGACGGCCAGCACGAAATTCACTGCGGGCCGGCTGGTGGATGGCAACCATGACCTGCAGTTCAAAGTGAAGAACGCGGACGGGCTCTGGAACGATCCGGTGGCGTCGCACCCCTTGGAGGTGGCCATGCCGCCCGACTGGCCGATGTTCCACCAGGGCCTGACGCATGGGGCGAACGCCGCGCCGGCGGTCCGCCCGCAAGCGCGTCCCCTGATGGGCAACACCTACCAACAATGGTGGAGCTTTGCGACACTTGCCCCGGTGGAATCGTCGCCGGCGGTAGCGAACCTCGACGGCGAGTTTACCAACGGAATCGAGGTCGTGGTGGGCTCAATGGACGGGCATCTCTACGCCTTGAGCAGCGCGGGGACGTTGCTTTGGCAGTTCCCGCCCGGCCAGCCAGGCGGCCGTCGGGCCCGTGGAGAGCTCGCCGGTCTGCGTGGACACCGACGGCGACCGCCAGACCTGGGAGCACGTGGCCTTTGGTTCGGACGACGGCACCCTGTATGTGCTGAACAGCGCCGATGGCTCCCTGGCCCATCACTTCGTGGCCGGTGGGACCATTGCCTCCTCGCCGGCAGTGGCGGACCTCAATGGGGACGGGCAGAAGGAGATCGTCTTCGGCAGCGATGATGGCAACGTGTATTGCCTGAGCTTCCCCGGCTGCCAGTTGCAGTGGAGTCATCCGTCTGGAAAGAGGATCAGGATCCGTTCCTCGCCCGCGATTGCCGACCTGAGTGGCGCTGCCGCCGGTGGCCTCTCGATCGTCATAGGCTCCGACGATGGCAATGTCTATGCTCTGGACGCGGCCAACGGCCATGAGCAGTGGCACTACCACACGGGCGGGGCGGTCGAGTCCAGCCCCGCGATCGCGGATTTGACTGGCGGGGGCGCCAAGCAAGTCATCGTCGGCAGCGACAATGGGCATGTGTATGTGCTCGATTCGGCCGGGGCGCTCTCCGCCCAGTTCCCGGCGGCGAATCAGGCGCCCATCGGAGCGGTACGCTCCTCGCCGGCCATCGGTTATATCTACTCGGCGAACATCCTGGACATCACAGTCGGCTCCGACAACGGCAACTTGTACATCTTGAGATATTCGCTGGGACCGCCCGCCAGCCTGGCGGCGGCCCGCGTGTTTGCCCTGGGCCAAGCGGTCCACTCGTCGCCGGCAGTGGCGGAGATCGACCCGAATCCGGGCCGAATGCCTCCCACCTCGCCCGGGTTTTACGATCTAAGTGAGATTGTCGTTGGGGTTCAATTGAACGCCGGTGCGGGCCAGATTGTGGCGCTGAGCCAGCTTTCCAACAATAATCCCTTGTGGCAGTTCGGCACCGGCGCGCCGGTAACCTCTTCGCCCGCGGTGGCCGAGCTGAACCATGCGGGGGAATTGGAGATCGTTTTCGGCTGCCTCGATGGTTCTGTCTATTGCTTGAAAGCAGCCTACGGGGCCGACGCGGGCGGCAGTTACACCGTCAACGAGGGCGAGCCGTTGGTCCTGAGCGCGACGAACTCGGTCGGCCCGCCGGGCAGTCACTTAGCCTACGCGTGGGACCTCGACGGGGACGGGGTGTTTGATGACGCCATTGGTCCAACGGCGACCAACACCTGGACTGTCCAGGGCGAATACCTGGTCAGCGTGCTGGTCAGCGACACCGTGACGGGCTATTCCGATGTCGGCCAGGCGCGGGTGGCGGCTTTGGATGTGGCCCCGACCGCCTGCCTGGGCGGGCCGACCAACCTCGAACCAGGGCGAGACGGGGACCTTCTTCGCGACCAATTCGACCGCCGGGCCCGATGCCATTGTGAAGTACGAATGGGACTGGAACTATGACGGCCTGGCGTTTCGCGGGACCGCGGGCCAGGCCGTGCAAACCAACACGTGGCCGACCCCGGGCACCAACCTCGTGGCCTTGCGCATCACGGACCAGGACGGCATGACTGCCGTGGCGATCATGACCGTTAACGTCCTTTATGTGGATCCCTGCGCCAACGACACCCAGCCGCCGGAGCTGACCTGTCCGGCGGTCGTGGAAGTGGAACAGGACTCTCCCGATGGCGTCACGGCCGCAACGGTAACGAACGCCATCGCCAGCCAGGTCACCCTGGTCAACAATTGCGACCCGTCGCCGCAACTCTGGTTCGACAATTGCCCGCCGGTCTTTCATCCCGGCAGCACGGGGATCGTGCTGAACGGCCAGGACGCGAGCGGCAACCGCAGCGTCGGCTGGGTCACAGTGGTCGTGGCCGATACGACGCCGCCGGTGCTGACCTATCCGCCGGCAGTTACGCTGGAACAGGCGTCACCAGAGGGCACGCGGGTCGTCATCGCAAATCTGTTTGCCGGGAACGGCACGAACCTGTTCGGGATTGGCCCTACGAACTTCATGGCCGTGGACCCTTGCGTGCCCTACCCGCAAGTCCAGGTATTCGCCCCGGGTGCGGCCTACCCACCCGGCCAAACGCCGGTGACGTTCGTGGCCAGCGATGCGGCGGGCAATAGCAGCACGGGCATCGTCATGGTCACAGTGCGCGACACGATTCCGCCGGTCGTCACCCTGTCCTCGCCGACCAATGGGACGGTGCTCGGCAATCCGGTCCCGCTGCCCGTTAGCTTTACGGTGAGCGATGCGGCCGACACGAATCCGTCAGTGGTGGTCCGCTTCGACGGCGGGCTGATCGTCCCGCCCATCGCCCCCGCCAGCCTGACGGTGGGACCCCACCGCTTGGAGGTGATAGCCAGAGACCGCGCGGGCAATGTCGGCACGGCGGCCACGACCATTACGGTCAACCAAAGCCGCTGCCGGGTGGTGGCCTGGGGTGACGATACCTGGGGCCAGACCAACGTGCCGGCCAATCTCCTGTTCGCCAATGCCGTGGCCGCCGGCGCGCGGCACAGCCTGGCCGTCACGGCGACGGGCCTGGTGACGGCGTGGGGCGATGTTTCGTCTGGCCAGACGGCGGTGCCCGCCAGTCTGAGCAACGTCCTGGCCGTGGCTGCCGGCGCGGCGCACAACCTCGCCCTTGATAGCGACGGAAACATCACTGCCTGGGGGGACAACAGCTCCGGCCAGATCACCGTGCCGCCCGAGGCGGCGGGCGCCTGCGCCCTCGCGGCTGGGTCCGCGCACAGCCTGGCGTTGCGGGGCGACGGCACGGTAGTCGGCTGGGGCGCGAACGCCTGGGGACAAACAGCCGTGCCCACCAACCTGCCGCTGGCGCAGGCTGTGGCCGCCGGCTCGAACCATTCCGTGGCCCTGACCGTCTCGGGCCTGGTCGTCGCCTGGGGCGATAACAGCCAGGGACAAACCAATGTCCCCCAGGGGTTGAACGGCGTGGTGGCCATCGCCGCCGGGGACAACCACACCGTCGCTTTGCTCAACTCCGGCGCCGTCGTCGCCTGGGGCCAGAATGACGCCGGGCAAACCAATGTTCCCGCAGGGCTGTCGAACGTCGTCGCGGTTGCGGCTGGCGGCGCTCAGAGTCTGGCCCTGAAGAACGACGGGACGGTCGTCGCCTGGGGCGCTTCGGCCAGCGTGCCGGCCTGGCTGTCGAACGTCGTCGCGATTGCCGCCGGCGGGGCGCATGACCTGGCCCTGGTGGGCGGGCTGCCACCCGCAATTCCAATAGACACCGATGGCGATGGCCTGCCCGATGACTGGGAGTCGCCCATGGGTTGAACCCCTTTGACGCAACCGACGCGGCGCTGGACTCGGACCACGACGGAATGACCAACCTCCAGGAGTACTTGGCGGGCACGGACCCGCAGGACCCGCGGAGCGCGTTGCGGGCGCAAGTGCTCAACGATGGCAGCCGCCGGATACAGTTTGTGGCCGTGGCCGGCCATGCCTACACGGTCGAATACTGCGAATCGCTCACCCAAGACGTCTGGCAAACGTTCACGAATGTGCCCGCCCAGGATTCGCCGGCGACCTGGCCGGTAACGGTGCTGGCTCCCACGCCGCGCGCGATGTGCTTCTACCGCGTCGCCACTCGGCAGGCACTGCGGTCCTGGCTCGGCCCCCAAGGGGAGGTCTGCCTGCAATTCACCGCCCTCGCCGGGCAGAGCTACACGGTGCAATATCGTGACTCGCCGGGCAGCGGCTGGGCAACCTTGGCCACCGTGGCTGCGACCCCCGCTCCCGTGGCACGACTGGTGACCGTGTCCGACCCGGCGCCAACCGGCTGCCGGTTCTATTGGCTCACCACCCCCTGAGCCGCGTTTCGGCGCGCTCGGAGGGGCCGCGTCCTCCCGCCCCGCCCCGCCAACAAGCCCTTAAACCGGGCACGAGAACCGCCGTCCAAAGGCAAACACGGCCGCCATTCCGGAACTGAGCAGCACAAGCGTGCTGCCAACACTCGGCCGTCAACCGTTGCGCCCGTAGTCACTCGGCTGAGCAAGGCCTCCAGGCCGATCCTTTTCCCGGACAACGGTTCCTTCATGCTCCTGGCGTCAAATAGTGCCGACGCACTTTTTGCGAGATTTGGCGCTCCGCCATCTTGTCGCTCGTTTCGAAGCTGGTGACGCGCAGATCGAGTTTGTTTTCCTCGCTTTGCCTGGATCATGGCAACCAAATTGCTCTATAAAAATGCTGCGCGGAAGCATTCAGGGCATCGGATACGGTCGCCGTGGAATTGGTGGCAGTGACGATGAGCAAATTGGTCCAATCCGGCTGACTCAAATTCGTCTTGTACTGCACTTGATAGGTTTGCCCCGCCGTCGCGCTCCAGGTAAGCGTGATCGTGCCATTGGTCGGCCCGGCGTCCAGCGTAACATTGACAATAATCGGCGGGGCGGCCGTGTTCGCGATCCGCGTGGCGCTCGCATCAATCATCCCGCGCACGCCGCGGTTCACGGTCAGCGTGCCGCTGACATAGCTGATGGTGTAATTCGGGCTGGCCGCGCCGCTGGCAGTGATCGGATAGGTGCCTACGGGGCTGGCCCCGTCGCCGTGGTGGTCAAGGTCGGCGGCGTGGTCAGGCTGCTGGCAGTATCCCCGTTGACGAAACCGCTGTAGCTGGCCGTCAGGGCCGGCACCGCCGCGCCGTAGCGCTTGCTCTTGTTGACGGCTGTGATCGTGAGCGCAGCCTTGTTCACAGTCAGCGTGCCACTGTTATAGCTGATGCTGTAGTTGGGATTGGCTGCGCCGCTGGCGGTGATCGAGTAGCTGCCCACGGGGCTGGCCGCCGTCGCCGTGGTAGTCAAGGTCGGCGGCGTGGTCAGGCTGCTGGCGGTGTCCCCGTTGACGAAACCGCTGTAGCTGGCCGTCAAGGCCGGCACCGGCGCGCCGTAGAGCTTGCTCGTATTCACGGCAGTTATGGTCAAGGCGGCCTTGTTCACAGTCAGCGTGCCGTTGTTGATCGTTACGCTGTAATTGGTCAGCTTGCCGCCCGGGTCGATGAGGGTCGGCACGATGCTGTATGTCCCCACCGGGCTGCCCGGTGTGGCAGTCGTGCTGAACGTGGCGGTGATGTTGTCTCCATTCTGCAACCCGGTCACGGTGCCGGTCAGAGTCGGATTCGCGGCCCCATACGTCCGCAACTGGTTGGCCGCCGTTACGACCAGTTTGGCTGGAACCTGGTAGTAGATTTCATTCGAGAAATCACTCTCCAGACCCACGCTGTCAACGGCGGTGGCGGCAAAAAAGTAATCGGCCCCGGAAAGCAGGCCCGAGATGGTAGCGTTGGTTACGCTGCCGACCGCCACCTTGTTCGTATAGGTCTGGGTAGCCCCACCGTAATACAGATTGTACCCGACCACGTCTGGAGAGATGCTGGAATTCCAGAACAAGACGTAGCTCTCACCCCGGGCGGACGCAAAAAGAAACAGCGCAACTGCGACGAGGGCAAGGCCGATGCTCCCCGCCACACGCCCCGACCTGCTGAGAACACGTGCTTTGTGCACAGCTCGCCGCGCTCTCAGGGCGTGGCAAATGGAATGACTTGTTACGCCGGCCGAAGGGTCGCTGGGATCCCGCGCCAACGTTGCCGACTGCGGCGGCGTGTTGCTGGCCCACAAGGGAAGTGTCGCTAGTCCCAGTCCGTGAAGAATCCACATGGGGTACTGTTACGTCACGCAAGGTCTGGCCGCAACTAAGGAGTTCCTTGGCGCCACTAGGAGATTCCTTGGTTGCGCCGTGCATAGAAGGACCTTCGGCCCGTGGTCAGCTTTCTTGCGCGACCAATCCGGTCCGCAAGGCGAAGCGCACCAGTCCTGGGATATCGAAAATGTTCAAGCGCGCCATCAACTTCGCGCGATGGTACTCGACGGTTTTCTCGCTGAGTTTCAGGATCTGAGCGATGGCCTTGGTAGTTTGGCCTTCGGCCAGCAGTTGGAGGATCTCGCGCTGGCGTGAGGTCAACTGCTCGAGCGGGCCGGTGGAGAGGGCGATGTGCTGCAGGGGGAACTTCTTGAGGAACTGGCTGGCGATTTCCCGGCTAAGGTAGATTTGGCCGCCAACCACGGTTTTGAGGGCCGCCAGCAATTCGGCCGTCGCGGCGCGTTTGAGCAGGTAGCCCGACGCGCCGGATTTCAAGGCCTGCAATACGTACTCGTCGTTCGGGTGCATCGAGAGAATGATCACCCGCACCTGCGGGAAGTCCCTGGTGATGCGCGCCAGGGCTTGGAGGCCATTGAGGCCGGGCATGGAGATATCCATCAGCACCACGTCCGGCTGCTGCGCTTTGATGAGGTCAAGGACCTCGCGGCCATCACCGGCCTCACCCGCAACCTCAACTGCCGGGAGCTTTTCCAGCAGCGACCGGATGCCGGCCCGCACGAGGGTGTGGTCGTCGGCCAGCAGGACCCGCATCTGTTTGATCGAGGTGTTCAAATTACTGGAAGTGTTCATATAGCTCCGATCAAGACTGCGGGATGTGCCCATTTTAACGGGAACCAGGCGTGGACTTCGGTGCCTCGGCCCGGAGTGGAATCGTACTCCAGCCCGCCGCCCGCCAGTGTCGCGCGCTCTTCCATGCTCAACAGGCCCAGACTGGCGCCGCGCACGGCTTGTGCCCGAACGTTGGCCACATCAAAACCGACGCCGTCATCGCGCACAGATAAATGGAGTTGCTCATCGTCATCGTTCTTGCTCAATTCCACGGTCACGGTGTGCGCCTTGGCGTGCTTCACCACGTTGGTCAGGGCTCCCTGCGCCACGCGGAAACATTCGGTTTCGATCATCGCATCCAGGCGCTGCCCCAAGGGTTCGGCCCGGACTTCGGCCTGCAGGCCCGCCAGCACCGCCTGCCGCTCCGTGTACCAGCGCAACGCCGCTTCCAAACCCAAATCGTCGGGCATGGACGGGCGCAAGTCCAGCGAGAGGTCGTGCACTTGTTCCTGCACGCGCTCGACCACCTCGAGGCTCTCTTTCAAGCGCGGCGCCAGGGCGTCGGTGCCCGGCGATTGCAGCATCGCTTGCAGGTTCAGTTCGGCGACGGTGAGGGATTGGCCGATTTCATCGTGGAGTTCCCGCGCGAGGTGCCGGCGTTCGGTTTCCTGCACTTCCACCAGCCGGCGGGAAAGCACTTCAAGTCTTTGGCGGGATTCCTTGAGTCTTCCCTCGGCCCGCTGGCGCGCCGCTTCGCGCTGCTGCAATGCCTCGGCCATCTGGTCAAAGGAAAGCATCAGTTGTCTCAATTCATCCCGCGCGCGGGGCAAGCCAGTGCGGGCGCTGTGATCCCCCGCGGCCAGCCGCGCGGTGAACTTCACCAGCGCCTGGATCGGGCGCAAGATCAGGTAACGGCTGCCCATCCAGCCGAGCACAAGGAGCAAGCCGGCCACTATCCCCACCGACGTCAGATTGCCCATCATCACCCGGTCTGGTTCGGCAAAGAGGACCTTCGCTGGGATACTCAGGATCCCGATCACGTCGCCCGCCAGCAGCGCGCTGCGGGTGGACGTGAAATCATAGAAAACCCGAACTCCTTTCGGGTCCGCCGCCTCCATGACGCCGTTTTTTTGAGTCAGGAAGGCATTTAACAGCGGCTTTTCCGGCAGTGGCTCCCCAACCAGCCGCTTTCCCAACGCAGGATGACGAACGAGGATCGTCCCGTTCGTGTCGATCCTGGTCCAAGTGGCCCCGTCGGGCAACAGCTTCTGGAGCGCATAATCCGAAGCGTCGAGCCAGTCCAAATCCAGCGCGGCCAAGACCACGGCCCGGACCTGGCCGGAACGATCGAGAACCGGATAGCAAAGATTGACGGTGCGCGCGCCGGAAATGCGGCCGACCTCATAGTCGCCGATGGAAAAGGCACGTGACGAAAGGGCGCGTCGGAAGTAGGGACTGTCAGCCAGGTTGGGCGTGTTTGTCACTGCGAGGGCACTGGCCACGACATCCCCGTTGGCCTTAATCACTCCCAGATTGGCATAGCGCGGGTAGTCTGCGAACAGCGTGCGCAGCAAGTCATTGCACTCGCCCCAACGGCCCGATTTGCACTTGTGAAGACGCCGCCACCACGCGCAGCAGTTGTCGCGTCCCGAGGATCACCTCCTCGTCCTTCCGGGCTGAAAGCTTGATTATGTCTTGCGAACGTTGCCTCAAAGCCGTGATCTTGGCCCGCCGCTCTTGCCGTGCAATGTGGAGGGTCAGCACCACCGGCGGGAGCGAAGCCAGCACCACCAGCACCGCCAGGCGGACCCGCAAGCCGGAGAATAGCTGACTCATGGTGCGCACGATGCCCTCCTGCTTCAAATCGCTCAGTCTTTGACCGTAAGCTTATTCTCGACACTTTTCACGCCCAGGACTTTGCTGGCGACTTCTCCGGCACTGTTCCTCTGAGCGCCCGTGTTAACAAAGCCGCTTAACTGGACAACCCCGTCACAGGCTGTAACCTTTACTCCGTCGTATTTGTAATCAGCGCTTGCCGCCAGGGCTTCCCGAACACGCTCAGCCGTGCGGCTGTCTTCCATACGCTGGTCCGTGATATGATTGTAGCCAGGCTCCGCCGTGCGTTTGTCCTCAATTCGCTGACTGGTCTTTTGAATGCCTTCGCCGGCGTTTTGAACGTCCTTGCCAAAGCCGCGGGCAGTGTTGCAGCCCACCCCGACAATAGCCATGGAGCCGGTGAGGAACAACAGCAGAACGATGCGTTTAATGAATATGCTCATGCATGTTGGAAGGTGAGTTACGTATGCTTTGGACTGCGCAACAGCGTCGCTAGCCCGGCCACCGCCGCAACGATGCCTCCAATGAGCATCCAAACGGCTTTATCGCTCGGCGATCCCGTAAAGAACCTCGAGAACGTCCGAACTGAATGAGTTCGTGGCATTGATGCCAATAACGATGAGGACAATGCCGCCCACGAGCAGAGCCAGAGAAATGATTTTGTTCATAATGCTCATGCTCCTTTGCGCCCGGCGAAGAAGTTGAGCACCACCATGACCAGCGCAACCACCAGAAAAAGATGGATGACCCCTCCCAGCGTGTAACTGGTTACCAGACCGAGGAGCCACAGAATGATCAGGACTACCGCAATTGTGTATAACATATTTTCTTTCGTTTTGATGTTGATTTGTTGACTGCCAGAGGCCGATAACCGGCCTCTGTGGATGCTATGTGGCTCAAGGCGCGATCTTGTCGCTCACCCACTGGCGCGCCTGCTGGAAGCCGTCCTTCAATTCGCCGTAGGCCTTGCTGGCGCCGGCCTTGACGTCGTTCCAGGTGGATTCGGTGGCGTTCTTGGCCTTGTCGAGCTGCTGGTTCAATTTGTCCGCCTGGCCGCGCAGCGCCTGAAGTTTCGGTTTCGCTTCGGCTTTGGCGGCATCGGTGGACTTCTCGATCCTGGCCGCGAGCTGGTCCAGATCCCGATTGAGTGCGGCCAACTGGGCTTGCATTTTATCCACAAACTCGGTTTTCTGCGCATAGGCGTAGTCCTTCATGTCTTGCGCGGCCTCTTTGGCTTCAGTTTTGACCTTGTCGAACTGCTTCGCGGTGGCCTCGCGATTTTCGGTTTCGGATTTTTCCGACTGTCCGCAGCCCACCGCGAGAGCGGAGATGGCGAGGAGAGCGAGGAGTAAGTTTTTATGTTTCATAAATTGGTCATCGTATGTGCCCTATCCTTAGCGTGTGGTGTGCCACAGGCGCCCCGGCGTGGTCCTGGCTGGAAATTCAACTCGCAGCGATCACTCCCGAAAAACCCGCAACCCCCTTGCCAGCAACAACCGCCCTTGGGCAATTCTGGCTGGCACGGTTCGAAAAACGACCAGCCGAACGATTTGCGGGGAGCCAATCAAAGCCTCTTGTCCACCGTGCAAAGTGCATCGCGCGGCGGTGGTGGTCGTGCAAGTTGCAATGGTTTTGCCTCCCTCAGTGCTCACCAAAAGCGACACCAAACCGCCATAATCAGCGTGGAATGAGGAGGTTAGGGCACCGGGCGTTCAGTTGGCCCTTGACTAGCTACAGGAAAAGGGAAAACTCATGAAAGCGAGCGAGTGACTGTCGCCGCCCGAATCGTTGGCGGGCAGGCGTGACGGCCCAAAACCACACCCGCCAACAAGAAATGAAATCATGAATGCATTGACACGTTGGAATCAGTTAAAAGAACTGGAAGCCCTGCGACACGGTCTGGGCAGCCTTTTCAGCCGTTCCCCGGGCCACTTGTCCGAGGGCCAGGAGGAACAGATAGCGGTGCCCGAATGGGCCCCGCTGGTGGACATCAGCGAAGACGACAAGGAGTACCTGATCAAGGCCGAATTGCCTGAAGTGAAGAAAGAGGACGTGAAGGTCACCGCCGAAGAGGGCACGCTGACCATCACGGGCGAACGCAAATTCGAGAAGGAGGAGAAAGGCAAGAAGTACCACCGCGTCGAACGCGCCTACGGGAGCTTCGCGCGCAGCTTCTCGTTCCCGGATGATGCCAGCCCCGAGAAGGTCACCGCCGAGTTCAAAGACGGCGTGCTCACCGTTCACCTGGCCAAGACCGAAAAGCCCAAGCCGCAGCAAATCGAGGTCAAGGTCGCCTGAAAGAACCAAACACTATGGACAAACAAACACAAGCAACCAGCAATGACATGGGCACGCTCGCCGAAGACGCGCGCGCCTTGATGGCCGCCACCGCCGACGTGGCCGGAGAAAAAGTCGCGGAAGCCCGCAAGCGTCTTGCCGCCGCACTGGAGCGCGGCAAGGAAATCTGTGGCCGCGTTCGCGAGAAGGCGGTCGAAGGCGCCAAAGCCAGCCGACGAGGCCGTGCATGAGCATCCTTATCAAGCCATCGGCATCGCCTTCGGGGTGGGGGCGATCATCGGCTATCTGCTCGCGCGCCGCTGCTCCTGCAAGGGCGACTGATCCCACCATGGAACCGCCCCCCAGCAACGCCGGGCAACTCGTCGAGACGTCGAAGCGTTTCGCGCGACGGCTATTGACCATCGGTGAAAACCGCTTCGAGTTGTTGATGGTGGAAGTGCAGGAGGAGCGCGAGCGCCTCCTGCGCGCCATCCTGCTGGCCCTCGGCGTGGCGGCCTTTGGCCTGCTCGCGGGCGTGGCGCTCACCGGCGCCATCGTGGTCTTGTTCTGGGAAGTTTCTCCGGTTGGCGGCGTTGCTGGTGCTGACCGGCCTCTACGGGGCGGCGGCGGTTTGTCTTTACTGGCGGCTCACGCGGCTGCTGCGCGACTGGCAGAATCTTCCGGCCACCCTCGATCAACTCCGAAAGGACCGCGCATGTTTGGAAAAACATCTCACGTAAGCCCGCTCGAATTGCGCAAGCAACTGTTGATCGCGGAGAGTGAACTCAACCGCGCCCAGTTGTCCGAGGAATGGCAGACCCTGAGGCACGGGCTCGCGACGTGGCCCACCGGGCCAAAACCATTGCCGCCTGGGCCTCGTCGGCGGCGTTGCTGGTGGCCGGGGTTACGGCCTTGCGTCGCCCTCCGCCCGCGCCCGCCACCGCGAAGTCCTCCTGGTTCCAAAGGATTCTGAACGGCGCGCGCCTGGCCTCGACGATCTGGTTCGCGTTTCGCGCCCGCCGTGAAAAACAAGGTCGGAATGAAACAGCTAAATGAACTTTCAACGGCGCCTGAGCCTCCCGACTCCGCAGCCGCGACGCTCGATGCGCCGGTTAAAGCTGCGTCCGGCAGCCCGCCGCCGCCCGCTCAGCCGGACACGGCACAGGCGGCCAAAGCGACACCTGTCGCAAATCGCTTTAGTTGCGCTCGGCGTGGTCGCCTTCCTTTATCTCGCCCGTCCGGTCGTCTTGCCTGTCTTCCTGGCTTGTATGGCCGGGATGACCCTGAAACCGCTCATCCGTTGGTTGTCTTACTGCCACATTCCGCCGGGGCTCTCCGCCGCGGTCGTGCTCGGCCTCCTGGTGTCCGCCGCCGGAATTGGGTTTTCCCAATTGGGCCGCCCGGCGATGGCCTGGATGAAAGAAGCGCCGCAACACATGACCGAGTTAAGGCAACGGCTTCAGAAAATTGTCCCTGGCGCCGCGCGCTTCAGCCAGGCGGCCGCCGCGGTGAACAACCTGGGCGCGACGGAGGAGGAACAAAAACGAGCGCCATCGGTAGAGCTCAAGCCCAGCCGTTTGCCCGGCATATTTAACTGGACCGGGACCTTCCTTGTGGGCGCAGGGGAGACTTTGGTCTTGCTTTACCTGATGCTCGCTTCGGGCGACTTGTTCCTGCAAAAACTGGTCCGCGTGATGCCGACCATGGGCGACAAGAAGCGCGCGGTCGAGATCAGCCATGAGATTCAGCACAAGATTTCCAGTTACCTCTTCTCGGTTTCGCTGATTAACCTCGGCCTGGGAGTTCTCGTGAGCGGCAGCCTCTACTGGCTGGGCGTGCCCAACGCCGCCATGTGGGGAGCGCTCGTGGCGATTCTGAACTTTATTCCCTACTTCGGCCCCGTCTCGGGAATCTTCTTGCTGGGCACCGTCGGTCTTCTCACTTTCGACACGCTCTGGAAAGCACTCCTTCCGTCCGCCTGGTATCTGCTGCTCCACCTCCTGGAAGCGAACTTCATTACCCCGATGTTGCTGGGGCGCCGGTTCACCCTCAATCCGGTGGTGATTTTTGTTTTCCTGATCTTCTGGACCTGGCTCTGGGGTGTGCCCGGAGCTTTGCTGTCGGTGCCGATCCTCGTCTCGATCAAAGTCGTTTGCGACCGGGTCCCGTCTATGTCCCACGTCAGCGAACTTCTCACCAGTGAGTCAAACAGCATCTTTGACAATCTCAAGCTGCTGCGGCTCCGCAGACCGGGCGCATCGGCGGAGTCGTCTGCCTCGATCAGTTAGCCACCTTGCTCGGTGCCGGAATTTCTCCGGCATCCCGTGCAGAACGCAAGGGTCGAGCGCCAATAACGTGCAATTTGCATGGCCGAGAAAGGGTGTGTCCGGAGCTCAAAGCCTATAACCCGTTCACTGTCAATGCCCCGGGGCAAGCTGGATCGGTTGGCAGGTGGCTAGCTAGAGAGAGTCGATTACACCTGACGTATGAACCCGATCAAATTTGAATGTCCTCAATGTCATGAAACCATCGCCGGCGATGAATCGTCGCACGGCCAGCGAGTCAAATGCCCGAAGTGCCAGGCAGCGATGCTCGTCCCTCACCTGA
Source organism: uncultured bacterium (assembly GCA_963713735.1). Lineage (GTDB taxonomy): Bacteria > Verrucomicrobiota > Verrucomicrobiia > Limisphaerales > UBA8199 > CAVQND01. The sequence goes on from CAVQND010000040.1 coordinate 18,351, forward strand.
ATTCGACCTAAAAAGTGATCACTACATTAATCCTGCGCCCGGAGGAGCCGCTTGTTGATGGCCTTGAGGATGGTTTCCTGTTTCTTGGTTAGCGCCACGACGCGGGAAAGCCTGAAACCCCGCTTGGCGTCCCGAAGATAGACCTTATACATCGTGCCCAATTCCAGGAGTGCGGCTTCCGCGGTGAAGTCCGTACGGCGCAAGCGATAGCGCAGCAAAGACAAGAGCAGGTAGGCCAAATAGCAGACGAAGACGTGAGCATGCACGCGCTCGGCTAGCCAGTGGCGCACCGGCCGCAGGTGGGTGATACCCTTGAGACTGTGGAAGGCTTTTTCGACAATATCCTTGTCAAAATAGAGGGAAAGCATTTGGTCCTCGGATAAGGAGCGGGTACAGAAGATGCACGAGTAGCCGTCGAACTCTTCGGCCTCGGTCAAGACGGCGGGCAGCAGATGGCCGCGGGCATCGAAGAAACGTTCCAGGCCGGGTTTAATAGACTTGCCTTGGGCCAAGAGGTTTTGGGCGTAGAGGATCTCATCGCGGCGGGATTCGCGGGCGTCGCGTTGGTGACGCTCGTTCAAACACAGCGCCAAGCGTCCGCGCACCCCATCCAATTGGTAGGGGCGCAGGCAGGTGTAAAAGACGGTCGAACCCACTCGTTGCCGATAGGGCAGTTGCATCAATAGCTGGGGATCGGCATAAGGGCGCCAGAACTTTTTCAAGGCGTCGTTGAGGGGGACCCCGCAGAGCGTGTCCCAGTACAAGTGCTTGATGTCCTTGATGTTACGCCCGCTGGTGATACCCCGGTCGTAGATGAACAGCCCCGGTTCCAAGCCGTAGCTCGCAAAGAGGGTGACCAAGTCGTGCAAGGTGCGTGCATCATGGACGTTGCCGTCGAAGACCTTGTGAAACAAGGGAATGCCTTCGACCTGGGTCACGCCCAGACCCACCTGGATGAGGGGCCGCCCCTTGACCTCCTCCTTGTCGTGACCCGGTTTGCCCAGCGGGCAATGCCGGCCATAGAGGTAGGTGTTAGTCACGTCGTAGATGACACCGGAGGGCCGCAGGCGGTATTGGTGGCAAACCCCTTGGAAGAGCTGCCGCTGCCAGGCCTCCGCGTCGAGGCTTTCCAGGTGGTCCAACGCGCCCACCAGGCGCCTTTCGGTCAGGCCCTCCAGATCCAGAAGAAAGTTCAGGTCGGTACGTTCGAACCAACTGGGCATGTAGTTAAGGCTCCGATAGTCCAAGCAGTGGGCATAGACCAGGCTGAGGATTTCCTGGCTGTAGTCGCCCAGGAGTTCGGGCAGTTGGATTTCGGTGGCGAGGTGGTGCAGCACCAGCAGTGGACCGTAGAGTTTGACGGCTTCGACTTCGGCTTCCGAGAGGGAGGTCGATAGGATGGTGCGGCCGTCAGCCTCCTTGCCCACATAGCGAATAAAGCGCTGGACCACCTTGCCCTCGACGCGGCGGGTTTCGACCTCGGCGAGGTAAGTGCGGTCGCCTTTTCGGATCTTCCGAATGAAGCTCATGTAGTGACTATTATATACACTACCTCGGAGACGAGCAAGCGGTTTTTTGAGAAATCTGCATGTCATTGGGAGCCCTGTAAAATCAGGCCGAAACCCCGATCGCACTCACTTTCGCCCGACTGTAGTGAATAAAATCTAGGTCGAATTCAGGCCCTCAGGGGCCCGTCAGCGCGGGGCCCCCAACGGCCCGGTTGATACGGGAAGCGGCGGCCGCCGCCCTTCCTGTGCTCGATGAGCCTGACCACTCAACGGTTGTTCGTCCGTCGCGGCTGGTTGGCAAAGCATGTCGAGGAATTGGAGTTGTATCGGGTCAAAGACGTGGCGGTGGATCAGGGGTTCCTGCAACGTCTGCTGGGTTACGGCACCGTCACGGTGCTCTCGGACGATGAATCCACCCCGGAAACGGACTTGATCAGAATCTCAAGACCGATAACCGTCAAAGAGATGATCCGAACACAGGTACCGCGCCGCTCGCCGGCGAGAGGGCGTGCGCCCCACCGAGTTCATGCCCTGAACCGGGATGAATGAGCCATCCCCCGAGCAAGACCCGCTGATGGTCGCCAGAAAGATACGCCCCCGGCCCGCGGCGCCCTTAAGCAGGCCAGGCAGGCTTGGCCAGGAGACTCGCCGCGTCTGGGTTATACTGTGTCTCGCCGTCAGGAAGTTCTTGCGGATTGACGGGGCCCAGTGGGCGGGAGCGTTCGCCTTCAATGCGTTCTTCTCGCTGTTTCCTTTGATGGTCCTGGTGGTCACGATTGCCTCGTTTTTTGTTGACCGGGACAGGGCCGGCAAAGCGGTCATTGCCTGCGCGGAAAGCTACGTCCCGATTAGTGGCGAGATGCAACGTCAAATATTTGGCATCATTGCCGGTGTGATCAAGGCGCGCGAGCAGGCGGGCGCAGTCGCCTTTCTCATCCTGGCCTGGGCTGCTCTCCAATGCTTCACCACCCTCATCTGCGCGACCAATCGCGCCTGGGGCACTGTGGTTTACAATTGGTGGCGGTTGCCGCTCAAGAGCCTGGCGCTGCTCAGCATCACGGCAGGTGCGGTCCTCCTGGGCCTGCCGTTGCCGCTACTGCTCAAAGCGGCGAAGGGCTGGCTCTCCCCAGCGCGCGATTTCCATTCCGGAGTGTATGGCCTGGGAACCTTCTTAATTCCGCTCTTGGTGGTATTCTTCAGCCTGAGCCTGTTTTACAGGCTCGCGCCGCGCCGCCCCACCCGGTTTGCCGAAGTTTGGGCCGCCGCCCTGTGCGCCACGGTTCTTTTGCGGCTGAGCGAGAGCCTGTTCGTAATCTATCTGAAGGACTTCGCCACGTTGAACGCGGTCTATGGGGCGTTTGGCGGGATCATGGCGCTGCTGCTGTGGATTTATCTTTCCGGGTGCGTTTTCATCTTCGGCGCCTGTCTCTGCGCCAGCCGCGCGGAAGCGCTCGGACAACCGTCAACGTGACCTCATCATGCCTGTGCCAGGCCTTTAGCGTGCGGCGTGCCACGGGCGCCCCGGCATCACCGGGGCTGGACTCTTGGGAGCGAGGGTGAGAATCCCGACCGCGTGCCGGGGCTAGACGAGCGTTACCCGGACACTGCTCTCGATGATGCCCGCACTGATGGCGTAGCGGGTGAGGCCCGCGACGTCATGGATGTTCAGCTTCGCCATGAGATGCTGCCGATGTTTATCCACCGTTTTGAAGCTCACGCCCAGTTCCTCGGCGACCTGTTTGTTGGGCTTGCCTTCGGCAATGAGTTGGAGCACCTCCGCCTCGCGCGGACTCAGGCGGTTTCTTCTCTTCTTGAGTTGTCCCGCTCGCCCGAGCAGCTTTCGGTCGTGACCGTTAAGACGCTTGGAAATGGCAGGGCGGAAAAAGGTGTTTCCTTTTTGGACCTCCCGAATCGCCGTGGCCAGATTTTGTGAGGAGGTTTGTTTGACCAAAAACCCCGAGGCGCCCAGTTCGGTCACTTGCTCGACGTATGCGTCATCACCGTGCGCGGAGAGAACGAGAACCTTCGTGCCGGGAAAATCCTTGCGAATTTGCCGGGTGGCTTCCAACCCATTGAGCAGCGGCATCGCGATGTCCATGACCACCACCTCGGGACGGAGTTTCCGCGTCCGTTGCACGGCCTGTCGGCCGGTTGCCGCTTCGCCGACCACTTCGATGTCGGGTTCATGTTCCAATAACGACCGAAAGCCCTCTCGAACGAGTTGGTGATCTTCGGCCAGCAGGACGGTAATTCGTTTCATAATCATCAAAGCTTGGTTCCGGCGAACGCGATCAGCGCGGTTTCTCCCCCCGCGGCGCGCGGTCGATTAGCGGAATTTGCGCCTGGGCGATGACGTCATGCAGTTCGCGGCTGATCCTCTTGCGCTCTTCCTCCTGCTCGTGAATCCTGGCCAGCTCCACCGTCTCCAGCCCGCTGGCCATGGCCTGGCGTCCCAGCCCCCGCGCTGGCTGCAAGCTCGCGCGTGGACCTTGCTTAAGGTGTTTTCGCAACGCCGCCTGATATTGCCGCGATAGCCCGGTCAACTTGCGGTTCATGGGGTTTGCCGTATTCACGAGCGAACCGTTCTATGGTTTTCACCGTCATGTACACCAGCCGTTGCGTGCTGGCAATCTCTTTCTTGAACCCCTTGCCCTTGACCGCAGCCTCCTTCTTCAACGTCAACAATCGGACCTTGATTCCCAACAGAGTCTGGGCAATTTCATCCCGCAGCTCGTGGCCGATCTTCTTTCGCTTGTCCTCCTGCGCCGACAGAACCCGGTGCGTCAGGTGCTGCAAATGTTCTTGCAGGGCAAGTGATTCCTCCAATAGTGTTTGGTAGTGCTCCCCGCTCTTCTTGAAGGCTGCCTCCACAGTCTTGCGCCGGGCGATTCCCTGTTTCAAGGATCGGTTGGACGCAGCCAGGTCCAATGTGCGCCGGCCCAGCATCTTGTTCAGTCGATTCAAGCGAGCCCTGGCCTTGACTGAGGCGCGATGAGTCTCCTCGAGCGGCGTGATGGTCTCGGCAAAGAAAATGTCCGCCCGCTCGATGATCCCATCTTTGCTGCCGGGTGCTTCCAGCGTGGCGAGTGCCCGCTCGTGAATCCTGGCCACGTCCAGCACCTCCAACCCGATGGCCGCGGCTTGCCGTCCCAGTCCCCGTGCCGGTTCCAGGCTGGCGCGCGGGCTTTGCTTCAGGTGTTTTCGCAACGCGGCCAGGTATCGTCCTGACAACGCGCTCAATCTGCGTGTCATGATCTGTAACCGCCAATATCTGCCCTTTGATCCAAACTGTCTATCGGGGAAGTCCCCGATGCGCCCGGGGCGACGGGGCCAGTGACAAAGTTCCCCGCAAACCATTGCAGGAGACGACGTAAGGAGTCTCTGATCGATTCTTAGCCACGGCGAAAGCCTGCTCCCCTCGGACACCATTGATCAGCGACTCCTTACGTCGTCTCCTACGGTCAGCGAATGGAGCCCGTTTCGGTGACTTTGTCAACGGCCCTGCCTAGGGCGAAAGCAAGAGATGAGCTTGCCGCTGCTCAGATTCTGCCCAGCAAAAGCAGGACAACCAGAATAGTCAGAACCAAGCCCAGTCCGCCGCTGGGGTAATAACCCCAATTCCGGCTGTGCGGCCACCTCGGGAGTGCGCCGAGCAACATCAGAACGAGCAGAACCACTAAAACAGTTCCTAACATAAGTTTACTTTCATTTACTGACAGCAATCGGGGCGCCTTTCATTTGAGACCCACCCATGCCTGTGCCATGCCTTTAGCGTATGGCGTGCCACCAACGCCCCGGTCTGGCCGTGGCTGGAAATTCAACTCGACAGGGCCGCCCCCAACGAAGCCGCAACCTCCTTGCCAGCAACAAGCGCCGTCCGCAATTCGCGTGGCATGGGTCGGAAGACGATCCACCAAAAGAGTTCTCGGAGCCAATCCAAGCCGCCGAGCCACGTTGCGAAATGCACGGTGCGGCGGCGGTGGTCGTGCAAGCTGCAATGCCGTTGCCATCTGTTCGCCGCACGCCAAAAGCGACCCCGAGCACCTTTATCAGCCTGAATTCAAGAGCCTGGAGGGCCGGGCGTCAGGTTGGCCCGCCATTAGCTACAAAAGAAGAACGAACTAAAAGATAGCATTATGTCTGCAGTCACGCTCAAGACCTTGCACAACTGCCTGAAGTTGCTTGAGAACACGTCAGAGTTGAAAAGGAGGCTCCCGACGTCTTCCAACCAACGGACGCTGAAGGAAGGTCTGTGCGAAACGAGCAGACTGGTCGGCGTAGAGGAGGCCGTGTTCAATGACGCTGAGACCATTGCGGCCCTGATCGGCGCCCAGAGGTTCGTCATGATTTGGGGAGAGCCTTCGGTGACCGATCATGTCGCTCGGGTCTTCGACAACTCCCGGGTGCTTCTCACCGGGTTAGTCTCCGGCGTGGACTTCGAGAATGCAACGGCTCCGGCACAGCCCAAGGCCGAGCGGGAAGCCTCGCTCGTCGACTTGAAAACCCTGTTTTCAGGCAACACGCCGTTGACCTGCCGGCTTTTCAGGGCGCTCTTCGAGCAGATGCTGGGGTTCGCGCTGCCATCCAGCGCCCCCCGGGGAGTTGTTTCGCTGGCAGACGAACTTACCGGCAGCAAGGAGCATAGCCGCTCTTTCCTCTCCACCGCTCTGTTCATTCTGGGAGCCGAAGTGGACCGCGATAACCTGATGTCCTTTATGATGCAGCAGGGCCTCTTCGGCGTGCCCATCTTCGAGCACCTGCTGCAAAACCGGGATTACTGCGAGGCCTTCCACTCTTTCAGGCGTCTGGAACGGGCCTTCATCGGCTCGCCCGCGGCGGAGGAAGCACAACTCAGGAATCGGCTCGACAAGCTTAACGCGCAATTCGGCGGCAAGCCCTACGGCGCCAAACTATTCGAGGCCGATCAACAAGACAAGGCCAAGGTCGATGCGCACCTCGCCGCAACCGATCTGCTGGAAGCTCTGGCCCTCACGCCCTGGTGCCTGAGCCTGAACAACGCGGTATCCGTCGCCTCCTCAAACTCCATTCGCTCCGCGTCCATCATCGCCAGACACTTTGAGCGCTTTGGCCGCGGCGAAATAACCAAAGATCGGGCCAATCAGGAAATTGCCGACCATCTCCTGGCCTTTGCCAGGCAATTCTCGGCGGACACCAGACCGGCATAGCCGCCACACGAAGGTTAACATCATGAAAGAAAGACAGACTTATGTTACGAAGTGTTAAGCAGCTTTACGGAGACAAACTCGGCGCGTCTGATGGCGAAATCGGCCATGTGAAGGATTTTTATTTTGACGATCAGAACTGGGTGGTGCGTTACCTGGTTGCGGACACGGGTTCCTGGTTGCCGGGGCGCAAGGTGCTCATCTCTCCCCATGCCTTGGGCAGCCTTCATCAGGCCGGGAAACTCCTGCTCGTGAATCTGACCCGGAAACAGATTGAGGACAGCCCTTTGATCGAGTCGCACAAGCCTGTGTCGCGACAATACGAAGAGGAGTATTACCGATATTACGGCTGGCCCTACTACTGGGAGGGCAGCGGGTTGTGGGGCATGAGCGGCTTCCCGATTTTGGAGATGCCACCAGGACCGCTCCCGGGCGACTTGGCCACTGCGAGTGGCCGTGCCACCGAAAGCGCCGATGTTCACCTGCAGAGCACCCAGGCGGTGAACGGCTACCACCTCCAGGCAACCGACGGGGTGGTCGGCCACATCTGTGATTTTATGATGGACGATCAGAGCTGGGCGATTCGGGAACTGGTCATCAAAACCGGCCACCGGTTTTCCGGCAAAGAGGTGGAGATACCGGCGAACCAGATTGGCCGGATTAGTTACGAGGAGTCCACGGTGTTCGTCAAGTTGACCAGTGCAGCGGTCGAGCAGAGTCCCCCGCACCATTTGGCTCCGGCCGGGGCGGGCGATTGACCTTGCCCAGCCCATTCTCCCTTTATGAAACACAAAGTGAGAACCTCCTGCCAGCGACCTCCGACGAAGCCGGAGGTATGCCTGGTGGGAGCCGGCTCAAGGCCACCGGGCCTGGCCGCAGTCATCCTCGGTCTGCTGTTGCTGATTGGGTATTTCACTCCGGCCTCGCGGCTGGCTGGCGCGCCATCGGTTCCACCCACGGAAAAAGGCGGGACCGGCCCGGCCCCTGAATCGGCCGGGCCAACCCTCCGCCTGGACTACGGTCGCGGCCAATCGCCCGGCAATCTTTGGCAAAACCTCGTGGGCGGCCTCAAGGCGACAACGGTGAACCTGTTTCTCAGGCCGATCGCCGTGGAACCCGCCGGCAACGAAGCGATGCTCAATTTCGGTCTCGCCCTCGCGTCGCAAGCCCCGGCGTTCACCTTCCCGCACGCCAGAAACCTGAAAGCGGGCGGCATTTGATCTGCTCAACAAGTAAACCCGAACGCGAGCCGCCTGGCGATGGAACTCGCCGATAGAAACATCGGTGAATTGCTGGAGAATCCTCACGGCGCATTCCACCGTTTACGTCAGGGTGGCATTGACGAGGAATTGTTCGACGTCATCTCCGGCTTCGGGGCGCTCGCGGGACCTGGGCGCTACGCCTTTGTCAGTTGAAACCAGGTTTCAGGGGGCCGGCCGCCCGGGCAGGTTTGTTGAAACCTGTTCAACCGATGGATGGTTGATGCGCCTATCAAACGTGGCCAGCTTCAGCCCATGCTTCTTAGCCAGATCGGCTAGATAACAATCGGTCACCTCCTCGGATACTCTCGGTTTGGAGTCCATCGGGGCCAGATCATCGCAAATCCGCTGTGCGCTTCGCTCCGACGAAAACCGCGCGAGACTTTCCCGGGCTTGTTCCATCGGGACGTTGACTGCCTTTCTGTTGGTGCTGATGCGCAGGAATCCCAACTCGGCCAGCGGACACAGCACAATGCTCTTCCCGTGCAGCCATGCAAAGGCTTCCGCGTGCTGAGGGTGCTTGGCCATGACACCAGCTAACAGAACATTGACGTCCAAGAGGTACTTCATGGAAATTCTGCCAGCGCGGCTTTCAGGGCTGCATCGTTTATGGCGCTCTCAGTCACAAGCACGGTATATTTTCCGCGCTTTTCAAGCCGTCCCCGGGCCGGCCTGTCCTGAATAGGTTCCAGCCGCGTCAAAGTCAGCCTGCCCTCTCCCAGAACCTGCACTTCGAACAAATCCCCAGCCCTGGCGGATGGCAAGACCACACGGCGTTTGTTGTCTGCTTTTACAGTCATGGTGGGATTATCCTACCACATAAGCCCACAGTCAAGCCCTCTGGATTCCAGAGCCTAACGCAACTCAACCTGCCGCGGGAACTGGGGGCACAATTCCGAGGATGGCCAGGGCCGGGCGGCGCCGGCCCGGAAAAAACTCATCGTGCCGCTCCGGGCGCAGAGCCAGACCTCTCTGGCGCCCGCATCGAAATAGAGCGCCATTTTCTCCTTCATTTCGGCCTCCGTGTTGCCCGGCGACAGAACTTCAACGCAGATGTCCGGCGCGTGCGGAAAACACACCTGCTCCCCCAACTCCTTCATGCGCTCGGGCGACGCCCAAGGCGAGGCGAACGGCCCCACAAGGGCAAGGACCGGCCACGGCAAGCTGAGAAAGCCAAGATGCACGGAGTTCGTCAGGCTGGCGCATCCAGGCAGTGGTAGCGACTGCGGGCGCGGACATGATAAACCGCGCTGAGCCAAGGGCCTGTGGGTGCAGCCGCGGTTCCAGACGCCTAGATAAATGGCCAGAAGTCCCGATTCGGAATAGGGAAAGGTCCTGCGTCAAACGAAGCCCGGACGGCGTACGGAAGGTCGCAGGATGACAAGGCTGGCTTCCGGCCGTACTGGGGAAAGCCCGCGGTAAGGAATGAATGGAGGGGGCCGAGGAAACATCGGCATGACCCGACGGCTGTTTGCCACGATGCTCGAAAGGGCTGATACAAAGGAAGCCATTGGTCTAAACTCCATTGCGCCTCCGCTCCGCCCGACCAGCCGGAGGTTTCTCGTCAGAGGCTATGCCGGGCTACGCCGAAGGCTACGCTTGGTCGAGCAGTTCTTGCTGCTCGGGCACGACGGTCACAACCATGTCGGAGCGGTCGAGCACGTGCTGGGGAATCTCAAGACCGTCCAACTGCCGCGGCTCCACCTTCAGTGCGCCACCACCGTAGGACTTGCCGACAAATGCCAAGTTGGCGAGCGCGTCCGGGTGGTTGAGGGCCTGCCATAGGTTTCGCAGGTGTCGCTCGCTCCTGTCCCGAGGATAGACGCACAGGAATCCGGTAAGCGGAACGACTCCAGCGCGGTTGAGCACAAACCTGCAATCGCGACGCCCGAGGTAGGCGAAGAGCAACGGAGGCTCCTCCCGGTGCTCCATGCGGTACCAGGGTGTCCGGGTCCTGATCAAGGCACGTTGAGCCAAGCCCGCGTCTTCGCCCCGCTGGATGTAGGCTGACAAGGGTGCTGGCAACTTTTCCCTGGGCTGGCGGTCAAGACTCAGGAGCCAGGTGGGCCGACCGGCGGCGTCCAGGGCGTCTAGCAGGCTCGCGGTGAGGGTGCCGTCCGGGCAGTCACGGGTGCGTCCGATGGCGCGCCGAAAGAAGCGCCTATCGAGGCCATATTCGACGATCTGCCTCGATGTGAGGAAGAAGAACTCATTTGCTCCGGTTGCTATTCCGCGGACCACGCGCGCAAAGAGTGAGAGCGGAACGCCACGGCTCCCGGTCGGGCGCGGCGGGCGCGATAAGCCGGTGCTGAGGATCTCAGAGAGCTCGCGGACCTGCGTGGTCACCGCACCGCCTGTGAGCCCGACACCGGGTCCTTCCATTAGTCCAAGTGCCTGCAGGATCGCCGCGGGGTTCGGTTCGCGCACGCGAAGCCAGGGGACTCGGGGGATCGGGGCAAGGTTCGAGAACAGGAACACCATGGCGTTCGTGTCAACGGTCGGGAACGGGGCGGCCTGCTCCTCGAACGTAAGGACGGCGTCGAGGCGAAACCTGGCGGCCAGACTGCTCCAGACCGCGCGCGAAGAGACGCCTTCGCACACGTCCGCCGGGAGGAGGAAGGCTAATCGCCCGCCAGGAGCAAGGTGGTGGAGGCATTTAAGCAGGAAGTACAAGTGCAGGCCAACCCGCCCATCCAGGGTAAACCCGAGGCATCTTTGCGCAAGGAGCTGCAGTTCCCCTTTCTGCTTCACGCTTAGTCGGTGGTGCCGAATGTACGGCGGGTTCGACACGATGGCCGGGAAGGTTGTCAGCAGCCGGCTACGGATAAAATCCCCGATGGTGACGTCCCCGCAGTTCTGAAGCCGGCAAGCCGAGGGTGTAACTCTCAGTCAGGGCAGACCCATGCAACTCGAACCCGGCGAAGTCCCCGGCAAACCCAACCTGCCGGGCACCCGCGAAGAACGTGCCCGGGCCGACGGCGGGGTCAAAGAGGACAGGGGGCCGACATGCGGTAACCCAGGATGCCATGACCCTCGCAAGCCAGGTTGGGGTCCAGAACTGGCCCTTCTCGCGCAGGGCCTCTCGTGCCAGTCCGCTCGACGGAAGTTGCTGCATGGCTCGGCTCCGTTAGCTAGCGGCCTGCCGCAAGACGTCCAGCGCCCCTGGCAGTAGCGCCAGGGAGCCGCCGCTGAAGCGTACGTATGGCAGGATGTGGCCATTCCTGTCCTCGATGCAGTCCGGCACTAGCTCCGGGTCGGCCACGCTCTCGCCCAGCGGGTAGCCGTGGTGATAGTAGCGCTTGTAAATCGTTTTGCTCGTCGTAGCCCCGCCAGGAGCTTGGAAGACCTGCAGCGTGGGCTCGGTTACGCCTGCAACCACCAGCTCTTCCGCCCGATCGAACGCAATGCCGTAAGCCCGGTCGTAAAAGACGTGCCACACATGAATGGGTAGGCCATGCTGCTCCTGCCACGCGCGCAAGGGGGAGCGGTCCTCCTCCTTGATGATGATCGTCGGAAGGACGGCGTTCTTCCGCAGGCCGAGCCGCCCGCCAAGCCGCCGCTGCGGCTTCAGCGGCGAGTGGAAGTCGGGCATGCTCCGCGCCCGCCACAGGCTGTTCTCGCACTCCACTGCCAGGACTGCGGCCCGCACTAGGCGCGCGATCCGCTCGTCCTTTTCGCGCGTGAAGGGCAGTTCAGCGGGACCGCCCAGCGCCTCTATGTCGCGCTGGACTTTCTCCGCCGACCCCTGCGCAAAAATCAGCAGATCCGGCCGCTTGATGTCGCCTAATCCCGCCGCTTCAAGCCGCTCGAAGTACAGCTCGAAAGCCCGCACATCTCCTGTCGGTGCTGTCCCGCTCGGCCCGTAAGGCACGGCGAAGAACTCGCCGGTTGCTTTGACGGCGTCAATGAGCCGCTGTTCACTCCACACGCCCTGCGACCAGCGCATCAGAAAGTCGCTTCCCCGAAGGCGGCGCGGGTTCAGGAGGAAGTCCTGCCATGCCAGGAGCGGTGGGTTCGTCAGGAGTTCTTCGAGAAAGACCTCAGCGACGGCGATCTCGCCGTCAAGTCGGGAGGTTTGTAGCCGCTTGTGCATGTCGGCACGAGTCTTTCCACGGAGGGCGCAGAAAGTCAACAGTGGTTTGAGGGGGGCGGTGCCGATTGCCTCGGCGTGGAATCAGACTCGGGCCGACAGCCGGTGCGCGGCGCGCCGCGCCGAACGAACAAGGCACCGTGAAAGGCTTAAGCGAACGGGGCGGCCGGAATCGCAGCCAGGATGTACCCTAAACCGGCGGCGGGAAAGGCGGCAGCCATTAGGCCACCGGTCAAGCGGAAAAAACGTTATTTCCCCGATCCTTTTGAACCGGCCCTTGCCACTGCTCTTCAGACCATCTTCGCAAACTGACGCGAACCCGCGTTTTCGTTTTTTGAATCGGAACGCCCGCTGAACTTTTGCTCAGGAGCCTATGCAAAATGACCCGGGCAAAATGACGCCGGAGTTTTGGCGGCCGGCAACCCGCGAGCGAGGAGGCATTCCCCTCCGGATTTCGCACTTCGGATTTCCTTCGGGCTTCGGACTCCCGCCGTCGCGCCCCGCGCTTTGGCGCGCCAGGCCCAGGCCCGCCGTAGCTTTAGCGAAGGAGCGTCGGCCTTCGGATCTCAGGGCTGCGCGCTTGCGCCTCCCCCGGCAACCCGAGTTTAGAGCAGCCCTGCGCCTACACCCCATTTTTCCATTGACAGCTTATGTAGCATTGCTATATAGTCGCCACCATGAAACGACGCCGTTCTGTCCGCCTCGCCCGGCCCCACACCGGTCCCCGGGCATTCGCCGCCGCCGCCGCTAAAACAATATGAGCACCCGTATTGGAAAATCGAGACCCAAAAGGGCCTGCCGCCCCAGGCGCTTGGCCGAAAGCCCCTGGCAGACCAATCCAAGCCCCCTTCGGTCAGTCCCAATCAAACTGAATCCGACCAAATCAAACCAAATCAAACCAAATCAAGGTAAAAAAATGCTCCTGAATCGGGATGATCAACGGCCTCCGAGGGGAGCTGGCCTTCGCTGTGGCCAAAAACCGATCAGAGACCTCAAATCCAACCCCCTCGTCCGCCCTGCAAAATGCACGGTGCGGCGGTTGGCCGCTGGCGCCCGAGCCAGCCGCCGCGCGTTGGTCCTGGCCACCGCGTGGAGTGAATCCCCAATAGCAACGGCAGGGTTTCCGGGGTTATCTTATCGTATATGAAAATTACACAGGAAAAGGACTTGACGGTCCGCGTGAACGACGCGAACAGTCCGGTTGACCTAATCAGGACTGGGCTGGGGATTGCGCTATTGGCGGCCTTGATGGGATGTGTGGGTTATGTGGGCGGACATTACGGCGGCGCGGTGGTGGTGCCGGGGCCTGATGTGTATGTCTTCGGCGGCGGCTATGAGAGAGGGCGTGACGTTCATGCATAAGTGAGAAACAATGGGCCTGGTCAAATACCAATATCCCGATGAAGCCATTACTTGAAATCCCTGTTTTACTATGTCTGCTGACTGGTACGGCCCCTCCGATGCTGGCACAAACGGCGGTTCCGCCCCCGATGTCAGCCTACCAACCGCTTCCTGCCGCGCAGCTTGACCAGTTGCTCGGTCCAATTGCCCTTTATCCCGACCCGTTGATCGCCCAAATGCTGCCGGCGTCCACCTTCCCCACGCAAATCGTGCTGGCCGACCGCTATGTCAGCGGCGGCGGCGACCCCAACCAGATTGAACAGCAGCCGTGGGACGCCAGCATCAGGGCGATGGCCCGATACACCAATGTGCTGAAATGGATGGATGATAACCTGGCTTGGACGACGGAGCTCGGACAGGCATTTGTCAATCAACAACCGGACGTGATGATCTCCATCCAACGTCTCCGCGCGTCGGCCTCCAAATTAGGCAACCTGCAATCCTCCCCGCAGCAACAGGTGGTTGCTGACGGCGGCAACATTGAAATTGTTCCGGCTGATCCACAGGTGATTTATGTGCCGGTTTATCAGCCGGCCGGCATCAAGCGGGGCATTCGCTGGCATCCACAGTTCGAGCGTTACGAGGGCTTATAGCAATCGCGGCCGGCAGAGCATCCAGACGGTCAACCGTTCCGCCTCTGGTGGCGGTGGCCGCGGTGGTAGTGGCGGTGCCCGCGGTGGTGGCAGGCGTTAATTCCTTACTCCTATGACTTTCAAGAATATATTGCCGACGAAAATGAACTTGCTCACCTGGTGGTGTCAGGTTCGGATGGCGGCGTTCGGATTGGCTTTGGCACTGCCAATTTGTGTTTCTGCCGCCGAGGAGCAGACTTTCAATTCACCGAACGAGGCGCTCAAGGCTTTGGTGGCAGCGGCCCAAAATAACGACACGAACGTCATCCATTTAATCTTCGGGCCGGCAGGACATGAATTGATTTCGCCCGATGTCGTCCAGGCCACCGAAGAATTCAAAATGTTCGTGCAACGGCTGAAGGAAAAAACGCAGTTGATCAGCAACTCCGATTCCAACGCCACGCTGGAATTGGGCGCCGACGGCTGGCCGTTTCCCATTCCGCTCGTCAAACAGGGCGGCCAATGGCGCTTCGATACCGCCGCAGGCAGGGATGAGATCTTTGCCCGCCGCATCGGCAGCGACGAAATGGGCGCTATCAATGTGTGCAACGCCTATGTGGAGGCGCAGCACGAATATGCCGGCCAGGATCGGATGGGAGACGGAGTGCTTGCCTACGCACAGTCCCTGCGTAGCACGCCCGGCACACACGACGGCCTGTTCTGGCCGGCAAATCAACCGGGCGAGGAGCTGAGTCCTTTGGGTCCGCTCATCGCCCAGGCTCGCGTGGAAGGCTATCAGCGCACTGCCAAAATGCTGAACGACGAGCAGGCGCCATATCACGGCTATTATTTCAAAATCCTGAGGGGCCAGGGAAAACATGCGCCGGGCGGAAAGTTTACCTACATTATCAACGGCCGCATGATTGCCGGATTTGCCCTGGTCGCCTGGCCGGCCGAATGGGGCGACACGGGGGTGATGACATTCGCCGTCAACCAACAAGGCAAGGTCTATCAAGAGAATCTGGGACCACGGACCGCGAAAATCGCCAAGGCCATGACCATTTATGACCCTGACGACACTTGGACTCCGGCACCATAAATCTTGAAACGAACACACATCGAGCCTTTCGACATCTTCAGGGGGTAGCAGTGCCGGGACCCTTTCCAAGTTAATGGCTGATGACATCCAGAACTCCGCTCCGCAGGGCGAACCACGCAAATTGCGTAAACTCGTCCTCCGGCCTTCTCGTGTAGTTTACTTCCCCCTCCTTCATCGAGCCGGATGCGTCCGGCGCGTTGGCATTCCGGATCTTCAACTCGTTCGCAAAAAACGAGACCACGCGATTTTTCACGCCCTTGGCGCTGCCGGTTCGTTTGTTGAGCAAAGCGATGTCCAAATCCCTGTAAATCGCCCGCACATGGCCGCGGGCCTGGCCGGCGGCCACATCGATGTCGAACGCCGCCTCCTCCGCCCTGCCGGACTTGATCCGGGTGTGTTCCGCAATGTCAAGAAACGCATCCAGCCGGGTCAGGTCCATCGCGCTGAGCGAACCGGAATAGTGGAGCGAGAAGTCCGGCGAGGTAATCGGAATCACCATCAGCACCTTCAGCGTTCCGGCGTTCATGAGGTCGCCCTGCCCCCGGAGTTGGATGGCGGCAGTCGCTTCGCCCCGGTTCGCGATGCCCTCGACGGACAGACTCACTGCCCCGAAAGTCAACACGGCGGGGTCGGCTCCAGCCGCCAACCGCTCGCAGTATCTCAGGCAGCCATTGGTGATACTGAGGCGATCGATCCGAAGCGGTTGGCGGATTGCGGCCAGCGCCTCATGCACCATGAGCGGACTCCTCACGAATGGCTCCTCCGGCTTGTCCCGATTGACCAGCGCATCGAAAGAGGGTTCGGAAAAGAGGACCGACCCGGCTCGGTACGACTTTCCCTGGAGCAGTTCGCCATACGCCAGACCCAACACCCTGCACTCAGGTATGACGACATGAAAGCGCGTCGTTCGACAATCGTGCGCCGCGAAGAATGCCTCGTCTCCGGCCAACGCCCGCAGCTCGGTCCCTTCGGCGATCAGTTCCGAACCCGGCACCGACGCTCGCAGCCGCGCGCAGCGGATGCCGTAGTGCGCCTCGGGGAATTCCACATCGAGATTCGTCGCCTCGAGACTGGCCTTGGCGAGGACATCAGCCAGAGCAGCCTTTCCCCAAAGAAGCCGCGCCCAGCCAACGCCCGTCAGCGAAATCCGTCCGGCCTTGAGGGTCGTGTTGGTTGCGCTCAGTGTGAGAGATTGAGCGACCAGGCGATTGGCGCCCACCGCGTAATCCAGTTTGCCGATTCGCAATGTGCACCCTGGATGCGCTTCTGCAAACGCTCGCTCGGCCCTGGCTCTGCCATAGCGGTTGACGATCGCGCCCCCAAACGCAAGGATGACGACCGCGACGCACAGGACGAGCGCGCCAAGGGAAGCCCCCACGTAGGCCGAGAGCCTGCGCAACGACAGCCTCCGGCCATTCTTCACCCCTCGTTTGCGAACTTCGTCCTGGGGCAAGTCATGGTTGCTCATGAGGGTGATTAGTGAGGATTCAAGTAATTGGCCAAAGCCATCACCGGAAAGGTCTTGGGATACGCCGGGTATTCCATGTACAGAATCCCCGGATGGCCAGTCCCCACCACGGAGCCATCCCGCCAGGATTCCGACTCGTCGCGGGTTTCGAGGAGGTAATCAACGACCTTTGGGACCGTATCGGTATGTTGCAGGCCCATCTGGCAGAGAAACTCGAGCACCCACGCGGTTTGCGTCGGGGTGCTGGCCCCGCGGCCCCGATGCCCATCATCAAGGTAGGACAGCGTCGATTCGCCAAATCCGCCATCGGCATTCTGAAAGCCCATGAGCGTCCGGGCCGCCCGCTGGAGATAGGGCGCTTGCGGCGATTCTCCCGCCCGTAGCAACCCGGTGCCGGCCTGGGTGGTTCCGTACAGGGTGTTGATCCCCCAGCGACCTTCCCAAAGACCCGTGCCGGCATCCTGGGTCCCCCGCAGAAAGCGGGCCGCCCGCCTGACCGCCCCCGAGCCGGCCAAGGTCATTCCATAAGCGCCCAGTGCTGCCAGCACATGGCCGGTGTTGTCCGCCGAGCTGTCATCGAACAATTCCACCGAATCGCTTAGCTCCTTGGTGAATAGCTTCACCATCCGGCTTCCGACCTTGTTCTTGTCAAAGGCCCCCCAGCCGCCGTCGGAGTTTTGCCGGTTCAAAAGCCACTGCAGTCCCTTCTTCCGGAAGTCCGCCGCGCCGGTTCTTCGTGTGAATGGCGCCATCTTCTCCAGGAACACCAGCGCCCTGGACGTGTCATCGACGTCCGGGTATTGCTCGAAGTCCCGGCCGTAGGGGAAGCCGCCTTCGGCAGTCTGCAGTTCATAGAGATTCTCGGCGGCCAGCACCAGGGGAGCGCTCCTTTCTCCGGCCTGGGCCAGCGCCTGGGCCGAAAGGATGCTGTCCCAGACCCCGCCGTCCATCAGGCAGCCGAGGTAGTTGCCCTTTCCATGGTCGAAATACAGCCCATCCACGAACTCTAATCCCCTCTTTATCGCCGACGGGATGGCGGGAAAACGCCCGGGATGCTTCCGGTAAAAATGGTCCAGCGCGGCGATGCTGAACAGGGTCGAGACCGTGTAGCCCCCCCAGCTTCCGTGTTGGCGCTGCTGCCGGAGGATTTTTTTGACCATGAATCCGTCATACCAGGCGGAGGGTTCTGCCTCTGCCTGGCTCGGCTTCCAGGGATTTCCGGCGTAAAGCTCGCTCAAGTCAAATTCCGGCCCAAACGTGCCGCGAATCTTCCTGGAAACCCGGTTATGCCGCAAGTAGGCCATGGGGATCAGATGGGGAATGACCCATTGGGAAAACTCCCGGTAGTTGAGTGGCAGCGCCTCCAGGAAAATCAGGTAAGGGATCTCGCAGATGTCCTCCCATCCCCGCACCCCGAACAGCGCCAGAAAGGTCTTTGTGAACTGATTGGTCGAATCGATTCCCCCGGCATCCAGGATGAATTCTCTGGCCGAATGGATCGCCGGCTCTACGTTTGCGGTCGAGATCGAGGTTCGGAAGAACTTAAGGGCGGCATAGTTGAGCACGGTCGCATTGATGTCGCCAGAAGGAAGCGCCGGATCCCGGGCCTGCCTCCAGGAGCCGTCCGGCAATTGGGCTTGGAGAAGGATTCCTGCCAGGCGGTTTAAGTCCAGCCGCGATGAGAATCCCCGGAACCGGAGCCATTCCAAAAACAGCGCATAGAGCGAAATATAATGGGACCCCAGGTGGGCGGGGAAACTCCACCAGCCTTGGCTGTCCTGTTGGCCCAACAGGGTGTCAACCGATTGCTTCAGGATCGTTTGCACCCTCTGCTTTGATAAGCTCATTTTCAAGACCGAGTCAGCACCCCCGAACCCGCCACCACTCCCGGCTGCGAAACCATACCGGAGGCGGGCGTGCCGAGGGACGGTGATTGGGTTGAGGCCCGAACGTTGCGGAGCTGGTCCAATACTCCGAACACATGCAGCAGCCAAAGGACTACTACCACCACCACCACGATATTGAGGATCTTTTTGATCTTCCCATCCATGGGGATGTAGGTGTTGACGAGCCAGAGCAGAACCCCGACCACGATGAGACTGACGACTATTGTTATTAACGACATATACTTTACCTGTTCTTCTTTACTTGTTCTTTCTTTGGGTGCGGGTTCATGTCTGTGCGGCCTCCTTTTAGCGTGTGGCGTGCCAGAGGTTCTCCGCGGTGGCCGGGACAGCAAGGTCAGTTCGTGGTGGTCGCTGCCGAAAAACTCGCAACCGCCTTGTCCGCAACAACCTGCCCTGGGTTTCCCATTGGGCCAGGGCGGAACAACGGTGGAACACCGTCAGATTTCCGAACTCGGTCGAGGGTTCGTTGAGTATGCAAAATGCACTTTCGAGTAGCTGCTGTTAATGCAATTTGCATGGTTCCTGCGGTCCTCACCCGCGCCCAAGCCCAGCAGGAAAACCGTAAGACACATTGGGCCAACGGGTTGCAGAAACCGGCGTGGCGTTGGCCCTCCTCTAGCTAAAAGAGGGAAATGACGATGAAAACCAATTCGAGTCACTCGGAACCGCCTTCCGCATTTCCATCTTCAGCGAGAATATCCGAGCCGACCAAGACGTTGCTGGTCGTCAATGACGACCAGGTGGTGCTCGACGCAGAGGCGCGGCTTCTGTGCCGCCAGGGTTACACCGTGCTGCAGGCTGAGAGTGCTGCGCAAGCCCTGCGGTTGGCTCGCGAGGCGGCGGCGATTCATCTCTTAATCACTGACTTTTCGATGCCTGAAGTTGATGGTTTGGAACTCGCCCGCCGATTCCGCGCGGTGCATCCAAAGACCCCCGTGCTCATGGTTTCAGACTCATTGCGGTTCTTGCGCGACGGAACTCAGGATTTGGACCGCCTGGAGTTCCTGGCAAAGCCATTCCAGTTCAATGAACTGCTCCACAAGGTGCGCACGCTGCTCAACGCCTTCGCTCCTCTCCCGATGCGAAGACCGTGGCGTTGCGATTAACCTGAAGAATAACAGCTATACACTGTGCATTTTGCATGATATGTTAATGCGTCCTTCATTGGCCGGACGCGTGCGCGCTCGACTCAACGCAGGCAAGCGCATGGTTTACCGATTTCGACACGATATTATCGGGCCGTTAGCTGTTTTTTGGCTGATCGTCACGGTAGCCAGCGTGGTGATGGGAGCGGTGGCCTGGAACCGCTTTTCCCGCAGCATCGACGCGTCGGCCCAGGCGGAGCAGTTTCGCGAGTCCATGAATCAACTGTTCTCGGTTTTGCAGGACGCCGAGGCCAGCCAGCGAGGTTATCTGCTGACGGGAAAAGGGGTTTATCTTGAGGCCTTCACCAAGGCGGCCCGCGCTTTCCCTGAGGCCTTCGAGCGGCTCGCTGTGTCCGCCAGGAGCGACCCTGCCGGGCAAGGAGCCTTGAACGAGTTGCGTCCGCTGATCGAACTGGAGCTGGCGGAACTGCGCCAGGCCATCGCGCTGCGCGCCGAGAACGGTCCCGCAAGGTCAGAAGTGGCCGCCAGTCCCGAGCAAACCAGGACGACGATGGACCGCATTCGTGAGATCATCAAACGGCGCCACGACAATCGGCTGGATCTCCTGTCCGCCACCGGCGCGGCCACCCGGCACGAAATGAAATTGGTCCACCAGATGACTTGGATGGCCGGCTTGCTCGGGATTGGGGCGGGGTTGTTCGCGCTCTATTTTTACCGGATCGATTATTACCAGGAGCGAGCGCGGCGGGAGTTGCTGGAAGAGAAGCTGCACGCGGAACAGGCGGTCCGGGAGAAGAGCGCTTTTCTGGCCAACATGAGCCATGAGATTCGCAGCCCCATGAACGCGATTCTCGGGTTCAGCGAACTGTTGGAGCCGGAGGGGCTGACGCCGAAGCAATCGCAATATGTGCGGGCCATTCGCGACAGTGGCGCGGCGTTGCTGCATCTGATCAACGACATTCTCGACCTGTCCAAGCTCGAGGCCGGAAAGTTGGAATTGCACCCTGACCCGACGGATATGCGCGATTCGTGTGAGTTTCTGCGCACCGTTTTCGGGCAGCAGGCGGTGATGAAATCGCTCCAACTTCAGTTCGAGCTCTCAGCCGACCTGCCCCGCGCGTTGCTGCTGGATCGCCTGCGGTTGCGGCAGGTGCTCGTGAACTTGCTCAGCAATGCCATTAAGTTCACCGAGCGGGGTTGCGTTAAAACGCGAGTCTCCTGGGAAAGCCAGGGAGATGGCCGCAACGGGACGCTGTTGATTGACGTCGAGGACACCGGCATCGGGATCGCGGCTGAGGAGCTGGAGGAAGTCTTCAAGCCGTTTGTTCAGGCGGAGTCCCTGCAAACGGCGGAAAAGGAAGGGACGGGTATCGGGCTGACCATCGTCAAGCGCCTCACCGAGTTGATGGGCGGTAGCTTGACCGTCGAAAGCACAGTCGGCCAGGGCACGGTCTTCCACTTGCGTTTCGCCAAGGTTCCGGTTTCGGGGCGGTTGCCCGTGGGAGACCACGCCGAACCGGGCGGAGCGGTGGACTTCAACGACTTCGCGCCGGCCACGCTGCTGGTGGTGGATGACAACCGGACCAATCGGGCCCTGATGGCTGGCATATTTGAGAAGACCCATCACCAGGTTCAGTTTGCCAACAACGGTCAGGAAGCCTTGGAGTGCCTGGAGAAGGCCAGGCCCGACGTGGTCTTGCTGGATATCCGGATGCCGGTGATGGACGGGAGAACGGCCCTGGCGGAGATTCGCAAGCAAGCGAGTCTGGTGTCGCTGCCGGTCATCGCTGTCACTGCTTCGAGCAAGGCCGGCGAGGAGAGGGAGCTGCAAAGCCAGTTCAGCGGCTACATTCGCAAGCCCTTCTCGCGGCAAACGCTCTTTCTGGCGCTGGCGCAGTTTCTCCAAAGGGCGTCGCCCGGCAATGGACTGGAATCTCAGAATCTCGGGCAGACCCTCAAGAGCATTCCCGTCCCGTCGTCCGACCAGGCGGCTCAGTGGCAGGAACTGGCTCTGGAACTGCGCCGGCAGGAGACAGCCCAATGGCCCACGCTGCGTGACAGCCTGGCGGTGAACGCGACCCGCGCCTTTGCTCACCAGCTCTTCCTGCTTGGCCAGGCGGCGCAATGTGGCCCGCTGGCGACTTATGCCGCCACGCTTGCCACGTTCGCCGACGCCTACGCCATCGGCCAAATGGAGCGTCATCTGGCCGCGTTCCCCAAACTGGTTGAATCCATCGAAACCTGTTCAACCGGGGCTCAACCGAGGCCAGCACGAGAGGATGTCGTATGCTCGTAGCGCAGGTCGGAAACCTGCGCTGCGTGAAAGGCAAATGAACGCCCCTTTACCAGAAACGAACACCGGCTGCCTGCTCGTCGTCGATGACCAGGAGTCCAACATCCAGGTCGTCGGCGCAGCGTTGGGCCAGCTTGGGTTTGAGATTCTGCCGGCGACCGACGGGCTCCAGGCCTTCCAACGGCTGGCGGTTCGCCGGCCCGACCTCATCCTGCTCGACCTGCTCATGCCGGAGATGGACGGATTCGAGGTTTGCCACCGAATTCGCGAGAACCTGGATTGGGCTGAGATTCCCATCATTTTCCTTTCTTCGGCAGACGACAAGGGCCTGATCGTTCGCGCGCTGGAGAGCGGCGGCGTGGACTACATCACCAAGCCGTTCAACCACGCCGAATTGGTGACTCGCGTTCGCACCCACCTGGCGCTCAAAAGGGCCCGCGACGACTTGAAGCAACTCGCCGAGGACCGGGATGAATTGCTCGGCATCCTTACCCACGACCTCAAGAACCATCTGGGCGGCATGGACATGAGCGCCCAATTGCTCCGGGATCGCACCGAGGCGATGGCGGACCCGAAGCTGCGGCTGATGGCCGAGAACATCTCGCATTCGAGCAGCCAGATGCTCGCCTTTGTGAAGGAGTTCTTGGCAAATGCTTCGGCGGACCATGGTTTCAACCTCAAGACCGAGTCCGTCAACCTGTCGGACGCGGCGGCTCGCGCGGTCCAACAGCATCAGGAGGCGGCTAAGCGCAAGCAACTGGTGCTTAAGGTCGTTCTCCCGCCCAACGGCACGCTCGTGCAGGCCGACGGCGCCGCCCTCAACCAAGTGCTCGATAATCTCCTGTCCAACGCCATCAAGTTTTCTCCGCCCGGCAAGCAGATTCGCCTCACGGTCTGCCCGCCGGGGGCCGGGTACGTGGAATGCCAGGTCCAGGATGAAGGGCCCGGGTTGAGCGAAAACGATAAGACTCGCATGTTCCGCCGTTATGGCCGCCTTTCGGCGCGGCCCACGGGAGGCGAGCCTTCCACCGGCCTGGGACTGAGCATCGTCAAGAAGCTCGTCCTGGCGATGCATGGTGAATTGGCCTGCGAAAGCACGCCGGGCAACGGCGCCACCTTCGCCTTCCGCCTGCCTCGAGCCATGGTCTCTCATTGATGCTCTTATATGGACTTCCTGGTCATCGACGACGACAAGACGTTCCGGGATGCGACGTGCCTGCTTATCGATGGCGAAGGCCATTACGCGGAAGGCGCCTGCTCCGGAGAGTTGGGCCTCACGGAATTGAAGGAAGGGAAATTCGATGCGGTCCTTCTGGACCTCAATCTTGGGCCGGAAAAAGGACTCGATATCCTGGAGCAGATGCTCAAGCGCCAGCCCAATCTGCCGGTAGTGATGTTCACGGCGCAGGGCAGTGTGAAGAACGCAGTGGAGGCCATGCGGCGCGGAGCGGTGGATTTTCTGGAAAAGCCGTTCACCCGCGAACAGTTTCACCTGGTGCTGGCCCGGGTGCAGCGGTTCCACCAACTCAACCAGAACATCGAGCGGTTGGAACGGGAGATTAAGGACAGCAACGCTCAGAGTCCTGAGATCCTGCTGGAATCAAGCACGCCACTGGTCAAAGAGGTGATGGACACCCTGCTGCGGGCGGCGAAAACACCGGCCTCGATTCTGATCCTGGGCGAAAGCGGCACCGGCAAGAGCGTGGTGGCCCGCGCCATTCATCAGCAGAGCCATCTGGCTGATCGGCCTTTCATCACCGTAAGCTGTCCGAGTCTGTCCAAGGAACTGCTGGAGAGCGAACTGTTTGGCCACGTCAAAGGGGCGTTCACCGGCGCCCTGCGCGACCATTGGGGCAAAGTCAAAGCCGCTGCGGGCGGGACCCTCTTCCTGGACGAGATCGGCGACCTGCCGGCGGAAATCCAGCCCAAGTTGCTCCGGCTGCTTCAGGAACGTGAATACGAACGGGTGGGCGAAAATGTCATCCGCCAGGCCGAGGTGCGCATCATCGCCGCCACCAGCCGTGACCTCAAGCAGCGCGTCGCCGAGGGGGCCTTTCGCGAGGACCTGTATTTCCGGCTCAACGTTATCACGGCGGAAATGCCTCCGCTGCGGCAGCGTCAAGGCGACCTCATTGGCTTTGCCGGGCATTACTTCAAGCATTTTGCCGCTCTCTGCGGGCGCCGTCTCGATGGGTTTTCCGAAGAGGCCGCTGCCGCTATTTGCGGCTACTCGTGGCCGGGCAACCTCCGTGAGTTGCGCAATGCCGTCGAACGCGCCGTCATCATGGTTAAAGGAAACAAGATTAACCTGGAAGACCTCCCCGCCGAATTGCGCGGGCAAACGGTTGCCGGGGCTAACGGCAGCGATACCTCGCTGCAGGTCGGCTCCTTGGTCTCCATGCAGCGATTGGAGGAAGCGCACCTTCGCAAAGTCCTGGAGCGAACCTCCAACCTGGGCGAAGCGGCCCAGGTCCTGGGGATCGATCAAGCCACGCTCTACCGGAAACGCAAAAAAATCGGATTGGAATAATGGCTTTGCCGGGGCTATGGATGGCGCAGCCGGAAGAACACCTTCGGAACGGTCGGATTGGTCGTTGGGAAAGTCGTCTGGTAGTTGGTCTCCGAGCCTGGCACGTCGCCCCAATCGAGGCTGTTGCCGACATCCACCGCGTTGGTCTGCAGAATCCAGCCGACATAGTTCGCGGGCCAAGAGACAGTAAAACTCCTGCCGCTCACCCTGGCAGTGATGTTCGTCCCCATCAACGGCAGCGGGCCGCGCGGCGTCGCGCCGGCCTCGGGGGAAGGAAGGCCAGCCCCGCTCTGGTTGGTCGCGGTCACGACGTAATAATAGGTGAGGCCGTTGACCAGGCCGGTATCGGTGAAACTGGCGCCCGTGATGGCGTTGGTCACGGGCGAGTAAGGCCCGCCGCTGACCGTCGCCCGCTGGAGAACGTAACCGGCCGCCAGCGCGACTCCATTCCAAAAGAGCACTACCTGACGGTTGCCGGCCAGCGCCGACAGGCCGCTGGGCGCCGCGGGCGCCGAAGTGGGCACGGGGTAGCCCGGATTGTTGGTGGCGTTGAGCCACCAAAGCGCGCTGGTGACGCCACGGGGATAATGGGTGCTCCCCACGAATCGGTCGGCCCCAGTGGCGTCCAACTGGTCCGACCATTCCTGAAAGGCCGCGTTCTGAAACTGAATGGTGGCATGAATCTGGTCCACGGTGCCATTGACATTGTTGCCGGAGAGCCCGAGAACCTGCTCGGCCACGTATTGGGCGATGTACATCTTGCTTTGCCAGGTGTTGTGAGGGTTTCCATAGTCGGTGGCGCTGGTCATGTCCCATGCCCCGCTGGTGGCATCGAGGCACCTGCCCGGAACCAGGACCGCCGCCAAATGATTGGACAGGGCCAGGAGCATGGAGGCGTAGGGGCCGGCGGTCCGGTCAAGGGCGTTGGTCAGGCCCATTCAAGTGGATAGGCCAAACCCTCAACCATCGGAATGATAGCGGACCGGTCGCTGCCGTCCAGGAGGGCGGGAATGTAACCGAGGGTCCCCTGGTAGTTGGTCCACAGCCCGGCAATGGTTTGCGCCGCGGTGGCCGCCATGGTCTGACAGGTCAACTCGTCGGTTGAGTCGCCGAGCTGGCCGAACATCGCCTCCAGGGCCAGGTAACAGGCCCAGTTCCTGACTGCCAGCCTGCCACTGTAGCGCGACGCCCGGAGCGAAGCGCCCAGGTCGTCGAACGTAGTGATTTCCGGGGCGCCCCCACGCTCGTTAATGTCCTTGGTGATGCCGTCCCTGGCATCGGCGTTGGGGTTATCGCGCACGAGCATCGAGTCCAGGCAGGCTTGCAGGATCGCGGCGCTGCTGCCCAGCCAGGCCCGGTCGCCGCTGTGGCTCCAGTAAAGCCCGGCCGAGAGAATCCAATTCTGGAGCTCTTCCTGTCCCATGTAGGAAAACCCGCTTTCATAACCCGTCGGGTCGGTGCCGGGCGGGTTTGAGGTTGGCCAGTCGCCCATGTCGTGATGGAAGGAGAATCCGTTTTCCGACACCACCGCGCCGGAATCGGGGTCGTAAAGCGGGTGGTCAAAGCTGTAATCGGTGCGGGGGATAGCGCCCGAGAAGGTGTCCAGCACGTTCCGCAGCGCCCAGGGTGCATTTGGGATTCGTAGAAGGCCAGGTCCACCGTGAGATCAAACGTGTTAATGTAGTTGTAGGCCCCCTCGGTTACGCGCCAATGAACGCCGCCGCCCGGATCGATCAAACAGGCCGTGTTGGCCATATAGGAGTGCAGGGCGTGGGAGGCGAGAAACTGGCGATAGGCGTTCAGCCCGGCGTTGGCCATCGCGGAGGCCAGTTGCTGGCAGCGCATCCGGGCATCCGCCAATCCAGCGAAGGCCGAGTCAATCACGCTGTCGATCGAACCAAAGAGCGAAGTGTAATAATAAGACCCCGCTATCCGCGAATCCACCACCGCGCTGCGATAGAACGCGACCACGACTGTGAGGGTCCCGGTCTGGCCGGGCGGAATGTTCAGATGGAACGCGAAGCCCTGGGTCATCCCGTTCAGTGCCGCCGTGAGGCTGGGGCCGCTCAACAAGTCGCAGCTCCCGGTTTGCACCGCCAGGGCGGCTTCGCCGAGCGCAAACCCCTGGTATGCGCCATTGGCAAAATTGGTCTGCGTGGCGGCCGTGGGCAGGCCAAAATAAAGGTCTTCGGGGGTGGTGTTGGTGTTATTGACCGTCAACACAATCCAGGTCGCGGGCAGGAAGAACCGCTTCTTGTCGCTCAGGGTTGCCGTGTCGAGATCGGCCATGGACCAAGCCGGAGTATAATGCGTGAAGGCCAGCCCGGCGTTGTCAATGGTCCATTGGTCCGTGCATGGGGTGAGCGTCCGGTGGACGTTCGTGTCGCCGAAATAGCTGGCGGGCGAAGCGATGCTGGCGGGCGAAGCGACAAACGGAAGGGACTGCAGCCCGGCACTCCCTGAGAGTGCGATGACCATGCCGCCGGCGACCCAGCGGTTGGGAATGGAACCGCTGGACATTCCCAATCCACTTATGTCCCCCGTCTCGGTGGGGTAGGCGATGGTGGGCCCCTGGAAGCCGTAGGTGAGCGTCGAGCAAGCCCCCATCGGGGCGTGGTCCACGTTCACAAACACAAGTTGATTCGACGAAAGCAGCGTGAAGGCTGAGGCGGAGAGCGTGCCCGCCCTCAGGGCGGCCAGAAACAGCCAGAGCAGGAATGCCGAATGGCATTGCTGCCAGGCGACTTCGAGGTGACTTCCAGTGCGCGGGAAAAGCTTCATAATGCGGTGGGACAAGGCTGGCCTGGTTCAGCCCCCGATTGGGGGGAAGTGGATTTTCGGGTGATTGGGACTGAGCAAATTGGCGACCAGGGGCAGCGGCACAAGCGGGATAAAAAGGAAAGGCGCCACGATCGCCAGCGGATAGTGCCACCAGCGCGGCGGGCGGGCCTTGCGCTCAGAGGGCACGCAATAAGCCGGCAGATACACCATGAGGCCATAGACAAATATCCACAACCCGAACTCGAGGGCGTGCTGAAATCCGAAACTCATTTCCGCCAAGGTGCCGGTCAGCCCAAAGAGGACGAAGACGGCAAAGGGGCTGAAGTCGTAACGCCAGAGCATCAGCGCCCAGGCGACGAACATCGGGACGAAGACAACGACGCTGTGCAAGGCGACAACATCGAGGTAATTGGCCGAGGCGGTAATGTAGGCTTCGCCGACCCTGACGCCGAACAAGGGCGCCAGGTTGGTCATGGTGGTGGTGATGGCTTCCTCGACGAGGGCCAGGAGGGTGGCAAACAAAATGAACTTGAGCCTCCAGTCCAGGCGGATTCTCGACAGCACCCCTCGAAGGGGCTCCCGGAAGCGGCGCATCAGCGTGCCGCACAGGAAAATCCAGAGCAGTATCAAGCCCCAGCCCATGCCCACGGTGGCGCGGACGCGGCGGTTGGGCCAGGTGCAAAATGTGACAAAGCCGGTTGTCGCCAGCAGCCAGAGGGCCAGCGCCTTAACGAATATGGACGGGCCGTTTTTCATGCAATTGGACAATTTTGATCTTAATCTTAATCTTAATCTTAATCCTAATCTTAATCCTTGAGATTAGGAGCAGGATTAAGATTAAGATTAAGATTAGGATTAGGATTATGAGCGGCTACGAGGTTTCACCTCCCGCGATCTTCCACGATCCCCGCAGCGGAGTGCTTGAGCTTCCAGGTGGAGTAGATGGTTACACTCATAGGCGGCAACGTATCCGAAAACGACGCATTGCCGGCCCTGAGCGCGGCAGCGGGCAGTGGATTGATTTGGAGCGCCGGCCGGTCCTTCTGTTGGCCGGTGACCTGGTATTTGTAGAGCGCGTGGCGCTGGCCATCCTTGAGCGAGAAGTCTGCCGCCCACTCTCGAGGGGCGTCGTTGACGATGATCCACGTGAGATTTCCTCCCGGGCTCTTGAGGGCGGCCGAGAAGACACGGTTGATGCCGTCCAATTGGCCGCCGCTCCGTTCGCAGGCGACCACACTCGAATGCTTGGCCGCCAACCGCGAAATGAGGCCATACACAAAATAGGCGTTGGGACGCGGCGCAATCGTTTTTCGCAAGGCCTTCCGCACCGGGTCCCAGGTGTCGATCATCTGCCAAACGCCATCGAGATCGCCGCGGTTGACGAAGCTCCAGCGGTTGAAACCGTCAACGCCCAGGTTGAGCGCGCGCACGACCAGTTCAGCGTCCTTAATGGCTGCCTCCCAGGTGCTCGGGCCGGGCTGGTTGCCACCCCAGCCGTAAATCATCGTGCCCAGCTCGGAGAGAAACAGGGGCTTGCCTCGAGCGGCGGACCAGTTGCGCCAGCCAGCCAGCCGCTTCTCGGCGACGGCCATTGGATAGCCGCCGCCCGGATGCCAATCAAAGCCCGCGTAATAGGAATGCAAGTCGTAGGCGCCGATGAACTCGTCGAAGTCCACCTTTTCCGGGTTGAGTTCCGGCAGGTCCGTCCAGTCCGGTCCGCTCAACGGCAGGTTGATGCCTTGGCGGTCCAACGCGTGTCTTACGGCGGCAAGGCCCTCCCGCAACGGCATCGGCTGGTTGGGCGGCCGTTGCCACCAGGACCAGTCATAGCCCGGTTCGTTGTTGATGCAAAGCCAGCGGACGCACGTGTAGTGCTTCGTCCTCAGCAGGTGCTTCACCAGGGCCGCCAGGCCGTCGGCAAAGCCCTCCATCGAGCAGGGCCCGCTGTGCACGCGCTTGATAGCATCGCCTCGGAACTCCGGAAACGAGTTCCACTCCACGTTTCCCCACATGCACTGGAGGAACACGTCGGCATGGCGGCTTTGGCACCAGTCCAGAATCCGGTAGAGGATGCGCATTTCAGGGGAGTCCCAGGTGAACCGGTCCTGCTCGGCTTCGAACATGCGCTGTTCGAGTTCGACGCGCACAAAATCAAGGCCCAGCCAGTCCGCCTGCCGGCAGACTTGCCGCCAGGCACGGGTGTCCTCCGCAGGCGGGTTTGCGCCCCAGGCGCTGCCGCCGTGTGAGCGGTCCCCCTGGACGGGGATGGGCTGCTCGATAGCGTGCCAGGAAGCGCCAAAGCCGCCGCGCATAGTGTGGACGACTGTCCCCGCATCCAAAGAGAGTCTGACCTCCGAGCCGGATGGCGAGGAGGCGGGCTGCCGGGCCGGGGTTGGGCCAACGGCGGCCAGAAAAATGAGGAGGAATCCGAGGCTCTGCCATGACCGGCTCTGATTTGCGCACATGCGCGGAGTGTTCAGCAAAGCGGGATGCATCGTCAACCTCCGATTCGTTCACCGGAATTTCCCCCGCGCGGGTTCGAGCGCCTGGCGCGCAGTCCACAGTCCACGGTCCGCAGTCCACTTTTGTTGGGCAGCCCGTTTCCCCTCAGCCCGACCCTCTCTCCGACGGAGAGGGGATCATGTGGCACGTCGAAAATGGCGGAACAGGACCGCCACCCAGACCGCCGTGCCTGCCAGGAATGAACCAGCCGTTCCCAGAATTATCGGGGTCGAGAGGTGTGGCGGCTCTGTCTATTGGCCTGCACAATCGCATACTGAATCCCGATCACAAAGCCGGCCGCCAGGCACGCCAACCAAAGGGAGTGGCAAATCAGATAATCCGACGTTTCCTTTCTTCGTTCCGGAGCCAGCCAATAATCCCGATGGGGAATGTTGACCAGACCGATTGGCAGGAATCGGGCGAGCCAGCAAAGAAGCACGACGCATAGCGGGAAAGCCAGACCGAAGACCAGCATGAACCTCTGATTGGCGGAACGGCTCATCCATCCATTGGGTTCACCGCGGCCGTTGAAATGGGTGGCTATACGCTCGGGCAACTGTGAGCCGGACCAACCCCAGCAGCCCAGGAAACACGCATAGAGCAGGGCGAGCATGATTGATCGCGAGCGGAGTGATTTCATCGCCGAACGCATCGTAAAACGCTTTTGCTCAGTTGCGAGCACAAATTAGCGTCCAAAGCAGTGACTGTTGAGGTTGGGCGCAGATCTCTTTTTGAGAACTGGTTTGCTCGCCAAGACAGCCTTCGTGACTGCCTCACGTGCGCTCTGACGTGACGCACGTGGTTTCGTATAACTGGGAGCCCGCGGGCACCTACTCCGCTGGGTGTATTGGCTGCATTGGTTCTTTTTGGGCGTGTCTGTCAAAGTGACGCTTTGACATGCAGTGAAGTTCTGCGATCAATCAGAGCAGCATAAATGGACTTTTCGGAGTGTCGAGAGTGCTTGAAAGGGACCGCCTTCGGGAAGAGATTGCCGAGGGTCCTCTATACTGACCAGTAAATAGGATTTGACACACTAGATGGAGCCGTGCTATGCTCACTCCGTCATGGCAAAGATCGATAATCGTTCCTTAGACCACAAGGTCTTGGAGCACATGCGGATGCTCGCCACCGACCGAGTCTTGGCTGGCGAGAGGCCCAGTGTTGTGGCGAAGTCGTTCGGAATCTATCGGACTTCCATCTATAAGTGGCTGCGCGCGCGTAGGAAGCGTGGACGCGAAGCTTTGCGGAGCACGACTGCTAAAGGGCCGGCGCCCAAGCTAACGGAAGGCCAAAAGCGGCGGGTTAGGCGTTGGATCGTCGGCAAGGACCCACGCCAATACGGATTTGATTTCGGATTATGGACCCGAAGCATCGTCGCCACGATGATCCAGGATAGGTTTAAAGTCTCGCTGACTCTTCCCTCGATAGGTCGTCTGCTGACTTCGCTGGACATAACGCCCCAGAAGCCACTGCGCCGAGCCTACGAACGAAATGAAGCGGAGATCAGCCAGTGGAAGCAGGAGAAGTATCCGGAGTTGAGGAAACGGGCTAAACAGAGGGGTGCGGACATCTTCTTTCTCGATGAAGTGGGCGTGCGATCTGATAGCCCGCTGGGGCGGAGTTACGGACTGAAAGGCAAAACACCGGTGGTGAAAACCTCTGGGCAGCGCCAGCAGATTAACGCGATCAGTGCGGTGAATGCCAAGGGAGCCTTCTGGTACAAGGTCTACGGCGGCACGTTGAGGGCCGTATTGTTCATTGTGATGCTCAAAGACCTTATGAAAGGGCGCAAGAAGCCGGTAATGTTGGTCGTGGACGGATTGCCCGCGCACAAGGCTAAGTCGGTTGCCAAATATGTACAGTCCACCAAAGGCCGCTTAGAGCTGCATTTCCTACCACCCTATGCTCCAGATTTGAACCCTGACGAATTCGCCTGTAGCCATTTAAAGCAGAACGGCACGAGTAAGAAGCCCTTGCGCAAGAATGAAGCGCTTCGACAGCGCGTCGAGCAAGACTTAGCTGAGATCAAGCAGGATCGGAGCCTGGTCCGGTCTTTTTTTATGGCTCCAAGTGTGTCTTATGCTATTTACTGATGAGTATCTTCCGGGGCGCCGAGACACGACTCGGCGAACCGCTCGGCTCGTTTTTTTTGAAAATCTTCTGCGGCGGCACGAGATTTCGAACAAGTTCAATGCCCTGAAGTTCCGGACGGATGATCTGAGGATTTCATTCGGCTCGGTGGCTGGGCAGCATCAGTGCGACTTGCCCATCAGTTGCTCGGCAAGGATTGCGTAATCGCTCTGTTCCTGGGACCGCGTTATATCCACCAGGAGTCCCTCCAGGTCGGGCTGCGACATTGATGACAGCACGTCTAGGACTGAGGCCAGCGCGCCCATGCGGCTCTTGTGCCTTTTCGGAGGTGCGCCGCTACGTCTGAGGAATTCCTCAGCGTCACGGAGGTTGGGAAGGAATTGTTTGGACTCGTATAGGCGGCCTAAGCTTCTTACTATGTCGCGCTGTTCGTCCGGCAGTGGGGACAGGGCAGCAAGGCGCTCGTCTAAGGACTTCGGGTGCTTGGCCGTCTTGGCCTTCTTGTTAGCCTCTAGCCTGGCGATCGCGTCCTGGATCTGCTCGGGCGATGCCTCGGACGCGGCAGCGAGGGCTTCAAGCGCAGCCCGGCGCCCAAATTGAGCCACCAGTAGGCGGACCTGGACCCTTAGATAATCTTGCGTGCTCATGCGGGTGGGGCTAGGCCAACCGACTTGAAGAACTCGTCGCGCACCGCGTCAAAATTAGAAATGACCTCCCAGCGCGAATAGCTGGTTCGCCGAATGGATGTTCCCTCTCTGGCGGACTTGGCGTAAGAGGCGGAGTAGCGCACTTGGTTTTGAAACACCGGCCACTCCTCATCCTTCGCGACTGCTGTTACTTCCCGGATCGCGGTGCGGCCTTCCGGGCCGGCAGAATACGAGGAGGAATGGTTGAAAACTATGCCGCAGATCTCCAGCTTGTGGTCGTCGTTCTCCGATTTAAAGGAGAGGAGGGACCTCGCCAAGAGTGGAAGACCGATAGCCGCCATGAACTCCGGTTTCACAGGGACGAGAATGTAGCGGCTCGCGAAGTAGGCCGCGTCAGTCAGAATCGAGTCGGTTGGTGCACAGTTGATCAAGATTAGGGCGTAATCCTGTTGAACCTTGACGAGGAATTTTGCGAGTTTGCGCTCCTTTCCTGTGGGGTTTCGCAGCGTGCGACAGAGCTCAAGGCGGCTGGGGAGTAGGTCAACTGTTTCGTGTCTGCCCGTCACCTGCTTGATGATAATTCTGTCCGGGTCAACGCTCGTCGGGGCACCGGTCGAGGTTGTCGGTGGCATGTACCCTTCAAAGACCTGAATTACGGTCGGTTTGTCGGCCTTTAGATGTTCGACGTAGCGCCTAACGCCGAGAGTCGCCTGAGACAGGTTAGATTGTGGGTCAAGGTCCACCGCAAGGACTTTCATGCCCTTGGCGGCAGCGGCCATCGCCAATTGCATTGCAAGCGTTGTCTTTCCAACGCCGCCCTTCATGTTGATCAGGCTTGCTACTGTGGCCATAGTCAGGTTCCTTTCTCTGGCGTTTCACATCAACGCAGCAAATCGTAAACCGTCGGACGCGAGGTTGCAATGAGAAAACCGGCGCGCACGGCACTCGACCACTGGCGGAGTTGGCGGCCCCTGAAGCGGGCGTTCAAAGCTGAGCTCAGGTTGAACGCGAGTTCAAGCAGGCGGTCGGAGAGGACGGGCTCCGGTGTGGCCGGCATTTCATTCCAGACGCGACCTTGCGGGAGCGGTTGATCAAGTCGCGGCGTATCTGTCGGTGGGGATGGAACCTGTGCCGTCGCACTCGGAGCAGTCGGGGTTGAGGCCCCCGCAGCGGCATGAGCTCTGGCGTGGCGGTGGTTGGGGTCGTTCCGCCGCCTGTGCGGCGAGCCAGTCGCGGTGGGTGTGGCAGGGCGAGGTGGAGGGTACGTCGAGAACCGGGTTGGTCGCACCCAGCGCAGTGGCGAGGCGCTTAAGCTCGACACCTGTTTCGGACCAAGTCGAGAAGGCGGCGGGGCCGTGGGTGTCGGCTGGCTGCTGCGCTACGCTCTCGCCAAGAGCTGCGACTTTGAAGCCGGCGTCTTCGACCCGGCGGCGAATCTTTTGGGAAAGCGGAGCGATGCAACTACCGCCGCCGGTGAAGGCGATCCACTCGGGGCGATGTTCGGCGGCAGCGGGGTTCAGCCTGGTCCAGAGGGCGTCGGCGAAGTGCTCTAAGTGCGAGTCGATGATCTGTTGGTGGTCCTTGGTTCCGAGGTCGAGGCCGGAGGCGGTGGAATAGGTTTTTCCGGCGTAGAGGTCGCGTTTCAGCAGCTCGAACTCCGCGAAACTGAGCTGGGAGCGGTCGGGTTGCGAGTCGGGAAGGATGGTCTGGAAGAGAGGTTGGTCGAGTTGCGCGGATATGCCGAGTCGAACGCTGGCGGGATTGAGGGCTTCGATGCCGTCGCCGTATTCGCTGATTTCGGCCGTTAAGTCTATGATTAGCGGGGCAATGTCTGTGGTGTAGGCACCGATGTCAACAACGAGGCCCTTGAGGAACTTGGAGGTTCTCGCCCGGTTAATGTAGTCATTTATGGCGCGTTCTACGATGCCAAGGTGGCCGAACATGCGCGCGTAGTTAAGGTAGGGGGTGGTGGCCGCCGCGGACCAGGTTACGTGGTTGCGGCCTCGGGACGTGAGGCCGATGATGTTGGCCTGGGGTTCACGCACGGGTTTGATGAGGCCCGGGTTCCAGCCGGCGCGGGCCATGCAGTCTCTCAGGACCTGGGCGTTGCGGGGGAAGTTGTCGAGCGCCGGGAGCGCGATGCGGACGCGAGTGCGGTGGAGATCAGGCAGAAGGGGTTGGAGGTTTTCGCGGAGCCAGGCGAAGAAGCGTGTTGCCACCGTGAGGGCAAAGTCCGGTGCATCGCCGGAGTCGAGAAGGTCCTTTTTCCAATTAAGCCAAACTTGCCAGGCAGCAGCGGCTTTGAGGTTCGCAGCTACACTGCCGAAGTGCCATGTGCCAACAGGGTCGCGCAAGACAACGGTGGGGATGAGCGCAGTGCCATCGAGGGTGAGTTCCTGCGATTCCTCCGTGAAGGGCCGGCCTGGGAGGATGCGGGGACGAAAGGAAACCTTGGTGTACCAGGCGCCAAGGTCGATGGCCAGGATTGGTTCCGGGAGTAGTGAGAAATCTGATGGGGGCCGGTCAGGGTTGGGGTCATCCTCCTGCTCTGGGGGGCGGGGCCGGACCGCTATGGGAGGTGGTGGTGGGTGGTTCTGCTGGGGTCGGGGTTTTGGCGGCGGTGCGGCGGGGGCGGACTGGTGGAGGAAGCGCCGCAGCGCCACAATCGCTTGGGCGAACAGCGACCGGATGTGGTCAAGGAGTTTCACGCGCTGTTAGGGTTTGATGTGGGTGCTGGCCTGACGACGCTTGCTCTGAGGACGACCGAATTCCTGAATGCCCAGCCGGGATCAACTATCTCGACGGTCTCACCCGGCATGATGCCGCCTTTGGCATCCTCGTGCTGGAGCGGGTTGTAGGGGATTTGCTCTCCCTTTGCGCCGATAGCGGTCATCCCGAGGTTTTTGGCGGTCATGGAGAGGATCGCGTTGGTGTCGAAGCCTTGCCGCGCTTTTTCGAAGGCGACGGCCAAGTAGCGGGCACCGGTCAGGGTAAGGTCGTGGTTGTCGCTTGGGCGCTCCGCGGCGGCTTTGAGCGGCTGGAGGACCCAGACGCGACTTCTCAGCTCGTCGTCCGTGGTTACGAGCTTCAGGCGGGACATGACCTCGCTGGTGGAGTCGAGAGCCTGTGCCTGGGCAGCAGAAGGTTGGTCTTTGCGGAGGATGCCGGTTGCGAAACGTGCTATGGCTGCTGACAGAGCTGGATGCTGGTGGGGCGGCGCGATGGCAGCGCGTTCAAGAAGCAGTTTGGTGAAGGCGAGAGCCTGGCCGGCGCAGGGGGTGTCCAGCAGGTCGGGCAGAAGGTCGGCGATGCGATGCGCAAGGCCAAGGTTGGTAACGACGAGCGCCGCCAACGCATCGAACTGGCTTGGCTGGCGGGACTCGTCCTGGAAGATCACTTCCAGCAGGCGGCCGGCTTTGGGCTTCTCGATGTTGGTGGCCAGAACTTCATCCCACTGCGGCAGGTGTTTGAGGCGGGGTCTCTTGGCGAGGAGGTTGGAAAGGAAAAGCGGGGCTCGGCGGAGGTCCCCTTTGTCCATGTACCAATCAAGGGCAGCAGTGCGCCATGCTAGTTCCGGGTTGGCGATTAACTTGTCTTCGAGGAGTTTCTTTGGGTGTCGGGCGGCCTTCATCCAGACCGCGAGGCACCTGGCGGTGGGAGCGAGCGGAAGAACCGCTTCAAGGTCGAAGGTCTTCAGCGGCTGAGCGAGGGCAAGGAAGATGACAGCGGCGGAGTTGGTGAATCCGTTGTTGACGAGTGGCTGGAGGGTGGTGACGGCTTCTTCCGGGGGCACCTGACCCTCTGTGCGGCGGGCGTTTGGAGGAGCTCGTGATGCGCTGCCGATGGCGGACTTCAGACCGGGGTCGGAGATACGGGTGAGCAAATCGGCCAAAGCTCGTGACGATTGGCTGATGTCGCCGCCCTTTTCAACGGACTTGGCAAGCTGCTTTAGGGTCCGCGCGAGGTTCTTGTCTGTGCTCATTTACAAATCCTTGATCTCGTCTGTGACGAAACACTGTCTAATCATGGAGCGACGGTGCCGGAAGTGCACGTACATTTTGGCGTGGAGATAAGATTGTGCTGATTAAGCTCCCATTGCGGTTGCGAATCAGGTAAGACCTCGGGCGTGCAGTGGAAGCCACAATTGGCCGGCTATGTCCGGGGGGGCGCGGTGAAAGCAACCGTCCAGGCGATTCGGCTTGGGCCGCGCCTCGGCTGTCCATCTGCAGGAGCCAACCTGAAAGAGCGTCCAGGCTGCTGCCGGCTGAAGCCGGCGTTCCCTCGGCTGTCAATCTGCAGGAGCGAAACCGAAAGAATGTCGGGGCTGCTGCCGGCTGAAGCCGGCGTTCCCCCGGTTGTCCGTCTGCAGGAGTGAAACTATGAGAACTTTGCACCACCCTTGTCCTTTGCCGAGTGCGGCTGCCCTGGCTGTGTGCGTCCTGTTCGCGGGCTGGTTTTGGATGCCCGCTTCGGCCTTGGGCAACGAGGAATTTGCGGGGCCGTTCCCGAGTTGGCGCAATGCGCAACGCGATTACGGCGCTCGCGGGGACGGCCAGGCCGATGACACCGCGGCGCTCCAGCGCGGGCTCGATGACCTTGTAAAGCACACAAACTCCTGCGTGCTTTACCTCCCTGCCGGCACGTATCGCATCACCGGGACGCTGAAAACGGTCCGCAAGGCGCATACGGATTGCCAGGGCGTGGCGGTCGTCGGCGAGGACCCGGCGCGGACGGTTCTCCGCTGGGACGGCACGAACGGCGGCACGATGTTCCAGTGGGATGCGTGGTATTCCAAGATTTCGCGGCTCACCTTCGATGGAGCGGGCCGCGCCGGCACTGCGTTGTTGTACGGTCCGGCCTTCTCGACTTACAACGAAACCAGCGACCTCATCTTCCGCGACGCCACCAACGGGCTGGTCTTCGGGGGCCCCAAGACGGAGGGCCAGGCGGAGAACGCGGTGCTCCGCTGCCAGTTCCTCCGCTGCGGGACGGGCATCCAGACGGTGAACTGGAACTCGATGGATATATGGGTCTGGCACGGGCGCTTCGAGGATTGCGGGCGGGGCGTCCACAACGTCATGGGCAACTGGCACGTCTGGGAGTCGCTCTTCCTGCGCTCGCGCATTGCCGACCTGAGCAGCATCAACCTCATGGCGTTCTCGGCGGTCAACAACACCAGCGCCGGCTCGCGGCGGTTCTTTGATTTCTCCACCGGCCACTCGTGGGGTTCGCCCGTGAGCCTTACGGGCAATCGCGTGCTCGACCCTACGGGCGATTGGGCCGTCATCCTGGACAACGCCGGACCGTATCTGGTGGTGGACAACCAATTTCGCCTAACGGGCACGGCGCGCGGCGTGCGCATGACTTGGGCGGACCAGACGCTCGTCGGGAATATCTACTCCAAGACCAACGCGGTCGAAGAACGCGGCCGGTTCCGCCGGCTGGCGGAGAAGGTCGTGACGGCCGAGGAGATTCCCGGCACGCTCCCGACGCTGCCGCCCACACCGCCGCGCGTTGAATCCAGGGCCTTGGAAGTCCCCGCTGGCGCCGATGCCGGCACCATCCAGCAGGCCATCGACGAAGCGGCCAAACTTGCGGGCCGGCGTCCGGTGGTCCACCTGCCGATGGGCAACTACCCGATAGCCAAGACGCTCGTCATCCCAGCCGGCTGCGACCTGCAGCTCGTCGGCGACAGCGCCGGCGAAACCGGCACGCGCCTCAACTGGGCCGGGCCGGAGGCGGGCATCGTTGTGCGCGTCGCGGGTCCCAGCCACGCGACCCTGCGCGATTTCTACGTCCACGCCGGGCAGGCCCGGGCGTTGCTGGTGGAGGGGTGCGACCAGCCGCAGGGACGCATCTTCGCCGACCAACTCAACGTGAACGGGCCCGGCGCCCCGGGCAGCACGAACGCCGCCGCGCTGCGCCTCAGCGGACTGGACCGGACCGACGTGCTCCTTCGCTCGCTCCAAGGCAGCGGCAACGGGGGGCGCTGGGTGGAGGTGCTGGGCGGCCCCGAGGCGGAGCGCGCGACGAACCAGGTGAGCCTCTTCACCGGCGCCACCGGCTCGGCGGCGGGCCAGTATGACGTGCGCCAGGGCGGGCGTCTGGTGGTGCGCGGCGTTTATCACGAGCGCAGCAGCGATTCACTCAACGGCCTGCATCTGGCCGACCGCGGCACGTTGAGCATCGACGCCACACGCTTTTCCTACGCCACCTCGCCGACCTCGCCCACCGTTGCCGCCGACAGCTTCCGCGGCCTGTTCACCCTCGCCACTTGCATCCTGATGCCGGTGGAGACGAAGGCGAGCTGCCGCTTCGAACTGCGCGGAGACGGCAGCGGGGCAAGCGTGCTGGCGCTGAACGACCAGTTCTGGATTGAGCAGCAGACCACCGCCGATGACGTGTGGCGCAACCTCGCCCAGCCGCCGGCGCGCGGCGGCCTGGTCGGGTGCAATGTGAACACCGCCAGGAAAGAGGCCGCGCCCAAAGGCTACGAATTTCTGGCCGGCATGGGCGAGCAGGCCGACCCGGCGAAGTCCGCTTCCGGCGCCGGCCCGCTGGCTAATCGCGGCACCGTGGACGACGCCACGCTCCTGCGTCACCTGGCTCCGTTGCGAGAGGCGCGTGTCTGGTTGCCGGATGCCTCCGTTCCCACCAACGCCACGGACCTTCGCATCCATCGCGTCATGGCCGGCGGCGAACGCGGCGCGGTGGTGGAATTCCGGGCTCAGCCCTAACTCCGGAACAGTGCCTTGACAAGACCCCAAAGACAGACCGGGATGGAGAAGTTCAACCAGTTCCTCGAGCAGCTAAAGAAACACCGCCGGTTGCTCGCGCTCACAGGGTGCCTGACGGCACTGGCCGGTATCGGGCCCGCCCTGGGCCAAGTCCCGGCATTGGGTGTTTACCGCCAACTCTGGACCGGGCTGAGCGCGGCGGTGGGCGACAACCTCGCCGCCCTGACCAACGCGGCCAACAACCCGAACTGGCCCAACAATCCCAACCCTGCCTACACCGGGATTCTGACCAACTTCCAAACCGCTGTAAACACCGGGATGAACTACTACGGACAGCGGCTGCGCGCCTTTGTAGTCCCGCCCACCAACGGCAATTATGTCTTCTGGATATCGAGCAATGACACCTCGGAGCTGTTTGTGAGCACGGACGAAAATCCCGCCCACAAACTCCCGAACTGCTGGGTCAGTAGCTGGACACCCGCAGAGGTGTGGACCGACGAGCCCAGCCAGCAGGGGGCGCCGGTATATCTGGCCGGGGGCGGGCGTTACTACGTGGAGGCGATCATGCAGCAAGGGACCGGGGGTGACAACCTCACGGTGCGCTGGCAACTGCCCAACGGCACGTATGAAGACCCCTTGCCCTCCTTTAGCGCGGCAGGCACGCGGATGATCCCCTTCACCGGGCTGGATAGCACGCCATGCATCTGCCAGCAAACGACCAACTTGACCATCGTGGAAGGGCTCAACGCCGTCTTCTCAGTCCTGTGCACCAACCAATCCACCGTCAACTACCATTGGTCGGTCAACGGGACGGCCCTGACCGGAGCCAGTGCGACGGGGGGAGTCTATACGATAGGCAACGTGAGCCTGACGGCGAGCGGACAGGTGTATCCTGCGCGGTCTCCAACTCGATGGGCGTGGTGACCAGCGCGCCGATGACGCTAAGAGTCATCCGCAACACCGTGCCGCCAGCAGTGCTCAATGCATTCAACCTGGGCGCCACGAACGCGCAGGTGGTCTTCTCAAAAAGCGTGGAGCCGGCCAGCGCCACCAATACGGCGAATTACGTCTTCACCAACGGGCTGAACATCTCCGGCGCTTCTCTCGCGGCTGACAACGTTACGGTGGCCCTCGCGACCGGGCCGCTGGTTTATGGCAGTAATTACACCGTGGTCATCAACGGAGTGCGCGACCGCGCCTTCATCCCAAACACGATTGCTCCCAACTCTCAGGTCCGGTTTGTGGCCAGCCTCTTTGCGCCGGGGACCATCGGCCAACCCTCGCCCGGCGGAGCCACCGCCGTGCTGAGCAATGGCCTCGACGTGACCGCCGGGGGCGCTGTCGGAGGGACGGCGGACGCCGCCCCATTCGACTATCTTATGCAGTCCGGCAATTTTGATTTCAGCGTCCGCGTGCAGGGTTTGAGCCTGTCCAGCCTTTGGGCACAGGCGGGGCTGATGGCTCGGGCGAGTTTGGACCCCGCAAGCGCGTTTGCCGGGGTGTTTGCCACCCCGGGCATCGCCAACTGCTATTTCGACTCGCGGTCCGTCCCAAGAGCCGCCGATTCCCGCTCCGGGGCTTTCCCCGTGAACTATCCCAACACCTGGCTGCGATTGCAGCGGGCCGGGAACCAATTCAACGGCTACGCCGGCTTTGACGGGAGCAACTGGGTGCGGTTGGGTACGGTGTCCCTGGCCATGAATCCGGTCTATGTGGGCCTGGTGGCCGCCAGCCAGAACAGCAGCGTGGCGACCTTGGCGCAATTCCGGGATTTCGGGAAGGCGACGAGTGCCGTCATCGGAAACTTCGGTTTGCCCGGCGAGCCGCTGGGGCCGTCGTCGCGGCGCACCCAGTTTGCATTCTCCGAGATCATGTACGCCCCGGCCCCGCGAGCCGACGGCTTGAATACGGAATACGTGGAGATCTACAACTCGAACCCGTGGTGGGACAATTTGGGCGGCTACCAGTTGGCCGGCCAGGTCCAATATACATTCCCGCCCAAGACGATCGTGCCTGGAGGGGGGTTCCTGGTCGTGGCGGCCGCGCCGGCGGATGTGCAGTCCGTTTACGGGATCACTAACGTCGTCGGCCCCTATGTCAACTCGCTGGGCGAGGGTGGCCAGGTGCAGCTCCTCAACGCGGCTCAGGGGGTGGTCCTGGAGGTGACTTACACGAATGTCTTGCCCTGGCCCGCGGGTGCGTCCTATAGCGGACATTCTATCGTGTTGGCGCGCCCCACTTACGGGGAGGCCGACCCGCGCGCATGGGCCATCAGCGACGTGGCGGGAGGTTCGCCGGGCGGGGCCGAGGCCTACCGCCCCAGCCCGCTGCGCAACGTGATGATTAACGAACTGCTGGCCAACCCCGACGACAGTCAGACGGCCTACGTCGAACTCTACAACCACAGCTCCGCAACGGTGGATGTGAGCGGCTGCGTCCTCACCGACGACCCCGCGACCAACCGCTGCACCCTCCCCAGCAACACCGTCATGGCCGCCGGCGGCTTTTTGGCGGTTCCGCAAACCCAGCTTGGATTCGAGCTCGACCCGACAGGGGGCCTCGTGCTGTTGAGGAACCCGGATGGGAGCCGGGTTTTGGACGCGGTGACCTATGAGGCCCAGGGCCGCGGAGTTGCCTCGGGGCGCTGGCCGGACGGGGGGACGAGTTTTATCCGCTGGCGCAAATGACGCCGGGCGCCCCCAATGGCCAGATCCGGATCGAGGACCTCGCGATCAACGAGATCATGTACCGGCCGGTTTCGGGCAACGACGATGACCAGTTTGTCGAGTTGTTCAACCAGGGAACCAACACGCTCGACCTGAGCGGGTGGCAGTTTGTGGCGGGGATTGCCTTTGCAATTCCAGCCGGGACGACGGTGGCGCCCGGGGGGTTCCTGGTGGTGGCCCGAAACCAAACCAATCTCTTCGCCCATTATCCGAACCTGGGCCCAGCGAACACCGTGGGGGATTATTCGGGCAAGCTGCCCCACAAGGGCGGGCGGCTGGCGCTGGCCCGCCCGGACTACTATGTGAGCACGGTCGGCGGGGCGCGGACCACCAACGCGCTGCTGGTGGTGGCCGATGAAGTCAGTTACCAGACCGGGGGCCGGTGGGGGCAGTGGGCTCACGGAGGCGGCAGCAGCCTCGAGTTGATCAACCCCAACTCCAATCACCGTTTGGCCTGCAACTGGGCGGACAGCGACGAAACCGGGAAGTCCTCATGGACGAACCTGACGGTCACCGGGGTGTTGGACAACGGGGCCAATTACAGTGGCGGCTCGATCAACATCGTGCAAGTCGGCCTTTTGGACGTGGGCGAGGCCCTGGTGGATAACCTGGTATTCCAGGCCGGCACGACCGGCACGAACTTGATCCGGAACCCGGGCTTCGAGAATGGAATGCAGGGCTGGCAGGGGACGGGCGACCATGTCACTTCCGGCTTGGAGACTGCCGCCGGACTGGGAGGTTACCAGAGCGCCCAATCGCTCCACCTCCGCTCCACCGACGGTATCTGGACCGGGCTCAATTCCGTGGAGTCGGCGCTGGCGTCCAACTCGCTGGGCTCGGGCTCAACGGCGACCCTGAGATTGACCGGGCGTTGGCTGCGCGGCTCGCCGTTCGTGTTGGTGCGCGTGCGGGGCAATTGGCTCGAGCTGACCGGCGCCCTGCCGATTCCCGCGAACCTGGGGACCCCCGGCCTGCCCAACAGCCAAGCCGCGACTAACCCGCCCCCCGCCATTTTCCAAGTGAACCACTCGCCCGCCCTCCCCGCGGCCAACCAGCCGGTCCAGGTGACCGCGCGCTTCCATTGCTTGAACGGCATTCAGCCCCGGTTGCTCTATCGGGTGGACACGCAGCCCACATCGAATCCGAGCTACACGACCGTCGTGATGAACGATTTCGGCGTTGCCGGGGATGCCCTGGCCGGCGATGGCCTCTACACCGCGACCCTGCCGGGGCAGCCTGCCGGCACCGTCGTGGCCTTCCTGGTCCAGGCGGTGGACCTGACGACCGGGGCCAAGGCCGTGTTCCCCCAGGTCCTGAACGACAACTCCGGGCTGCCGCGAGAGTGTGTCGTGGTCTTCGGCGACCCGATCCCCGCCGGGACCTTCGGACATTGGCACCTCTGGCTGACTCAGAACTGGATTAATCACTGGATCAACCAGGCCGGGCTCGGCAACGGATGCAGCGATGCGACCCTGGTGGACGGTGGAGGACGCATCATCTATAATATCGGCGGCCATTACGCCGGCAGTCCCTACCACCAATACACCAATTCGCCGGTCTCCACGGTGGGCGGAATGAACTGGAAGGCGCCGGAGGACAACCTCATGTTTGGCTCCGCCAGCTTGAACAAGCAGCACGTGCCGGGCAACGGCGCCCTGGACGACAACACGCTGCAGCGGGAGCAGAACGTCCTACTGGATGGCGCGCCAACTTGGGATGAGGTGGGATTATCGGCGATAT
Source organism: uncultured bacterium (assembly GCA_963713735.1). GTDB lineage: Bacteria > Verrucomicrobiota > Verrucomicrobiia > Limisphaerales > UBA8199 > CAVQND01. The sequence continues at coordinate 61,991 of CAVQND010000040.1, forward strand.
TATGTCCTCTACGTCAACGGCAACCGGCATGGCCCGCTGATGGAGGATTCGCAAACGCCCGATGGCGACATGATCAACGAGTACTTCCCCAACGACAACAATGGGTTCCTTTACAAGAACCACATCTGGTTTGAGTTCCAACCGATGCCGCCCCAAGGTGCCTCCTTGAGCTTCGACGGCCAGGCCGGGTGTACGCTCGACCGGTTCACGACCACCATCCTCGGCGTGCCGGGGCAGCCCAAGCTGGCCCGCTATCGCTGGAACTATTGGATGCGGCAGTACCCTGACTCGCCCAACAACTTTACCAACGTTTATGCGCTGATCAACGCCGCCAACCTGCCTCAGACCAGCCCCTCCTATTACCAGTCCATGGAAGCGTTGGTGGATACCGAGGATTGGATGCGCTGGTCCGCCCTGAGCATGCGAGCGGCGACTGGGACTCTTGCCTCACCCAAGGCGGATGGAATATGTACTGCTACAAGCCCCTGAGCGGCAAATGGACACTCTTCAAGTGGGATTGGAACATTACCCTGGGCAACAGCGGTTCCTGGGGCCCGGATGGAGGCAACCTCTTCACGGTCTCCGACTCGGTGATGAACTCCTTCCAAAGCTATCCTCCCTACCGGCGGGCGATGCTCCGCGCATTTCTGGACCTGGCTAACGGCCCAATGAACAACGCGAATTCCGACCCGGTCGTGGACGCGAAATACGCGGCCTTTGCGGCCAACGGCCTGCCGGCCTCCTATAGCGTGGCCGAGCCCGGCGCGGCCGGCCTCAAGGCCTGGATCGGAACGATGCGTGCTTCACTCCTGGCCGCGATTTCCAGCGCGGGCATGACCAGTGTGCCCTTCACCGTGAGCGGCCCGGCCAACCTGGTTACCGGGCAGAACTATGTCACTCTGACTGGAACCGCCCCCCTGGAGGTCCGCACCATCACCGTCAACGGCCAGCAGTTCTTCGTTACCTGGAGTTCCGTGAAGACCTGGAGCGTTCGGGTCAGCCTGTTCGGTTACTACAACACGTTGTCGCTCCAGGGAATCGATTCCCAAGGCCAACCCGTGGCCGGCGCTGCTGCCGTCGTTACGGTCACCGACACCACCGCGCCCAAGGATTATTCCTATATCCCCTACGCGCAGCCGGGGCAGGTTTATGCGCAAAACTTCGACTCCCTGCCCAATCCCGGCTCGACGACGGTCAATTCTGACGACCCCGTGACCATCAACGGGCTGGTCTATTGCTTGGCCAACCCGTTTGCCTTGGGCGCTCCCATTGCCGCCTCCGGGGATGGCGGGCTCGGGCTGCCCTTTACCCTTTCCGGCTGGTACGGTTGGGCTGCCTCCCAAGCCAAGCTGGGCGCCAGCGCCGGCGACCAGACCACCGGCGGAGTCATCAGCTTCGGCCCGACCAACTCAGCCAGCGCGAATCGCGCCCTGGGCTTGCTGGCCACCTCCACCACCGGGCCGACCGCCTTCGCAGCCAAGTTCCTCAACTTGAGCGGCGCGCCCCTCAACGTGATGAGCCTGACTTACACCGGCGAGTTGTGGCGCCAAAACGGCGAGGCCAAGACGATTTCCTTCGGCTATTACCTCGACCCGACCGCCACCAACACGTTCTCAACGAACGTCACCGCCAGGCTGGCCGGCCTCGACCTGAACTTCCCTGCCGGGACCGCAGGGGCCGAAGATGGCACGGCCCGGGCCAACCAGGTCTCCCTCTCGGTCACCAACCACCCCATTGGGCCTTGGGCCCCGGGGCGGCCCTGTGGCTGGTCTGGCTGATGGCGGACCCGGCCGGAAAGGGACAAGGCTTGGCCATCGATAACCTCTCGTTCTCCGCATCGGCCCTTCCCGCCCTGGCGACGCAACCGACCGGAGGGGGTCTGGAGTTGCTCTGGCCGCTGGCCTTTGGCGGCTTTACGCTCGAACAAAACTCTGACTTGGGCCAGCCTGGGGGCTGGACCGACCTCGGGCTCCCGGTCATTACCAACGGAGGATGGAATTCGGTTACGGTGCCCGCGACGAACGCCGCGCAATTCTTCCGGTTGAGTCACAACCGGGATTGATTTCTGGAAACTGTTCAGGTCTGCGCCCAACCTGAACAGTCACAACTTCTGCACGGGCTTGTTACCGGCGCGCCTGGGCAACGATCTTCAGGGCGGCAATGCAGCGGTTGCGGATGCCCTCCCACTGGCCGTCCAATAAGTCCTGCCTTGTGGCGAGCCAAGTGCCCCCGGCGGCGCGCCACCGTTTCAAGCTTCAGATAGGATTCCAGGTTGCCCAGGTTCAGGCCGCCAGTGGGCATGAAACGGAGGCCGGTGTGCGTGTAAGGGGCCGAGAGCGCCTCAAGCATCGCCACACCACCCAGGGCTTGAGCCGGGAAGAACTTCAATAGTTTGCAGCCCAAGGCCAGGCCCGTCTCGATATCGGTGGGCGTGGCGACACCGGGCACGAAAGGCAAGCCGAGCTGTTGGGCGCGCTTGACGATGTCGGGATTCAAGCCGGGTGCGACGGCGAAGGCGGCGCCGCTGTTTTTGGCCGACTCAAGGTTGGCGGGCGTGAGCACGGTGCCGGCGCCAATCACCAGCCCCGGACACTCGTGTGCCAGCGTGCGGATGACCTCGGCGGCGACGGCCGTGCGGAAGGTGATCTCGACCACGGGCAGCCCCCCTTGCAGCAGGGCGTTGGCCAGCGGAAGGGCGGCCTCGACATTGTCGATGGCAATGATGGGTACCACGCCGTAATGAACGGCTCGATCCAGAACAGATTCGTGTGTCATAGGACAGCTACGGGGGCGGCAGCCCGTGGAAATGTTGACGCGGCTCGCACGCAGAATCCTTCCCTGATCCCCGGCAGAAAATCAAGGCGCGATTTTTGCGTTTTTCTCCAAGTAACTTTTTCAGGTGGGGGGCGAATTTGTCTTTGGGAACCGGTTTTATGCGGCACCGAGTTCCCCCTCACCCCGGCCCTCTCCCCGAGGGAGAGGGGGCAGCCAGGGCCAGCTCTCGAGCGTTCCCACATCGGTGGACTCGTCAACCGACTGGCGGCGATTCTCCCTCTCCCCGCGGGAGAGGGCCGGGGTGAGGGGAAACCGGACACTCGAAATACAGCAGGTGCTGAACAGTTACTTCTCCAATCCTGGGAGTGGTTCTGGACTTGGATGAAGTTTGATGCTTTTCCTTGAGCGATACCAGACCTCCAAGACCCTGACCGGCGAGGAATTGGCCGGCGGCTTGGAATTGCGCCTGTCAAAGCCGGGCAGCAGCTTGCTGGTGCGCTACCGCAAACATCCCTGAAGTTCGAGGCGGACCACGGATTTCGCGGAGCGTATCAATCCATGTCGTCCGTGATTTCCTCGATAGGCAGGGGCGGTTTGGCGCGGACTTCCTTGGCCCATTCCCGGCCCTTGTCGCTCACGTGAAAGAGCGCCACCAACTCATCCGTCACATCCACCGCCTCCACCCCCGGCGATTGATAATTCAGTTCCCACTTGCTCGCGATGGCCTCCACGCCCGCCTTTTTGGCCACGCCAGGCAGCGTGTCTTTGATTTTCGCCATAATGCCCGCCACCGAACCCGTGCTGAACCCCTGCTCGTGCGCCCGCCGCTGCTGCAACTTCATGCGCCCCTCTATCTCCTTCATCCGCTTCTCGTCCTTGGCCTCCTTGGCCTTCTGATAATCCGCCTGGACGGCTTTCAGCAAGTCCCGGAACTCGGTTGAATTGGCGTAAGCCACTGCCACCGCCCGCGAATCATAAACCCCAATCCGCAGCCGGTTGGCTTGCGATTGGGCCGGCACGGCCGCGCCGCTCAGCAGACACAGCGCAACCGTTGAACTGACGATGAACCGTTTCGGGAACCAGACTGGATTCTTCATGCCCCCACTCTACCAGCCCGGCCGCGCCAGGCGTTAATCGAAAATTCTGTTGCCGGCATCAATCAGGGCGATGATGTTTTATTCCTACAAACTCAGTCTTGACTTACCAGAGTGGAATCGTATTCTTTGAGCGTGCAAACGGCAACAAAGACCGACACGGTTTACTTCTCGATAAAGGGCCAGGTGGTCATCCCCCGCTGGCTCCGCAAAGAGTTTGAAATCGAGGAAGGCACCCGCGCGTACGTGCAAGCCACTCCCCAGGGCATCCTCCTCAAGCCCGTCACCCGCGCCTACATCCGGAGCCTGCGAGGCTCGCTCAAGGGCCGCGGGGTCATGAACGCGCTGCTCGAGGACCGCAAGCGGGAAAAGGAGTTGTGACATGGCCGCCAAAGTCCTGGATAGCTGGGCGCTCATCGCGTTCTTTGAAGGCGAGCCGGCGGCGGACGACGTGGAGAAGCTCCTTCAGCAGGCTACCGAAGGCAGGCAAGAGCTCCTGATGAGCGTGGTGAACTGGGGTGAGGTCTATTACAACACCATGCGCGCGGTCTCCCAGGAGGCCGCCGAGCAAACGGTCCAGGAAATCGCCGCCTTGCCCATCGACATCATCGGCGTGGGCGACGACCTCGCACTGGCCAAACAGGCGGCCATTTTCAAAGCCACGCACAAGCTGTCCTACGCCGACTGCTTCGCCGCCGCCCTGGCCAAGGAGAGGAACGCCGAACTCGTTACCGGCGACCGGGAGTTCAAGGCGGTGGAGAAGGAGGTCCAAATCGGCTGGTTAAAATGAACCAGTCCCGACAGAACAAGCCTCAGATGTCCCTCCTACCCATCATTTCACGCATTGCGCGGCAATCGACCGCGTCGTAAGATTCCTTCAACCTATGAACTGGCGAGACAAGATTGTGAGCGATTCGCAAGTCCTGCGCGGCAGGCCCTGCATCAAAGGCACACGCATCCCGGTCGCCCTCGTTCTGGGCTATTTGGCGGCGGCGCGTGAAACGGAGGACATCCTCAAGGAGTTCCCCGGCCTCACGGCCGATGACGTGGCAGCCTGCCTGGACTATGCCCGTGATCAGGCGGAGTTCGAAGCGGTGAGGCCATGAAGTGAAGTGCCAGTGGACGCAGGAACGAGCCATGCCTGAGAGCTTCCCATAGGACATTTACCTGGCCATCAAGCTCGGGCTGGATGGGGCATGGGTCCAAGTGAGGCGTCTGTCGCCGACGGCAATTGCCGTAGGCTGGGTGAGAGCGGGACCGAGCCGCTACACAATAGCATGATTACCGAACGCCCGGCCAACGTGCTCAACGTTGCCCAAGCGAAACTGCCCAAGGCAGCAAACTTCGAATTGACGCGACGAAAGGACTTCCCGGCGGAGGCCTCGGGCTCTCTTGGCAGTCGTCAATTGAAATGAGCGCTGAAGGCGAAGGTCGAATCATTTTCTAGTTCTGAGGGCTTGACCGATAAGCGATCGTGAAGACAGACATCAATTCAACGCTGGTTGGCTTGTTGGTCTAACCTGCACTACTGCTCCTCGGCTTTCACGGGGCTGCGATCCAAAGGCCCAGCGAGGCTCCGCCTCAGACCAGGGTTGACACGAATTTCACGAATTCTCCACGAATTCGTGTTAATTCGTGCAATTCGTGTCTGCCGAAAACCTGACCTGTTTACGCCATGTTTTGAACTTCAAGGACTCTAGAGTCCGCATAGTCACCGGCGCTGCTCTCCCGGTCAACCGGGTCGGCGGCGTCGGCCGGTCCTGGACCACCTCGCGTCGCCAGCAAAAGGCTCAGATGACCACCGGCGCTTCCCCCGGTCACGCCAAGCCGTTGCGGGTCCGCACCGTAGTCTCTGGCATGGTGCCGGATGTAGCGCACCGCCCGGCTCACCTCCTCGGCGATTTCCATCACGCTGGCCTCTGGCTGGGAGACGTGGTAAACGGCGAAGCCCGTCATGAGAGCGCAACGGTTTAGTCAATTGAGCGTCCCGATTTGGGCGGCTGACGCCCGTGCTCGACAGGCCGCCCGCATGGCCGCGCAGAAGAGCGCACGTCTGGACTTTGGAAGAAATCGTCGGTTTAATTGATTCGGATTCAAATTGGGTCCCCAAAATAATATGGACAGAATAATTTCCAGCCGCTGGTTGCCCGTTGTGCTGCTGACCTGGTCGAACATTTTCATGACCATCGCGTGGTATGGCCATTTGAAATTCAAGAACAAACCGCTCTGGCTCGTGATTGTTGTGAGTTGGGGCATCGCCTTCCTCGAATACTGTTTTCAAGTGCCCGCGAACCGCTGGGGCAACTCGGTCTATTCCGCCGCGCAACTGAAAATCATGCAGGAACTCATCACGCTCACGGTCTTTTGCATATTTGCGATTGTCTATCTGGGTGAAAAAATCCGGTGGAATTACGTTGCGGCATTCATTTGCATTCTGGCCGCGGTGGCTTTCGCCTTTTTGCCGAAAGAATGAATGCTGGCGCTACGCGCCGCCCTGGCGGCAACGAAGGCGACAGCTTTCGTGGGGAACGACGACAACTTCTACATCGTCACGACCGCCCAGAGGACGAACGCACCCTGATGCGCGGCCTGGCGGCAGCAGGGCGTCAGCCTGGGCCGTCCCGGCGAAGCTGGCCCAGCGCCGGGGCGAGGTCGTGGTTCAGCGGGGGCCGGGGCCGGTTACGCTGGCTGGTCCCGACGGCCAAATCGTCGCGCTGACTGCAAACCTCCGCTGTCAAGATTAAGCCCGACGCCGCTTCCGCCAACTCCGTTTAATCGCCCGCGCCAAGCGGGCCTTCCCCTCAGGCGTCTGCGTCCAGTGCAGCTTTTTCCCTGCGGGTGCAGGTGCGGAAGATGCTTGCAGTCCGTTCCCAGCGTGGCCGCCCAGGATGGAAGCCAGTTCGGCTTGGACGGCTTCAAGCTTTTCCTTAATGTCTGCGGCCTGTCGAAGCTGCGCTGAGCTTAATTCAGTAATGTTCATTGCAGAGAGCATACTCGTTAGGCACCGCCGCGCAACCCAAAGCTGGCTCCAGCGCCGGGAGGGGCGCAGGACAGAATTCTTCGTTTTCTTCGTTTCCTTGGTGTACACCACTCCCATGCGCGCACTTTTCAAGAAAGCTGATGAGCGGGGGAGCCAGTTCACGCCGACCCACATTCACCGGCTCTTGAAGGCCTCATAACGTCGCACCTCAGCCACCCCGCGCCACTGGCGCTGGACATGGAATGCAGTACTCATCGCGGGGTTGGCTGCAGGTGCCGTTCGGCATCATCTGCTTTCCTTTCGTAAAATCGTCTCGCTCCCCCTTGTCTGCCTTGAATCCCACTTTAGTGCCCACTCTCGATCGCCGGTTCGAATGATGGCTCCTCGGCCGGTACGTGGCAACGGCACATTGGTGTCACTATGCTTTGTCATCGTGTCTACCAAATATCCATCTTGCACCTTAAGCACTCCCTCCAATCTCGCCAGCACCACTCCATTCGAGCCAACAGCAACACGAGAATAGTGGCCATCAGCGCTGACGGTGGTGATGTTAGTGACGATGTCCCCTCCGCATGGGCTGCTCCAAGTACCTGTGAGCTGCTTTTGCCTTTTGGCATCCTCTGATAACTGCTGCGTACAGGCGCTAAGCAGAAGGCCCAATGCAAGGAAATGTAGCGTCCGTTTCATGCTGTGGTGCTCAGCAAACTCTTATTCAACGAACCGCCGGTTCGTTTATTGACCGCCTTTGATTCAGCGCCCAAGACCATATCCACCGGGACTTTGCTTCGTTTCCGGCCTTTCTGTCAACTCCGAATGCAGCCGCAATCGCCAGCGTGTTCCGCAACGCCACCGCTGTCCTTAGCCGCAAAGAGCCAGTCATTCCGCTCAGGAACGAAGGCCAAAACCCCTCCTTCAGCCCCTCTCCCCGTCCGTCTCACAAGGGTGCCCATCGTCGCAGAAACCGCTGCCGGGCGTGCTCCCGACCCTCCAGCCGTCTGGATACCCCAAAACCCGTCCAACCCCAATGCCAGACGGCCTGCCCCCCATTTCCCTCATGTCCTCGCCGTGTTCTGGATTTTGTTCTGGTTTTGGCCGTGGAACCACCCCTTTCCCGACCGACGTGACCCAACCGATTGAGCCGCGGATTACCCCAAATCCAGCGATTTTCTGAGGTTTTGAAGGGAAATGGAGAGCGGAGGCTGGTACGCGAGGAGAGGGTCGAACTCTCAACCTTCGGCTCCGGAGGCCGACGCTCTATCCAATTGAGCTACTCGCGCAGGTCGGCAGCAGCATAGGCCAAAGCTCACCGGGCGGCAACCTGTTTCTGGAGGCCCGCGATCTCCCGCGCCGCGGCGAGCAGCGCCGTGGCCTCGGCCGGGGCGCCGACCGTGATGCGCAGGCAGTCCCGGACCTCCGGTTGATCGAACCAACGCACCAGAAGCTTCCGCCGGCGCAGCTCTTGCAGCCAGGTTTGGGCCGGAAAAGCCGGCGGCCGGGCCAGGATGAAGTTGGTTTGGCTGGGGAAGACCTCGAACCCCAGTTTGGCCAGCTCGAGACTGAGCCGCTCCCGCGTATGGATGATCCTGCGGAAGTTGGCCCGGTAATAGGGCAGTGCGCCCAGCGTGGCCAGCGCGGCAATTTGGCCCAGGCCGTTGACGTTGTAGCTGTCGCGGATTTTGTGCAGAGCGGCGATGAGGTCCGGGTGGCCAACCAAATAGCCCACGCGCTGGAAGCAAAGGGAATAGGCCTTCGAGAAGGTCCGCGCCACCAGGACGTGCGGGTGCCTGAGCGCGAGTTGGAGGGCCTGCTCGCGGGCGAAGTCCACGTAGGCCTCGTCCAGAATCACCGCCCCTTTCTGCGCGCGGCAAAGGGCTTCCAACTCCGCCGTCGCATAACCGCGCCCGGTGGGGGCATTGGGCGTCGTGATGATCGTCAGCGCGGCCCTGAAATCCCACTGTCTGCCTCTGCTCAACTCCTCCGCCGGAGGCAGGCCGAAATCGGGTTTGAGCGGCAGGCCGAGCCTGGCTGCGCCCTGGATGTCAGCCAGCACCGGGTAAAGCGAATAGCTCGGGACGAAGTATTGGAGGACCGACCGGCTCGGGGGGCGCGCCGGCTTGAGGACGCCAGAAACCCGGCTCGGCGCGGAGCGGGCCAGGGGTTCCACGAAAGCCCGAACCGCCAGGTTGAGCAACTCATCCGACCCGTTGCCGACAATGAGGTTTTCCGGCCGGCAGCCGTGCAGGCGGGCCAATCTCTCGCGCAACGGCTGCGCCGTGGCGGAAGGATAGAGCCGCAGCCGGCCGTCCACCGCAGCCCGAGTGGCCTCGAGGACTTTGGGAGACGGAGGATACGGGTTTTCGTTAGTATTGAGCTTGATCAAGCCCCTCACCTTGGGCTGCTCCCCCGGGCAATACGGCTGCAAGCGGCGCACGAGCGGCCGGATCAACGAGAGCGAGAGCGGCATTGACATCCCCCCAGTCTAATGTAACGGCCCCAGGATCTCAAAAATTTCCGTCTGATTTCCGAGAGTTTTGCTTGTAATCGATCCAGGATGAGCGTAGAACCGGCGCTGAAGGCAACCCTGGACCAACTATTTGGGGGCAAGCCAGGGCGTGTTTTGCACCTTGGCTCGGCCACGCCCTTTTGATAGGGTCGCCGCCATGGAAATGTTTCAACGGATTTTGAAGACCGCGGTTGAAGGCGGCGCTTCGGACGTACACCTGAAAATCGGCACCTCCGTCGTCTTCCGCATCAATCGCCAACTCATTGCCATCGAATGCCCGGTGCCGGCCGAGGAGTGGATGAACATGGTAGTCAAACAGGTGACCCCGATCCATTTGCGGCAGCGCCTGGAGGAGCAGCGCGAGATTGACTTCTCCTACTTTGTGCCCAGCATCGGCCGCTTCCGGACGAATCTCTTTCAACAGCGCGGCCAGTGGTGCCTGGCCATGAGGTATGTCAAGACCATCGTACCGAGCTTTGAAGAGCTGGGCCTGCTCGAGCAGATCAAGAAGATCGCCGAATCCCCGCGCGGCATCGTGCTGCTGGCCGGCTCGACCGGGTGCGGCAAGTCCACCACCCTGGCGGCGATGGTCGAGCACATCAATGCGAACTTCAAAAAACACATCATCACCCTGGAAGACCCCATCGAATACGTATTCGAAGACAACCAATGCGTCATCGAACAGCGGGAAGTCGGGCTGGACACCCTCTCTTTCCATCACGCCCTCAAGCACGTCCTCCGCCAGGACCCGGACATCATCATGATCGGCGAAATGCGCGACTCGATCAGTTTCACCGCCGCCATGAGCGCCGCCGACACCGGGCACCTGGTCCTCTCGACCCTGCACACGACCAATGCCTCCCAATCGGTCAACCGCATTCTAGACTTCTTCAAGGCCGACGAGCGGGAGCAGATACGCCGGCAACTCGCCGGCACCCTCCAGGCCGTCATCTGCCAGCGCATGGTCAACACAATCGCCGGCAGCATGACTCCAGCCCTGGAGATCCTGATCAATACCGCGACCGCCAAGAAATTGATCGAGGAGAACCGGCTCGACAAACTGCCCGCCGCCATCGAGACCGGCATGGACAACGGCATGATCAACTTCAACCAGGCCCTCTTCCAACTCGTCAAGGACGGCAAAGTCTCCGAGCAGGAAGCCCTCAGCAAGGCCACCAACCCCCAGGCCCTCGAAATGAATTTCAAAGGGATCTTCCTCGACGAAGGACGCCGAATTCTCTCTTAGTTGGAGCCTGTCCCGAAAGCCCGGCGAAAGGAAGACTTCGTCGCAACCTTTGTCGCGACCTTTGTCGAAAAGGCCATTGTTCGACAAAGTTGGCGACAAAGGTTGCGACGAGGGTCCGGAATCGGAGCTTCTGGGACAGGCTTCAGTTCGGCTGGTACCAAAGGGATTGCCAATACTCTCGCTCGACGGCATAAACGTCTATGGGCCGGTCGGCGGCTAGGTCCCCGGGTTGCAGGATGCCGAAGCGGACCATCTCGCGCACCCAATCCTTGCGCGGGCGGAAGTCAGGCATATCGAAGCGTTTGATTTGTTGGAGCCGCTCCTGGCCGGCGACGCACATGGCCCGGAGCGCCTGGTAGCCGGGGTCCTGGGTGCCGGCAAAGACCGTGGCCTTTGCCTTCGAGTTGGGGTCGCGGCACAGGCCCCAGCCGCCGGCCGCCTCGGCCAGCGGCGCCAGCAGGAGCAGGGACTTGTCCGGACGCGACAAATTGAAGACGATGTGGCGGCTGGTATTGAGGCGGGGATCGCTCAGGCTGGGTTGCCAGAAAGAGACGCCGCGTTCGTCGGACAAGCTGGCGGGCAGGAGGCGGGAGGGCGTGTTGTGACAAGCGGCGCAACGCTGGGCCAGGACCTCGGCCCCGGCACGGGTCGCGGGCCAGTCCAGGTCGGTCTCGACCTGGCTGTTTTCGGCGTAGGCCCCAATCATGCCGGTGCCCAGGGCCGCGTATGTGCCGGGGTAGGCGGCTCCCGTCTCAATCCAAAGCTTGAGCAGTCTGAGCTGGGCGGGGGTGGCCTTGGCGCCATAATGCGAGCCGTCCACGAAGCCCAGGAGCCGGCTGGCCGAGGTGCCCAGGGCGCGGGGCTGGTAATTGCTGCGGGCCTGGTTGCGGCCATCGGAGAAGAGGTGGGCGATGGTCAGCATATAATAGCTGTGGCTGAACATGGGGCCGCGGTCGCCGCTCAGGATGAGGCGGCCGGCCCGAGGCCCGCCTGCGGCCGTGCGCTCGTAACCATGGCAATTGACGCAAAGGGCATCGAGTATCGGTTGAATGTCGCGCGGAAAATCGAGGACGTCGGGAACGCCGGCCACGGGTTCGAGGCGGCTGGGGGCGCGGCGCGCCGCCAGGGGTGTGGGGGCTGAGGAGGCGCTCCTCGGCGCGCGGGTTCGAGGTTCGTGGCAGCCCAGGCAACTGCTGACTTCCCCCGGTTGGACTGTCAGGAAGCTCTGCATCCGTTTGACGGAGAGGTCGTTCTGGTCGAGCGCGACGAAGAAGAAGCTGCGGAGCGCCGGCAGCTCGAGGTAGGCCGAGCCGTCGGCCTCGACTGGCACAGTGCCGGCGATGCGCTCGAGGGTGAAGGTGCCGCCATAACTAATCGGGTCCATGCCGCCCGTGTAGTGGATAGGCATCGGGAGAGTTTCCAGGACCAGCAGCTTCTTGATCTCGCCCGGCTTGACCCCCTGCATGTTGCGGCCGTCGCAGACATCGGTGAGGAGGAGCCGGCCGGTGGGTTGGTCGAGCGCGACGCGGTCGGGCACGACCGGTTCGCGGGGCCGGGCCAGTATGGGGCGCGGTTCGTGCAGGTGCATGCCGGCTTTGAGGTCGGCCTCGGGGAGGCGAAAGATTTCCTGGCGATTGCCGCCGCCGTCCATCAGCACCAGGGTTCCCTCGAGGGCCGCCAGGAAAGCGTCTTGGGAAAAGGCCCACGGGTCGCGGTAAGGGCGGTCGTCGCTGATCTTGCGGGCGTGGGAGGTTGCATCGGGTCCTGCCTTGGCATCCAGGACGACCACCGGTCCGGCGTGTTCGCGCCAGCCGTGGCCGGGAGAAAAGATGGCCACCACCTTATCGGTGCCCGGCACGGGCTTAGCATCGATCATGACGATGCTCGGGTTGAGGTTGCCAAACCAGATCATCTGCCCGGTGCCGTCGGGATTGGCGGTCCAGAGGTGGTGGTAATCCACCTGGCTGCGGTCGACATATTCCCAGCGGGTGTAAAGGACGCGTCCGTCGGCCATGGGCCAAGGGGTGTTGTCTTGCTCGTTGTTGCTGGAGAGGGGACGCACATTTTGGCCCTGAGGGTCGCAACGGTGCATCACGGCGACTTGCGTGAGCCAGCAATTGACCCAGCGTTTGCAGCGGGTGGACACAAAGACGATGTCGCCGCAGGGGAGATAGGACGGCTCGAAATCATCGTAGTTGCCGCCGGTCAACTGGCGCAGGTCCGAGCCATCGATGTTGACCTCGTGGAGCACGTAGTTTTCCGTGCCGCCTTTGCGGTAAGAGAAGAGAATCTTCTTCCCGTCATAGCTCACCTGGGGGTCGCGGATGCCCCCGCGCGGGTCATCCAGGAGAGTGGTCAGTTTGCCGGTGGCGAGGCCCCAGCGGTAGAGCTTTGCCCCTTCCCGCCAGGCCTTGCGATTCGGGTCGTGGGCGTAGTAGCCGATGTTCGCATACCAGTGGCCGTCGGTCTCGTTCATCTTGCGGGCGGCAAAGACAAACTCCTCTGTCCCGGCCATCGGCCCGGCCCGGAACCGGTCGGCGAGTTGTTCGGCGGCAGCGCCGCCCGGCTGGAGGATGGCGGCGGCGGCGACCGCCAGGCACAGGGCCAGCCCGAGTGGCAGAGGGCCAGGGCCGTTGACAACGTGGTCTCTTGGAGTGCGCCGGCAGAGCGAAGCGGCGACGGCGCTTTCGGCCGCCCGGGACGTCCAAGGACGCCAGACGCTGCCCGAGCCAAAGCGGTGTCGCGCTCCGCTTGCCACCGCGCTCCAAAGTGGCCTGCCCGACGCGGCTCGACAGGGCTTGTCACTGGCCCTTGGCAGAGGGCGGGTGGATGGGAGATTTGAGAGGAGCTTCATAGGGACAAAAGATATTCTGCCAGGTCGTCGAGCTCCTGTTCCGAGAGGCGCGAAGTGCGGCCGTGCCGGTCGCTCCGGTTCCGGGCCGTGAGCACCTCGCGGAGCGTGGCCGCCGAACCGTCGTGGAGGTAGGGTGCGGTGCGCCATAGTTCCACCAGGGCGGGGGTATAAAACTCGCCGGCGTTCTGGTCGGTCGGTCCGGCGGTGCCCACATCATAAGAGTTAAGGTCTGTGAACAGACCGGGTTTGTGGCAGGAGGCGCAGCCGAGGGCAGGACGATTGAAAAGCTCGCGGCCGCGTTTGGCTGCGGCTGAGAGCCCGCCTCCTGCCAGGTGCGGGCTGGGCATGGGATTGAGACTCCTGAGCCAGCTATCGAGTGGAACGGCCAGCTCTTCGGAAGGAACGGCAAAAAGGATGTGCCGGAGACCCGCGCGCACCGCCTCCTCGGCCGAGATGCGCACGCCCATGCTCATGGCGGGCGGGGTCTTGTGAGCCAGCAAGAGGCTCTTGGTGTTCTTGGGGTTTCCCAGGCCGTCGTTGAGCAGGTCCCAGTTCAGCCCATCCACGCGCGCATCTTCGGAGTGGCAGCTTGCGCAGCTCTGCCATCCTTGAAAGCAAATCGTCGCGTCGTTGAAAAGCGCTTCTCCATGACGCAGTTGGCTTGCCAGGAACGCCGGCGTCCCTGACCGGGAATCCCCGGACTCTGCGGCCCGGTCCGGAGAAAGCAGGGCGGGAGGCATCAAGCGCCGCGTCGGCGGGGCACCCGGGCGCGGGTCCGTTTCGAGCGTCTCGAGAGTATCGGAGAAATAGCCGGCCACATAGACTCGCTCGCCGGCCACGGCCATGGCCCTGGGACCGCGGCCGGCCAGCTTGACCCGCTCTCGCAATTCCGCCAGGAACGACAGGTCATCGGACGCCGTGGCCGACTGACCCGCGCCCGGGTCCGTTCGTTGAGCGAGCTTGCCAAGCAGGGCGGGAAAATCAATTGCGCTGACCTCGTGTGTCCCGGCATGGGTGACGAACAGCCGCCGGCCATCGCCGCTCCAGGCCACAGCCCAGGGATTGGCCGCCCCCCGATCCACATCGTCCAGCAAGACCGTCGCCAGGATTTTCCTGCCATCCACGTCCAGCAGCGTGAGAGCGCTGGTGTTCATCCAGCCCCGTTCGAGCTGCGTGGTGGGAAGCTGGAAATGGGCCAGGTTATGGGCCAGGGCCGCGTAATGGCCATCAGGTGAAATGCGGATTTCGCGCGCCTGGCTGCTGCCGTTGGGCAGGGCCAATTCGGCCACCATCTTTCCCAGCTCCAAATCCACCACACCGACCGTCGCCGCCACCACCGGCGCGTTGGCCGGGCCCGAGGGGAGGTGATGCGCCACCAGGAGCCACTTCCCGTCGAGGGTCGGCGCGGCCGAGACCGGCTCGCGTCCGACCTCGAGGCGGCGTGTCTCGCGCCGGCTGGCGGTATCCCAAGCCGCCACCTGGTTGTTGAACTTGAGGCAGTAGTAGAGCGTCTTTCGGTCTGGCGAAAGCACCGGGCCAGGGCCGTATGCCCCGTGCGCGTTTCGGCGGAAATCGTTCCGGTTGCCAGGTCAACTTCGCAAACCCGGCTCTCCGCCGCGGCACACGTCACATAAAGACGCCCTCCACTGACCGCCAGCCCCGAGGGCCTTGCCGGCAGGCGGTAATGCCGGACAACCTTGGCCTGCGCGAAATCAAACGCGCAGACTTGCCCCGCGACAGCCCCGGCGATAAAAAGCGTCCTTCCATCTTCCGCCACCGCGATTGCCGCCGGCCCCAGCCACCCGGCCCCGGCATCGGGCCTTTCAGCCGGCGGCTCGGCGACGACCGGGCCGCCGTTTTGCCCTGCCGCCCCGAGACTACCCGCCAGCAGAAGAAGTATGAAGTATGAAGCATGGGGTTTCTCCGAAGCTTCGCTGGCGGGCCTGTGTTGCATGGCGTTCTGCGCAAGTCTTACCCGGTGGTGGTCCAATGACAAACCAAAAGAAAGCGCATCTTTTTTAACCGCAGAGAACGCAGAGAACACAAAGAGGGAAGTGCTTGTTCTTCTTTGCGTTCTCTGCGTTCTTTGCGGTGAAATAAACGGGGGGAAAATGCAGAGGATGGACGGACTTTTTTTGAGGTTGCCTGTTCGCCTCGGAGGTGTAGTTTAGTGAGGGGCGATGGGAAGGTCAGCTTATGCTGTTGGAGGGACAACGGCAGTTTCAGGACGTGGGCCATGAACATGAAGAAAGGGCAAAAAAAGGCGCAAGTGCGAAAAAGCAGCAGTTCACCGTCAGGATATAATGATGCCTCTGGTGCAATGGGCGCGTCACTCCGCGCCGGCTCGCGACCTCGAGCCGCCAAGCGCGGCAAGCCCTCAGATACGGCGGCCATCGTCGAGAGCCCGCAGGTGCAACAGATCAGCCGCGAAAAACCGCAAAAGGATGCGGCGTCCACCGTTCGGGGCCCGCAGGCGCAACCCGCTGGCGCCAAACAGGCCCAGGCCTTTCCCATTGTGGGCATCGGGGCTTCGGCGGGCGGACTGGAAGCCTTCAGCGAATTATTGGAGCACCTGCCCATCGATACGGGGATGGCTTTCGTGCTGGTGCAGCACCTGGACCCCACTCACGAGAGCATCCTCGCGGAGCTCCTGTCCAAAACCACCGTGCTGCCCGTCCGCGAGGTCAAAAACAACATGCCCCTGGAGCCGAACCATGTCTATGTGATTCCCCCCCACGCCAAAATGACGATGGCCCGGGACATATTGAAAGTGGCGGAGGAACGAAGAGAGACGGGGGCGCATCACTCGATTGACCATTTCCTGGAGTCACTGGCTCATGACCGGGGGGTGCAAGCCATCGGGGTGATTCTCTCGGGCACGGCTTCCGACGGCACGCAGGGAATCGAGGCGATCAAGAACGCCGGGGGCATCACCTTTGCCCAGGACGGCTCGGCCAAATACGAGAGCATGCCCCGGAGCGCCATCGCCTCGGGCTGCGTGGATTTCGTCCTGCCGCCGGCGAAGATAGCGCAGGAACTGGGAGAAATCGCCCGCCATCCGCGCCTGGTTCCAGTCGAGCCTCAACCGCCCGCCGAGCTTTCCCAAGCAGCGGAAGATTACAGGAAGGTGCTGCAGTTGCTCCGGGCGCGCACCGGGGCCGACTTCACCTTCTACAAATCCGCCACCATCCAGCGGCGCATCGCCCGCCGCCTGGCGCTGAACAAGATGCCTGGGCTGCCGGCCTACTTGAAGTTCCTGCGCGCCCACCCGGAGGAAGTAGATGCGCTCTATCAGGATGTGCTCATCAAAGTGACCGGCTTCTTTCGAAAATCCGGAAGTCTTCAAGATGCTCGAGCAGGAGGTCTTTCCAAAGATCACCGACCATCGCGCGCCCAACCGGCCGGTGCGGGTGTGGGTGCTGGGTTGTTCGACGGGACAAGAGGTCTATTCAATCGCGATGACGTTTCTGGAATTCGCCGCGCAGGCCGGGACGCAAATCCCCCTTCAGATTTTCGGGACCGACCTCAACGACAGGCTGTTGGACAAAGCCCGCGCCGGCCTTTACGCCGGGAACGAGGTCGAGGAGATTGCCCCGGAACCCTTGCGCCGCTTCTTCGTCCGGGAGGAAGCCGGCTTCCGCATCTGCAAGCCCATCCGCGAATTGTGCATCTTTGCCAGGCACGACTTCCTCTCGGACCCCCCTTTTTCCAAGATGGACCTGCTGAGTTGCCGCAACCTGATGATTTACCTCCAGCCGGCGCTGCAGAGGCGACTCCTGCCGGTTTTCCATTATGCCCTCAAGCCGGGAGGTTTCCTGCTGTTGGGCAGCTCGGAAACCATCGGCGGCCTGACGGAACTGTTCTCCACGCAGAATAAAACCCACAAGCTCTATTGCAGGATCGCCGCGGCCGACCGTCCTCGAGTGAGGCTTCAGCCCAAGGACAGCCCGCCTGAAAAGATACTGGCCGCTCAGAAACCCGGCCCATTGGCTTTGGGGTTGGCGTGTGGAGCGGAAGCCCAGAAGGAAGCCGACCGGGTCCTGTTGGCCAAATACGCCCCCGCCGGCGTGCTCATCAACGAGGCGATGGAAATCCTCCAATTTCGCGGTCGCACAGGTCCTTACCTGGAGCCGCCTCCGGGCCGGGCCGATTATAATCTGCTGAAGATGCTCCGCGAGGGATTATTCACGCCCGTTCGCGCCGCCATCCAAAAGGCCAGGAAGGGGGATGTAACCGCCCGGATGGAGGACGTGGAGTTCCGTTATGAGAACCAAACCCGGCGAACGAGCCTCGAGGTCGTCCCGCTGAAGAGTCTCAAGGAACGTTGGTTTCTGGTTCTTTTTGAGCCGGCGCCCGCAGGCGGCGCGGTCCAGGAAAAGGCGGTGCGGCCGCAAGCGCAGCCGCCGCAGCCGCCTGACCTCGAGGAGGCGCTGGGCGAAAATGCCCGCCTGCACAATGAACTGGCTGCGGCCAGGGAATACCTGCAGTCGGTCACCGAACAATATGAGGCCGCCAATGAGGAACTGCAGTCCGCCAACGAGGAAGCCCAGTCGGGCAACGAGGAACTCCAAAGCATCAACGAGGAGCTCGAGACCGCCAAGGAGGAGCTCCAATCCACTAACGAGGAATTAACCACCGTCAATGAGGAGATGGCCAACCGCAACCTCGAGCTTCGCGCACCAACAGCGACCTGCACAATGTGCTGGGCGCCGTTCAGATGTGCATCGTCGTCCTGGATGGCGCCCTCTGCATCCGGCGCTTCACGCCGCTGGCGGAAAAGCTCCTGAACCTGGTGTCAACCGATGTGGGCCGCCCCATCACCCACATTCGCCCCAATTTCGATTTCCCGGGCTTGGCCAATGCCGTACTCGAGGTCATCCATAGGGGGCGCCCGCAAGAGCAGGAGGTTCAGTGCCAGGACGGGCTCTGGTATTCGTTGCGCATCCTGCCCTACAAAACGCTCGACCATCGCATTGAGGGCGCGGTGCTGGTGCTCGTTGATATCAACGCTCTCAAGCGCGGCGAGCAGCGCATCCATGCCGCCCTGGATTATGCCGAATCAATTGTCGAGACCGTCCGCGAGCCGCTGCTGGTCCTGAACGAGAACCTGCAAATCGAGCGGGCCAATCTCTCCTTCTACCGCGTCTTTCACGTCTCGCCCGCCGAAACGCAGGGCCGGCTCCTGAGTCAGATCGGCGGCGGGCAGTGGGACAACGCCCGGTTGCGCGCCCTGCTCGAGGAGGTGCTGCCCCAGAGCACTGCCTTCAATGATTTTGAGGTCGAACGCGACTTCGCGCACCTCGGACGCCGGACCATGCTCCTCAATGGCCGGCCCATCCGGGGCGAGCGGGACCGCGCGCACTGCATTCTCCTGGCCATCGAGGATGTCACCGAGCGCAAGCAGTTGGAAGTCCTCCGCGAGAGCGAGCAACGCTTCCGCACGCTGGCCGAGGCGCTGCCGCAGTTGGTGTGGACCTCCACGCCGGATGGGAACTGTGACTACTTCAACTCGAAATGGGCCGACTACACGGGCCTGCCGGTGGAGGAATTGCTGGGCACCCGGTGGCGTGACACCCTCGAGGCTCAAGACCGCGAACGCACTTCCGACCAATGGCGGGAGGCCTTGAAAGGCCAGACCCCCTACGACCTTGAATATCGCATCCGCCGCGCTGACGGGGCCTATCACTGGTTCAAGGTCCGCGCCACGCCCCTGCGGGACAGGGCCGGGGACATCATCAAGTGGTTCGGCACCTGCACGGACATCGAGGACCAGAAACGAATCGAACTCGAGTTGCAGCGGGCGCGCGAGGAGCTCGAAAAGCGGGTCGAGGAACGCACCGCCCAGTTGCGCGAGATGATGCAGGAGATGGAGGCCTTTTCCTACAGCGTCTCGCACGACCTGCGCGCGCCGTTGCGGGCGATGCTGGGCCTGGGCGAACTGGCGCTCGAGCATGGCGGAGCACAGTTGCCCTCCCAGGTGAAGGACTATCTCCAAGGCATTATCGCCGCCGCCAGCCGCGCCAACCGGTTGGTCCAGGATGTCTTGGCCTACAGCCGGGTAGCTCGCGCCAGCGTTCGCCTGGCCCCCATCAACGTCGAGAAACTCTTGCGCGAAACCATCAACCAGTATCCCCAGTTCCAATCGCCCCAGGCGGAGATTCAAATGCAACGCCCGTTGCTCAAGGTACTCGGCCATGAGGCCTCCCTGGGCCAGTGCGTCACCAATCTCCTAGCCAACGCGGTCAAGTTCATCCTCCCGGGCACCGTCCCGCGCGTCAAAATCCGGACCGAACCTGTCCAGGGACAAGTCCGCATCTGGTTCGAGGATAATGGCATCGGCATCGAGCGGTCCAACCAGGCCCGCATCTTCGGCATCTTCGAGCGGGTGCATTCGGCCCGGGAATACGAGGGCACCGGCATCGGATTGGCCATCGTGCGCAAAGGCGTCGAGCGCATGGGCGGAAGCGTTGGGGTCGAGTCCGAACTCGGAAACGGAAGCCGATTCTGGATTCAATTGAAAGCAGTCGAGGCTGATGAGCAAACCGATGCTCCTGGTGGAAGATGAGGACTCCGATTGGGTCAGCGGCGGGATAGGACCATGACTCTGGGGTGGATTGCCCAACGGCTGCGAATGGGAAGCACCGACTATGAGTGATTCAAACCGTCCTTTTCCACATGGCGCAACATTGCTGTTCTTGCTCCTTTTGGGCGGAGCGAGAGAGCAAGCACAGGTTTTTTAACCGCAGAGAACGCAAAGAACGCAAAGAAGGGACCTGTTGGTTCTCTCTGCGTTCTATGCGTTCTTTGCGGTTAAGTAAATCGAGTTCTTTGCGGCTAAACAAATCGAAACCTCTATGAAAGACATCAAGGCGCTGAGCGATCAAGTGCGGCAAACGGCTTACGACATTCACGTGTACCATGGGCACGGGCACCTGGAAAAAGTGTATGAAAACGCCCTCGTGCACCGGCTCCGGAAGGCGGGCTTGGATGTCAAACAACAGCACCCCATCAAGGTCTATGACGAGGACGGCACGCTCATTGGCGACTACTTGGCCGACTTGTTGGTGGAGGGCGAGCTTATGGTGGAGTTGAAGGCAGCCAAAGCCCTGGCTAACGAACACGAGGCCCAAGTCCTCGGTTACTTGAAGTCCGCCCGCTTGGAGCACGGCCTCCTCATCAATTTCGGCTCCTACAAATTCGAAATCCGCAAGTTCGCCTGGGGCCAGCGCGCCAACAAGCGGCAAAGCAGCTTCATCCAGTGCATTCTCTCTGCGCCCTTGGCGTTATTTGCGGTGAAATAAATTCTCAACCGCAGAGAACCCAGAGAGGGATGTGTCGGAAACCATGGATTTGGGAGGAAGAAAATCAACGGGACAATTGACAGGATCGCCGTGAAAGTCCCGGCTTGCCTTGAGGGGGCAATTCCTCTATGCCACTGAGGCCCGCCCTCGGGCGGGCAAGCCGGAACTGAACCTTGTTTGGCGGACTAATGGAATGAATTTTGTGCCGATGGACGAGTTGTTGCAGCCTGCATGGCGTGGCCACTACGCCGTGCCGGCCTTTTGCGCCTGGAATGCCGAGGTCGCCGAGGTCATCCTCCGGGTCGCAACCGATTTGCAGGCGCCGGTGATTCTCATGAGCGGGCCGGGCGAGTTCCCGCTCAATCCCCCGGAGACGCTGGCGCGAATTTGCCAGGCGGTCGCTCAAAAGTACCCCGGCCCGGCCGCCTTGCACCTGGACCATGGAGACTCCCTCCAGTTGGTGCAGCAGTGCCTGGACGCCGGCTACACCTCGGTCATGCTCGATTACTCGACGCGCCCGTTTGCGGAAAATGTCGCCGCTCTCAAAGCGGTGGTCGCCAAAGCCCATCCCAAGGGGGTTACCGTCGAAGGGGAGATAGGTTCGGTTGGCCGCGTGGATAGCGAGTCGGTCGAAGGCGGCAAGGCCTCCACGCTCACTGATCCGGCCGAGGCCGCCCGCTATGCCGAGCTGACCGGCGTAGATGCGCTGGCCGTATCCATCGGCAACGCCCACGGCATTTACACCCGCCTGCCCGTGTTCGATTTCGACCGCCTGGAGACAATCCGCCGGACCGTCCGAGTGCCGCTGGTCCTGCACGGGGGGTCTGGCACCCAACCCCAGTACATCCGCAAGGCGGTCTCGCTGGGCATGGCCAAGGTCAACATCGCCAGCGAACTCTGCAAGGCCTTCCGCGATGCCTATGCCGAGGAGCACGCCAACGGCAGGAACGGCTGGCTCCCCACCTGCCTGGCCGCCACCAAACCGGCCATCGCCAAAGTCGTGGAACGGTGGACCACCCTTTGCGGCGCCCAAGGCAAAGCGGCAGCCAAGGCGTAGAGCGGGGCAGAGGCAATCCCTCAGTCATGGCGGAGGCTGGGCAGGTGGCAGCGCGTTGGGGCCAGGAAGCGAGGCGTAGCGGCGTCTCGGCAGAGCGCCGCTGGAGACAGCTTCCGGCTATGGCGGCGCTCTGCCGAGACGCCGCTACGAAAGAGCGGTTCAGGCACCTTCACTGAGGCCTTACGGGCAGAGAAGGTTATTTCTTGACGGCTCCTGACTCGGGCCAGGAACATAGGCTGCGTATGGACATTGCCGAAATTCGCGCGCGACTCCAGGAATTGGCCCTGGCTACGCCGGCCATTGACGCCCACACCCACGTTCAGGATGACCTGACGGGTTTCACCGAGAAACTGGCTGCCGGCAACCTCGCCGGCACCCAGGCGGCGGTCAACCAACCGCCGCGCAGCGTCGTCCAGGAGGGCCTCCGCCGCCGGCGCCTGGTCCGCCGCACGATGACCGATGCCACGCACGGGCTCTTCTATTCCTGGTTCGCCCAAATCGTCGAAGGGGCCGGAAACCGGCTCGATGACGCGCTGCGGATGGTCGGAGCCAACAGCGAAAAGGAGCGGCGCGCTGCCGGCCGTTTCCTCCTCGAGCAACTCCGCGACAGCCGCTATTCCGAATATGCCGAGTGGCTGCGCTACATGTTCCGTCTCTATCGCGGCGTGCCCAAGGAGAGCGACCCGCTGGACCCGGCTCACTTCGACACCGTGGCCGACGCCATAGCGGCCGAGCGGAACGACCCCGAATTTGCCGCCCGGGTACTCGAGGAGCATCACATCCGCGCTTATGTGACCAGCATCGAGAACCGGGACCAAGTGCCGCTGGTCCCGCCGGTGCGGCCCAAGGACGTCAATCTCGCCTACTCGACCCATCCCGAGGCCTGGAACATGTTCGACTACAACGGCCTGTTCTGGCCCGAGCGCGCCACCGATTTTGGCCTCTTCACCCAGGGCCACAAATTCCAGGCCGAGAAATACCTCGTCCACCTCGAGGAATACTTCGACTGCGAAATCAGGGACGCGCGGGACCCTCCAGGAGGCCACCAGCGGCTTTTTCTGGAGCATCTTGCGCAGCCCGAAAACCAATCCCCGCAGCCGGGTTCTTTACGTGGACGGATTCCAGGCGCAGGACTGGCGGTTCAGCCGTCCCTATTCGAAGGCGACGGTGGATTGGGCGATCGCGCATCATCGCACGCAACTGGATGGGGAGAACCGCAAGCAAGTCCTGGCCTGCGTGGCCCAGGCGATGCTCGAGGCGCTCAACGACATCGGCAAGGAACGCCAGGACGCCGGGGCGCCGTTCGGCGTCTGCCTCCAGCTCTGCGGCGGGGCGCGCCACTTCATGGATTGGGCCCGCGAAATCCAGTCCCTCCCCGAGTACATCCCGAACCTGCCCCAGGATGAATACCCGGTGTGGCGCCGCTATCCACACGTCCATTTCGAATACATCTCCGCCCACGAAACCCTTTACAATGATCTGGCCAATGCCGCCAAGCAGGTCGGCAACGTCTCTGCCGGGCCATGGTGGCACTACTTCCGCCGCCACAAGATAGCGCGGATGGTCCGCGACCAGCTCAGCATGGGCCCCTTGAAATCCATCGCCTGCGGCTTTACCGACGCGCGGTTCGTCGAGATGGTGGCGGCGAAATACCTCTCGATGCGCCTGGGCGTGGCCGATGCCCTGACTGAACTGGTCGCCGACCGCTACTCGACTCTCTACCATGACTTCGATGCCGCCGCGCAGGTCATGAAGGAACTCCTGTTCACTAACCCGGCGCAGGTGCATGGCATCTCCGCCCAGGGTTGAGCAGGTTCAGTCTTAATCCTATTCTTAATCCGAATGAACTGCCTGCTCGACCATGAAAAACTGGAAGTTTATCAAGCGTCTCTGGCTTTCGTCGCGTGGCTTGAGCCGACCGTCTGATCGTTGCCGTTTTCGTGGGTTTAATCAAAGCCAATTTCGACTACCGGTTGCACGAGGGGGATTAGGATTAAGATTAAGATTAGGATTAAGATTAAGATTAGGATTAAGATTAAGATTAGGATTAGGAGCACCCTATGCGCAATTCTTTGGGAAGCCTCAGCCTCTGCCTGGCACTGGCCTTGTCCGCCCTCGCTGCCGAGCTGCCCAAACCGGCCGCCGAGCGCCGCCTGGGGCCATGTCCGCACACGATCCGCCTGCGGCTGCTGGCGGACAAATCCGAGCCTTCGGGCGACCGCTACCTCAACGTCGGAGGCTTCAAGGTGCTCGACCTGCAATAGGCTCTCTCTTCAGAGGATTCCGTGTTCGAGCCGCGCTATCCGCTGTGCCAGCGGAGGATGAGTTGCAAAGAGGGCGAGGAGGCCGTGTGAGGAGCCGGAAATTTTCAAGGATTGATACCCCTGGGAATGCCGGGCTTCGGCCTGGGCGGCTTCCGGGTCGTAGAGGCGCTGGAACGCTCGCAGGGCATCAACCATGTTCCCGCGTCCGGCCAATCGAGCGCCGCCGGCATCGGCCCTGAACTCGCGCCAGCGGGAGAACCAGCACACGACGATATAACCGAGGATGCCGAAGACCACTTGGAAGAGCTGGATGAATAGATACTGAATGAGCCAGGAGCCGCCGCCCTCGCGGTCATCGTCACGCGAGCGCATGGCTTGGCTCAGGGCGAAGGCCAACACGCGCGACAGGAACATGACGAAGGCATTGACGACCCCCTGGATGAGCGTCATGGTGACCATGTCCCCATTGGCAATATGGGTCACTTCGTGGCCCAGGACACCCAGGACCTCCCTCTGGCGCATCCGCTCGAGCAGGCCGGTCGAAACCGCCACCAAAGTCCGGGCCCGGGTAGGTCCGGTGGCGAAGGCATTGACCTCACCGGACTGGTAGATTCCGACTTCCGGGAGGGCCGGCAGCGCGGCCTGACGGGCCAAGCCGTGCACCGTCTGGACCAACTCGCGCAGGGCCGGTTCCGAAGTGTCCGGCGGCACCACCTGGACCCCCATGAACCATTTTGCCATCAGCCGCGAGAGCGCCAGAGAAATAAACGCCGCGCCGAAACCCCACGCCAAACAGAACACCGCCAACCCCGCCAATCCGCCCGCAGGGAAGTAGCGCCCCACCTGGAATACGGCCAGAACCGCCGTGATCGTCACCGTCACCAGCACGTTCACCAGCACGAAGAGAAATATCCGCTTGGTCATCTGTGCAATCATATCAACCTCATAAAATTACATTCCGTCGTCTCTTTCCGCAGAAAGGATAGCCGCCTTGAGGCCTTTTGCCAAGTCCGGGCCAATCAGAGTTGAACCGGAGAAGCCCGTTTCATCTCTGTTTCCTCCGATTGGGGTCAACACCCCATACCAAACTCATTGGGCCAAGGGCATCATGACGAAATGTGTCGGAATTCGACGATTCTCGTGGCCGATAACAACGCCGATGACGCCTATTTCCTGGCGCGGGCTTTCAACAAGGCGGGGTCGTCCGCAACCCTTCGTTTCGTTCAGGATGGGCACGAAGCCATCAGTTATCTGCAAGGCCACGGACCCTATGGAAACCGCGGCCGGTTCCCATTCCCGAACCTGTTGGTGCTGGAGTTGTGCCTGCCGGGCATGAGCGGGTTGGAGCTGTTGGAGTGGCTGGGCCGGCATTGCTTTTTCCGGCGGCTCGTCGTGGGGATACTCAGTGACATCGAATACAAGCCCGACATCCAGCGAGCTCTCGCCTTGGGCGCTAAATTCCATTTCACCAAGCGGCCTTATGCCAAGGAATTGGTCGAGATTGCGCGGCAACTCACCGAGAAGTGTGCGGCGGGCCCGAGCACATCAGAGATTTCCGCCAACGCCCGATATAAACAGGTGTGTCCCGTTTGCAGATGACTTGTTCCGGCCATCGGCGATGAGAATTTGGTGGATTCCTCGAGGGGCGCAGCCGGTGAACCCGCTGCCCGACCGCCGCCGTCCTGAAGCCGCCGAGGGCTGGTTGGGGCCGTGAGGAGCTTGAGGCCCTGAGGACCAGCGCCGGGAGCTGAAAACTTTTCCTTTCCCATTTTGGTTTTTGATATACCCTTCAAGAACTGATTTTTTCTTGAGCTTATGGCAAAAACTGAAGTTATTCTGACTCACAATATCGTTGGCCTGGGCGCCGAGTCCAACCAGGTGAAAGTCGCCGCCGGTTACGCGCGCAACTTCCTGTTCCCCCAGGGACTGGCCGTTCCCCTGACCTCAACCAATAAGCGCCGATTGGAAGTCCTCAAACAGCGCCGGGCCGAACGCGAGGCGCACGAGTTGAACACCACGACCGACCTGGCCAAGAGCCTCTCCAAATTGATCTGCGTCCTGACGGTCAAGACCGGCGAGGACGGCAAAATGTTCGGCACGGTCACCTCCGGCATGATTGCCGACCAGCTCAAGACCCAGTTCGACATCAGCCTGGACAAACGCAAAATCCATCTCGAACATCCCATCCGCGCCTTGGGCGAACAGGAGGTCGAATTGCACCTCCACCAGGACGTGAAGGCGACCCTCAAAGTCCGCGTCGAGAGCAGCACGCCCCTGCCCGAGGCCGCCGCCCCTCCTGCCGAAGCCAAAAAAGAACAGCCCCGGACTGAAAAACGCGGCAAACGCCCTGAACCCGCCCCGGAAAAGGCCGGCGGAGCCGAGAAGAAAGCGCGCCCGGCAAAAGCCGAGAAACCCGCCAAAGCCGAAAAAACGGCCAAGCCTCAGAAAACCGAGTAAGACGAATAAGGCCGGCGCCTCTGCGTCTAGTCCCGCAGGGCTATTCCACCGGGATCTTCTCGCCCTTGCCCTGCGGCTTGGAAAGCTGCGCAATCCGGGCGTCGATCATCGCCCGAATGCCCTTGAGGACCTCCATCCGGGCCGTCTCAAAGTGGCGTCGAGCCTCCTCAGGCGGCCCGAGCCGCCGCAGAAAGTCGCTCAAGGCGGGCCCCGCCCCCTGGCAGAGACAGGCGCCGCGTTCCGGTTGTGAGGATTTGCGTGTTGTCTTGTTATTCATGTTGCCTCCTGCAGTTCTACCACCAGCATGCCGTCCTCGAGCCGCGCTCGGACCGGCGATAAGCCCATCATCGAGCTTGGCAGGCCAATGTGCCGCCGCACCGTCCCTATCTCGATGACCAGTTCCTCTCCCTTCTTGAAGAGCCCGACTTCGCCCTTGGCGGCAAAGGGCGCCTGCATGCGCACTTCATACACCCCGTCCCGTTTGCCGAAGGAATACGGCCGCTCGGTGCGCGTCACGGCGGCCGGGTCCTCCCGGCTGCCGTAGAGGCCGCGCGCCAGTTCGCGAATTGGCTCCAAGCCCAGGACCTCGTGCCGGAACAACGGCACCCGCCGAACCGGGACCGGGGCGAAATAAGCCTCGATCTCCTCCAGGAACTTCTGCTGCGTCCGCCGCCACTCGGCGAAAAACCCGTCCTGGACCTCGTCCGGAAGGACCCGGTTGACGAGCACCTGGTCCACGGTCAGGCCGTGCAGTGAAAAATAGACGAACGCCCGCTGCGTCTCCCGCACGACCATCTTCTCCGCATTGGTTACCAGCCGCACGCTGGTAACCTGGGGATCTTCGAGCAGTTGGTCAATCCCCTCGATCTGGCCGAACAACTCCTTGACGCTGGCAAAATAGCTGTCCGGCGGCAGCTCGAAGGAGACGACCCGGTTGGCGATGGGCCGCACCGCTCGCAAGAGGCCGCGCTGGATGGGAAAGACATGCTCCATGTACCACTGCATCGTCGTGGGCATGGAAACAAACCGCAGGCTCTCGCCCGTCGGCGCGCAATCCAGCACCATCACGTCGTAGCGCTTTTCCTTGTGCCATTGGTTGACGTAAAGCAGGGCGCTGAGTTCTTCCATCCCCGGAAAGATGGCCATCTCCTCCGCCTCCACCTGGCTCAAACCCGACGTCCGCAGCAGCGAACTGATGTAGGACCAGATGCGATGCCAATGCCTCTTGATCTCCTTTTGGATGTTGACCTCGTGAATCCAAAGATTATCGGCGATGCGATACGGATCGGCGGTCCTGGCGTCGAACAGGCCCGATTCGAGGTCGAAGGCATCGGCCAGAGAATGCGCCGGGTCCACACTCATCACCAGCGTGCGATACCCCAGCTCCGCCAGGCGCATCCCGGTCGCCGCCGAGAGGCTCGTCTTGCCCACCCCGCCCTTGCCGCTGAACAGAAGAATACGCATCTGGGCCCAATGTAGCCAATTCCCCTGCTACGCGCCAGTCTGCATTTCCGCAGGGGTGCGATTGAAAGTGCCGGCCATGCGCCCCAGAAGTTGTGTCCCGGAGGGACATTTGATAATAGCCCGGCGTTTCAACGCCGGGGAGGCGAGAAAGGGGACTCTCGTCCCGAAGGCACGACTGAGAATACTCCTTGCTCTCAACCGTCCCTTCGGGACGGAACTACTCTTTCGGTTCGCTGACCCGGCGTTGAAACGCCGGGCTATTCGCGGAAGCCCCTCCGGGGCAAAGAGGTGCGGTGAGCTGACCGACAGCCTTGATCACACCCTTTCCAGGGAGAATAGTGCGCCCAAGGTTCTTCTCACCCTGTCGCCAGTTCAGGCATTGGCCGCAAAGCACACGGTTTCACGGCGCGGGCAATCCGGGCTTCAAGTTTGTCGGCCGCCGTTTCCAAGTCGTAGTGCGTCTGCAGGTCCATCCACCAGCCGGGGCGCGTGCCGAAGTAGCGCGAGAGGCGCAAGGCGGTGTCGGCGGTGACGGCACGCTCGCCGCGCACGATCTGGCTCACCCTCATGGGCGTGACGCCAAGGGCTTTGGCGAGCGCATATTGGCTCAAGTTCAGCGGCTCCATGAAGTCGTGTAGGAGGATTTCGCCGGGATGCGCCGGGGAGAGCCAAAAATGGCTCCCAAGAGGCAGTTGCCGATGGGAATTTCCCGTCGTGAAAGTGCTGCGCGCTGATGAATCGAAGCGGATTGTTCTGCCGAGTCCTGCCAAGCCTCATTCCGCCTGGGTTCCAGTGTTGGTGACAGAAAAGGAGATCCGGCTGGTTGCTTAGGAGCCCCCGAGAGAGCCTGACCTGGCCAAGGGCCGGGTGGTCATGGGGAAGGACGGCTGGCCCGTTTGGGAGGGGGAAATGGTTATGGATCCGGTTCCAACTGATAAGGCCCGTTATTGCCCGCTCGGGCCGCTGAGTCTCTGCAAGAGAGGCCCCGCCAGGGGCGTTCGACTTTTCAAGCAGCATCAGGTCTGCGCCGCCTCTTGAAGTGGAAATGGCTTGCGCGGCATGGCCGCTGCAGTAATTTACCACTCATGACAGTCGTCCACATGAGCGAGAAGGGCCAGATCGTCGTCCCCAAGGAGATTCGGGATCGGCGCGGTTACGTGGGCGGGAGCTCCTTCGTGGTCCAGGAAACCATGGACGGCTCGCTCTGCCTGCGTCCCGCCAACCCGGAGCCCAAGCTGGACCTCATCGAGCACCTGAAAAGGCTGAAGGGCCTTGAAATCCCGGAAATCCACGCGCACTGCCCGCCGCGCGTATGACTTGGCTTCTGGACACGAACATCGCCGCGGAGGCGACCAGGGCGGCGCCAGACCCTAACTGTCTGGCCTGGCTGGACGCGCGGCTTGGCCAATGCGCCTTGTCCTCTATCACGATAGCGGAAATGCGCTGGGGCATCGAGCGACTCACCGAAGGAAAGAGGAAAACCGAATTGGCGCGCCAGTTCGACTTTCTCAGGGAGGACTACCGTGGCAGGTTTTATGAGTTTGACGGGGCTGCCGCCTATGAGTGGGGCCGTTACGCCGCCGAACTCGAGGGGATGTACGGTTCGGCGTGGTGGAAGCAGTTCGATTTTCGCGACACGCAAATCGCGGCCATCGCCCGGGAGTACGGCCTGACCGTCGCGACAAGGAACGTCCGTCATTTCCCCTTCTGCCAGGTCGAGAATCCCTTTGAAGCAGAGTAGCTGCCCGCTGAGCCGGGCCCAAGGACTATAGCCGACTGACCTTGCAGAGCCCCGGCCTAGGGCCGGGTCTCGTCAATGCAGGCGGCCTGCGACCCGCAGCCGCTCTCAAACCACGAGTGAGCAGGGCCGTTTCCCAAGCGGAGCCGAGGCGCCACGGCCGCTGGGTCGAACTATCGAAGAGCGTGGGAGTGGAGGCAATTGGGCCGTGGCGCGACGATTCGGGCCCTTTAGCGGAGGACATCGTCAATCTCCGCATCCGTAGTTTTTGTGAGGAATGAGTGCGGTCTGATCGTGCATCTGCACGCTCCATCGTAAAATCTGATGTAATCCGTTATTCTTCTTTCCGCACGGCGCCGAGCTTGCCGCAGGAACGCGTCGTCTGCATAAAGGCCGCCGTCAGACGGGTAGGTGCAAACGTAGAATGTTTCCATGTCGGGGGGCGTGATTACCTCGGCGGAATAGCAGGGCGCAATCCACTTCTGGCTCTCAAGAATGTCCTTCTCGGGTGTGAATCCCATCACATCGACCGCAAAGGCCTCCGAACGGCAAAACACGTGGGCTACGTGGCGCGCGCCGTTTTCCCTAACCAAGACCAAAGGGTAGCCAAACTGCTCGTGCAACGCTGACGCGAAGACGTGACACGCTCCGTACAAGAATAAGAAGCCGTCCTCTTTTCCAAGAAGGGATCGGTGGTGCTGGTGCATCTCTTGGGTTTAGCGGGAGACTTGGTTCGTTATCTTAAATTCGGCGGCACGCCGCTGGCCCTCGGCAAGCTGTTCGGGCGTTAGGTAGGGGAGCAGCCTGTCGCGGTTCGTAACCCCGTAGGCGTCGCCTTGAGCGGCGGCAAGGCAATACCATTTGTAAGCCTCGACCGCGTCTCGGGGCACGCCTTGGCCTGCTTCGCACCTGACTCTCCGCTCCCGATCAACCCCTGCGAGGGCCTAGTAGGTAACAAGGAAGGCCACAACGATGGGCCCGGTCACCCAGGGCTTGTTCGGCGATTCGATCAGGAGGATAACGTTGCAGGCGACCAACAGCATTGCGATGGCAAGCGGCCAGTTCTTCTCCTCCTTCGGTTGCTCCCTCTGCGGCTCGCGCGGGATGCCGCGGGGCGTTGGCGGCGACCGTGCCCCGGCGGGTGCGCTCCCCGCCCGGGGTTCGGCTGCCGTTACGGGGCGGGCGTGGCGGGGCGCACCAACCCTGTCCCGGGTGAGCCCCGCGCCTCCTCCTGCCGCCTTGCCTGCCCCTCAGCCTCGCGGCGCTGTTGCGCCCTGAACTGGGATTCCTGCCGCGCCCTTTCCTGTGCTTCCGCTCCGGCCCGCCTTGCGGCCTCCTCTCGCGCCCTTGCCTGCGCCTCCTCATTCGCTCGCCTAGCTGCCTCCTCCGCGGCTCTGGCCCTGGGACTGGCGCGGGACCCGCCGCAGGTGCCGGACAAGTGCGCCGAGAGTTGGTGGAATGCGTTGTTGATCCCCTGGGTCTTTTCGGTGGCCTTCTTCTGAAAGGAGGGGTCATTGGGAAAGCGATCCGGGTGCCACACCTTGAGCAGGTCCCGGTACGCTCGTTTAACGTCCTCAATCGGTGCCCCCGCCTGAAGCTCCAGCACCCGGTAGCAATCTCGAATCTCGTCATTCACGGAGGTAGGCCCAATCGGGCCGGCTCGCGCTTGTTCGCCAAGCAGGACCTTTAGCATGGGCGGCTGTCGAGAAGCAAGCGCTTCCGTGGCGGAACGGCGGAAGTGACGTGCAGCGGGGGTGCCGTGGCCGCACGCTGTATGCAAAGTCCCCCGGTGGTGGCCGCCTTGGCGCCGGCGTCGCGGGGCAGCCGGGGCGCAATGCTCGGGGCGAAGCGTTCGGGTGTTGGCACTCGGCTTGGCCTTCCTGCTGTTACCAAGCCGGATGATCCGCCATCGTCAAGACTACGGCGGGACGGGGCAACACGGCAACGCCAAGCAGGGAATGGCGATTTGGGGCAGGAGAAAGGACCGGCGCGACCATGATTGCAGCAGAGAGAAGTTGCCATTCCGTTCCGGCGGGTGTTTAATAAAGCCATGAACGGAAGCGTCGTCGTCCAGGATCCTGAAATCCTGAGTGGCACCCCGGTTTTCGCGGGTACCCGTGTGCCGGTGCGCAACCTGCTTGACTACCTGGAAGGCGGTTACACGCTCGACGAATTTCTCGAAGACTTTCCCGGAGTGACCAAAACCCAGGCGGTCGCCTTTTTGGAACAGGCAAGCGCCAAGCTCCTGGCGGCGGCTTGAAATGAGAGTGCTTCTGGACAAGTGCCTGCCAAGGCGATTGACTCGCGAACTCCGCGGGCACGAGGCCCGCACGGTCCAACAAGTGGGATGGAGCGGGGTTTCAAATGGCAAGCTGCTCTCTTTGATTCGCGGGCAGTTTAACGTCCTTATCACTGTGGACAGCAATCTGGCATACCAGCAGAATCTGTCCACCCTGCCCGTAGCCGTGGTCGTGCTGCGCACGCCCTCCAACAAGATTGAAGACCTTCGCCCTCTCTTGCCAAGCCTGCTGGCGACGCTGGCCTCCCTCAAGCCGTGTGAACTGCGCGTCATTGGCGGTTAATCTACGGATTATCCTTTGCAGGCTCAGCCGCTCGGTTCATATTGCTGCTTTAGAGAACTATCCACCATGATCGAGGGCGACCTTCTGCAGGAAAACCCGGCGCCGTATGGGGCGGGCAGGGCGGGGCCCGTGCAGGACTATCTGCGCGAGCTCGAGCGCGCCCTCAGACGCGGTGACGCGACGGAGCACACGCACCGGGCGGCGCTCAAGGAACTGCTCGAGGCGCTGGCGCCCGGCATCGTTGCGACCAATGAGCCGAAGCGGTCCGCGTGCGGCGCGCCCGATTATGTCATTTCCCGCGAGCCAGGCGGGCTTACGCTGGGCCACGTCGAGGCCAAGGATGTCGGGGCGGACCTCGCCAGGGAAGAGCGTGGGGAGCAGGTCGGGCGCTACCTGGCGGCCCTGCCCAACCTGCTGCTCACCGACTACCTGGAATTCCGCTGGTTCGTGGATGGCAAGAAACGCGAAACGTTCCGGCTGGCAAACGCGGTCCCCGGCGGCAGGCTCACGCCCGTTGCCGAAGAGGAACTCGAACGCGCCCGGCGCCTCTTGCTCGGCTTCCTTTCTCAGCGGCCGGCGGACATTGCCTCGGCCGAAGAGATGGCTCGGCGGCTGGCGGGCCTGGCCCACCTGATCCGCGATGCCATCCTGCGGGCCTTCCAGACGCAGCAGGCCTCCCGGCAACTGCGGGACTGGCGCCATGCCTTCGCCGCCACCTTGCTTCCCGAGCTGGCGCTCCAGGACAACCCCCAAGAGGAGGCCGAGGCCGCCAATGAGTTTGCCGACATGTTCGCCCAAACGCTGGCTTATGGATTGTTCAGCGCCCGCGTGGCCGGCGGGGCGGGCAAATTCACACGCGAGAGGGCGCAGAAGCTCATTCCGCGCACCAATCCCTTCCTCCGCGCGTTTTTCGAGCAGATCACCGGCGCGGCGATGGATGACGAGCCGTTCGCGGGCTATGTCGAGGACCTGATCCAGACTCTGGACCACGCGGACATGTTTCGCATCCTGGAGGACTTCGGCAAACGCGGCCCCCGGCGCGACCCGGTGGTTCACTTCTACGAGACCTTCCTCCAGGCCTACGACCCCAAGCTCCGCGAGTTGCGCGGCGTTTATTATACGCCCGAGCCGGTGGTAAACTACATCGTCCAGAGCATTGACCGCCTGCTCAAGGGCAAGTTCGGCATCAAGGCCGGCCTGGCCGACCACGCAAAAGTGAAGGTGAAAGGCAAGGAGGGCGACGCCGAGGCCGGCGAGGAGACGCACCGGGTGCTTATCCTCGACCCCGCGACGGGCACGGCGACCTTTCTCTACACCGTGCTCGATTTCATCCGTTCCCAGTTCAAGACCGGGAAGAACGCCGGCCAATGGGGCGGCTACGTTCACGAGCACCTGTTGCCGCGCCTCTTTGGGTTCGAATTGCTCATGGCCCCTTACGCCATCGCCCATTTCAAGCTTGGCCTCGCCCTGGCCGCGATGGATGAGGAACCGCTCTTTCGCCAGCAATGGAGCTACGAGCCGCGCGCCAACGAGCGCCTGAACATCTTCCTGACCAACACGCTGGAGGACCTCGAGCGCACCGCCGAACAGCTTGGGCCGCTGCGCGCCTTGAGCGATGAAGCCAACTCAGCCTACGAAATCAAAAAGGCCAAGCCTGTCCTGGTCGTGCTGGGCAATCCCCCCTACTCCGGCCACAGCGCGAACAAGGGCGAGTGGATTTCACGGCTCGTCCGCGATTACTACTTCTGCGACGGCAAACCGCTGGGCGAGCGGAATCCGAAATGGCTGCAGGACGACTACGTGAAGTTCATCCGTTGGGGCCAGTGGCGCATCGAGCAGACCGGCCAGGGCGTGCTGGCCTTTATCACCAATCATGGCTACCTTGACAACCCTACCTTTCGCGGCATGAGGCAACACCTCATGCAGGACCTTCGACGAGATCCGCATCCTGAATCTGCACGGCAACAGCAAAAAAAAGGAAACCGTGCCGGACACCGGCCAGGCGGACAAGAATGTCTTCGACATCCAGCAGGGGGTTGCCATCGGCATCTTCGTGAAACTGCCGCCCGGCGCGCGAACCAGAAGACAGCCGGGCGGCCTGGCCGCGGTCTTTCACGCCGACCTGTGGGGCGCCCAGCGAAAGAGCAAGTACGATTGGCTTGACGGCAATCACATTGACAGCACGGCCTGGACCCCGCTCCTCCCCGCCTCGCCCCAATACCTGTTCGTGCCACAGAACACCAGGCGGCTTAGAGAATACGAGCGCGGCTGGCGAATCAAGGAGATGATGCCGGTGAACAGTCTGGGCATTACTACAGGACGAGATCACTTCACCGTCGCCTTCACCCGCGAGGACCTTCAAGACAACCTTAAGAAGTTCCTTGAGCTGGACACCGAAACAGCCAGGATGTGGTTTCAGTTGGGTCCCGACTCCAGGGACTGGCATGTTAGATTGGCGCAAGCAGACCTGGCACAACACCATTGGAACCTGCACGTCAGACGGCTTCTGTATCGTCCCTTTGATTGCCGGCAGACCTGCTACACAGGGACGGACTGCGGTTTCCTCTGCAGGCCGCGACACGAGGTGGTGCGTCACTTTCTCCAGGCCGAGCCGAACCTCGGTCTTTCCACCACGCGTTCGGTGGAGATTCGCGAGGGTTGGCATCATGTTTTCGCAACCGCGGAAATGACTCAACTGCACAGCGTCTCAATGAAGGAGGTGAATTATTTGTTCCCGCTCTACCTCTACCCCGACGGCGGCCTGCCGGAGGAGGACCTGTTCGCGCACGCGAACGGCCGCCGCCCCAATTTGAGCGCGGAATTCGTCAGCGACCTCTGCGGGAAGCTGCAAGTCAAGTTCGTCTCGGAGGGGTTGGGCCGCCTCGGCAAACACGAGGTCGGGCCGGAGCGGATCTTCAATTACGCTTATGCCGTGTTTCACAGCCCGGCGTACCGGAAGCGATATTCGGAGTTTCTACGCGGGGATTTTCCGCGGCTCCCGCTCACGAGCAATCTCGAACTCTTTCACGCGTTGGCCGGTATCGGCGGGGAGTTGGTAGATTTGCACGCCAAGGGCAAAGGAGCGCCTCATGGCCTTAGTTACCCGGTCAAGGGCGCCAACGTCGTGGAAGGCGTTCGCTACCAGCCGCCGCAGGGCAAGGAGCCGGGGCGTGTCTGGATCAACGACCGCCAGTACTTTGAGGGCGTGCCGGAATCCGCCTGGACCTTCCCCATCGGCGGCTATCTGCCGGCCCAGCGCTGGCTCAAGGACCGGATTGGACGCACCCTCGGCTTCGATGGCCAGGCGGAATATCAGCGCATCGTCTGGGCGCTAATCCAGACGCGGCATTTCATGGGTGAGATTGACGCCTGCATCGAACAGCACGGCGGCTGGCCGCTTAAGTAGGGGCCCGCTAATGCTGGAGGCGGTAGAAGCGGGTATCCGCCGGGGCGGGGACCAGGATCTGGTTCTGCCCGCCGGCGACGGTGACGGCGTTGGTGGCGCTGGCCCACCCGGCAGGGAGGAGCAAATTCGTGTTCTGCTGGAGCGTCCAGCCGGTCGAAGGGGCGGGCCAGGAAATGAGGACGGTATTGCTGGCGGTCATCATGATAGCCAACGATGGGGGCTGGACCTGGGTGTTGGTGGACACCAGGGAAACCTGGTCCACCCATCCAGCGTCGGCAAAGGGGACACCCGTGGGCACGTCCACCGGCCCCTTGGCGTAAGTCCAGGTCAGGGTGTGCCTGCCGGCCGGGAGGTTGGTCTGGAAGTTTTGCCATCCCACCGCCTCGCCCGAGATCGAGGCCCAGGTCGCGCCGTCCACGGCAAAGCTGAGGGCATCGGGCGGGCGCGAGGAGACGTTCCACCAGAAGCTCAACTGCGCGGTTTCGGCTTGGGAGATGTCGGCCACCGTTTGCAGCCATGTCTGCTGCCCGACAAAGGCGCTGCCGTTATAGAAACTGACGATGGGGCCGCTCTGAGCCGAGGCCACGCCGTCCTCGGACACCTCCGCCTGGCCAAACCAGGCGGCGTCGCCGCCGGTTGACCACAGCAAATTCGTGTTATCCAGCGCGACCCCCAGCGGAAAGCCGAAAGTGGCCACAATCAACTTGTTGGTGTCCATCGGGATGGTGATCTGCGGTTTGGTGGCCGAGACCGACCCGCTCCAGGCGGTGAACTCGTGGCCCGCATCCGGGGTGGCGGTCAGCGTGACGAACTGGCCCATCGAATAATAAGGCTGGAGGGGCACCACCGAAACCGTCCCATGCGCGCTCACCACGACCAGGCGGGGATTGAAGGAGGCCGGGTTGTTGGGGTTGGTGCCTTCCAGGTATTCATCCAGGTTACTGACTCCGTCGCCGTCAAAATCGCCGTCGGCGGGCTGGTTGAGGTTGCCGAAATAATGGAGCTCCCACCAGTCGGGGATGCCGTTGCCATTGGCATCGGCCCAGAGGGCGGCGGGAGCGCTGGTCACGGCCCCGCTCGCGTTGCTGACGATGACCGAAAAGTAACCGAGATTCGTTCCCATCAGCGGAAGATTGGCCAGCGTGAGCGAGTCCCCCCTGGCCCCGAGGATCGGCACCCCGTTGGAAAGCCATTGGTAGGAGAGCCCGGGCACCGGCAGCGCTGACGGAGAAGGTGGCCAGGGAGTTGGACTGCATCAGTGCGGCCTGCGGCGGCGTGGTGATGGCCGGCGCGGCTGCGGCGTTGCGGGTAATGGCGGTCGGGTTCCCCGATGGGTCGTAAGCATAAACGACCGGTTGAGCCGCCACAGGAGCCGCCATTCCTGGCGCCAGCATCATGATGGCGAGCCACGCAGCCCCGGTGAGTTCGCGTTGGATATTCATGGGAGGGTCTCTGCTTGATCAGCCGTTCATAAACCGGCCAGGTTTTGGGTGCTAGAAGTTGCCGGCAAAGGGTGTCTGAGTGGTGTAAAGGCTGGCCGACGTTCCGGACGTGTAACCGTTCTCTCCCGGAGAGATGGAAAGAATCCACGTGCTGGGGTCGGTGGGATCCACACCGAAGCTTCCGCTGCCCCCGGGTGAATTGAAGTTGCCGGTCACAAACGGGCCTTTTAGCTGGCTGAAATCCGTCGCCGAAGAGATGAAAGGACCATAACCGTATCCATAAGACCGGCCAAGCACCAATGCGCCGCTGACGGTGCTTCCCTTTTGGATGTACCCCGTTCCGTACGGAGTGGGCGCAAAACAAGGCGGCAAAAAAGGAACCCCCACTCCATAACTTACAAAGCCGCCAAACTTGAAAAGGGGCTCCGAACCCCAAGCCCACGATAGTAGCCGGTCCGCCGCGATGATGACTCCCGAGATGATTAATCCGTGGGGCTGGCGATAACGGATGCTGGCTGCCATGATGCTTGCGGTCAGGACTTCTCCGAACGAATTGCCGGTGGCGATGCCGACCCCTCCACTTACCTGGACGGCAGCCCCGAGCGGGCCCACCGGCAGACCCGACGGACCTAACACCCCGAGCCCGGTCTCCGCTTCGGCCGCGCCTTCGATGCCGATGATAAACAGTCCGGAGGGGTCGGCAAAGCGCACCGGGTCGTTGCCAGCATAGGCATATAAGTTGAAGCCCGCCGCCTCGGCCAATGGATCACGGTTTAACCAGCGTCCCGCGCGGG
This sequence comes from uncultured bacterium, assembly GCA_963713735.1. Taxonomy (GTDB): domain Bacteria; phylum Verrucomicrobiota; class Verrucomicrobiia; order Limisphaerales; family UBA8199; genus CAVQND01. The sequence continues at coordinate 99,948 of CAVQND010000040.1, forward strand.
GATCCAGGACGCGGTATCGCGCCAGGTACAAGCCGGTGGGTTTGTGCTGGAAATGACCGGTGAACGCGAACGACGGAACCAGGGTTTCATCAAGCACGGTTTGTTGTCCGAAGGGATCGTAATCGTAGCGCGCTACGAGGGAACCCGCCGAATCCAAGCCCTCGCGGATGCTGCCCAGATGATCGCGGGTGTAGAATAGGTTGGTCGAGCCACCGCTCCCAATTATCCCTTCCCCCTCAGGGAAAAAACGTCTCACCACACGGGTTGCGCTGCCATCGCGCGCTTCACACAACGCCTCGCCGCTCCAAATGAAGTAGTTGTCGGCAACCACCACGCCGTTGACCTTTTCCACGATGCGGACACGGCGATCCAGGCCATCGTAGTAAAACTCGCTGCGGTGCGCCCCCTGGTTGACGGCGGTGAGCCGCTGGGCGGCATCCCATTCGCATGTGAGACTATCGGCCGGCCCGGTGTCGGCGCTCACGAGTTGGTTGAGGGCATTGTAGCCAGCCGCCTGTGGAACGTCATTGCTCGAGCTGAGCAGGCGATTGCCGCCGGCATCGTAGGCATAAGTGAGACTGCCGACCGGCCCGGCGCCCTCGGAGAGGACGGCGCCGGTGAGTTGGCCGCCCGCATCGTACGCCAGTTGCCAGGTCCGCGCCGCCGAGGAACCGGACTGATTGGTCCAGGAGGTGATCTGGCCGACGGAATTGTAGCCATAGCCGAAGGCGGAGAGGAGCGAACCATCCGGCTTAAGGTTCAGGATTTCCATCAGCCTGTGGTCACCGAGGTTATCGTAGTAGGCATAAAGATTGGTCTGGCCGTTGGGATAGGCCTCGGAGGCGAGCCGTTCGCTCGCCTCGATGTAATTGAACTGGAAAGCGCCCAGGAGGTTGGTCAGCCCGGTGATTCGCCCCAGGGCGTCATAGGTCATCGCCAGCGCGGCGCCGTTGAGCGAACGGCTGAGGACTCTGCCCAATGAGTCATATTGATACGTGACAGTGCTGTTGGGGAGGGGACCGGACACGGACTGCAGGCTGCCGGCGCCCAGAGTGGGCATCGGCGTAATCGGGTTGTAAGCGTAAGTCGTTGTGCCCATGCCATCCTGCATGGTGGCGACGCGGTTGTAGTCGGGATCGTAGGTGAAGGTGACGGTTGGCGTTGGAATCGCGGCGTTGGGGTAGCGCACGCGCTTTGGAGTGTTGTCGGCGTAGTACTCAAAGACGGTTTGCTGGCCGCCGGGGTCCTGCCGCAGGCGGAGCCGGCTCGTGGAATCCTCGTAGGCGTAGGTTTCCATCGAGCCGTCCGCGTAATGCTTGGCGGTGGGGCGGCCTTGGACATCGTAGGTCCAACTGGTCCTGCGGCCCAGGGGATCGAGCATGGCCGTGAGCGACCCGCATTGGCACCATTCAAAGCGGGTGGTGTTGCCTTGAGGATCCGTCACCGAGAGGGGCTGCTCCATGGCGTCGTAGGTGTTCGTGGCCCATCGGCCCAAGCGGTCCCGAGCCGCGACCAGGTCCAGCCGGTCATAGACATACTGCTTGAAGGTGCCGTCTGGATACGAGGTCTGGATTGGCCGGTCAAAGGCATCGTAAACCGTCGTGGCCGCATAACCTTCACTGTCCGTGACGGTGCGCACCCGGCCGAAGCCGTCGTAGGCCAGGGTGATGAGGGCATTGCTGGTTTGGAGAGGGCCCGTGATGGCAAGCAGGTAGCCATTGGTGTCATAGGAGAAGGTGGTGCTCTGCCCGTTGGGATCGGTGACTGACAGGACCTGTCCGCGGGGGTTGTAGGCCAGGGTGTGGGTCTGGCCGGAGGCATCGGTGATGGTAAGCGCCTGGTGCCGGGAGTTGTAGGTCGCGCTGCCCAGCAACTCGTTCCTGCCGTTGTGGGTCATCCGCACCTCGAGCAGGTCGATATTGTTGGAAGCATAGACATAGCTGAAGCTGCGCCCCAAGGGGTCGGTGGTGTTGGTGGGGTTGCCCAAGGCATTGTAGCCAAAGGAGTGGAGTTGCGTCGTTCCGTCATCCAGGACTCGAGCCACCGCGGTCGGTCTGGCGCTCGCGCCGGTATAGGCCGCATCCAGATAGTACGGGGTGCCAAGGTTCGTGGACTGGCCGGGGTAATTGTACCAGATGCGGCCTTCCAGCGGTTCCTTTTCGCTCTCGAGAATGCGAGCGGCGTTGGCCCCGCTCGGGCCCTGGTGCAGCCAGTGATAGATTTTGGCCTTGGTGTAATCCCAGGCCCCTTCGGCGTATGCCTTTTTGTCCCAAAGAGAGAATCGCGGCCATCAATAAACAGGTTGAAGGTGGACAAGCCGTGAGGCACCTGGGAGGCCGGGAGGCTGTGCGGGATGCCCGAGGCCTGCGAGAACTCCAACAACTCGCTGGCGCCCAGCGGGTCGGTGGCCAGCAGGTAGGTGCCGCCGTTGGTCTGGCCGGTGGCGAAGGTCGTGGTCCCGTAAGGCGTGGTGAGGGCCGTGACAAATTGATTGGTGCCATAAGCATATTGGGAAACCATGCCCAAGACATCCGTGATCTCGGTCAACAGTCCGGCGGCATTGTATTGGAGGTGCGCGGCCCTGCCGAATGGATCGATGACATCCGTGATTTGAAAGGGGTAGGCCGCGTTGGTGTAAAGCACGGTCGTGCCCCGGCCGATCGCGTTGACCACATTGGTAATCCTGAGCTGAGCGTCATACTGGAACTGGATGGCGTTGCCGAAGCGATCGATGACCTGCGTGAGAAAGATCCGCCGCGTGGAACCGACCGCGCCGTCGGACCCGGCATATTGCCGGAGTGAGCCGTCGGGATATTGCAGTTGGTAGCTGGAACTGGTCTTTCTCACCAGCACCGTTTGACTCATCGGCTCGAGCGAGTAAGTCTGGGTGGCGGGGTTGAAACCGGTGAAACTGAGCGTGCCGCCGCCATCCAGGTAGAGGGAGACGTCCGCGCCCGGGGTGGCGGGATTGTCGGTAACGTAGGAGACCCAGTTGCAGTCCCATTTTTGGCCGAGGTTCGAGTAATAGAAGACCGCCGGCTGGTTGGCCTCCAACTGATTATAGGTTGCGGTAAAGCCGACCTGGGGGCCGATCGGTGTGGTGACACTCAGCGGTGTGTCATTCAAGGTCAAGCTCACCAGCAGCGCATGCATCGTGTAGGTGGTCATGCCGTAAACCACGTTGCCGTTTTTGTCTCTGCAGCGACGGCACTTCGCGCACGTGGGGCCGCCGCAGGTCGTGTCGTAGCCGGAAGTCGCGTTCGCGTCCTGGCCGCCAACAAATCCACGGCCCCAGACCCGCTGGCCTTCCGCCGCGGAGACGGGACGCCAACCGGCCGGCAGCGTGCCGGGCGGGACCAGGAAGTAGCCGCTGCCCTCCTGCTCGAGGGCCGGGGGCGTCATCCAGATGCTGCCGCGGAAGGTGTAATCCTGAGCGAGAATCCGCTCGCCCCGTCGCTCCACCAGGGCGGCGTAATGGTTAACTTTCCAGTGGACCACGGCCGGCACTATGAAGGGCGCCTCGGGATTGCGGAATGCCATTTGGTAGTTCATACCCAACCGCGCCGACAATTGCGCCACCTGCGGGAGGGAAAAACCGTTGGTGGTCGATTTGTATTCCTCCAGCACGGGACTTTGCGCCCTGGAGGGGTCCAGGCGCATCAGAATCCGGTCCACCGCCAGCGGCCCGCACCGGAAGCAATAGTCGGGCTTGTTTTGCATCATCCACAGGGCGCCTTTGGCCGCGTGGATGAGTTGGGTGGCCGGTCCCGCCAAGTCACGGTCCCCGCTGGCCTCCAACAGGCGGGACAGCTCGGCGACCCGGCCCAGCCTGGAGTACATGCGAGCCAACTCACCCAGCGCCCGGTCCGCCTCGGGCTTGGCGGGGGCGTGCCGAACCGGCTCGAGCTGCTGCCAGGCCCCCTCCCAAGCGCCCAGCGCCTTGGAAAAATAGCCGTAGTTGTAATATTCGGTTCCCAGGTGGAGCAGCAGCGGCCCGCTCCAGCGCGAATTCGGGAAGGCCTCCAGATAAGCCGCCAGCCTGGAACAATCATCCGGGGTCGCGCGCATGGCGTAAGCCGTTAGGGCTGCGGCCAGGGCCTGGTTTTCTTCCCCCACCGGCTGCGCATCGACCGGCACCAGCGGTTCGTCAAAGACGCGGGCGGCGGAGATTTCGGCGTCCGTCGGCTCGGGGGAGAAGCGCAGCTCGCGGGGCGGGTTTGCCGGCTCGGCGGGGCCGCCCCTCGCTGCGGTTGATGCGCCGCCGGGTTGGCCGGCCTCGGCTGCTGCCGCGTGGCAGATGCAAACCAGCGCGCCGGCAAGTCCGGCCGCGACTTGGCCGGACTCGCGTGTTGCCATGTTGCAGGCGAGCACAACGCTCACCCACCCGAAGCCCAAACTTATCTTGACTCTCATACGCTTGCTCTTCTTCCAGTTTAACGACGACGGCGAAATCAGCGGCGCAATCGGTAGAATTGGGCCTCGTCGGCGCGAGGCACTCCCACCTGGTAATCCTGGCCAACGACCGCCGGCACATTGGTGACATCAGACCAGGTGACACCGTTGTTCAGGGCGGCTGCGGATTGCAACTGAAAGCCGGCCGTGCCATTGGTCGGCCAATAGACCGTGAGGCTGGTTTCCGCAGAAGCAATGCTCAAACGGATGGCCGTGGCTATCACCGGCGCCGGCCGAATGCTTTGCGCCGAGGCTATCGTGAGAGTCTGCCCCGCGCCGAGCGTGGCATCCCACTGATAGGCGAACGTCTGGTCCCCGGCGGACGGCGGTGTGATGGCGTCCGCCAGGGTTGCCGGCGAGTCGCCCGAGATTTTGTCCAGAGTCAGGGGGTAGAAGCTGGCCTTCCCAAAAGCTGGGCGGCGGTGTGGGGACCGTTTCGGTCATGGCTGCGCCTCCGCCCTCTTGCACCACGCTGCTGGCGGTCGGGAACGAGATCGTATCCGCCCCCGAAGGACCTGCCAGATCAAAGTCCACGTACTGGAACACGTGCAGGGCCAGCGGGCGGTTGGTCGTATTCTGGACGGAGAGAATCTCCGCCAGGTCGGAGGCGCCGCTGCCGGGGGCGCCGCCTTGAAGCACGAAGCCGAGAGTGAGGTTGAGCGGCGGGGACACGTAGTTGATGGTTGCATTGCTCGAGGAGAGCGCCACTCCCAGTGGGGCGCCCAGAGTGTCCAGAGAGCTTTGGGGCCCGTTGGCGCCCTGGCGCACCCAGAACCATTGTTGGTTGAGCCGCTCGACCCCGTCCACCTTCCACGAGAATAGGCCCTCGCTGTCGAGGGGGTCGATGCGCAAGACAGAATTGCCGCTCCGCAAGGTGATCAGGCCAAAGATGAAATTCACCAGGACCGGGGTGTTGGTTGCCGGCGCCAAACCGGGAGAGGTGAAATAGACGGTAATGGATTCCGAGGCCACGGGATTGCTGAGCGAATAAGTCAGGTTGGTAAAGGTGGCGGAACCGGTCCTTCCATCGGCGCCAGCGGTCGTGGCGCCGGCCAGGAGTCCTGTGGCGCCGGCGGTGACATGGGCGGTGATCGGCGCCGTCGAGTTCGGAACCAGATTTCCAAAAGCATCCTCTACCTGCACGACCGGCCAGGGCTGGAAAACCACTCCGTCCTGCTGCCTGGGGCCGGGGGGCGTCACGACGGCCAATTGGGCCGGCGCCCCGGGTGTGATGGTGAACCGGCCGCTGGTGGCAGGCGTCATGCCAGGCGCGGACACAAAGAGGGTGTAGTTCCCAACGAAACTGACCCTCAAATCATCAAAGCTCACCCTGCCCGCCGCATCGGTGGAGCGGGTCAGCGTCCCGCTCAGCGTCCCGGTGCCGGCGGCCAGGGCAACCGTCACCGGCAGGCCGTTAGTCGCCAGCGGGTGGGTGGTGACCGAGTTGATGACCTGGACCACCAGCGGCCCCAACAGCGCCCCGGCGTTGGTCCCCCCGGGACTGGCCAGGATCACAAGCTCGCCAATCTCCGCCACCGTGAGCGTGAGCGCGCTGGCGCCGTAATTGGTCTGCCAAACGCTCGCCGAAGGAACAGTGAACGGGGAAAAAACCCCGGTGTGTGAACCATAGTTGACCAGGGAAAACGAGTTGCTCAAAGCCGGCACAAACCCGCCGAGCCATTCGACCGACAGCGCGCCGGCCAGCGTCGCGCTGCCGGCGATGCTGAATTGGCCGTAGGTGCTGGCGTCGCCCAGACCGTTGACGAGCGTTCCGCCGGCCAGCGAGATGCCGCCACTGAAGGCCAGGGTCGCCTGCAGCGCCTTGGTCGTGCCCGCGTTGAGGTAGGGTATGGAGAACCTGGTGGTCGCCGCGCCCGCGGACTTCTGAACCGTCCCGGCGTTTTGAAAATACGCGCCGTTTGGGGCAGCGTTATAGAGCGACTGGTCGCTTTGGATGTCCCACAATCCGCCCGCAAGGTTCTGGATGAGGCCAAATTGGTTGTTGGCGCTCGCATAGTCCACCTCCAGGTTCCCTGTCCCCGTCCAGGTCACCGTCCCTGCGTTGGTCAGGGCGCCCCATAAGGTACTTCGTGGTGTTGCTGCTCAGGGTCAGCGATGCGCCAGCGGCTATGTTCACCGGCCCCTGAATCGAGCCTCCCGCCCAGTTCACCGCCGCCCCGCTCAACAGGGTCAGGCTCCCGGGCAACTTTGCCGCCGTGTAGAAGCTGCCGCTGACGATGTTGTTTCCGGCCAGGGCGCCTCCCAGCAGAGCCAGGTTGGTGATGACGCCACCCTGGAAACTCGGGCCCAAACTGATGGTCCCCCCGGCCAGTTGCAGGTTGGGTATGGCGTCGTTGGCCAGCGTGAGGCTCCCGCCGGTGAGGCTCGACGGTGCCGGCTCCCGTGATGGCCGGCGGCCTATTGTAAGTGAATGCTCCGGCATTGAAATTGATGGTTGCTCCGGAAGCGGCGCTGAACGCGCTCCCGATGAACCCGCCGCCGTTGAAGAGCAAGGTCCCTTGCAGCGCCGCCACGCTGCCGGCGTTGTAGAACGGGATGGAAATCGTCGTGGTGCCTGGGTCTGCGGACTTCTGGACTGTCCCTGCGTTCTGGAAGTAGGCCTCATTGGGGGCGCTGTTATAGACCCGGGTGCTGTTTTGGATGTCCCACAATCCGCCCGCAAGGTTCTGGATGAGGCCAAATTGGTTGTTGGCGCTCGCATAGTCCACCTCCAGGTTCCCTGTCCCCGTCCAGGTCACCGTCCCTGCGTTCGTCAGGGCGCCCCATAAGTACTTCGTGGTGTTGCTGCTCAGGGTCAGGGATGCGCCGGCGGCTATGTTCACCGGCCCCTGAATCGAGCCTCCCGCCCAGTTCACCGACGCCCCGCTCAGCAGGGTCAGGCTCCCGGGCAAATTTGCCGCCGTGTAGAAGCTGCCACTGACGATGTTGTCTCCGGCCAGGGTGCCTCCCAGCAGAGCCAGGTTGGTGATGACGCCACCCTGGAAACTCGGCCCCAAACTGATGGTCCCCCCGGCCAGTTGCAGGTTGGGTATGGCGTCGTTGGCCAGCGTGAGGCTCCCGCCGGTGAGCTCGACGGCGCCGGCCCCCGTGATGGCCGGCGGCCTATTGTAAGTGAATGCTCCGGCATTGAAATTGATGGTTGCTCCGGGAAGCGGCGCTGAACGCGCTCCCGATGAACCCGCCGCCGTTGAAGAGCAAGGTCCCTTGCAGCGCCGCCACGCTGCCGGCGTTGTAGAACGGGATGGAAATCGTCGTGGTGCCTGGGTCTGCGGACTTCTGGACTGTCCCTGCGTTCTGGAAGTAGGCCTCATTGGGGGCGCTGTTATAGAGCCGGGCGCTGTTTTGGATGTCCCACAATCCGCCCGCAAGGTTCTGGATGAGGCCAAATTGGTTGTTGGCGCTCGAATAGTCCACCTCGAGGCCCCGCTCCCCGTCCAGGTCACCGTTCCCGCGTTGGTCAGCGCGCCCCATAAGTACTTCGTGGTGTTGCTGCTGACGGCCAGGGATGCGCCGGCGGCTATGTTCACCGGCCCCTGAATCGAGCCTCCCGCCCAGGTTGCCGCCGCCCCCCTCAACAGAGTCAGGCTCCCGGGCAGACTCGCCGCCGTGTAGAAGCTGCCACTGACGATGTTGTTTCCGGCCAGGGCGCCTCCCAGCAGAGCCAGGTTGGTGATGACGCCACCCTGGAACTCGGCCCCAAACTGATGGTGCCCCCGGCCAGGTGCAGGTTGGGTATGGTGTCGTTGGCCAGCGTGAGGCTCCCGCCGGTGATCTCGACGGTGCCGGCCCCCGTTATGGCCGGCGGCGTATTGTAGGTGAATGCTCCGGCATTGAAGTTGATCGTCGCTCCGGAAGCGGCGCCAAACGCGCCCTCGATGGTCGCTCCGCCGGCCAGAATCAGCGTGCCTTGGGAGTTGGTCACTATCCCGGAGTTCAGGAGAGGAATCGAGATCGTGACCGGGCCGGGGCCGCCCGACCCTGCAGCGTGCCGGCGTTCTGAAAATAGGCGCCATTGGGGTACCTGTTAAACAGGAATTGGCCGCTCTGGATGTCCCATACAGCGCCCGGCAGGTTCTGGATCAGACCGTAGCTGTTGTCCGCGCTGGAATAATCCACATCCAGGCTCCCGCCGGTCCAGGTCACCGTCCCGGCGTTGCGCAAGGTGGTCACGAGGACCTTGGTGCTGCCGCCCAGGAGGTTCAACGCCCCGTTCGTCGCGAGGGTCAGCGGGTTTCCGCTCAGGGTGCCGCCGGACCAGTTAAATTGCCCGCCGAAGGTGACCGGCGCTGGCGAGGTTGATGGTGCCGCTGCTGAAATTGACGGTGTCGTCAGGGCCCGAGCCGGGAGGCGCCCAGTTATTGGTGTTGAACCAATCGGCCGAGGCGGAGCCGTTCCACGTGAAACTGGCGGCAAACACCCCCGTGGCCGCAAGCCCACCTGCGCCAAGAAGCAAGACGACAACTTTTCCAAGCAACGCCATTTCGGACCTTTCGTTGTCCCCGGTTGGCTCCAGCAGCCGTTTGACCGGAATGCCTTACCCTAGCAGTGGGCCTTATGTTTGTCAAATATATTCCTTATCACCCCCCGCCCCCCCCATCACCAGTCTTTGAACGGCCGGCGGAGGTCCGATGGCCTGGCCTTGGGATTGGCGGGCAGCACCATTTCTTCGCCTTTCTGCGAGTCCAACAACTGCTGGGCCTGTTGCGGCGTCATCTGGCCGGCGGGAATGGCGGCCGCCGGCTGCTCTTTCTCTTTCTGCTCGGACTCCTTGGGCTGGGCGGAAGATGGTTTGGCCTGTTGCGGCTGTTTCTGTTCCTGGGATTGGGCGGCTTGCTGTTGCTTTTGCTCGTCCTGCTTCTGCTGCGCTGACTGCTGGTCTTGCTGAGATTGGTCCTGTTGCTTCTGCTGGCCCTGCTGCTGTTGCTTTTGCTCGTCCTGCCTTTGGTTCTGCTGGTCCTGCTGCTGCTGCTGTTGTTGCTGCTGTTGCTGGTCCTGATCTTGTTTCTGATCGGACTTATTCTGCCGGGATTGCTGCTGCTGTTGCTTGAGTTCTTCGAGCTTCTTCTTCACGAACTCGAGGTTGAACCTGGCGTCCGGGTCCTGCGGATTGAGCTTGAGGCTGTTTTGGAAATCCTGGATCGATTTCTTCCAGGCCTCCCCTCGCTTGGAGGAGTCGGGGTCCTGTTCGCCAAGGTAGTAGAGCGTATTGCCGCGGTTGTAGTAGGCCATTCCTTGCAGCCGCAGATTCGACGCATTGGCGGCCTCGTCAAACTGCTTGGCGGCTTCGTCGAGTTGATGGTTGCGATAAGCGGCCGCCCCGGCGTTGAAATGAAGGCGAGAGTCATCACCCTTGCGCTCGAGCAACTGCTGATATTCCTTGAGCGCCTGTTCGTACTTGCCGCTCTTGTATTCGCGCAACGCCTTGGCCGAAGAACCGAAAACCAACCCGGGCCACAACAGCCAAACCGCCAGGGCGATAGCGCAGGCCTTGGGCCACGGTTCCCTCGCAATCCGACATTCAAGGGTCGAGTGTCGAGTGTCGAGTGCCGAGTGTCGAGCCTCGACACTCGACACTCGCCCCTCGTCCCTCGACACCTGCGTGCGGATACTTTTCATATCAAGGATTCAACGCTGCCACGCGCCTGGACGCTTCCACTTTCGAGCGTCTGGATGCCCCTCTCCTCCGTTCAGGGAGGAGCGTTTCGACCAGCAGCAACACCAGGGCCAGCACCAGCGGCCAATGATAGCGTTCATGGTAGCGTTTGATCAACTTTTCCTGATGCTCGGACTTGGGCAGCTTTGCCAACCACTGGTCGTAGAGCTCATCCATGACCTTGGCCCCGCGCAACGGCCAATAGAATCCCCCCTCGGTAGCGCCCGCAATTCTGCGGAGCAGGTCCTCGTCCAGATGGGACTTGACGGCATTGCCCTGTTCATCGCGGATGTAATCGGAGTTGCCTTTGGCATCCTGGATGCGGAGGATTTCGCCCGCCGTGGTGCCAACGCCGATGGTGTAAATCCGCAGCCCGGCCTCCGCCGCCCTTTTGGCCGCCTCGATCGCCCCCGAATCATGGTCTTCCCCGTCGGTGAAGAGCACCAGGCACCTTGTAATTGTCTTGTTCCTTGAAGGCGGTCAACGCCGTATCGATCCCTTCGGCCAGGGCCGTGCCGCCCTGGGGGATGGTGTTCACATCGAGCAATTGGACGCTCTGCCGAAAAGCCGAATCATCGACCGTCAGCGGGCATTGCAGGAAGGCCGAACCGGCGAAGGCCACCAGCCCGAGACGGTCGGACTTGGCGCGCTGCATCAGCTCCAGGGCCGCCAGTTTCGCCCGTGCCAGGCGGTTGGGCGCGATGTCCTCGGCCAGCATGCTCTTGGACGTATCGATGGCCACGACGATGTCCAGCCCGCGCATTTTGGCCGCTTCCCAATCGAATCCCCATTGCGGCCTGGCCAAGGCCAGGAGCAAGCAAACGACGGCCAAAACCAGGCAGCCCAAGCGGAGCTTTTGGCGCCTGGCCGACAGCCCCACGGTCAGGCCCGGCAGCAGGCGCGCCTGGATGAACCGGGTCCTCAGCTCCTGGCGCTTCCGCCAGGACCACCAGAAAAACGCCACCAGCGCCGGCGGAAAGACCAGCAGCAGCCATAGGATATGAGGGTGGGCGAAGATCACGGCAGCCTCCGCAAACGGGTATGGCGCAAGAGCGTTTCCAGGAGCAACAGACCCAGCCCCGGCGTAATCATCCAGGCAAAGAGCTCTTTATGGTGCGCGTATTTCTCTGACGTCCGCCTCGGTCTTTTCCAACTGGTCGATCTCGGCGTAGATGGCCTGGAATTTTTGCGTGTTGTCGGCGCGGTAATATTTTCCGCCGGTCATGCGCGCGATGTTTTGCAGGGTATCTTCATCGATGTCCACCGGCTCGAGGTGGTAGCCGATCTTCCGATGAAACCGGTCAAAGTCCGGCATGGGCGCCATCCCGCGCATGCCCACGCCGATGGTATAAACCTTGACCTTGAGGGCCTTGGCCGCCTCGGCGGCGGTCAGGGGCGCGATTTTGCCGGCATTATTCTGGCCATCGGTCATGAGGATAACGATTTTGCTTTTAGACTTGAGTTCCCGCAAGCGGTTGATGGCGGTGCTGAGCGCCGAGCCGATGGCCGTGTGGCTGTCATCGATGGCCCCCAACTCGAGGCGCTCGACATTTTGCAGCAGAAACTCGTGGTCCAGGGTCAGCGGTGAGGCGATATAGGCCTGGGTGGCAAAGACCACCAGGCCGATGCGGTCGCTGGGCCGCCTGGCGATGAATTTCTTCAACACCTCTTTGGCCATCGCCAGCCGGCTGAGCCGGCCGTGGGCCGCCTCGAAATCTTCCGAGGCCATGCTGCCCGACATATCCAGGGCCGCCACGATATCGATGCCGCTGGCCTTGATCTGAGTTTCGCTTCGGGTCAGGCGCGGCTGGGCCAGCGCCAGGATGAACAAGACCAGTGCCAGCCAGCGCAGCGCAGCCAGGAAACCCCCGGAACGGGTTCGGGTCACGTTAAGAATCCCGCGCACCAGTTGGACGGAGGAATATACGAAGGCCGGCGGGCCGCCCGCGCTTGCCTTTGAGCCACGCCAGCACCGGCAGCAGCGCCAGCAGCAGGAGGAAGTATGGATGGGCGAAAGTCATGCGATTGCGGAGTGCGGCGTGTCCCTAGCCCGGATATTTCATGCCTCGCTCGGCGCCCCACCAGACCGGAGCGCCGGCTTTAGCCGAATGGCGCTAAGTTAAGAACGGCGCTTCTTGCGGGCGGGAAGATGGTCCACGCGCGCCGCCCTCAATTCACGCCGGGGGCGCTTCATGAAAGGGTAGGCTTTGGGGCGGCGTTTTTGGCAGCGGGGGTTCGAAACGGTCGGGCCGTTTAGGCACTTGGTCTTCGGCGACAACGGCCAGCATGTCCGCATAAATGGCCCGGCGCAATTTGCGGTGGGAAACCGGGACTTGGGCGATGATTTGGCTGTACTGGCGGGCAGTGTCCAGCGTGCCTTTGAAACTGAGTCGGTCCAGCGGGGTGTGGCAGACACAGGCTGCCTCGCCCATAATGGAGCGGATGAGGTTGTAGGCAATGAGGTGCATTTCCAGTTCTTTGTGGATCATCGGCGGGGTCAAGCAACTGAGCATGTCCATGTGCAAGGTGGTCTTAATGTCATCCAGATAGAGTTCGATATTCCAGCGCCGTGCGTATAGGGCTGCCAGCAGTTCGACGGGCCAGAGCACTGGATCGGTGAGGGTGGTAATCAGAGTGATCTTTCTGGAGCAGGCAGTTGGCGGTGGGCACCCGGAAACGCACCATGCGCACGGTGAGGGTGGCGGGCAGGCTCTGCCATTGTTCTGGCGTCATGTTTTTGGATCGCTGTCTGGGTTTGGCCAGGAGGATCAAGCGGTCGTTGTGGCCCAAGCGTTGGCCCAGGCGAAAGTCCTCGTTGCGGCTGGCGTGGAGGCGGAACAGTCCGTCGGCCCCCTGCTCTTTGAGGGTGGCCAGATTGACCCCAGGAGCCGAAGTTGCGGTGGCCCAGGAGCAGGTCATCCTTTTTGATGGTCGGCCACAGCGTGTGAGACAGAGCGTTTTCGCTGGTGCTGTAGGGGCCGTAGGCGCGCTCCAACAGGGCGCCGGTTCGGAGGGAAAAGATCCCGACCAAACGCAGGAGAGGGAAGCCGCACTCGGGCTGCTGGTCGGAGGATTGGGGATAGAGCAGGCGGTTGGCCTGGGTGTCGGGCAGGTTGAGGCAAGTGCCATCAATAACCTTGAGAGGGCGCATTGCTGCGAGTTCCAGATCGAAGGGATCGCGACAGATGTGCCCGGCCAGGTGGGAGCGGATCTCGGTCAACTCATCGAGGGTCCAGCGGGCACGAGCCTGGCAGTAGGCGCTGGTGTCTTTGTCCAGGTGCTTGGGGTCGGGCTGTTTTTGGTGGTAGGCCCTGATTTGTCGGACCGCCTCGCGGCAGGAGGAGTCCGGACTGAGGGTCTGGCCCAGGAAGCTCAGGAAGGTGAGTTTGGGGGGATAGAGGCGCTGGCGGCTATTGGTTTTGGTGGGGTTGGGGGCGAGCAGGGCGGGGTCGAGGCGGTCGGCCAGGAGGCCTTCCAGGTGATGAAGGGGTTGGCCGCGCAAGGGCTCAGCGGTTTGCTTCAAAGGGGAGTGGAACTTGCCGAAGAGAGGAGCGGTCGTAAACATATATATCTGTATAAATACAGATATTAATTGACAAGTCAAGCCCTTTCTGGCAAAATTATGGCCCATGGGCTTAAAAGCCGAACACCCCCTGGGACCTCCGCCCGCCGCCTATACCAAACTCCTGGGCCGGTTGCCCCGGGCGGGCTGGTTCTGCCAGGGCACGGTGGTCAGCCGGCCCTTGCGACGCAAGGTCGCCGGCCAGTGGGTCCAAAAGGGGCCTTATTACCTCTGGACTGGCAAGCGCCAAGGCAAAACCGTTTGTTACGCGCTGTCCCGAGAGCAGTACCAAGTGGCTAAAAGTGCGATTGCAGCCAATCGAAGGGTGATGGCTACCCTGGGCAAACTCCAAACGATGACGCTCGAAAGAATCCTCAAAAAGGTGCCTGGTGTGCGAAAACGCAAGTAGTTCACAATACGAAAGTTATGCCTTAACTTAGCGCCATTCGGCTTTAGCCGGCTTTGCGCACAGGTGGACCCCTGCTGCACCCTTGTGGAACATTGAACGTCTAAAGCCGGCTAAAGCCGGCGCTCCGGTCTTGCCGCGCTCGGCTGACTCGAGAGCGGAGTCCCCGCTGCCGGGACCGGGGTGGGCGCCGTCGCCAGTTTGCTCTGCGACGGGTTGGGTCTCCTCGACCAGCCGGAGGGCGGCGGCGTGCAAGTCGCGCAGTTCAGGCTCCCCAGGCTCGTAGCGGGCGAACTTGACCAGGTCGCAACGCTGCAGGAATTCCCCAGGCTCTCCTTCTGGGCGGTCGTCAACAGGCGGGTCCCGCGCAACTCGTGGAGAAACTCTTCTGTCGTCCGTTCGGGGGCATGGAAATCGAAGCGTTCCTCCAGATAAAGGCGGATGGCATCGGAAACCAGGATGCAAAACTCGCGCGGCCGGGCGAGCCAGGCCAAGGCTTCGTCGAGCTTCTGTTTGGCCCGCACGTGCGGCGGGATAACCGGCACCGGCGGGACTTGCGCGCGCCGCTTTTGCCAGCAGCGCCAGGCCCAGAACAACAGAGCCGCCAGCGCCAGCGCGGCCAATACCCACCAAACCCACGCCCAACCGCTGGGAATGTCCACCGGCGCTTTGATGTCACGCAGCCCATTGGTTCCCCCCTGCGGCATCGCTGCCACAGGTGGAGGGGGGGTAGCCGGAGACGTGGCTTTCATCATCCCCTGAGCCTCCTCTTTTCCCGCGTCTCAAAAAACCGGGCCAGCTCTATCCCATAGGGGCGGTCGGTCCGCAACTGGATGGCATCGATGCCGATGGAGCGAAAGAGTCTGGCCAGCTCGGTTTGGGCGCGGGCCTGCCGCTCGGCAAAGGCGGCGCGCTTGCGCGCGTCGGCCGTGTTGACTTCGACAACCTCGCCCGTTTCAGCGTCGTCGAACACCAACCGGCCCAGGGCGGGCAGCTCCAGCTCGTAGCGGTCGGTGATCTGCACCGCCACGACATCATGGCGCCGGTTGGCCTGGCGCAGCAGGCTGAAAGAGGCCTGGACCAGCGACTCCAAGAGCATCATCTGCGGCCGCAGCCTGCCGGGGCGCGAGCGGGAGGCGACCGCCGGGGAACCGATGAAATCGGAAATAATCACCGCGATCGCCCGATGCGCCGTCACGCGCATCAGGAATTCCAGCGCCCCATTCAAGTCGGTTCCCCGCCGTTTCGGCTCGAAGAACAGGACCTCGCGAATGACCCGGAGGACATGCCGGCGGCCCTTGCGGGGCGGAATGAACTTCTCGACTTCGTCGCTGAAGAGCAGCAGGCCGACCTTGTCGCTGTTGCGGATGGCCGAGAACGCCAGCACCGAGGCGATTTCGGCGGCCAGCTCCCGCTTGGACTGCTCGCCCGACCCGAACAAGCCCGAACCGCTGGCGTCCACCACCAGCATCAGCGTCAGCTCGCGCTCCTCGACAAATTTCTTGACAAACGGATGGTTCATCCGCGCCGTCACGTTCCAATCGATCGTCCGCACCTCGTCCCCGGGCTGGTACTCGCGCACTTCATCGAAATTCATCCCCTGGCCCTTGAACACGCTATGATATTGCCCCGCCAGCCGCTCACTCACCAGCCGGTTGGTGCGGATCTCGATCTGCCGGATCTTTTTCAGGATTTCCCGAGGAATCATGGCACCGGCAGTTCGTCAAAAATCTTTTGGATGATCGTCTCGCTGGTCTTTTCCTCGGCCTCGGCCTCGTAGGTCACGGCCACCCGGTGGCGGAGCACGTCCATGCCGATGCTCTTGACGTCCTGCGGGGTGACATAGCCGCGCCCGCGCAGGAACGCGAAGGCCTTGGCGGCCAGGGTCAGCGAGATCGTCGCGCGCGGCGAGGCGCCCAGTTGGATGAAATCCTTCACGTCGATCTTGTGCGCTTGCGGATCGCGCGTTGCGCAGACCAGGTCCACAATGTAATCCTTGACCTTGTCGTCCACGTATATGTCGTTGATAACCTGGCGGGCGTCCAGAACCTGCTGGGCTCGACCACCGGGCCCGCCTTGGGCGTCCCGCTAGTGCGGGCCATCAAGTCCAGGATTTGCCGCTCCTCGGCGCGGGTAGGATAGCCGATCTTGAGCTTGAGCATGAAGCGATCCACCTGCGCCTCCGGCAGCGGGTAAGTGCCCTCCTGCTCGATCGGATTCTGCGTCGCCAGGACCAAAAAGGGCTCCTCCAGGCGGAAGGTGTTCTCGCCGATGGTGACCTGCTTTTCCTGCATCGCCTCGAGCAAGGCGCTTTGCACCTTGGCCGGCGCGCGGTTGATCTCATCGGCCAGCACCAGGTTCGCGAAAATCGGCCCTTTGCGCGTCGTGAAGGCCCCCGACTGCGGATTGTAAATCTGCGTCCCCACAACGTCGGCCGGCAACATGTCGGGCGTGAACTGGAGGCGCGAAAACCGCACGTTCAGGCAGTTGGCCAGCGACTTGACTGAAAGGGTCTTGGCCAGCCCGGGCACCCCCTCGAGCAAGACGTGGCCGTTGGCCAGCAATCCGATGACCAGCCGCTCGACCAGGTAGCTCTGGCCAACGATGACCTTGCCCATTTCGTTGAAGAGCGGGCGCATAAAGGCCCCGGCTTGTTGGACCGCCTCATTAAGGGCGCTCATTCCGGTGTTCATGTTTTCGCAATATTAAAAGTCTTATAGTCCGATGGACATGAAAAACGGAAAATGCGTTCAACCTGAAAAATGGATGAACGTCCGCGCCGGGCCCCTGTCTGAACCTGGGAAACCGGCGCCAATTTTAGGTTGGCGTCGGCCTCGAATTCTGTTTTCCTGTCGTTATGAAAACTCTTTTAAGCAGAGTGGTTCCCGGATTGCTGTTGGTGGCGCTGGCGGGCAGCCCCGCCTGGGCGCAAACCCGTATCGCCACGGTGGATATGCGCAAGCTCTTTGACGATTATCACAAAACCAAAGAGGCCAAGACCGTCCTGGATGCGCAGAAGGCCGACATGGAAAAGGACCACGCCAAAATGGTCGAGGACTGGAAGAAGCTCAAGGAAGACTATCAAACCACCCTCGCCGGCGCCAACGACCAGGCCGTCTCACCCGACGAACGGGAAAAACGAAAAAAACTGGCCGAGGACAAGCTCAAGCAGGTTAAGAAATCCGAAGAGGGCCTCAGCGATTATGAACGCTCGGCCCAGTCCACTTACGAGGATCAGATTCGTCGGGTCCATAACAAAGTCATCGAGGAAATCCGCGCCGTCCTCGAGGCCAAGGCCAGGGCTGCCGGCTACACCCTGGTGCTCGATGTCGCCGCCATCGCTGCCAACGGCATCCCCGTCATCCTCTACCACAGCAATAACGATAACGACCTCACCCAGGCCATCCTCGATCAACTCAACCCGCCCGAGGCCGCCAAAACCCCGGAAAAACCGCCCGAGAAAAAAACCGGGAAGAAGAACCTCTAAATGGCCGTTTTGGGCCTCATCAATGGGTCATCAATGGCGTTGACAGTTGTTGCTGTACCGTTTAGTATATGTCCCCGACAGTGTTTAATCACTATTTGAGACCATGTTGATTCGAATCAGCTTAATCGTGGCCATCATCGCGGGGCTGGCCGTCGCCGTTCTGAATTTCACGCAGGTGAAGGACAAGGTCACTACCCTTCAGACCAACCTCAAGGAGGAAACGGCCCAGCACGCCAAATTCCTGCGGCTTTATACGAACACCGACAAGGAGCTCAAGAAGACCGTGGCCGAGTTGAAGCAGACCAAGGCCACGCTGAGCAGGCCACCGAGGAGCGCGACACCGCCGTCAAGAAGGCCGACGAACAAACCAAACTGGCTGAGCGACTGCAAAAAGACCTGGACACCACCATCGCGGAGCGCAACACCGCCCGCGAAAGGCTGGCCGCCTTCGAGGCCGCCGGGCTTACCCCCAAGCAAGTCACCACCCTTCGGGAAGACATGAAGGCCCTCGAGAAGACCCTGGCGGGAGCCCAGGCCGAGAGCAGAGTGCTGGCGCAGAACAATGAGACCCTCAAGAACCAGCTCGACCGGTTCCTGCATCCGGAGAAGCACGTGACCCTGCCGGCATCCCTGACCGGCAAAGTGCTGGTGGTCGATCCGAAGTATAATTTCGTTCTCCTGGATATCGGTGAAAACCAGCGGGCCAAGGAGTACGGCGAGATGCTGGTCAATCGAGACGGCAAACTGGTGGCCAAAGTTATCATCCGCAGCATGCAGAAGGATCGCAGCATCGCCAATGTCATGCCCGGATGGGAAATCGGCGAAGTGATGGAAGGCGACCAGGCCATCCCCGCCTATCCCGAGCAATGAAAAAGTTCCTCCTCTCTCCGCGCGCGCTATCTCTCCTCCTGCTGGTCTTGACCGTCCTGGCCGTGGCCGGCTGCTCCACTACCGACTCGGAAAACGCCTCTGAACGGCCCTGGAACTCCCCTAAAAGCTGGGAAAACGGCCTCCCCAGTTCGATGATGGAGGGGCGATAACAGGAGGAGACGGAGGAAACGGAGAACGGGATGTCTCCGTTCCCTCTGTTTCCTCATGTTTAAACTCAGGCGCAATCAATTATGGTGCCCGGTATAACTGGTCATGAATTTCAAAGAAGCCTGTCGGAGCGTTTGGCTGCACGGAATCGGGCGGGTTTAGAGAGCTTTACCAGCGTGCCGTCCCGTGATGAGCGGAGCCGTTCGCCGCAGAACGGCCGGCGTATTCAATTCTCGGGAGGGGTGTCGCCATCCGGCTCTTGGGCGGGTTCGTCCTGTTGAGTGGCTTGTTCTGCGGCTTCCAGGCTGGCGTAATAGACGCCCAGGTTGTGCTGGGCGGTCTTGTCGCCCTGCCGGGCGGCGCGGGCAAACCATTTGACGGCCTCGTGGATATTCTGCGGCACGCCCCGGCCCGTCTCATAACAGAGGCCCAGGTTGCACTGGGCGGGCGCGCATTCCTGCTCGGCGGCCCGCCGATACCATTTGACGGCCTCCTCGGTATTCTGCGGGACAACCTGGCCGGTCTCGTAAAAGACCCCCAGGTTGAACTGGGCCTGAGGTTCGCCTTGGTCTGCCGCCGCATGATACCACTTGACCGCCTCGGCGAGGTTCTGCGCGGCGCCCTGGCCCGTCTCGTAGAGCACGCCCAGGTTGAACTGGGCCGCCGGGTCGCCTTGCTCGGCCGCTTCCCGAAACCACTTGATCGCCTGGCCGAACTCCTGCGGCACACCCAGACCGTTCTGAAAGCAAAATCCCAGGTAGCATTGCGCAGTCGCATCGTTCTGGTCAGCCGCGCGGCGAAACCATTTCACCGCCTCCTTGTAATCCTGCTCGACCCCCTGCGCGTTCTGATAACAAATGCCCAGACAACACTCCGCCACCGGGTCGCCCCCTTCGGCGGCTTTGCGCATCTCGTCGAAGGATTGCCAGGTCCGGCGGTTCTTCTGTGGCATAAAACAGATTACAGGATGACCAGGTTGTCCCGGTGGATGACCTCAACGCGCCTGAGTTGGCGGGCCTGGATCTCGGCCGCCTGGAACGCGGCGATGCCGCGGGCAAATTCCGTGCCGTCCAGGTCGCAGACCCGCACCACGTCGCCGGCGGCGAACTCGCCCTCGCACCGCGCAATGCCCGGGGGCAGCAGGCTCTTGCCGCTCTCCCGCAGGGCCTTGCGCGCGCCCGCGTCCACAAACACCGTCCCCCGCGGATGATGAAAAAAGGCAATCCACCGCTTGCGTCCCTGCAGCCGCCTGGGGTGGGGCACGAACAACGTCCCCTCTTCCTCCCCCGCTATCACGCGCGCCAGCGCATCCTGCTTTCGACCCGAGGCGATGACCAGGGGAATGCCGGAGCGCACCGCGATCTTCGCGGCCTGAAGCTTGGAAGTCATGCCCCCGACGGCGGTGGCACTCGAGGTCCCGCCGGCAATCCTCTCCAGGGCCGCATCGATGCGCTCGACGGTCGGGATCGTTCGCGCGTTGGCCTGGCCGTAGCCTTCCATCAGGCCGTCCACGGTCGTCAGGATGACCAGCAAATCCGCCGGCAGGAGCGAGGCCACCAGGGCCGAAAGCTTGTCGTTGTCCCCGAATTTCAGTTCGGTGAATGAAACGGCGTCGTTCTCATTGATGACCGGCACCACGCCATGCCGCAGGAGCGTGATGCAGGGTGTTGCGCGCGTTGAGATGGCGCTCGTGATGGGCCAGGTCCTCGTGGGTGATCAGGACCTGGGCGACCGCCAGCCCAAAGGCGCCGAAAAGTCGCTCGTATGTGGCCATGAGCCGCGACTGGCCCACCGCCGCGCAGGCCTGCAGCTCCGCCAGGTCGCCCGGGCGCTTCTCATAGCCCAGCGCCCCCATCCCGGCCCCCACCGCCCCGGAGGAGACCACCACCACTTCCTTGCCCGCCCGGCGTTGTGCGGCCAGTTGGGCCGCCAATTGCCCCATCTGCACCGGGTCCGGCTCTTTCCGGCTGTTCGTCAGAACCCCGGTGCCCAATTTCACCACGATTCGGACGGCCTCTTTGAGCAGCTCTCGCCTCATCGGCGCTGCTCCCACTTGCGCGTGCGCTCCGCCGCTCCGGATAAAACGACGTAATCATGAACAATCTGCGCCCAGGTCTCCATCTGATCGTAATACTGCGCCAACTCGCTCGCCGACTTCCACGCGGCGGTGTATCTGTCCTGTTCCACAATGGTATAACGCGCCGAAGCGGTCCTCAGCAGGAAGACCAGACCCAGATGAACGCGCGCGACCTCGGTCGAATCGTCGTTGATCGTGCCGATTAACTCGCACGACTGCTCGGCTCTCGACCCGTATCTCCTCGGCCAACTCCCGGCGCATGCCGGCCAGGATGACATTGTCCTTGGCGGGCCGGCAGATCGCTCCTTGTTGATGTGCCCGCCAACCCCGAGCGAATACTTGTCGTGCAGCCGGCTCTCGGTCTGCCGCTTGGTCCGGCGCATAAGCAGATAGCGGTCTTCATGCCGGATGACTACGTAAGGAATCACCTGCTTGCAGCTAAAATCGTGCTCCGCCACCGTTCGCTCCAGAAACCGGCCGTGGGCCAGCGCCGCCGCCGCCACCCCTTGGCCGTCCCTCGAGAAGGTCCGGGGACACACCTTGTCCACCGCCTCACGCGAGAGCACCAGCACTGACTCTTGCAGTTCGTCGTTCGCCATGAACGGAATGCTAAAGCCTTGCCCGCGCATTGTCCACCCCCCTTGCAGGGCCAGTGACGAAGTTCCCCGCCAACCATCGTAGGAGACGACGTGAGGAGTCTCTGATCGAGTTTGGGGACCAGCGAGAGCCTGCTCCCCTCGGAGGCCATTGATCAGAGACTCCTCACGTCGTCTCCTACGGTCAGGGATGGGCCCCGTTTCGGCGAAGTTGTCACTGGCCCTGCCCCCCTTGAGGTTTCCTTCTTCACCCGCCTGCTTGGACCACTACACGGAGGGGTTATGGCGCGAGACGGCCCCAGGGAAAGCGGGGAGGATTGTGGTGGAAGGGACGACGCTGTCGATCAACGCCATTGCGGCGCGGGTGCAATTAGGCAGTCCCAGGAGTGCTGCGAGGGTGGGGCCTCAGGCCTCATGCACTTGGTCGAGTTCCAGTCCCAGAAGCATCTGGTGGTTCAAAAGGCGCGTTTGGCCGTTTTCCGCCACCACGATGATCGTCCGCCGGTCCGGATGCACCCAAATGAAATCCGGATGCTTAACGCGCATTTTTTCGCCGTTGGGCAGCAGAACAGAAAAGGGCACAAACGGGACCGCCCGGGCCAGCTCCAACAACCGTTCGACATTCATGCCCTTATACTGGCCCCACAGGCCTCTTTGGTCAATTGGTCCCTCCAGGCCGCGAATCTGCGCCGCCAGTTCACGAAATTGGAAGCCCACAACCGTCCCGAAAAGGGGCCCCATCCCTCTGGTGACTGAAGAGTCTCCCCGGCCGCGTTGCAAAAGCGGCCGAAGCCGGAAAGGACACAAACGGTAGATTTCCCACCTGGAGGCGACGACCCCTTTCCGGGAGGCATCAGGTGGCCGGGATGTCGGCAAGGTACTTAAGCGGGACCTTCCCAAGACCCTCAAAATCGTTTTGGTCAGTAGTCCAGAGCTCCTTCCGGCCATCGGGCAAGACAATCTCGTATCCTCCACCCGTCAGGGCAGAAAAAATCTCACTCAAGGCATGGGGCCTCGTGACGCCGGAAATCTCCATAATCCGCCCTTGTCCATAATACCAGATTACCGCCGACGAGTCCCAATACACCGTCATCGTTGAGCCTCCCTGTCCGCCCTGACGGCCTTGGTAATGCTCGCACTCGTAATTGTGCCCTCCTTCGGCGCCAGGGTCCGTGGGTTGACGTTTCGATATCCAAAACGCCGACGGATTCTCGCGCGAGTTTCTTCCCGCGTATCACGCCATCCTCGAAAGCCCAGTCCACTTGGTCGCCGGTTCCAGCCCAGCCGCCTCGCAAACATCCGCGGGAAGCGTCGTCTGCCTCTTTTCCCGAACCATCGTTGCACTCATGACACAATCTTCACACCCCTCAGCATCGTCTTCAAGCCCCATTTAAGCCTGAAAGGGGTAAGCCAATCACCGCGACAGATGGTTCGCACACGTTTTTCAGCGGCCGCTGCAAGGCGAAGTTGGTCGGGGGCAGCGGCAACAGGCATTTGCGGACGGCTTGAGGTTTTCCTCTTTGCCCTCGCACTTGGGCCACTACACTGCACTGCTTGAGAATTGGGCGGTTTCTCAATAATCGAGCCGCCGAAGGCCGCGCACGCGGTCAAAGGCGCCGTCACGACTAACAATCGGCTGGCCGTAGTAACGACAAAAGCCGGCGATCCAATTGTCATTCTCCCCGAGCCGCTGCCCGATTTGAATCAGTTCGCGGTCCACGGACGCCGCGGCAAAGGCGACCTCCGGTGTCAGCCGGAGCTGTTGATAGCGTGCCAGCAAGGGTCTCACCTCCTCGGGGTTGGCGTACATCGCGGCCGCCTCGCCGACTGAAATCACCGTGGTCAGGAACGGCTGGTTTCGGTGGGCCACAAGAAATGCCTGGGCGCCGCGCGGGCGCCCATCCGCCCGTTCCCGGAGCAGATCGCTCAGAAAGGTAGTATCGCAGATCATGTCCTGCGCGAGCGCCGCCCGCGTCCTTTCAGCACGGCTGCCATGAACTTGGCATCCGGCATCGGCGCCCGTATGTTCCTGAGTCCCTCGAGTACGTCACCGCACGTCTGCCAGGGTTCCGGCAGCTCCCGCAAAATGACGTTCCGAGAAGCTCTCCCCAGGCGCCTTGAGTTTTTTCAGCCGGGCGTAGGCTTCGGTCCTAACGGTGAGGGTTTTGTACGACATAACACACAGAAAATACACGAGCGTTCTTGGCGCCGCAAGCCCTCAGGCCACCGACCGAGCCGACCGGCGGTCAGCCGCCGACAACGCGAAATCGAGACTGGTTCGCCTCGAACGCCGCGAGGATTTCAAGACCCTTTATCGGTTGACCGCTTTAGATGGGCCACTACATTGCGCTGATGCGCGAACAATCTCTGGACTTCCTCAAGACCCTGGTCAACACGCCCAGCCCGGTCGGACACGAAGTCCGCGGCCAGCGAGTCTGGCTCGATTACGCCGGGCAATTTGCGGATACCACCTTCTCCGACGCCTACGGCAATTGTGTGGCCGTGCTCAACAAGGGCGGCTCTCCCCGGCTCATGCTCGCCGGCCATGCCGACGAGATTGCCATGGCAGTCAACTACATCACCGACGAAGGCTACATCTATGTGCGCAAGATGGGCGGCATCGATGCCGCCATCACCCGCGCCCAACGGGTCCTCATCCACACTGCGCAACGGCTCCATTAAAGGCGTCGTCGGCAGCGTCGCCCCGCATCTCAAGAAGGATGAGGACGAGCCCAAGCCGCCCAAAATCCACGACCTGTTCATCGACATCGGGGCCGGCAACCGCAAGGAGGCCGCCAAGCTCGTGCAGATCGGCGACCCCGTCACCCTGAGCGACCAATTCGACGTGCTGCGCAACGACCTGGTCATCGCGCGGGCCTTCGACAACCGCGTCGGCACCTTTGCCGTGGCGGAAACGCTGCGGTTGCTCAAGGAAACCAAAGCCAAACTCCAGGCCGAGGTCTGCGCCGTTTCCAACGTCCAGGAGGAAGTCGGCCTGCTGGGCGCCCGCCAGATAGCGTATTCCCTCAAACCCGATGTGGCCCTGGTCGTCGACGTGACTCACGCCACCGATTACCCCACCGTCAACAAACCGCAGCATGGCGACGTCAAAGTCGGCCGCGGTCCCACGCTCACGCGCGGCGGCTGCAATCATCCCGAGGTCGTCGCCCGCCTCGAGGCCGTGGCCAAAGCCAGGCGCATCCCCTTCCAGCGCGAGGCCGTCTCCGCCACCAGCGGCACCGATGCCGATGCCATCTTCTGGACGCGGGGCGGCATCGCCAGCGCCCTCGTCTCGCTGCCCAACCGATACATGCATTCGCCCGTTGAATTGATCAGCCTCAAAGACCTCCAACTCATCCCGGAACTCCTGGCCGCCTTCGCGGCCTCCCTTAAAAAGGGAGAGGAGTTCAAGGTGAAGATTTAGGCCCTCCCGCCAAACCCTTGGGCAGATCGTCGCGATTGACGAGCCAGGGATGGGCCAGCAGTTCCTGCGCGTGCGTGTTCCGCGACAGGCTCCACCTTGAGTTCCAACTCATGAAAAAGACCGTTCGCGGAAAGTTGTTGGTCACTCCCTCGATAAACCGGCGGTAGTCGTAATCGCCCGGCGGATTGCTCGAGCCATGCGGGCCGAACTCGGTGAAGCCGAACGGCTTCTCCAGCCGGGCCACCTCGGCGTAACCGCGAATATGCTCCGGGTCAATGAAATCCGTATAGGCATCCAGGCCCACGATGTCCACGTAGCGGTCCCCGGGATAATAGGCGGCGGTCCTCGACCCGTGGTTCGGACTATAGACCCAGAGCAAATTATCCAGCCCTTTGGTCCTGGTGAAGTAATCGAACATTTGCTGCCAGACCTTGATGAAGGTCTCCGGCTCTTTGCCGCCCCACCAGAACCAGTCCCCATTCATTTCATGAAACGGACGCCAGAGCACGACCACACCGGCCTCTTTGAGCGCCTGCAACCCGGAGGCCAGCAGGTCCAGTTCGCGCATCCAGCGCGTCTGGGTTTCCGTCCCGGGCTCCAGCAGGCTCTTGAGTTCAACTCCTTTGTCCCGCAACCCGCCCCCATTGGGGTTCGCCGGGTTGTACAGATGGGCGCTGATCGTCACCAACCCGCCTTGGTTCCAATACTCGATTGCCGTCTGGTTCGGGGCTTTAAAGGTCAGACCGCCCCTGGACCAATCCGCATAGTCCGCGCCCACCAGCGCCGGCCACTGGCCGGCCTGCTCATGTATCTCCCTGGGCAAACGCAGGCTCGCCCCGTTGCCGGCATCGGTGAACTGACCCGAGAGGAGACGCTTGTCCTGCCGCGTCTCCAGGCCCTGGAAGTACTTCAAGATGGCCCGCGCCTTGGCGTCGGCATTCGGGTTGGCAGGTTCGGACGCCCCCAGGCAGAGGGAGACACAAAAAATGAGCGCCGGCGCGCACCTCAGCATCGCTTTCATCACCAGGGCTGACGCCCAGGCCCAGGCGCTTATTCACGAATACTCATCACTCTGCACTCCGCACTCCGCACTCTCCACTTAAAGCAGCCCCTGGTAGGCGAGCCAAAGGGCGCGATAGTACTTCATCACGCGCACCGGGTCCGTGCTGGCGGGGGCCTCCGCCAGGCAGAAACCCTGGAAATGGATCTCGTTCAGACCGTTGAGCAATTTGCGATACGGATACTCCTCCTGGAACAGATCGGGCATGTGGACCGAGAAGATCTTGTCCTTGAGCAAATTGAAATTGTGGTCCCAGCCCTCGCCGTCGAGGTCGGTGGCGTTGCAGTTCCAGCAGGCGCCTACGCTGGGATGGTTGGCCGTGTCCAGGATGGTCTTGATGTGGGGCGGAAAAGAGGTGCCGGGGCCGTGCACCTCGAGGCGGATGACCTGGCCGTGGTCTCGGGCAAAGTCGCCCAACTCCGCCAGCGCGCGCCCGATCTGGGCAAGGGTCTTCTCCACCGGCACTTCCTTGGGCAGCCCATTGGGCCGGACCTTGACGCCAGTGGCCCCCACGTCCTGCGCCAGGACGATATACTCTTTGGTCGCCTCGATGTCCCTGCGCAGCTTCGCCGCGTCCGGAGTGTGATAGTCGAAAATGCTGCCCAGGCCCATGAGTTGGACCTTGGAATCGGCAAACCGCTTCCTGACTTCCTGGCGCTCCGCTTTCGAGAGATTGACCTCGACCTTGTGGGCGTGGGTCGGTGCGCAACTCCACCCCCTCGAATCTTGCCGCCTCGCAGTTCTTGATAATGGTCGGCACATCCCAGTCCTGGGCCAGGTTGTAGGTCACCAGGCCCAGATGCATCGTGGGAGCGCGGACCAGGAAGCCGGTTCGAGCGGCCCCGGTTGCCCCTTCGGACAACCCCGGTTGCAGGCTCAGCGCGCCCATCCCGAGCCCGGCCGTCTTTAGAAAGTAGCGTCGGTTGATCTTCATGGCCCCCACTTTGTAGCACAACCAGTGCGCCCTTCAACGTCTTTTCGCCCTTCGCTCCTAGCCCGGATATTTCACGGGTTTCGCCAACTGGAAGGCGTAGCGCAGGCTTCCAGCCTGCTGTATCGCGGATTTCCAATCCGCAGATGCTCCCGAGCAGGTACAGCCTGCCGACTGGAAGTCGGCGATACAGCAGGTTGGAAACCTGCGCTACGTAGCTGCGGCAGCCCGGTGCCACTCTTAGGCGGTACCACTCTCTGTCAACATCTTCTCTTTTTGAAAGAAGTTTGGTTGCGGCTTCGCCGCGCTGCGAAATATCCGCGCTACGATTTCCTTCGTCCTTCATCCTTCGTCCTTCCCCCCTTGACGCCGGCGGGCGCGAAACCCACCATTGCGCCAGTGAAACTGGTCATCCTCTTCTTGTCCATCCTGGCTGCGCGGGCCGGCGCCCCGCCCCCCTCCGACTGGTTGATTGACCCTGCCCCGTTTACGGCCAGGATTGTCACCAACACGGCCAGATACGAAGTGGCGCTGGACAACGGTCTGGTTCGCCGCGTCCTCCGGCTCGAACCCAATGCCGCCACTGTTGCCCTCGACAATCTCATGACCGGCGAATCAATGCTCCGCTCGGTGCGACCCGAGGCGCGCATCGAGGTGGATGGGACCCAACTCGAGGCCGGCGGCCTTCATGGCCAGCCGGTCCATAATTTCCTCCACCCCGCCTGGCTGAGCCGCTTGACCAACGACCCCGCCGCCCTCCGCTTCACCGGCCTCAAGACCGGCCGCACCGAGCCGCGTTTCCCGTGGCAAAAGCGCCTCGAGTGGCTCACCCACGACCCGCCGTGGCCTCCCCCGGCGTCTCGCTCACGCTGAGGTTCGCGCCGGCGCAAAACCCGGCACCCATCACGGTCGAGGTGCACTATGAACTCTACGACGGCTTGCCCGTCATCGCCAAATGGCTCACGGTTCGCAACACCTCCTCCCGGCCCGTCACCCTGAACTCCCTGGTCGTCGAACAATTGGCGGTCATCGAGCCCGAGTCCATTGTGGATGGTCCGCCGGTGAATTTCCGCGCACCCTACCGCGTCCTCGAGGCCTTCAGCGATTACGCCTTCGGCGGCAACATGAGTTCAAACGCCGATGCCCCCGCCGTCCATTGGAAGAGCGATCCCCTCTACGGCACCCAGGTCCATTACGAGCGCCAGACCCCCTGCCTGCTCGAATGCGCCCCGCCTATAGGCCCCGAGGCCCAAATCCAGGCCGGCGGCGCCTTCGAGTCCTTCCGCGTCTTCGAACTGGCCCACGACAGCACCGAGCGCGAGCGCCGCGGCCTGGCCCTCCGCCGCGCCTGGCGGGCCCTTGCGCCCTGGGTGCAGGAAAACCCCATCCTCATGCATGTCCGTAGCGCCAGGCCCGCCGCCGTCAAGGCCGCCATTGACCAATGCGCCGAGGTCGGCTTCCAGATGGTCATCCTGACCTTCGGCAGCGGCTTCGACATCGAGAATGAGAAACCGGAGTACCTGGCCGAACTCAAAGGACTGGCTGACTATGCCCGCGGCAAAGGCATCGTGCTGGGGGGTTATTCACTCCTGGCCAGCCGCTCGATCAACCCTGAAAACGACGCCATCAACCCCCAAACCGGAAAACCCGGCGGCGCCCGCTTCGGCAATTCCCCCTGCCTCGGCAGCCCCTGGGCCGACGATTATTTCCGCAAGCTCCGCCAATTCTTCGAGCAGACCGGCTGCGGCGTGCTCGAACACGACGGTTCCTATCCGGGCGATGTCTGCGCCTCCACCAACCACCCGGGCCATGCCGGCCTCAAGGATTCCCAGTGGAAACAATGGAAAGTCATCAGCGGCTTCTACCAGTGGTGCCGCGCGCGCGGCATCTACCTCAACGTGCCCGACTGGTATTACCTGGCCGGCTCGAGCAAGTGCGGCATGGGCTACCGCGAGACCAACTGGTCCCTCCCCCGCGACCAGCAGGAAATCATCGAACGCCAGAACATCTATGACGGCACCTGGGAAAAGACCCCTTCCATGGGCTGGATGTTTGTCCCCCTGACCGAATACCAGGGGGGCGGCGCCGCCGCCACTATCGAGCCGCTCAAGGACCACCTGCCCCATTACGAAACGCGTCTCGCCAACCTCTTCGGCGCCGGCGTCCAGGCCTGTTACCGCGGGCCCGCGCCTCTATGACTGCGATGAAACCAAGGCCGTCGTCAAAAAATGGGTCGCCTTCTACCAACAACATCGCCCCATCCTCGACAGCGACCTCATCCACCTCCGCCGCCCCGATGGACGCGATTGGGACGGCTGGCTCCATGTCAATCCCCACCTGCCCGAGCGCGGTCTCGCCATGTTCTACAACCCCCTCGATGAACCCCTCCAGCGCCGCATCCGCCTCCCGCTCTACTACACCGGCCTGACCGCCCGCGCCGTCATCCGCCGCGAAAACGCCCAACCCGAAGAAATCACCCTCGCCCGCGATTACTCCACCCAACTGACCCTCACCCTCCCCGCCCACGGCCGGACCTGGATTACTGTCGCGGAAAGGTGACTCTTTCGTCTGACATCCGGCCTCTGGTCTAAGTTTCCTCGGAACCAGAGTGAATACGCCCGAGTCTTGTGCCGGAGGGACATCCGGCAAAGCGGCAGGCCGGCCCTCGTGTTCACTTCTGCCGTGGCCGGGTTCACGATACTGAGAACCGGCGCCTTCCCTTTCGAGTGGGCCGGGCTGGGAATTGGGGGCGCACCGTTTGCGGGCTGGGGGCGAGAGGTTAAAATTGGTCATAATTAGTGATAAGGTGATGAGAAACTGCTTTGGGCGCGCCGCCGGTTTATTGGTGCTGCCCGGGTGAGTTTTTTTTCGGCACTTTTCCGCACTTTTCCGCGTTCTTTCCGCTCGCAGGGCCATTCTACCGAGTGATCGTGAATTGGAGGGGGCCGGGTGGTTTCCTTGGGGCCGGGCGAGGCGGGCAGAGCGGTGTCGTTTCATGGGGGCAACTATATAGCAATGATACACATTGTGTCAAGGAAAAAAATGGGGTCGGGGCCGGGGCGTCCGGGCCACCGGATGAAGGTTGTTGGACATGAGGCAGCAGGCGTGAAGCTGCCAGCCGGCCTTCTCTCAAGGCCGCCCAAGGGTTTCCAGGGAGAGCATCGCGGTGCTTGTGCGAGCGGAAAGACAGGCTCGCGGTGGCTGCCGCCGTTCATGAGGTGATGGACGGCGCCGGAACACTGGATTCCGGGTTTTCCAGCCGCGTGCGCCAGAGCAGGCCGGTAGCAGGGCGCTGCCAAGGCCGGTTTAACGATACTCAGACCCCTTTCAGAGTTCGCCGTGACGGCCTCGATGCCTTGAGGCTGGTGCCGTAAGGGCACCTACGTGACCACATACCGCGAGGTCAGGCCGTCGAGGGTCATGTTGCCGGCGATGGCGTCGTGGGGAATCAGGAGGTAGCGCCATTGCTTGCCGCCGTGCTGCTGCGCGTGGTCGGTGGCGTGGTTGCACCATTCCAGCGCGGCGGCTTTCTTGGCCAGAACCTCTGGGTTCTGCATCTGGTCGGCGCGCTTCGGCTCGCACAGGAACAGGCCGCTTCTTCGTCTTCCACAACGAAGTCCGGCTCGTAACGCTTGGTCCTTGTTGTAGTAAATCTGGAATTGGCCCCGCGCCGGCTTGAACCATTTCAGCACGTCGCCGTCGTCCTCCAGGATGACGGCGAAGCGCCGCTCGCTGTCCACGTCGAACTTCTGGATTTCGTAGAGGCATTTGGTGAAGCCGCCGAATAGGTAGCGCTTGATGTTCGTCGGGTCGGATAACGTCATGCGGAACGGCTTTGATTTCGTCCGTGGCGCTGGCCGTGTAGGCATTGGGTTTGAGGGTCCGAGAAACCTTTGCTGACCATGGCCTTGTAGCCGGTGGCCTTTTCCCAGCGGTGCTCCGGCAACTGCATCTGCGAATGGATGAGCGCGGCAAGTTGCTGTTGGTGGTATTGCAGCACGTTTAAGGCGTCCGCTTCGGACAGGTAGCCGCGTAGGTGCTGCACCACTTGGCCGGCGAGGTCGTAGAGCAGGTCCGCGTGGTCATCGTAGCAAATGTCGTCGAAGTCAATCAACGCCCGGACAAGGTAGTCTTCGGGGCGGGCTTCCTTCACTTGGCCGGCGAGGTTTTGCAGGAACTCCTGTTTGGCGGTGCGCAAATGCTGAATCAGCAACTCGCGGCTGACCGGCTGCAGGTGGATAGAGGAACAATCCACTTCGAACGAATTGAAGCCGCTGGTCACAGTCGCCGGTCGGGACAACGACGATGCGCGGGATGTTAATCGTCTGGTCAATGACCAGCTTCGTGGCTTTGGCCACCACCGCCGCGAGGTCCGGCTTCTCGACTATCCCGGTCAATTCCGTTTGCGACGGGGGCACGTAGGCGGTGGCGACTTCCTGGAGGATGGCCGCCTGCACTTCCGGCTTTTGCAGGTAGTTCGCCTGGGGCAGCGTTTCGTGCTGCTGGATGACCTTGACCGCGATTTCCGCAATCTTGCGCTCTTGCTCCGTGGCGAACATCGGCTCCGGCACTTTGGCGGGCTTGGTGCCCGGCGGCGTGGGTGCGGGCGCGCCCAGCTTGGCCAGGATGGTCGGCTGGGCGATGACCGTCCGGGTCGGCTGCAAATCCGTTGCCGGGTCGAGAATGACCTGGGTGAGCCGGACGGGAGAATCGGGCTTGTTCGCCTCATCCACGATTTCCTGAAAGCGGTCGTGCGCGACGATGTTCAGCCTGTCCACCGCCGTAACGCCGGTGCGGATGCCGTAGGGCAGGCGCAAGCCGCGCCCGATGGATTGCTCGATCAGGATGCGCGCGTTGGCGGCGCGCAAAGGAACGATGGTGAAAAGGTTGTTCACATCCCAGCCCTCTTTCAGCATGTTGACGTGAATGACGATCTCTGTGGGCCTCGGCGGGGTCTTCAACCCGGAGAAGCTTTTCAATCATCGCCTCTTCCTGTGCGCCGGTCTGGCTGGAGTCCACCTGGAGGACGCGGCCTTTGTAACGGCCCCCGAAGAACTTGTCGGACTCAATCAGGTCGAGCAACTCCTTGGCGTGGGTGGTGTCGCGGGCGATGACCAGGACGAACGGTTTCACTTGGCGGCAGCCGTTTTGCCGCGCGTAGGTTTCCAGTTCGACTTTGGTGGCTTCGTGCAGGCGGATGCCGTCCTCCAATTTAAGCCTTTCCAATTGCTGCTGCGTGAACTGGCGCGGATCGAAGTTGCGCTGCGTGACGACCGCCGGTTCCTTCACGAAGCCGTCGGCCATCGCCCGCGCCAGCGGGTAGTCATAGACGACATTCTTGAACGGCACCGCGCCCTGGCCGGCCTCCACGAAGGGAGTCGCTGTGACTTCCAGGCCCAGCTTGGGCTTCAGTTCGTTGATGGCGCGGATGCCGGCGGAGGCGCGGTAACGGTGCGACTCGTCCATGAGCATCACCAAGTCCGGCAGTCCGGCAAGGTAATCGAAATAGCTTTGGCCGACGTATTCGGACAGGCGTTTGATGCGGGGCGATTTCCCGCCGCGCACTTCCGCGTTGATTTTCGAGATGTTGAAAATGTTGATGCGGACGCGGGTGAATTCCGCGAAGCCGCCTGCCCGCTGGTCGTAGTTGTCGCCGGTGATGATTTCCGGTGGTTCGCTGGCGAACTCCGCGATGCCTTTGAACACGTATTTCGGATGATTGCGCTCTTCAAACTCTCGCCGGAGTTTGTCGTAAATGGTCAGGTTGGGCGCGAGGACGAAGAAGTTGTTAATGCCGTGCGCCAGGTGCAGGTAAGAGATGAAGGCACCCATGAGCCGCGTCTTGCCCACGCCCGTCGCCAGGGCGAAGCAGACCGAAGGGAACTCGCGCTCAAAGTCGGTGACTTTGGGGAACTCGGATTTGATGGCCGCCAGGGCGGCGGCGACATCCGGCGACTTAGTAAACGGGACGATTTCCGTGATGCGGTCGAGGATTTCGAGCGAGTCGCGTTGCGGCGGGCGCAAGCTCAGGCGGCCGGCAATGGCGCTGGCGTGGCGGTTCATTACGGCTTTTCCTTCACCGGTCCGACCTTGTTCACCTTGGCCTCCAGCTTTTTGATGCTCTCCGCCGGCGGCAACTGCTCCGGCATGGTGCCGCCGAGTTCCTTGATGGTCTGGCGGACTTTCTTGCCGACCTCGTAGTGGGTTTGGTTCGCCTTCCCCCTGCCGGCGACTTTCTCGCGGCGAAGCTTCTCCTCGGTCTGGGTGGCACGAAACAGGTTGGCCGCCAGTTCGGTGCTCCCCATGTGGTCAAGAATCTGTTGCCCCTTTTGCAGGCCCTTGCGCGCGTGGATGTCCTGCGCCACCAACCCGCCGTAAAGCCCGGCGTAGCCGTGGTTCTGGAAAATCGCGTAATCCATTGGCTCAATCACCCCCGCGCCGCGGGCGGCGTCGGCCAGTTGGACGTTGTGCTTCTTCATTTCCTGCCGCAGAAGCAGGCGCCGCTCGTCCTCCAACTGCTGGTCGCTCAGCTCCTGCCGCCGCGTCTGGACGGCAAAATAGGTCTGGCCCGCGGCCACGATTTCCTTGGCCGGATCGGCGTTCTGGATGACCAGGTAGCAGGCGTAGCGGGACATCATCACCGTTTTGATGGGCCGCTGCGCGCCGCTGCCAATTCCGACCATTTCGGTGATCTCAACGAAATGGTCCTCCACGCGCTGGCCACTGTTGAAACAGGCGGTGCGCGCCTTTTCGATGACCGCTTCGAAATTGCGGTAGTCGGTGTAGCCGAGCACCTGGGCGAAGTCCCGGCTGGACCAGAATTCGTTGCCCGCCGGGTTCGTCCGGCGAATGCGCTCAAAGGGGCTGATGGCGGTGGTCGGTTTGTCGTCGCTCATAATTTGGGTCCGTTGCGCGCTCCGTTGCTAAATCAGTTGCATTTCCTGCTGGCCGGGCTTGGGCGGCGCTTTGGGCAGGTTCTCAATTTTCAAGCTGTAATCGTCATGGCCCCACTCGCACTTGGCGAGGACAGCCTTGGGAATTTTTTTGATTTCCAGGTGCGGGTATTGTTCCGGCTTGCCAAGGAAGGCGCCGCAGCAAATGAGGAGCGAGCGACCCGGACCGACTTCGTCGTCCAATTGCGTCAACTGCTCGCGGGTCAAGTGCTGGGTGGTCACGTAAATGAAACTGTTTTCCGACAAACGGCCGTGCTGCCAATAGAGGGTCTCGCTCGGGTCGTAAGTGTAGCCCTCCAGCTTGCAGACAGCCTCGGCGAGCATGCCGGCATTGAATTGCTTGTTGATGACCAGATTGCCCCACTTGTCCGTTTTCAGGAGCGACGGGGCCAGCCTGTAGTACCGGAAACCGCCGCCGCCTTTCCAGCCGACTGCCTCCGTGATGCCTCCAGGGTCAGCACCATCAATGACCTTTTTCAGGCGCGGGATGATATGGGTGTGACAATGCTCGCCCAACTCCACCATAATCCAGCGACGGCCCATTTTGTGGGCAACCGCGCCAGTTGTGCCGGAGCCGGCGAACGAGTCGAGCACCCAGTCATTCTCGATGGTAGTAAGCTCGATAATTCGCTTGAGTAACCGTTCCGGCTTTGGCGTGGCAAACAACTCCTTAACATCCGGGAGAAGGCTTGCGCTTTCCGCCTTGGCCTGTTGGTTGTGGCCAACTTCTGATGAGGTCCAGAGCGTTGTTGGCACGACCCCTTCCTTGTTGTCCCTTAAGAAACGCTTCAGTCGAGGCTGGTTTCTGCCGTCCCTTCCCCACGAGAGCAGATTCTCCTTCTCAAAACCTTTGATGCTTTCTGGGGAGTAGCCCCAACACCGCCCCTTGGGAGGCCAAATCTCCTCCCCATGTGGATTTATGATTGGGAATAACCCCGATGATTTTCCAGTCGCGGCGTACTGCTTGCCGCGCTGGCCGGACGTAAGGCTGACGTGGAGCGGACTTGATGCCCACGGCCCACGTGGATCGTTATCAGCGTTCGAGTAGTCGGAAATATTCCTTTCGCTACGCGGCATGCGGCCCATTCTGAATTGGTCAATGTCCTTGGCGAAGGCAAGAACCATGTCTGTCGCTGAAGAGAACAGGGTTGCGTTGTTGTGAATGCTTGTCGTTTTCTCCCAGGTGACGGTGCCGATGAAGTTTCGTCGCCCGAAAACCTCGTCGCAGAGCACCTTCAGATAATGCCCTTCACTGTCATCAATCGTTATCCAGATTGAGCCGTCCGGTGACAGGAGATTCCGCAGGATCTCGATTCTGCCTCTGATTAGGCCGAGCCACAAGGAGTGCTCCACTCCGTCGTCATAATGCTGGAATGCGGAACCAGTGTTGTATGGTGGGTCAATAAAGACGCACTTGGTTCTGCCGGCCAATTCCTGTTCAAGTGCTTTTAGGGCCAGTAGATTGTCGCCATGGATGAGCTTGTTATCGAAGATGTCCTTGTCGGTGACACGGTGCGGGGCGTGATAGGATTTCTCCAAGTCCTGTAGCAGAACGCGCGGCTCCAGGCGGGGCCGGTTCTCCTTCCCAATCCATGTCAATTCAAGTTTGGTTCTTGAGTTCATCGCGGTTGCGCAGAAGTGAGATTCATCACCTGCTGGCTTAGCAACTCGTCCAGAACTTTTGAACGACTTCCCTGTGAAACCGCCGCGTAGCGATCTTCCAGCCGCTCTTTCAATTTGAAAAGCCGTTTTGAGGCGGTTCCGGTCAGAGTCGCATAACAGACGCCTTTGATAGCGGCGTGCTGCACTCCGTTCGCGGAAAGGGATTTCTCCAGCGTTACATTTGGGTCAGTGCGACTGCCGACAACGAAACTTTGGGTGAAGAAGTTGCCCGTGATGCACCCGCAATTTCGGATCTCATCAATGTATTCTTCTGCCTGGGCGAGTTCTTTGCGGCCGATTTGTGAATCGCCCTTTTTCAACTCAAGGAGCAGGACTTTTCTGATTACGGCCAGCCCGTCTCGCGAGTCAATTTCCTTCAACCCCACGGCACTGATTGTCGAGTGGGCCAGCATCAACAAGTCCGGGCGTTTGCGCCAGTTGGGGTAATCCTGCTGTGCGCTCTGAACTCCGAACACGGTGTTGACCGCGTTTTTCGAGCTTAGGTTCGAAGCATACTCGTTTGTCTCGAATTCAGGGCCGAACAACCAGCGCGCCCCCGTGACCAGCGGATGAAGCGTATGCAACTCGTCGGTTTCCCTTTTTTCCGCCAGAATTTCAATCGCCCTGACGGTGGCGATGCGATGGTCAATCTCGTCCAAAACCGTCAGCGCGTCTTGCGCCGACCACTCCGACAGGAGTTTGTCCAGCGCGGCAACGTCGTCGCTCCGTAGGGCGGAGAGTTTTTCCAAGAGGCGCTGGCCGCTTCTGGTCTGTTGTAGATTAATGATCGCCTGCACTGCGGTTGACAGCGATTCGGGCTTTATGGTTGGCTCGCGCTCAACGACCGCCTCAACGAACGAAGCGATCTCAATTCTCGCACCGCCGCTCAAGGGGCGTATTGATGACAAGTTGTCTTCAAACGCCCGGCGCTTGGTTTCGTCAACCTTCTCCTTGGAAAAGTCCTGGTATTTCGACAGAGCAAAATCGTTTAAAGCTTTGAACAAGACATTGCGGCGAGGGCCTTTCTTGAACCCGGACCAATCGGGTTCCAATTCGGCCTCCAGGCAATCGCAGCGGACAAGGATTGTGAACCTCCTCCCGAAAATGGTGCGGGCGTCGATCGGGGCGTAGCTCCCAAGCGCCCAGCTTGGCTCGCCGACAAGACGATTCTGCACCCAAAACGCAAACCCCTGCTTTTGCTTCGTCCGCGCGCTCTTTTGGGTGTCGAGCAGGACAATTTCGATTTGCCCGCAGTCGGGCACGGAAAGTATGACGGGGTCTTCGGCACCTGGATGAGAGGCGAGGGAAAGAGCAATTCCGTTAACCGAAACGGTGAATCTTGGATCGTGAATGAAGCGGGCCGAGATTGTTTCCCGGATCAAGTCTGCATCCGGAAGATTACGCAGAACCGCCGCCTCAATTTCGGTCCCTGCACCGCGCCATTGCAGCGCTTCCTCAGACCTAATGACGAAAGGATGCTCACCGCTGGACAGTTCAACTGCAAATGCCCAGCGCATTTCTCCTTTCCTGGTCGAGACGATATATTTGTCCGCGAAGCAAAACATTCCGTGGCGGCCGATCCCATTTCGTCCGTAGGCGCGCCTTTTGCCTCCATCGGTCCCGGGGGGGAACTCGACATCAGACCCCTGGTGTTTCTGCCGGTTGTATCCGAGCTTCATCCACCGCTGCCTAAACTCGTCCCGTGTCATGCCGACGCCGTTATCTGCCACCTTGATTAATCCGCCTTGCTGGGTTGGCACGTCAATGCCGACCCTCGTCGCGCCCGCATCCCAGGCGTTGGCCACAAGTTCCGTCAGCGCATACTCGGAATCTCGGACGATGTTGCCCAAGCTTCTGATGAGGTAATCGTCCTCAAAAAGGGAGCCCTGGATGAACTGTTTTGATGTGCTCATGACTTCCCCCGTGCGGGCTGCCTATGTTCCAGGTTACGGAGACAGCTGTGAATTTTCATCGTCGTCATTAAACTCTGGATTACCCCCGCCGTCAAAACCTTCCGGCGCCCCAGTGGTGGCGGGCGAAACAGGGTCACGACGAAACGGGGTCACCCATTAGGGCGGGTGTCAGTTAACGAGATTGCCATGTTCGCAGACCGCTATGGGCGTGTGGTTTGGCGAAGGGGCCTTGGCCTGTTTGGGCAGGCGTGCGTACCAGAGGCACTCTCTGGGCTCGATCTTGAGCACAACTGCCCCGCCGGAGGGATCGGGTCGATCAGGAACTCGCTGGTTTCACCACGTGACTGGTCCAGCAGCGCTTGCCCAAACCCACGATGCCCGCTACATTGGCGCCATGAGCAAGAGCGAGATTCTGCAAGAGCTGCCCAGGCTCGCGCTGGAAGAGCGCCGCGAGATCTTCGAGCGGATCTGCGAGTTGGAAGAGAACGACCTACTGAGGGGCGGCCAACCCACGGCAGAGGAAAAGGCGCTGCTGGACCGGGAGTTGGAGGATTACAGGCTTACTCCCACCGCCGGTTCGCCCTGGCGTGAAGTTGAAGCCCGCCTCCGCAAACAGACTGGGGCGTGAAATGGGCTGTCCTCATCCGTCCCCGCGCCGAAACCGATTTGGGTGAGGCCCGTCGGTGGTGACGAGGCACAACGGGCAGGCTTGGGTGACGAGTTTCTTGAGGAGGTGGAACGAGCGATCACGCTTCTCGAAGAGGAGCCCGAACGGCGTCCTCCCTATTACCGCGATTTCCGGCGGTTGCTCACGCGCCGTTTCCCCTACAAGCTTTTCTACCGCGTTGAAGGCGGCCGCGTCATCGTCTTTCGGATTCTGCACGCCAAACGCGATCATGGGCGTCAGCTCTGAAGATACTGATTACCGATCACGTGCCAGCCACTACCCCTCATTCCGGATACACAAACTCGATGGGCGCCTTCACGTCGGGGTGCAGGCTCTGTTTGACGGGGCATGTTTTGGCGGCGGCCTCGAGCTTCGCCCGGTCGGCGGGGGAATAGCGCTTGCCGGACGGGAATACCAGCCGGGTATGGAGCGCGCCGATGCGGCGCACCGGGTCTGCCACCATCTCCTTGAGGACCTGGACCTTTAAGCCCTCGAGGTCCAACTGGTTGCGCCGGGCGACGATGCCCATGATCGTGGCCATGCAGGTCCCCATCGCCGCCGCGACAAGGTCGGTGGGTGAAAACGCCGCGCCTTTGCCCCCGTTGTCCACCGGCGCATCGGTTTCCAGTGTCTGCTTTGAAGGCCCATGCGTGGCGCCGCAGCGCAATGCGCCCTGATACACAATGTCAATTTGAACTGCCATAATGCCCACACCTTACCAAAAACCAACGGATTGCACAGACGAGAATTCTCTTCTGTGTAATCTGTGAAATCTGTGGCTCAAAATTCTTCGCAGCCTGCGGGCAAATTGGGCTATTGCAGTGCGGAGAAGGGGTTGTTCGCAGCCCGCGAGCAAGCAGGCTGTTGCGGCGCAAAGGAGAACGCCCCCACCTGGTTTGAGGGATTTCCTTCTTTGCGCTCTTGGCGTCCGTTGCGTGAGGCTGCAGGCCCTGTTCGAGCCTGGCTGCGAGGCCGCGCCCGGCCCCCGCACTCAACGATTGACAACCCCCGGAATTGCAGGTTGACTGGCCCTCGAACGCGATGCAACAGACTTCAGGCACCTCGGCAAACCAACCGAACCCTGGTTCCGGCGGCTCGGGCGGGCTGGGGCTCAAACGGGTGCTCGGCCTGCCGGCGCTGATTGTTTACGGGCTTATCCTCATCCAGCCCACCGCGCCGATGCCCCTTTACGGCGCGGTCGCCGTGAAGGCCCAGGGGCATGTGGTGACAACCGTCCTGGTCGGGATGGTGGCGATGATTTTCACGGCCATCAGCTATGGACGCATGGCCAACGCCTATCCCAACGCCGGGTCCGCTTATACCTACGTCAGCCGCGAGATCCATCCCGCCCTGGGTTACCTGGTCGGCTGGGGCATGATGTTCGATTACGTGATGAACCCCATCATCTGCGTGATCTGGAGCTGCCAGGCGGCGCTGGACCTCCAGTCAGCGCTGGGGCTGACTTTACGCATTCCTTTCGCGGTGTACGCCGTCCTCTTCACCGTCCTGTTCACCGGGATGAACCTGCGGGGCATCGAGTCCAGTTCCCGCACCAATACCATCATCGCCGCCGGCCTGGGCGTGGTCATCCTGCTCTTCTTCGCCGCCGTCGCGCAGCACCTCTGGCTCCAACCCCCCGACGGCCTCGCCGGCTGGACCAGGCCCTTCTATGACCCGAAGACCTTTCACTTTTCCGCCGTCTCCGAAGGCGCCGCCCTGGCCGTGCTGACCTACATCGGCTTTGACGGGATCTCGACCCTCTCCGAAGAGGTGCATAATCCCCGGCGCAACATCCTCCTGGCCACTGTCCTGGTCTGCCTGATCACCGGGGTGCTGGCCTCCGTCCAGGTCTATGCCGCCCAACTGGTTTGGCCGAGCAACAGTTTTCCCAATGCCGACACCGCCTTCTGTTACGTCTCCGGCAAGGCAGGGGGACGTTGGTTGTTCCTGGCCGTGGATGTCGCCCTGCTGATCGCGACCATGGGCTCCGGGGCCGGGGCCCAATTGGGCGCAGGGCGCCTGCTCTACGGCATGGGCCGGGACAACGCCATTCCCCGCCGGTTTTTTGGCGCGATTCACCCCCGCACTCGTGTCCCGAGCAACAACATCATCCTGGTCGGCGCCCTCACCCTCATCGGCGCATTCGCACTGACCTATTCGCTGGGCGCCGAACTCCTGAATTTCGGCGCCCTCATCGCCTTCATGGGCGTCAACGTCTCCTGCTTCGTGCGCTACTTCCTGCGCGGCCAGCACAAGAGAGTTCGCGACTTCCTCCTGCCCGTCCTGGGCTTTCTGGTCTGCCTCTTTCTCTGGCTGAGCCTGGGTCCCAAGGCCAAGCTGGCCGGCCTGGGTTGGCTCACCGCCGGCCTGCTCTATGGCGCCTGGCGCACGTCCTGGTTCCGCAAACCTCTGGATTTCCAAAACGTCGATGCCGGCGATGAACCACCCTGAATAAACACACACCAGATTAGATCACCACTTATGTCCACCCTCGCCCTTCTTGGCGGAGAACCAGTCCGCCGCAAACCTTTTTCACCCTGGCCCCAATTCACTCGCGCCGACCTCGAGCGCATCGTCAAAGTCGTCGAAAGCCGGCACTGGGGCGGCTTCCCGGTGCCCAGTCCGCACGCCAAAGAGTTCGCCGCCCGGTTTGCCGAACTGCACGGCGCCCAGTACCGGCTTGTGCCTGGCCAATGGCACGATCGCCCTGTCCGCCGCCCTCCAGGCCCTCGACCTCAAGTTCGGCGACGAAGTCATCGTGCCGGCCTATACCTGGGACGGCACCGCCGTGGCGGTCCTCCAGGCGGGCTGCGTGCCTGTGTTTGCGGACGTGGACCCGGACACCTACTGCCTGGCGCCCGAGGCGGTGCGCGCTGCCATCACGCCCCGCACTCGCGCCCTGATGCCCGTCCACCTGGCCATGCGCTTTGCCGACATGGACGCCCTCCTGGCCATCGCCCGCGAATACCGCTTGCTCGTCATCGAAGATTGCGCCCATGCCCACGGCGGCCGGTTTCAGGGCCAGGGCGCCGGGGCCGCAGGGGACGCCGGCTGCTTCAGCTTCCAGGAGAGCAAGCTCATCACCTCGGGCGAGGGCGGCTTTGTCATGACCAACCGGCTGGACTGCTTCGAGGCCCTGCAATCCATCATCAATTGCGGCCGCCCCAGTCTCACCGACCAATTCCAGCGCAAAGTCCTCGGCTCCAACTACCGGCTCACAGAACTGCAAGCCGCCTTGCTCCTGGGCCAATTGGACTCCTGGCCTGAGCTTTGCCAAAAACGCACCCGTCACGCCGCCCTGCTCAGCCAGGCCCTCGCCGCCCTGCCGCACGTTCGCCCGCTGCCCCCGCAGGCCGGCCTCGAGCGGGAGACCATCTACAACTTCCTCTTTCAGTACCGCCCCAGCGGCCCGGCCCCCAGCCGCGACCTCTTTGTCGCGGCCCTCGAGGCCGAAGGGGTGCCCTGCGACGGGCGGTTCTACGAACCGGTCTATCGCAGCGACCTCTTCTATGCCACGCCCGAAAACTGTCCCCAACTGGCCGCAAACCGCGACGAGCCGATGGATTACACCCGTTGCCATTGCCCGGTCTCCGAGCGCGCCGCCTATCACGAGGCGGTCTGGCTGCCCCAATTCCTGCTCATCGGCGATGAAACCGACGTGTCCGACGTGGCCCAAGCGGTCCGGAAACTCGTATCCAACCTGGGCGAACTGGCCAAAGCCGACCCGAAACTCGCCGGCCTGAAGGCCTCCGCCGCGCCCTCCGCGCCAAGCTCGAGAGACTCAAGAATTACTGATGTGAACCGAAAAGCGGCCACGGGAGGATGGCGACATCGTAGCGCAGGTTTCCAACCTGCTGTATCGCCGGCTTCCAGCCGGCAGGGCTGCGGAAATACCCGAGCCGCCAGCATGGGCGCACGGCTGCGGATTGGAAATCCGCGATACGGCAGGTTGGAAACCTGCGCTACGTTGGTTGCGGCTTCGCCGCGTTGTGCAATCTGCTAAACTCATGCGAACAGATCGTATATGCGTAGAAACTTACCCATGACCCGCCGGGCGTTTTTGGCGCGGAGCGCCGCGGCCCTTTCGACTGCTCCCCTGTTCCTGCACGCCCGCGCCTTTGGCGCCAATGAACGCATCGTCATGGGGTGCATCGGCCTGGGCGGCCAGGGACGCGGCGATATGGGCGCGTTCCTCAGCTTCAAAGAAGTGCAAGTCGTCGCCGTGTGCGACGTGGTGGCCGAACACCGGAAGCTGGCCAAGGACCTGGTGGATCGGGCCTATCGCAATAACGACTGCAAGTCCTGCAACTATTTCCAGGAAGTGCTGGCCCGTCCTGAAATCGATGCGGTCCTGATTGCCACTCCCGACCACTGGCACGCCCTGGTGAGCCTCGAGGCGCTCAAGCAGGGAAAAGATGTCTATTGTGAGAAGCCCGAATCGCTCACCGTGCGCCAGGGCCGGGCTATGACCGAGGCCGCCCGCC
The DNA here is from genome assembly GCA_963713735.1 of uncultured bacterium. Classification (GTDB taxonomy): domain Bacteria; phylum Verrucomicrobiota; class Verrucomicrobiia; order Limisphaerales; family UBA8199; genus CAVQND01. Next base: position 142,334 of record CAVQND010000040.1, read on the forward strand.
GCTACGGACGCGTCTTTTCCGGAGGCAGCCAGCGCGTTTGGGAGGACTACAATTGGTTTCATCGAATGGTGCGCGGCGGCGCCATCGGCGACGTGCGCGAGGTCTGGGTCAATGTGGGCGAACCCTCCGGCCCGTGCTACCTGCCCCCGGTGCCCACTCCGCCGGGCGTGGACTGGGACCTCTGGCTCGGACCCGCCCCCTGGCGCCCTTTCCACCCTACGCTCATCACCGGCGGTTTCCGGCCCTTCCGCGATTATTCGGGCGGCGGAATGACCGATTGGGGCTGCCACACCTTCGGCGGCGCGCTCTTTGCCTGCAACCTCCACCAGACCGGCCCCGTCGAAATCATCCCGCCCGACGGCAAAGAGCATCCGCAACTGACCTACGTGTTCGCCAACGGCCTTCGCATTTACCACGGCGGCGGTTGGGGCGGACTGCTTTCCTTCCGAGGCACCCAGGGCGAAATCCCGGCCCGCAGCCCCAAGGCCCCCGAACGCCCGTTGCCTGACATCCACATCCCCAATTACAAAGGGCACGGTGGAATATTCGGCGACTTCCTCCACTGCGTCCGGACCCGCGAACGCCCCTTCCGCGACATCGAACTGGGCCACCGCACCGCCTCGCTTTGCCACCTCGGCAACATCGCCTACTGGCTCAACCGCCGCATTCGCTGGGACCCGGCCAAGGAGGAAATCATCGACGACCCCGAAGCCAGCCGCTGGCTGGACCGGCCGATGCGCGAACCTTGGACCCTCGCCTGAACGGAAGCATCAAAAGATTAGGATTAAGATTAAGATTAAGATTAAGATTAGTACCATGAGACTTACCCCATCCTTCCTCCTGGGCCTTGCCCTGGCAATTTCCGCCACCACTTCCGCCGCGCCGGCGGACTCGCTCGACCGGCTCGACCAGGCTCTCAAGGCAGTCCCCGCCTTCGAGTACGGAAAAGATGCCGCTCCGTTGGGCGTGGTCGAGCAGATTGTGGTTCAGGCCGCCAAAGACCCCGCCCTGCGCCTCGAGGTCGAAACCCGCCTGCTCGAACTGCTCGGCAAACCGGCCACTCGCGACGCGAAGGAATTCCTCTGCCGCCAACTCTTTACCATCGGCACAGCCAGGTCGGTGCCGAGCCTCGAACCACCTGCTCACCGACCCCGAGTTGTCCCATATCGCGCGCTTTGCCCTGGGCCGCAATGAGGACCCCGCCGCAGGCGACGCCCTGCTATCGGGCCCTGGGCAAGACCTCCGGCAAACTCCAGGCCGGCATCATCAACTCCCTGGGCGACCGGCACTACGAGAAGGCTGTGCCGGACCTGCAAGGACTCCTCGACGCCCCCGAGCCGCTCGCCGCCGAAGCCGCCGCCACGGCCCTTGGAAAAATCGGCGGCCCCAACGCCGTAACCGCCCTCGAGGCCGCCCGCGGCAAAGCTACCCCCAATCTTGCCCGGCGAATCGACGAAGCCTTGCTCCAGGCAGCCGACCGTTTCCTGGTCGACGGGCAAAAAGAGGCGGCCATCCGCATCTACGAAGCCTTCTACGCCCCGAACCAGCCCAGGAACCTCCGTATCGCCGGCTTGCGCGGGCTCCTGGCGGCGGGCGGCAGTCTAGCTGTGCCTTCCCTGGTGGAATCCATCCGAAGCGCGGACCCTGCCTTGCGCTCGGCGGCAATTGGGCTTTCACGGACTCGCCGGCGGACAGGCAGCGACCCGGGCCCTGGCCGATTTGCTGCCGGCCCTGCCGCCGGAGGCCCAGGAACTCCTGCTCGGCGCCTTGGCCGCCCGTAACGACCCCGCTGCCCTTTCAGCCGTGCTCGCATCGGCAACGAACTCGAGCGGGCCGGTGCGCGCTGCGGCTTACGAGGCCCTGGGCGCGGTGGGCGACGCCTCGGTGGTCGGGATGCTGGCGGGCGCCGCCGCTGCCGGCGCCGGGCCTGAACAACAGGCCGCCCGAGCCAGCTTGCTGCAAATCAGCCGCGGCGATGTCACGCGCGCCCTCGTTCAACAAGCTCTTCGTTCTGCCGAACCGAACCGGCAGATCGAGGCCATCCGGGCCATCGCCGGCAGGCACGCCACGGGGGCCATCGGTGAATTGCTGCGGCTTGCCTCAGGCGCGCCGGGCGCCGTTCGCCGTGAGGCGATCAAGGCCCTGGGTGTCCTGGTTGACCAAACCACCCTCTCCTGCCTTGTGGGGCTAACTCTCAATTTGCGCGAAGCCGACGACCTGCTGGAAGTCGAGCAGGCGGTGGCCGCCGCTTTTCAGCGTGTGCCCGACCCCGAGAAACAGGCCGCTCCTGTGCTGGCGCTTTGCCGGACTGCCCCGGCCGGCGCTCAGCCCGTGCTCCTGCGCCTGCTCAGCCGGACCGGAACACCCGGCGCGCTTGCCGCCGTTCGGACCGCCCTCGGGGAGCAAAACGCCATGGTTCGCGAAGCCGCCTTGCGCGCCCTGGCCGATTGGCCCGACGCCGCCCCCGCCGACGAGTCTCCTGGCGCAAGTCCGCGCCGCCACCGACCCCACCAGCAAGGTGGTGGCCCTTCGCGGCTTTGTCCGCATGGCGCGGCTTTCCAAAGACCCTGCCGCCATGTATGCCCGCGCCATGGAACTGGCCGAGCGCCCGGATGACAAGAAACTGATCCTTGGGAGCCTCGGGGCTGCCGAACCGCTCGCCGCCATTAAACTGGTCGAGCCTTGTTTGAAGGACGACCGGCTCCGCGCCGAGGCCGTCCTGGCGGCCATCCAGATAGCCGACCGCCTGCGGCCACAGGACGCCGCGCGCGCCAAAGCCATTACCAAAGAGGCCCTGGCCGCCACAACCGACCCGGCCCTTCGCCAGAAAGGCCAGGAGGTCATCAACCAGATCGAGCAATTCGAAGGCTATATCCTCGACTGGCTCGCCTGCGGACCCTACCAGGAAAAGGACAAAGACGCTCACGCCCTGTTCGAGCTCGTGCTGCCCCCCGAACGCCCGGACGCCGCCGGTGTGAAATGGACCCGCCTGACCAAGGGCCTCGGAACCTGGGATGTCAACCTCGCCGACGCCTTGGGCGGCGGAGATGACGTGGTGGCTTATGCCCGCACCCGCGTCTGGTCGCCGCGCCAACAGCCGGCGCAGTTCGAGTTCGGCAGCGACGACGGCATCAAGGCCTGGTTGAACGATGCGGTCATCCACGCCAACAACGTCGAGCGCGGCCTTGCGCCCCGCCAGGATACCGCCAAGGCAAACCTCAAAGAGGGCTGGAATGTCCTGCTCCTCAAAGTAACCAACCGCTCCGGCGGCTGGGGCTTCTGCTGCCGCATCCGCCAGCCCGATGGCGCCGCTTTGGAAGGACTCAAGATTGAAGCCCAATGAAGCTCGAGAAATATTCATTTGGGGTCGGCGACCGTTTTGGCCGCCAGGCCCGGGCGCAACTGCGGGCCTTCATTCAGGCCGCAGAACAAGGGGTGGAAATCATCCCCGTCTGGAACAAATCCAACCGCGAGCACATCATTATCGGCTCGGAACCGGCGAGCACGCGCGCGGCGGCCGTTGCCGCCGTCAAGGCCCTGCGCTGGCAGAAGCCGTTCCACGTGGATGCCGACCATATCCGGCTGGAAACCGTGGACCGGTTTGTGCCGCACTCGGATTTCTATACGCTTGACGTGGCCGAGACCATTGGCAAGGGGGCCGCGCCGGAGGCGCTCGGGGCGTTTGTCGAGCGGCATTCCGAACTGGTTGGCCGGCTGGCCATTCCAGGCATCGAACAGCCGTTTCAAACCACGCGCGCTGACATTGAGCGCATTGCCGGCAAATACGTGCTGGCCGTGCAGGAGGCCGCCCGGCTTTACCGCCACATCCTCGAGGCAAAGGGCCGGGGCAGGTTCCTCACCGAGGTGTCAATGGATGAAACCGACAGCCCGCAAACGCCCCCGGAACTGCTGGTCATCCTGGCCGCCCTGGCCGATGAGGCCATCCCCTTGCAGACCATCGCCCCCAAGTTCACCGGACGTTTCAACAAAGGTGTTGATTACATCGGCGACATCGCCCGGTTCGAGCAGGAGTTCAACCAAGACCTGGCCGTCATAGCCTTCGCTGTCGGGCGCTACGGCCTGCCCCACACTCTCAAGCTCAGCGTCCACTCCGGCAGCGACAAGTTCTCCATTTACGGCCCCATCCGCCGGGGCCTGGGACGGTTCCAGGCCGGCCTTCATCTCAAGACGGCGGGCACCACCTGGCTCGAAGAGGTTATCGGGCTCGCTGAGGCCGGCGGCAGCGGCCTGGCGCTGGCCAAAGAGATTTACGCCGGGGCCCTCGGCCACATCCAGGAGCTTTGCGCGCCATACGCAACGGTGATCGACATTGACGCCGGCCGGCTGCCTTCCTGCGCGGCGGTCAATGGTTGGAATGCGGAACAGTTTGTCTCCGCCCTGCGCCATGACCAGAAGAACCGGGCCTACAACCCGCACCTGCGCCAACTGCTGCATGTGGGCTACAAGGTCGCCGCGAAGATGGGCGCCCGTTACCTGGATGCCCTCTCGGAGCACGAGGCCTCGGTTGCCAGGAATGTCACTGCCAACCTCTTCGACCGCCATATCAAGCCGCTGTTCCTTTGAACAGCTCCCAGGCTAGAGCGGGTCCCAGAAGCTCCGATTCCGCAACTTTGTCGCAACCTTTGTCGCCAACTTTGTCGCATGCCGGCAGATTCGACAATGGCCGCGACAAAGGTTGACGAGACTAGTCCACAATCGCCAAATCCATGTCCGCGGTGTAGTAGACGATGCGTCCGCAGTTGCTGCACGTCACGATCCCCTTCTCCGCCTGGCACTCGACCAGCAGTTGCGGGGGCAAGCGCATGTGGCATCCGCCGCAAACGCCGTGCTCGACGCCCACGACCACTTTCTCGCCTTTGCTGCGGACCAGGCGCTCGTACCGCGCGAGGACTTTTTCTCCCAGGGCGGCCGCCAGTTCCTGGCGGTTGGCTTGAAGGCCGGCCAGCTCTTCTTTGAGGCGCTGTTCCCGGGCGCCCAGTTGCGCCAGTTGCTCGGCCACCAGCTTGCGCATTTCCTCGGCCTCCTGCGTAGCCCGGAGGATCTCCTTCTGTGTCGCCTCGCCCTGTTCCATCAACGCAATCTCCTGATCCTCGATCTTGAATGCAGCCCCTTTGCAGGTCTCGATTTCAAGGGCCAGCGCGCGATACTCTTCGTTTCTCCGGGTCTGAAACTGCTGCAGGCTGTACTTGGCGATGAGTGCCTTCTTGGCTTTGACCTCCAGTTCCAGGCTGTCGCGCGAGGCCTCAATCTGCCGCAACCGCCCCTTGGCCTGGTCCAACTCCGCTTGCGCCGCCGCAGCCTTGGCGCGCAACATCTGCCGCGCCGGCTCGATGTGGACCAGCTCCCCTTCGACGCGCCTCAATCGAAGGTCGCGCTCCTGGAGGATCAGCAATTTCTCGACGGTTTGAATCATGTGCGTAAATCCATCAGCCGCCCCTAGCGTATCTGCCCGGCTTCCGGAAGTCAATCCGCCCGTGGCTGGTCCTTGGGCCGGCTTGTGAAAAGACCGGACGGCACGTCCACCTCCGCTGCCTCATGTCCGACCACTTTGCTGGATCACGGAGCCAGCATGCTTTCAGGGCCGGAACGTGCGAATTCAAAACCAGAACCACCTCACCGCGCCGGGGATTGATCGTAGATGGCAGTCTCAGGACGATCCCAGTCTTCGCAGAAGGTTTGTAACCGTTCGGGTGTTGGGCCAGGTTTGACCTGAATGCTCACGCGGGGTCGCCTCGGGGCTTTGTCCCGGAGGGACATCCCGAGAATAGCCCGGCGCTTCAGCGCCGGGTACGGCGCCCAAAGAGAGCGCGTCCCGAAGGGACGCTTGAAGCCCAATGCCACAAGTAGCGCTCGTCGTACCCAATCCGATGCCTCTCGTATGACATGCGAGTGATTCAACCGTCCCTGCGGGACGGAGGCAGCACTAAACCGCTTGTCCCGGCGCTGAAGCGCCGGGCTATTCTCGGGATGTCCCTCCGGGACAACAACCGAGCGCAAACGACTTTCCAGGAGGTAGCGTCTCACTTCACCAGTCTGTCAATTCTTTCCTCCCACGCCGGGAGGAACGAGTGTTGCTCATGGCGGATGCGGCGCAGATCGGCTTCAAATCGCGCCAATTCTTCTCCGGTGAACACGGGCTCTAGTGAATCAAACCAGGCAAGCCATGCGCGGGTGGCTTGATCCGTGGCCTCCCATATCGAACCGTCAACACAACCGTCGTCAATGGTGCCCTCCGAACCATCCCCTCGCACAACGTTGACATGGACCCCATTGGGCCAGTCCACTGGTTGGTCCAGGAGAACCCTCCCGTTTTCGTATGTACCGCTGATTCGATTCACAGAATTACTCTATCGCAGCGATTCCAAATCACAAGCCCAAACCGTGGACTGGAGCCGGACTTGCACCCATGGCGCAACGGCGGTTGCGCTTTTCTCGTTGGCGTCAGAAGAGATTCTGTCATCCGCCCCGCTTCTCAACATTCTCTCTTTTTCGCTTGCACAGAGCGGCGGGAGGCACAAGATACCTGCAGATGCGAGGCGCACTTTCAGCAATGGGAAGCGCCGTTCTGGACTGGTACTGGCAACAAGGGGTCCAGCGCGCCGGTGAATACGATTTGAGCGGCGCCTGGCTCGACCAGCTCTACCAGGTCCGGGACGCGGCCCTGGCGGTCGAAGAGGCATCCGCCTCCGGCCGGCCATGCATGGCCCTGTGGGGACCTTCTCAGAGCGGAAAGTCCACCCTGCTCTCCCGTTACCTGGATGCCCCGGCCCACCCGGACGCCGTCTCCGCCCTCCAATGGGCCGGCGATGCCCCGGTGGCCTTCGTGGGGCGACCCGACAAACCCGGCTGCGTTCACCTCAATCCCTACAACCAGCAGCGCGATGCCTCGGGCTGCGTCACTCGCTTTACCCTCCGCCGGGAAATCGCCGACCCCCGCCACCCGGTCGAAGTCAAGCTCGCCTCCGAAGAGCAAGTGCTCCATGCGCTGGCGGCCGGCTACCTGATGGAATGTGACACCCGCTCCGCCGAGGCGCGGGAGACATTCCACGAGGCCGCCGGCCTCGACCACCGGCTCGCCGAATTAAAGACCCGGTTTTGCGCCCAAGGCCTCCCCAATCGCCCGGCCCGTGAACGCCTCCAGACCGTCCTGAACGTGCTCGACGACCTCATCGCCGCCGACTGGCCGCGCTATCGCAACCTCCGGCCCGATTGGAAGAGCCTGCGCCCGCGCCTGGCCTCCGACCCGCTCCTGCGCAGTGACGCCGGCGCCCTGGCGGACTTTGCAGCGTGGCTCTTCTGGGACGGCCAGCCGGACCTCACGGCCCTGTGGCAGAAGCTGCTCGCGCAACGGACCAAAATCCTCGGCCTGGCGGCAGGACGCCCGATTCTCTGTTCCTATGAGACGGCCCGGCTCTTTCTGGATATTGATGCCTATAGAAAACTGGAGAGCGACGCGCTCTGAGGCCCCACCCCTCGCGCCTTGCGCCTTCGGGCTTTCTGACGGCGGAGCGCGCATTTTGCATCGGCGCCGGTTTGCCGAATCCGTTGTTCGCGGACACCCAGGACTTTGGCCTCTGGCAAGGATTGGTCTGGGAAATGACCCTGCCGGTCAACGCGGCGTTGCTGCCCGACAATTCGCCGGCGGCGCGGTTGCTCGACGTGGCCGACCTGCTGGACTTCCCCGGCGTCGCCCTGACCTATCCCGGCGGCGCGCGCCAGCGGCCGGACCAGATGTCCCCGGCGCAGTTGCTGACCCAGGTCTTGAAACGCGGCAAGACGGCCAGCATCGTTGTCAGCCGCTCGCGCAGACTGGGGATCGACGGGTTCTCGATTCTGAACCGCATCCTGGCGCCGCCGGCGCAGCCGAGCCAATTGCTGGCCGGCATCCGGGCCTGGGTGCGCGCGCTGGGCCAGCCCTGGCCGCCGCCGCCGGAGACCCTGCCCATCAACCTGGTGCTGACCTTCGCAGCGCGCCTGGTCAACGGCGTTGTCGACAGCCTCGAACTCCGGCGTCCCTCCGCCGATTTCTCGCCGGTGTTCGAGTTTCTCAACAAGCTGGGCGACCTGGGCAACCCGCAATGGGTGCAGTTCTTTACCACGACCTATCCGCGGTTCGATGAAGGCTGCATCCGCGGAGCGCCCGCTCAACTCGACCAGGCGGCGCGCCTGATTGCCGGCAGCGAGGATTTCCGCCGCCACCTGGGCAGTTGCATGGAATCGCTCCTGGCCATGATTCGGGGCGGCGGGACCGAGGGAGACGGCGGCAACGATTATTTTCTGGATGCCCTTGCCGCCCAGGCCCGGCGGTCGCGCGTGCCGGCATTGGTCGCTGCTCGAGCGCATGAACTGGCAGGGCAATTTCAAGCTCTCCTGGCAGAGGCCCTGCCGCCCGAGGCAGCCGACGACTCGAGGCGCAGCCAGGAATTAGAGGCCTGGGCGCGGGCCATCGAGGCAGCTATCGACCGCGCCCGCCAGCAGCACCCGCAGGCCGACGGGGCGGCCCAGGTAAGCCAGCGGCTGCGCAGCTTGCTCAATGTGGATTCGGAATCGTTGGAACCGATCCCGCTGGGCAACCAAAACCCCGACTGGCGCGGCTACCTCGAGCGGCAGCTCTTGCGCTGGCGCGAGCTGGCCAAGGGCCGCGATGGCGACTGGGCCAACCTCGGCCTCAAGGACGCCGCCGCCGCCAGCCGCCACCTGGGCTACCTGGCGGAGTACGCGCTCCTGCGCGGCAACCTGCACGGTTGGTTGCGCGAAAACCTCGGCCATTTGAACGACCATCTCCAGGCAACCCAAGCCCGCCGCCTCCTGGCCGTGCGCCTGGGCGAACTCATCTGCTTCGGCGTGGACGGACGCCCGCCGCATCGCAGCTTCGATCCCGCCGATGACACGCCGGCCAATGTCCTCGCCGCCACCATCCAGCCCCGTCTGCGCGGCTATGCCGAGCGCGAACACCGCGAGGCCGAAGAACGAAACGACCGCCACTCGCCGCATTACCTGGGATTCCTCGCCCTGTTCTTGAAGCACCTCGAGACGGTCAAAGCCGCCCCCGCAACTGCCCGCAAACCGCAGCCCGGCGACAAGGAACTTATGGCGGCAAGTACGAAGTATGAATTATGAAAAAAGACTCCCTCCGGCCTATCCCCTCATACTTCATACTTCATACTTCATAATTCATAATGGACCTCCCGGAACCGACATCCCAAGACGGCGCCCCGTCCCAGGGGGAGTCCTTGCCGCCCGGCCCCGAGCCGCCCGCCTACCCAACCGTCATCGACCTCTTCGCCGACACCGGGCACCACTTTACGTTCGTTCCCTTTACAGACCGGCAACTCCGCGATAACCCGGAACTGGAAAAGCTCTGCCGCAACAACGATTTTCCATGGTGCGAGGCCCGCGACACCACGGGCACTCCCCTGCGCTGGTTGCGCTACCAATTCGCCCAGCGCGAGGCAGACGGCCTGCCCGCAGGACGACAGCGGCGTCCTTCTGGCCATCGAGACCAACCTCGGCAACGCGCACCGCGGCTGGACGCTGCAACCCGAGGAACCCGTGAGCCCGGCCGAGGCGGCGAAATACACGCCCGCCGACAAAGTGGCCACGCCTTATGTTTTCCCCGATGCCACCCGGCAGCCGGCGGGCGGAGTGCAGCGTCTGACGGTCTATCTGCCCGTGACGCCAACGGCGCCGCGCGATTCATCGGCCCTGGCGCGCTCGCTGAGCATCGAGCTGGAGATTCACTGGCTGGAATCCGTCGGCAGGATGGTTGATGTGGATCTCATCGTGGATTTTGGCAACACCCGCTCCGTTACCCTCCTGCTGGCCCGCAATCAGGCGGCGCGCGGCACGCTCTCCGAAATCACCCAGCCCGTGCGCTTCGGCTACCGCAAGGAGGAGCCCCGGCCCGCCTCCAAAGAGGCCGAAGACCCTTTTGCCATGATCGATTCCTGGCTGGTCCTCCAGGAAACCACCTTCGCCAACCTCGAACCCCTGGACCACAAGCTGCCTCCTCACCTGCCCCAACCGGTCGAGGACTTGCGCTGGGAGGAAACCTCCACCGGCGTGTGGCCGCTCAAGAAAAAAGGGGAACGCGTCGTGGCCCGCACGCTTGCGCCAGCCGCATCTCTTCGTGGAAATGTCCCCGGCTGTCCTCGGCCCGCCGGCGGCCGATATCCTGGCCAACCTCGAACCCAGCGCCGGCGGCAATTACTTCCTCAGCTCCCCCAAACGCTACCTCTGGGATCAGACCCCGGTCGGCGACCTCAGCCACGCGGGCCTCACGTTCTGGACGATGAACGTGCAGCGCTGGCACCCCAACTCCAAAAACGTCCAGGCCGGCAAAGCCCTCGAGAAACTCTCCGGCACCGTCCTGCGGTTTCTGGACCAGAACGGGGCCGATTGGACCCTGGGTGATGATGCCTCCCAGTGCCCGCCGCCCGAGCGGGCCGACGCGGCGGCCCGCCCGCCCTCCCGTCCCCACGAACCGGCCTATCCTCGAGCCGATGCGCTCACCTGGGCCGCCTTGGCGGTCCTCGAAGCCGCCTATCGCCAACTCCAATCCGCCTCCGGCCGGCCCGCCGGCCAACCCTTCGTCCGCGCCCGCCTGGCCTCGGTCATGATCACGTTTCCCCCCGGCTGGACGGCGCAGGAACTGGCGGCCTACCGCCGCAAATGGCAAAAGGCGCTCGACATCTTCACGCTCACCCATTTTGCCGACCGCCGATTAGTGACTGCCGGCGGCGAGCGGCCCACTCTGAGCATGGAGTTGGACGAAGCCGTTGCCGCCCAACTGCCGTTGATCTTCGACGAGATCCGCCGTATGGGCGAGCGAGGCGAGAATTGGCTCGAACTGGTCGGGCGCGGTCACGGCAACACGGCCAAGGCCCGCGTTTTGAACCTCGATATCGGCGGGGGCACAACCGATGTGACCATCGTCGAATACCAGGACCTGCGCGCGGGCGAAGGTGTTGACCTGATTGCCACCGTCCTCTATCGGGACAGCAGCACCATTGCCGGGGACGGCCTGGTGCGGCGCATTATCGAATCGGTCCTCCTGCCCGCCCTGGGACAGGGCCTGGACCAGGAGGGCCGGCGGGCTTTTGCCGCGCTGCTGGCGCGCCAAAAAGGCGAGGACCGGGCCCGTTGGAACCGCATCACACGCCAGGTCTTCCTTCCCATCGTGCATGGCTGGCTGGCGGCCGCCGCGCGGGAAGAATCCACGGCTCAACCCACGCCGACGCCCCGGGAATTGCGTGTGAACCTGCATCTGATCGAGGAATTCAACGCCCTCTGCCAAAATGCCGGTGTTCCCGGCCGCTTGCTGGAGCCGGACAGCGCCTTGGTGTACTCCCATGGCGCCTGGCAGACTGCATCGGCGAAAACTTCGCCGGGCTCTTCGGCTCGCTGGCAAAAGTGGTCGAGGCCTTCGATTGCGACCTGGTGCTGGTCAGCGGCAAACCCTCCGAACTGGCGGCCTTGCGCAACTTGCTTCGGGCGCAGTTGCCGCTCCTGCCCCAACGCATCCTCTTCACCAAAGACGCCTTAGTCGGAGAATGGTATCCCCTGAGTGTTGATGGCCGGATTCATGACGCCAAAACCGTCACTGTCGCTGGCGCCGCCCTTTACCAGGCTATCAAGCGCGGGCTGATGGGACCCGGCTGGCATATCACCAGGAAGGTCTCCCCTCACCTGCTCACCCGCAATTATTGGGGCACCATGCCCAAGGGCGCCCAAACCCGCTTCGGCACGCTCCTGCTCGCTCCCAACCAGGACCGCAACGAATGCCGGCTCCAAATCGGAGACCGCCTCGGCCGGCGCATGTTGCCCGCCGATACCCGGCCCGAGCCTGTCTATATCCTCCAATGGCGCGACCGCAACCGCTATCGCAGCGGCGGCGACCCCGTCAACGCCTTCCTGACACTGACCTTGGAACGGCTCGGCCCCTCCGTCTCCCCAACGAATGACGCCGAACAAGTGCCTCAGGCCGAAGCCCTCCGCATCTCCGCCGTGGACGGCTTTTGGAATGGTCAGCGCGTCACCGGCAGCGACGTCGAACTGGCCTTGTGCACTCTCGAAACCGAGAGCCACTGGCTCGACGCCGGCACGTTTCAATTGATATGAATCCCTGGGACAAAACTCCCACGCCGGCGGGCCCTTCCGGCTCCCCAACGACTTGCGTTCCGACCAGCCCTGCGCCCGAACCCGAGGATGCGGCGCACAGCCAAACCAACCGATTGAATGCCGAGGCGGTCAAGCTCGTCGCCGAAGCCAACGAGTCGCGCGCCCGCCAACTCCGGGAACTCGAGGACATCGTCGCCCGGCTGCACCAGAACCTCATCGCCGAGGCCGAACGCCTCAAGCAACAGGATGACCAACTGCGGGCGCGCGAGGCCAGGCTCCGCGAGTCGGAGGGCCTTTGCCAGGAGAGCGCAGAACTCAAGCGCCAGGCCCAAGCCCAGGTCCTCGAGGGCCGGCGCACCCTGGCCGACGCCGCGGCCCGGAAGGACGAAGCCCAGAAGGCCGAGCAGCGCTTGAGGGAAGAACAGCAGAGGAACCAGGCTGCCGCCCTCCGGGCACAGGAACTGCAAGCCAAAAACCAGGCTGCCCTTGAACAGCTCCAGGCTGAGGGCGCCAAGGTGGAAGCGGCGCGGGCCCAGGCCCTGGCCGCCTGCCAGGAAACCCAGCGCCTGCGCGACGAAACCGAAAAACTCCAGGCCCAATTCTGGCCCGCCGGAGTGCGCGCGGAATCCTGGAGCTCCTGGCGCGAACGTCTCCTTCGCCGAGCCGCCGCCGAGCCTGTGGCCGCCATCCTCCTGGCCCGCCTCCACACCGCTGCCGCCCTGGAAAGCTCCGACAGGCCCCTGCCTCTTGAACTGGTCCGAGACCTTGGCGACTCGGTTTACGAGACCAGCCCCGAAGATGCCGAAAAGCTCGCCCAGGCCCTCACCCAGGCTGCCGGCGGCCGGTTCGATATCAAGACCGTCCGCGTGGGCGACCGCATCGATAAGAGATTCATGCAACCCTCCGCCGGCGGCCTCGTCGAGGTTCGCGCCGTCTCCGGCTGGGCCATCCGCGACGCCGCCGGCAAATGGCAATTCCTGGCCGAAGTCAGTTAAGGAACCCATGCCCCTCGAACCCACCAACACAGGGTTGCTTGCCCGCGCACCTGAATACCAGCCGTTGCGGGCGTTCAGCCAGACCGGCCGTTATTGGGACCGCGTTCCGCAGCAACTTATTCGCGAGGGCGGCTTCGCCGAGTTCCTCCCGCCGGTCGAATCGGAAGAAGACGATCGGGGCAAGTTCGGGCGGTTTCATTGCGATGGCCGGCGCAAGGAATGGCTCTCGCGCAGCAAGCCCGTGGGGCGCCGGGGCATTCCGGCGGAGCAGCTCGAGCGGTTGCGAAAAGCAATCGAGGACTTCAAACTCAAAGCCAATACCCAGCGCGCCCAGCCCCAAAACCTCGAACTGATCGAGCGGTTTAAGTTGCCCGACATTGCCCATGACCCTGAGCTCTACCGGCTGGCGGGACCTTGGTGGAACCGCCGATTGCAGATCCTCTGGGGCTGCGAGCGGACCTGCGACTCCTCCCTGCCCGCCGCCGCCGCCGTGGGCAAACTTCACCCGGACAAGTTCTACAACCTGCGCCGCGCCCTCACCGCCTTGCTGCTGCTCCTGTTGCTGTTATTGCCCGCCTGGTGGCTCTGCTCGAATTGGTCCGGCTCCTCAGCCGGCCCCGCCCGCCAAGCCGGCCAGGTCGAAGCTGAACGCAAAGCCAGGAAGGCGGCCCAGGCCGCAGCGGCAGCCGCTCAAGCCGAGGCGGACGCCCAGCGCGCCCAGGCCGCAGCCGCAAAGGCCAAAGCCCACGCACTCGCCGCCACGCTCGCCACTCGTCACTCGTCACTCACAATCGTCCTCTGCGGCCAGGAACAACCCGAGGCCGATGGGACCATGAACGTCGCCCTGGAGGTCCGCGCACCCGCCGACCCGCTCCGCCCCGTCCCGGTCGAGGCCTGGTACTTTGAAAACCAGACCGTCACCGCCATGACCGTCTTCAGACCAAAATGAAAGGCCGGCGTCCACACCGTCAAAGCCGTCATCCGCGACCCCGCGGGCAAGCGCGCCGAAATCTCCGCCGCAGTAACGGTCGAGCCGGGGAAAATCATCACCACGCCGGGAAAAGTCAGCGTGAGGCAGAAGTGATGATGCGGAATATGCGCGCCTGTCACTCGAACGCCACCGGTTTCCGGGCCGCCTTTACTCTGATCGAGCTTCTGGTCGTG
>CAVQND010000041.1:0-20731 GCA_963713735.1 uncultured bacterium
ACGTACAAATTCGTTGTGGACGGGGAGTGGATCCACGACCCCGAAGCATCCGAGAACGTTCCTAATCGCCATGGGTCGCTAAACTCAGTGATGGAGGTTCGCCGGAGCAGGGCAGGGCGAACGGAAAACGCTCTTGGCGCAACCTGGGCATCCGCTGCCCCCGCAACCGCCGAAAAGCTCCTTCAGGACTCGAAAGACCGGACAGCAACCGGACGGACAACTTTTTTTGAGCCTGAAAACGGCTCATTTTCAGGAGAGCAAAACATGCATGAAACCCTTGATTCTATTGGGGATTGTGGAAGTGGTGGCTGGGGGCGGAATTGAACCGCCGACACAAGGATTTTCAGTCCTCTGCTCTACCAACTGAGCTACCCAGCCAACCCGTTTAAACAGGCACTTTTTGACTTTTTGCTTGCCTGTGTGCTCCATTTGTGTGCTCCATTTGCAATATGAAACGCCGTGAAACGCAATGCACCGCCGTGGATGCCAAGCCGCCCCGCAAAAAGGCCAACCGCTACAATCGGGTCTTCGGTCGAGGCGGCCAGCGCGTGCGTGGACTCTGGGAGCGCAACGGGCTGTACCTACGCCCAGATGCGCATCGGCGGTCGCAAAGTTCGGCTTCATCAAGCACGCGGAGACTGTGCCACAAGCCATAGAGGCAATGCAAGCCCTTAAGAAGCAGAGACGCGATGGCACCCTCCAGGCGCCCCGGCGGGAGTCCTCGCCAGCGGCGGATGGAGCACAGCCCGCCGAAAATGGAGCACAGCCGAACGAAAAAGGGGCACGGACTGGGGGACCAGACGCCTCGCTGAAAACCGCCATTGCCGGCTACCAGAAAGACCGGGACGCGCTTGAGGAAAAGGATGAGAAGACTCGAAAGAGGGAAGATAGCGGGCTGAAGAAGTGGGCGGAGAAGTTCGGCGACCTCCCCATCGATCAGGTTGAGACCTGGACGCTTGATGACTACGCGGTCTGGCGGAAAGGGGATGCAAAGAGCAAGGGCAGAAAGCTGGGCGGGCGGGCGCTGGACTTGGATGTTATGGCCCTGCGGCACGTGCTGGATTGGACCGTGGTCCAGAAATGGCTCCCCAAGCTTCCGGATCTGTCCTGGAAGAAGAAGGCCAAGCGGCCTTCTCAGGATCGCCTGATTTCCCCCGAAGAGATGGACCAGCTTTGCGACACCGCGTTGCTGAAACCCGAGGCCCTCAAGTTAATCGATCCGTGGGTTCGTCATCTGCGCGAAGCGCAATCGCTGACCGGCCAGGCCTTTTCGGATTACCTGCGGCTGATGGCCTACAGCGGAGGCCGGGAACAGGAAACAATACAGTTGCGATGGTCCAATGTCCATTGGGAGCGACAATGCCTACACTTTCCCGGCGCTACCCAGGGCGGCAAGCGAGGTGGCGGGTCCCCCGAGGCTGGCGGCCCCCGGGACATGAACTTTTTCGGAAAACTCGAGGCCCACCTCAAGGCCATGAAAGAGCGGCGCGACCCAAGCACGGATCTCATGTTCCCGTCCGGTCGCGGAGACGGTCCGGTCAAAAGCTACCGAAAGCAGCTTTTGCGGGTGAGAAAGGAGACGAAAATCTTCGATGTGACGTTCCAGTACTTCCGGCACTATTTCATCTCGCATTGCGTTATGGCGGGGGTCAACTACATGACCATTGCCAAATGGGTCGGCCACCGCGATGGGGGTGTGCTGATCGGCAGGCTCTATGGCCATTTGAGCAGGGGGCACCCGCAGCAGATGGCAAAGAAGCTCGACGTGGGGTTTTAGCCCTCATGCTCCTTCTTCTGCTTGCAGATGATGCCGCCGGATGCCGTCACAAACTCGCCGGTTTTCGCACGGAGCCAGAAGCGGTCAATTTCCTCCTGGGTGATGAAAAGACCCGAATCATTAGCCTGGTGAAGAAAAATGCAATTTTAGGTGAAAAAGGGCTTGACAGAATATCATCTATATGGTGATATTGTGCCATGCCGCTCTTTACAAAGCGAAAAACCAAGCTGCACATCCAGTTGACCAACTCCGACCAGGCCACGGCCCACGGAGGCCAAGTCCTCGTCAACGCCCTCTGCCGCCGCGCCGGCCTTTGGGAGCGCATCCACAACGAGCCCTCGCTGGAGGTGCGCAAACGCACCGGCGCCGGTTTCTCCCCCGTGGCCAACATCGCCCAGATCATCTTTACTCTGACCAGCGGCGGGGCTTCTCTGGCCGACGCCGAGCGCATGGGCAAGGACCGGGTGCTGACGAGTCTGGTGGGCCTGGAGAAGGGGGCCGACGAGACCACGCTGGGGGAGTGGTTGCGGGCCCAGACCCCGGAGAGCGTCCGGGCTCTGCATCGCATCAATGCCGAGTTTGTGGACTGGTCCAGCCAGCAGGCCAAGCCGGGGCGTTGGTTGCACGGCGGAGAGGTGGAGAACTTTTTCGACAACACGGAAATCGAGTTGGAAGGACACAAGTTCGAGGCGGCGCGCATCAACTACAACGGCGACTGGGCCCTGAGTTGGCAGACCCTCTGGTTTGGCCCCTGGCTGCTGGATGGCATCCTGGACGGGGCGACCGACGTGAGCGAGCACATGAAGGTGCTTCTGGACAAGCATCAACACCGTTGGGCCGAGCGGCCAAACTACTTCTACGCCAACAGTGGTTCGAGCGCGGGCAAGTTCCTCAACCGGATTGAACAGGGGCAGTTTAGCCGTTGGAGTGTCAGTTACAACAAGTGGACCGATAAGCTGGACAAGTTGGCGGCCGAGTTGCCCGAGAGCCAATGGAGCCCCATGCCGCCGGCGGGCCAAGCGCAGGAACAATATACCTGGGTCAAGCATCAGCCCGGAGAGTGCGCGCAGGTGCAGAAGTTTGCCACGGTACGCTGGAAGAAGGACGGCGACTTGATGTGGCGCTACGCTTACGTGGCCTGCCGAGCCGGGGAAAAGGACACGCCGCAAGCGGTCTTTGAGCGGCATCGCCTCAAGGGGGCCAAGGAGCAGGGCTTCAGCGACGTGCTCAGTGGCCTGGATTTGCACCATCCCCCTTGCCTGGACCTCATCGCCAATCAGGCCTTTTACGCCGTTGGGATGCTGGCCCACAACCTGTTGGTGAGCCTCAAAGTGCTGGACCTGCCTGATGAGGCGCAGGGTTGGCGGGTCCCCACCATCATTCGGCATCTGTTGACCGTGCCGGTCAGTGTGAGTCGGCACGCCCGCTATGAAGTGGCGCGCATTTGCGTGCCGGCGGGTTGGCTGCGGTGGTGGAGGCTCTTTGTGGACAAGTGGCTGCCCAAGCGCAAGGTCGGTCGGCCGGTACTGGAGGTGGTGGACTCGGGCTAGCGGAAAACCTTCAGTCCAACTGCTGCAACTCGTCCGGCTGACGGGGAAGGTAGGGGTGTGCCCGCGCATTGCCCAGCAAGCGGGCGGACCGGCTGATCGCGTCATTCCACGACCAAAACTGCCTTCGGGAGGGACAAAGAGGCGCGACCCCGGCGTGTTCCGCTCCGAGATTAGCCAGCGGTCCCGGGACTCTCGTCAGCCGTACGACGTGCCGCGGCCTTGGCTAAGGATTCGGGTCTCGGCAGACCGCCGCTTGAATTGGGTTGTGTCCGCCACACGCCGGCAGTAGTCTCGCCTGGTTTTGCCCTGGATGAGCACGCGGCGTAAGATACTCATGGCGGCGGCGATTCTGCTGCTCGGCGCCGGACTGGTCCTCTACGCTCGGAAGGAACGGGGGCCGACGTACCGTGGCCGCACGACCGAGCAGTGGTTCCGTGAATTCCGCGCCGCCGAAGCGCGCCACCTGAGAACCAACCTCACAAGTTACATACTCTCGTCCACGGGCGCCTTCGTCGTTGTGCAGAAAGCCGGCCCGGGCAGGGCTCCCTTTGCCGGACCACTGCAAATCGCTCGCGCTGGGGATGTCGATGTGCCGGCGCTGCTCAAGGACCCGGCGGCCGACGCCCTGCGCGCCTTGGGGACCAACGCTGTCCCCTACCTTGTTGAGCAAGTCCGCCGTGAGGACAGTCGCTGGGGCCTGACGTATTCGGACCTCTATTACCGCAGATTCCCTCCCAGGCTGAGGGCCATCGCCCCTCCACCGCCTCCTCCTCGCGGCGCGATCCGCGCAGATGCGGCGTTGGCCCTGTCGGCATTGGGCAGCAAGGCCCTGCCCGCGGTGCCTGCCCTTCTCCAAAGCCTCAAGGGTGGCTCCTGGTCGAGTCAGGACCACAGAGCGGTCCTCCAGACCCTCCGCCGGCTGCCGTTCAATCCACAGGAGGCCGAGCCAGTCCTTGATGATCTCTGCCGGCAGAATCGGTTCTATGAAGCGATGCAGATCGTGAGCAACCTGAGCCTGCGGTCGCCTGGAGCCATCCGTGTCATGATCGGGGCCTTGTCCTCGACGGATGTTTCTGCCCGAAGGTCGGCGGTTTACGAACTGGCGTCCTTCGGCCAGCAGGCTGCGTTGGTTGTCCCCGCGCTGGCCGGCGCACTAAAGGACAGCGATGCTCAAGTCCGCTACGGCGCGGCGCGCGCCCTCGGCAGCTTCCCGCGGGCGCCGCTCGTCGCTCTGCCCGCCCTGGTCGAGGCGCTCAAAGGGGGCGACGGCGAGCTTCGCTACCTTGCCGCGCGGGCGCTGGAAGAGTGGGGCACCAACGCCCTCCCGGCCCTGCCGGCCTTCCTTGAGGCAACCAACGACCCCAATATCATGGTCCAGCGCGTCTCCGCGCGCGCCGTGCGCAGGCTCAGCGGACAAAGCGAGTGAGAGCGTGCGAGCGTGAGGAGCGTAGAGCGTGGGAGCGCACGGGAGGCGCAAACCAAAAAACAACCAATACAGCCAATAGAGCCAATGGAGCACTTGCCCTCCCGCCCCCAATTATGCGAAACCTCTTGCGTATGAACGCGACGCAACTCGCAGGAATTGAAAACTCAAGGTCCGATGGTCCGGAGCCCGGAGTTCCATTCATGCCTCACGCTCCCCTTTGCCGTCTCTCCATTTCAGCAGTTTTAACCAATTTTAACCAGTTATACCCAATTATACCCACCCCCCCCCAGCCCGTGTTCCGCCTCCCTCATTCGCCCCCGCCCTGCGTGCCCTCCGCCCCGCTACGCTTGACATTGCCGGCGTTCTCGTGCTGGCTGGGAGCATGAATTTTCTGGTCACTGGCGGGGCGGGCTTCATCGGTTCGCATGTCTGCGAGCGCTGCTTGAGCGGGGCAATGCCGTCTGGGCGTTTGACGATCTGAACCCGTTTTACGATCCCCAGCTCAAGGAGCGCAACCTGCGCGACATCCAGTCGCTGGCCAAGCCTTTCGAGTTCGTGTATGGCGATTTGACGGATCGCGCGGCGCTCGAGGAATTGTTCGGGGGCGTGAGGTTCGACCAGGTCATCCACCTGGCCGCGCGGGCGGGCGTGCGGCCGAGCCTGCAGGAGCCGGCCCTTTATCAACGGGTCAATGTCGAGGGCACGACCAACCTGTTGGAGGCGGCGCGGTCGCATGGGGTCAGGAAGGTTACCCTGGCCTCCTCTTCGTCGGTCTATGGCGTCAATTCCAAGGTGCCCTTTGCGGAGAGCGACCCGATCTTCAACGCGATTTCCCCTTATGCCGCCAGCAAACTCGCCTGCGAGGCCCTGGGCCACGTCTATCATCATGTCTATGGCCTGGACGTGGTGATGCTGCGGTTTTTCACCGTGTACGGCGCCCGCCAGCGGCCGGACCTGGCGATTCACAAGTTTGCCCGCCTCATGCGCGCCGGGCGGCCGATCCCGGTTTTCGGCGACGGCTCGACCGCCCGGGATTACACGCATATCACCGACATTCTCGAAGGCATCGAGGCCTGCACCCGGAAGGAATTCGGCTACGAAATCTTCAACCTCGGCGAATCGCAAACGGTGCCGCTCAACCGTTTGATCGAGTTGCTGGAGAACGCCCTCGGACGCAAGGCCATCATCGAGCGCCAACCGCCGCAGCCGGGCGATGTCCCGCTCACCTGTGCGGACATTTCCAAGGCCCGGGCCCGGCTCGGCTACCACCCCCAGGTCAAGATCGAGCAAGGCATCCCGCTCTTCGTCCAGTGGCTAACCACCAGGCAATAGCCTGCGTCAGCGAGCGCCCGCTCTCCTACAAGGTCCACCCGGGGCGGTAGTCGCGGCGAACGAATTTATTGGCGTCCTCGAGGTTGGTGAACCTGAGGTTCGCCGAGTCCCAGAGCAGGCGGTAAAGGGTGAGTTCTTCGCGGAGTTGGACGCGCAAGGCCACGTTGCCCAGAAGCACCGATTCGGCCAGCGGACCGGCCCAATCGAAGTTCACACCGCCTGGCTTGCCGCCTTTGGCGGCCGTTATCCATTCCCTGTAATGTCCCTCGGAGCGCGGGATGGTGGTGCGTGGCAAATCTCGAGCCTCTCTGGCGCACGACTCGGGGTAGATCTGGTCGTTGAGGATGAAGCCCTTGTCCCCGACCAGGAGTCGCCCATTGTCGCCCATCTTGACTCCTTCGGGCAGGCCCTCGGGGCGTGGCGGGCGCAACCCGCCATCATACCAGACCAGTTTGCAGGGCGGCATTTCCACCGCGCCGGCGCCGGCGCCGGTGAGGCCCCGGATATGGTAGTTGTTGGCCTGCGGCGTGTCGCGGCGGGCGGGGAACTGATAAGTTACAATCGAGCCGAGCGGGAAGGTCTCCTGGTTGACGCGGGTGGAAGAGGCCTGGACACTGAGGGGCGCGCCAAGCTTGAGGGCGCGGAACACGGGGTCCATGGAATGGCAGCCGATGTCGCCCAGGGCGCCGGTCCCGAAGTCCCACCAACCGCGCCAATTGAAGGGCAGGTAGGCCGGGTGATACGGGCGCAAAGGCGCCGGTCCGAGCCACAAATCCCATTCCAACCCGGCGGGGACTGGGGGAGTGTCAGTGGGGCGCGCGACTCCTTGCGGCCAGTACTCGTTGAACAAGCCATTGGAGGGGCGGTCAGTCCAGATATGGGCCGCGTGCACCTTGCCGATGGCGCCCGCCCAGACGTTTTCACAAAGACGGCGGGTTTCCCCGGAGGCCTGGCCCTGGTTGCCCATCTGTGTGGCCACCTTTGCCGCACGGGCAGCCTGGGCCAACTGGCGCGCTTCCCAAACCGAGTGAGTCAGCGGCTTCTCACAATAGACGTGCTTGCCGTGATTGATGGCGGCCATCGAGGCGAAGGCGTGATGATGGTCCGGTGTGCCCACGACGACGCCGTCGATCTCCTTCATCTCATCGAGCATGACCCGATAATCGGTAAATTGCTTTGCCTTGGGATACCGCTTGAACCTGCGCGCGGCATGGTTCTTGTCCACGTCGCACAGGGCCACGATGTTCTCGCTTTCCATCTGGGCAAGGTCCTCCCCGCCCTGGCCGCCGATGCCGATGCCGGCCAAGTTGAGCTTTTCATTGGCAGATGGCGCCCCGCGCAGGCCCAGCACTGAGCCGGGCACGATCATGAACGTGGCAGTGGACAAGGCAGTGCCGCTCAAGAATGTGCGGCGCGTGAGTTTGGTTTCGCTCGATTTGGTTTTCATGGATGAATTATGAGTTATGAACTATGAACTGCGGACTGACGACTACGCTCGTCGGACTGTGGTCGGAGAGGGTGTTTGGGCATAGCCCGCAAGCAGCGGCAACGCTGCCGCCGCAACCGAACCGAGCCATTTGAGGTTTCTGGCCATCATAAGTTGCAATCGATAGAACTGAACTGCTCAAGGTCCAGCCTGACGGTTAGACTATATCCAATTCCACTTATTCACGGCAAGCCGCTTTCGGAATTATGAATTATGAGTGATGAAGTATGAATTCCAGACTGCGGACCACGCTTGTCGGACTGTGGATTGCGGACTGTGGACCGCGGACTGCGGACTGCGGCCTTCAGCCCCGCCCCACCGTTTGGATAACCACCGTCCCACCCTCGAAGTCCGGCGGGAGTCGCAAGGAGCCGTCTTTCTCGAATCTCACGCGTTTGCCGTTGAGGATGGCTTTTCGAATCGGGCCGCTTCCGTCAATGTCCAGGCGCAGCCGTCGGTGCCGGAAGCGGAGGTCGGCAGAGACCCGGGGGCTGCCGGGATAGAGGGCCGGACGAATGACCAAGGCGCGGTTCTCGAAACGAACACCGAGGTAATGGCGCACGGCAAACAACGCGATTTCGCCCGAGGTCCACTGCACCAGGCCGCAGGACCGGCTCAGGGAGCGAACGGAGGGGATTTCCTCGAACCACGCCCCTGCGCGTCCGCCTTGGACGGTGTTGAGCCATTCGAGGGAGCGGCGGCTGCGGTCAAAGAGGCGGGCCTCGTGCTGCGCTCGCAGGATAAAACAGGTCGCAAAGGGCCAGGGGCCGGGTTGATCGGGCTGCGCACTGGTGTGATAGCGGTCATAGCCGCCGTCGGACCAGCGGGTGTTCCAGAGTTGCTCGAGGTCGTCGAGCGTGCCGCGGGCGAGTTGGGAGCGCGGTTCGACGACGCCCAGTGCGATGGGCAGAGCCACCGAGGCGTCGGGGAGCAGGCGGTGATGCTTCTCGGTGCTCAAAGGCACGTCCGGTTGATAGCCGGGGAAGTCCGTCAACCGGTCCGCCACCTCCCCGGTGAGATTGCGCCGTTTGATGAGCCGTCCTCGGTCCACCAGCGCGCGGGTGGGGTGCTCGAGCATGGCCTTTTGAATCCGCTCCGCCTCCTGTGTCCACCGCGTCACGCGGTCCTGGGCGCCCAGCACGGGTGCCAGGGCAATAGCCTCGCGAAGGCCGAGGATGACATAGGTCTGGTAGGCCAGTTCATAAGCATCGTCAAGAGTCCTCTCCCAGAACTCGCGGCGGTTGTGCACCATGCCGGTGTCGTCGCGGAACTGCGGCTGGAGCGGACGCTCGATCAAGGCCAGCAACAGTTGGCGGTGCTGCCCAACCAGGCTCTCGTCCCCGGTCCAGTCGCAATAGTCGCGCAGGCAATGCAGCAGCTCGCCCATCTGGTCAAACTGCTCGCGGTCCGCGGAATCGAAGCCGCCGGCAATCATGGTTGCGCCTTGGGGGCTGATCATCCTGGTCAGGACCCGGACCAGGGCTGCGCGGGCCAGTTCAAAATGCCCGGCATGAAGCGCGCCGAGGGCGGTGTTCGAGGTGTCGCGCACCCATTGCGCGCCGTACTCGAAAATGCCGGCGTCCATCGTCCCGTCGTCCCCAATCATCCCCGGCAGGCCAAAGCGGGCCTTGTCGAACAACTCCTGCACCGTGCGGTCCCCGGTGGTGAGGGAAGACGCCGCAGCCCACCCCTGGCGCGTCGGGCCCAATTCACCGGCGGCCGCCGAGGACACGGTGGCCCGCGCAAACTCGACCAAGGCCTGCCGGTCGCCGGACGGGACTTGAACGAAGAGCAAAGTATCCACGCGCGCCTCGGCTCCCGGCGTGACCGCCAGCGGGCCGATCTCGAGCGCGCCCTTTTCTTCCGAGACCTGAGCAGGGGCATTGCCCAGCACGGCCAGGGCAGTGCGGGCGCCACGGCCATGCTGGAGCAGGACCGGTCCCTCGCGCCGATGTTCTCCCGGCGCCAGCGCCAGACGCAACAGGACGCTCTCCTCCCCGAGCAGATGGGCGCCCGCCAAACGGATGGCGCGCCGATACACCCCATTAGTCGAGAGGGCGCAGAGCCTCTCGGACACCCGCACGCCACCCGCCCACCACACCGCCTCCACCGCCGGGATGCCTTCCTCAGACACCCAGCGCGTCTCGGTGCGGTGGCCCAGGGCCGTAAAGGCAAATCCGCCCAATTCCACCACCAGCCCGCTGGAACCGAACCCCTGGCCCGGCGCAAAGTTGAACGCCCCCTCTTTGGCCGCGCTCTGGCGGGCGTTCTCCGCGTCGAACAGCAGATACGTAAACGCCGGCCCGAGGTCTGCCCGGTCCGCCTGCACCACCATCTGCGCCCGCCCGCTCCGCAGGACGAAATACTCGCGACCGAGAAAAAATGAGAGCTTGTTTAGCTCGAGCGTCGGCGAAGGCGCGTCGGCCGCGCCGGCGCAAAGGGCGGCCGCAGTGGAGAAGGCGAGGCAAAGGTCGTGGAGCAGTCGCATGGTCTGAGATAGCCAGAAACGGGGGCGGGGCGCTACCATATTTTGGTGCTAGGCTTCAGAGAGATGCTCCAGCCGTTTTAACGGCTTTCCACTCTGCTCGGCGGATGCGGGGCAAATGCTCGCGGCTGAGCGTATCGAGGATGCGCTGGGCGCCGATGGCGCTCTCGAGAGTCGGTCTTCTGGCCCGCGGAACGGCGGAACGGGGCGGCCAGAGCCGTACTTGACTAACAGGGCCTTTCCGGAGTATAAGGCCCTCAAAGTGGAAGGGGTCTTATGATGAAATTGTGCGGACGTTTGCCGGCGTTACCAGCGGTTCTGCTCGCTATCCGAGGGCTCCTTTCCGCGCAGACAGATACTGATGCACTCACCTTCCCCGTTTCGCCCAAAGGCACTGTGCAGATTGTGGGCTATGTGAACGGTGGCGTCGGATGGTCGTTTGTGCCCGGAACGAACCTTAGTGTGACGTGGGTCGGTTCCGGCAGCTTTCCCCCTTCCGGAGGTTGGCCCACGAATAGTGAGATCACTTTTTGGACCTCTACCAACAAGCCACTGGCCACCTATTCCGCCAGTCAGATCCTCACTCCGCTGGACTGGGACACCAACGACGTGGTGTATGGACAAATCCCGCCGCTGCGGCTGGCGGCAGGGAGGCAATATTATGTAACCCAGGATGCGAGGCTCGGATCCCACCTTGGCGGTTGAGGTGTATAAACTGCCTGGCTCCACCTTGCCGGACGTGCAGCCCGCCCTCTTCCAGCCCGCCGCAGAACTGGCATACCTGGGCGTCTATGACGGTGGGCTGATCAGCGGTTCCTTGAAGCCCGAACGTGCTCCGCCCACTTTCTTGATTTTAGGCCCTACGTTTCGTTTCCAGGTTCTCCAGGGGCCCTCGCCGCTTGAGATAACGCCGGTCAAAGGCGCGCTGGTTCTGGCGTGGCCCACCAGTTCCCCCGACAGCGTCGTCGAGACCGCACCATCGTTGACCGCCACGGCGTGGGAGCAGGTGAGCAACGCCCCGGTGATTGTGGGTGACCGGTTCTTCCTCACCAATTCCTTGAGCGATCCAGCGCGGTTCTTTAGGCTGAAGCTGCGCTGAGGTCAGAGGTGGGCGCCTCCTGAGGCTACCCCGAAGGAATTCCAAATGCAGAAGGCCGCTTTCAGCAAATGCGTGGCAACTGCTCGCCGCTGAGCATATCGAGGATGCGCTGGACGCCGATGGCGCTCTTGAGCAGGACCCTGGGGGAGCGCTGGGCGGTGACCGTGCCGATGCGGCAGGCGCCGGCGCTGCCCGGGTGGTTGCGCAGGATGGCCAGGGCGCGTTCGGCGTCGCGCTCGGGCACGAAGGCGGCAAAACGGCCCTCGCAGGCCACGTGCAGCGGGTCCAGTCCGAGGATTTCGCAGGCGCCGCGCACGTCCTCGCGCACCGGGATGAGCTTTTCCTCGACCAGCGGCGTGAGGTTGGCGGTTTCGGCAATCTCGTTGAGCGCGCTGGCCAGGCCGCCGCGCGTCAGGTCGCGCAGGCAATGAATCTCGATGCGCGCGCGCAGCAAATCGAGCACCGCCTCGGCCAGAGGGGCGGAATCACTTTCGATGGCGCTGTCGAATTGGAGCCCCTCGCGCAGGGCCATGATGGCCATGCCGTGCCGGCCGAGGTCGCCGTTGAGCAGGATGGCGTCGCCCGGTTGGAGGCTCCGGGGCGCAATCGTCAGGGAGTGTTCGAGCACGCCGACGCCGGCGGTGTTGATGAACAGGTTGTCGCCTTTGCCCTTGTCCACCACCTTGGTATCGCCGGTAATGATTTGGACGCCGGCTTCCTGGGCGGCCTGCTGCATCGAGGAGACGATCTTCCATAGCGTTTCCATGGACAACCCTTCCTCGATGATGAAGGCGGCGCTCAGATAGAGCGGCCGGGCGCCGGACATGGCGAGGTCGTTTACCGTTCCATGGACGGCCAGCGAGCCGAGGTCGCCGCCCGGGAAAAACAACGGCCGCACCACGTAAGAGTCGGTGGTGAAGGCCAAGCGCTGGCCGCCGGCTTCAAACACGCTCGAGTCGTGTTGCGGTTCCAGCAGCGCATTGCGGAAGGCCGGTATGAACATCCGGCCGATGAGTTGGTGCATCAGCTTGCCCCCGCCGCCGTGGGCCAGCAGGACGCGCGGATAGTTCTGAATCGGGAAGGGACAGGCCGGGGTGAAGTCATTGGCAGCGCGCATGATGGAGATGCAGGTGTCGAGTGTCGAGTGTCGAGGGAACGAAGTGCCGCCCCTCGACACTCGACACCCGCCCCTTAGATGTCCCTCCGAGACAGACTCGATGCCCAGGACGACGACCTATCGCAGATCTAGCAGTTCCGGAGAGATTTGACATTGTCGGATTACACAGCAGCAACGTCCTGGGTGGGTTGGCGCCGGTATCGGTAGTAGGCGGCGCAGGCGCCTTCGGAAGAAACCATAGTGGCGCCCAGCGGATGCTCGGGCGTGCAGCGAGATCCGAAGGCGGGACACTCGGGCGGTTTGAGTTTGCCCTGCAAGACCAGCCCGCTGAGGCACTCGGAAGACTCCTGGACCCGGAGTTCGGCCACGCCGAATTTGCGCTCCGCGTCGAAGGCCTGGTAAGCCTCGCTCAGGCCCAAGCCGCTCTGCGGGATTTCGCCCATGCCCCGCCACTTGCGGGGAACGACCCGGAACACCTGGCGAATAAGTTGCCGGGCCGGGAGATTGCCTTCCCTGCGGACGGAGCGGGTGTATTGGTTCTCGACCTCGGCCCGGCCAGTCTCCAATTGCCGCAGGCACATAAGGATGCCCTGCAAGATGTCCAGCGGCTCGAACCCGGTCACCACGATCGGCACGCGGTACTTCGCGGCAATCGGGAGATATTCCTCGTAACCCATGACTGTGCAGACATGACCGGCGGCCAGGAAGCCTTGCACGCGGCAGTCCGGCGCCCCCAGCAGCGCCTCAATGGCCGGGGGCACTAGGACGTGCGAGATGAGCATCGAGAAGTTCTTGATCCCCTTTTGGGCCGCCTGATAGACGGCCATCGCCGTGGCCGGGGCCGTCGTTTCAAAGCCCACGCCGAAAAACACCACTTCCTTGCCCGGATTTTGCCCGGCCAATTTCACGGCATCCAGCGGCGAATAGACGATGCGCACGTCGCCGCCCGCCGCTTTGACGGCCAGCAGGTCGGTCGTGCTTCCCGGCACCCGCAGCATGTCCCCGAATGAGCAGAAAATCACCTCCGGCCGGGCGGCGAGGTCCAGCGCCTTGTCAATCAATTCGACCGGTGTGACGCAAACCGGGCAGCCCGGACCGTGAATGAGGGTGACTTCCCTGGGCAGCAGTTCGTCAATGCCGAACTTGACAATGGCATGTGTCTGGCCGCCGCAGACCTCCATGATCGTCCATGGCCGCGTCGTGATGCGCGCGATCTCCCGGGCATATTTGTGCGCCGCCTCGGCGTCCCGGTATTCGTCGAGATATTTCATACATCCTCCATCTGCCGTAGATACTCGAAAACGGTGCTGGCCTCTTCCTCATCGAGGATGCTGATGGCGAAGCCCACGTGCACGATGACATAGTCGCCCACCTTGGCCTCAGGGACATAGGCCAGGCTGGCTTCTTTTTGAATGCCGCCAAAATCGATTCTGCCGATGCGCAACAGCGCATCTTCCCCGCTGATACTGGTGATTTTCCCCGGAATTGCCAGACACATTTGCCTGAGCATACATGCGATTGCCCCGGGGAGCAACCGGAAGGGCGTTTCAAGCCGGCTTCAGAATTAGCATTTGCCAGCCAACTGCTAATTTGCGAATTATCAGTAGCAAATTGACACACGATGGTCCCAAGAACACCCCAGGCCTTGGCGAAGCTCTTGCGGCAGTCCGCCGACGCCAACCGCTTGGCGGTTCCTCGCGCATTAGCGGCGCTTTCCGAGGCCTCCAAAGCGCCCATTACCGGGTGCCTCCTTGGGTGCGTTTCTCTTCGTCCTGCTGCTGCCGCAGCACCTATTGGCATGAAGAAAGTTCTTAAAAGTGCTAAAGAACACTTGCAGTTTATCAGATGATATGAGAAAGTGCTAATACATACTTGAACGCGACCTTCCGCCATTGGCAACCGCCGAGGACATCGCCCATATCAAAGGGGCGTGCGACCAGCGTGCCACGGCTGAACTGGGCTATTCTGCCAAGGAATCAATTTCAGACTGGCGCATACCCGAGGTCCAGCTTCGCGGAGCAATCATCCGCCACATCAAGGATGGAAAGAGGATGTTTCAGAAATACAGGGACGACGGGAGCGGCCAACTCCTGGCCAAACATGTACAGGCAAACGTCACCCTGTCCTGCGGCCCCGACATCTACGTCGAGGTCGTTATCATGCAGGAGGCCATGATCATCATTTACGCACACGACCACACGCCCGGAAAACTGCGGCTCCCACAATGAACGCTCCAAAACCAAGCAAATCCTTAGCGGGCCAGAAGTGCCCCGTCTGCGAAACCGGCAGGTTTGAACTGGTCCAGATCGCCCACACTGAGAAGGTCGCCGAAGACAACCCAATCGCCATCCCTGGCGTCTGGGTGGACCGCTGCGACCATTGCGG
Source organism: uncultured bacterium (assembly GCA_963713735.1). Classification (GTDB taxonomy): domain Bacteria; phylum Verrucomicrobiota; class Verrucomicrobiia; order Limisphaerales; family UBA8199; genus CAVQND01. The sequence continues at coordinate 14,658 of CAVQND010000041.1, forward strand.
CGAGGTGCTATACCCCGGCGACACCACCGCCTTTATCGAATCCGTTGTCTCTGAGCAGACAGAGCAACTAGCCCCACGCGAACTGGAGAGGATCCGGGAAGACCTTGGTGTCCAGCGGCAGGACGAGATGAGCGAGATACTTGGCCTGGGCGCCAAGACCTTCCACAAATGGGAGCGCGGCGCGCAGTTCGCCAGCCGCTCCATGTCATACTACATCCGAGTTCTCGCCGAGTTTCCTCAGGCTTTCGATTGGCTTCGCGCTCGTGCCTGGCGCAGTAAGAATCGCCTCGCCCAGCCGCAGGCACAGACCGATTTCGCAGCCATGTTTCCCGATCTCGCATTGCTGGGCACCGTCGTCGAACGCCGTGGCGCCGCCCCGCTGCCCAGCCGGTCCACGCAAAAACGACCAAACCCCGCGCGCGGGCTAATGCGTGTCACGTTTGGCCTCAAATGAAACCATTCTGGATCACATTTTACTCATACAAGGGCGGCGTGGGTCGCTCCCTGGCCCTCGCCAACACGGCCGCGCTCCTTGCCCAAAGAGGCCGTCGCGTTGTCCTCATCGACTTCGACCTAGAGGCGCCCGGCCTGGACAGTTTTGAAGAGTTCAAGTCCGTCGTCGGCAAGCAGGGGGTTGTCGAGTACGTCACCGAGTTTAAGACAAGCAGGCGCGCCCCGGAAATCAGCGGGTTTCTCCACCATTGCGAGCTTCCGGGGAAGCTCCGAGGAAAGCTGTGGATCATGCCTGCCGGCAAGAAAGACGCCGCTTACAACGCTTGCCGCACAAAACTCGACTGGGCTGAGCTTTATGAGTCCGATCTTGGGGAGGCGTTCGTCGAAAACTGGAAAGCAGCTATCTCTCGCCACTGCCGGCCCGACTACGTCTTCGTGGATTCTCGCACCGGCCTCACTGACGTTGCCGGCATCTGCACCCTGCATCTTCCCGACCTCGTTGTTATGCTCTTCGGACTCAACGAACAGAACGTCGGAGGTGTCGCTGCTGTCGCTAAGGCCATTCGCGAATCCGAAATTACCCGCGTCCCGCAAATTCACTATGTCGCCTCTCCGGTGCCAAACCTGCCCCGTGACAAGGGCGGCCCTCTCCTTGAACGTTGGGCTGACGCCTCCGCCCATCTCGGCACTAAGATTAATTCCTCACTCCACTACCAGGCCATCGCCGCCCTCAACGAACGCCTCTTCGTCCTCGACGAACAGCTCGAGTCCTCGCAACTGGTCTCGGACTATCAAGAGCTCCTGGAAAGACTCGTCAACTACAACCGCAACGGGCTCGACTTTCTGTCCCGCCAGGTCCGCCAGGCGATCGCTGACGGCGACGCCCCACTGATGCACAGGCTATCGAGCATCCTCCAGGAGGAATTTCGTGACCGGCCCGAGGCCCTCATAGCCCAAGCCAGCCTCCTCCAGGCCACTGGAAGACTCCCCTGGCGCCACCGTGCTGGCACACCGTGCCATTGACCTCAACCCAACCTACGACGCCGCCTTCCAGTGGCTCATCAAGCAGTACCCGCAGAGAGAATCAGCACGCCGCGGCGTTTGACCTCTGTAACCTGGTGATCAAGGCTGCCGACAGCCTGCCTCCGGCTTTTCTGGATTTCGCTCATCGGCAAAGGGGCGAGGTCGCCATGGCCGCAGGCGAGTATGCCGACGCCGCTGGCTCTTTCGCTTACAGCCTCCAGCGCGAGCAGAAGAAGGACGGGGACCCGGTCTCCATCCTTGTCCACAGGTTCAATGCCGCGGAGGCCATGCGCCGAATAAGCCGGAAGCCCAGCCCGGAAGCTTGGAAGGAAGTCATTGACCTCTTTGACAAGGCCGGCGAGACCGCCGCCGCGCCCCTGATTTACCAGGCCAATCGCCTCCAGGCTGTCCACATCGCTTTCGCCATGACTGGCGACCTGCCCCGCGCTCGCGAATCTCTCTCCAAAGCAGGGCACGCCGCTGAACTCCTCGGCCCCGCTGAAAACGTCTTCACCGTCAAAAACTACACCAATGTGCCGGTCAAGGAGTGGCTCAAGATCAACGAGGAAATGCTCGTCGCTCTGGAGCGAGGCCAACTGTGGGACGGGATGCCGTTGCCGCCAGCGCGGCCCCAGGAAAGGCCAGCCGCCGAGCCACCCAGGATCGAACCCTAACTTTCACACGTCTATTCTCCACACCCATGCCCAAAACCTCCTACAAGACTAAACCGAAGAACACCGGCAACGGTGGCGTCGCCCCTCTCCTCAAAGAACTCTGGAACGCCGCCGTCGAGCTGCGCGGCAATATCGAACCATCCGATTACAAGCGCTACGTCCTGCCGCTCATCTTCCTCCGGTTCCTCTCGCTGCGCTACGAAAAGCGCCGGTCGGAGATCGACACCCTCATCGCCGACCCGCAAAGCGATTTCTTCACCAGCGACCCCAAACTCGCCGACAGCCTCCGCGAGGACCCGGACCTCTACACCGCCAGCAACGTCTTCCTCGTCCCAGAGGAGGCCCGCTGGGATTCTATTGTCAAAATCGCCCGGGCCGACGACATCAAACTGCGCCTCGACAAGATTCTCCAACTCCTTGAGGACGCGTTCCCCAAGCTCAAGGGCCTGCTCCTGCCCATCTACGCGGGTTCGAATCTCGGCCGCGAAAACATCGCCGGCCTCATCAATCTCTTTTCCAAGGACATCTTCAAGTCCGGCGGCGGGGGCCTCGACATGCTCGGCCGGGTGTACGAATACTTCATCGGTGAGTTCGCTTCGTCAGAAGGCAAGCGGGGCGGCGAATATTTCACCCCGGCCAGCATCGTCAACCTGCTGGTTGCCATGCTCGAACCAACCGAAGGCAAGGTCTTCGATCCGTGTTGCGGTTCCGGCGGCATGTTCGTTCAAAGCGACCACTTCGCCAAACACAGCGGCAAGCTCTCGTTCTTCGGCCAGGAAAGCAAAGACTTCACCTATCGCCTCTGCCGCCTCAACCTCTTCATCGTGTTGCTTCGGTAAGGGTGTGACGGGGTTTCGGCCCCGGTGGTAGTCTTCGCGGCAGATTATGGCAGCGAAGACAACGATCAAATCGGACCCCGCATTTGCAGGAGCCATTGCGCGGGTGCAACCAGCCCTGGCAGCCTGGCGCGAGCGGCGTAAACATCGGGAGCCCATCCCGGAAGCGTTATGGCGGAGGATGGCGACTTTGGCACGAGGCTACGGACTGAGCCCTGTGGCCCAAGCTCTCGGCGTCAATTACACTGCCCTCAAGCGCCACTTGGCGGCCAGTCCAGTTCCGGAACCTTCCAGGGCCGGTGCCCTGCCTCCGGGGTTTGTCGAGGTGCCGGTGGCCACCTGGCCCAGCGGCCCGCAGTGGGTGATTGAACTGGAGGACCGCCGCGGTTCGAAACTGACCCTGCGGCTGGCGCAAAGCGACAGTGTCGCGGCACTGGCTTTGGCCCAAGGGCCTGGAGGCATCGGTCGTGATTCAGATTACCCCGCAGATGCGGTTGTTGCTGGCGGTCGAGCCGGTGGATTTTCGCAAAGGCATTGACGGGCTGGCGCAGGTTTGCCGCCAAAGGCTGGATACCGACCCGATTGGCGGCGCCGTGTTCATCTTCTCGAATCGGCGGCGGCGGGCGCTTAAGATCCTCATGTATGACGGCCAGGGTTTTTGGCTGTGCCAGAAACGGCTCTCTCAGGGACGATTTGGCTGGTGGCCCACTGGCGGCCAGCAGCCCACCTTGGGGCTGGATGTCCATCAACTTCAATTACTGCTCTGGAACGGCAATCCCAACACCGCCCAGGCCGCACCCTTGTGGCGGCCGATTGCCTCGGCGGCCTGAGGCCAAACCAGCGATAAAAAAAAGATCCCGAAAAGGGTGAAAGAGGTTGCGTTCCAGTTTTTGACCGCTTAGGCTGGCGGTCGTGCAGAGCGAGTTTGCCTATCGCGGTTGCAAGCTGAGCCGTGCCGACGTTGAGTTTATCGGGCAGTTGATCGCCGCCCACCCCGGCCTAAGCCGGCGGCGGCTTTCGGCCAAGCTGTGCCAGGCGTGGAACTGGGTGCAGCCCAATGGCCAACTGCGGGACATGGTCGCCCGGAGTCTGATGCTGGGGTTGCACCGGGCCGGTCACATTAAACTGCCGGCCAAGCGGATGTCTCCACCCAACAACGCGGCGCGGCACCGGGCGCCCGAGCGTGAGTTGGCGTTGGCGGCCAGGCCGCAGGAATGTTCCTTGGCCGAATTGGGTCCCTTGGAGATCCGCCAAGTGCGGCGCACGCCGGCCGAAGAACTCTTCGGCAGCCTCATCGAGGCGCACCATTATTTGGCTTATACCCAGCCGGTCGTTCAAGCAGTTGTGGGTTTATCCGCTACGGCCGGACTTTCGCCGCCAGCTTTGCGGAGGGGGCTATGGCTCAGGGCAGCGGTCCGGAGGTCGTCGCCCTGAGCCCGACCCAACTGGAAGAGTTGTTGGTCAAGCTGGCCGGGCTCTTGCCGGCGGAGACTTACCAACTGGTGCAAACGCTCTTGCGGACCCTCCAATGGGTCATGGGAGTGCTCGAAGCCAAGAACACCACCCTGGGCCGACTTCGGCGGATGATCTTCGGAGCCCAGACCGAGAAGAGCCGCAACCTGCTGGCTCAAAGTGACGCCGCCGCTGCCAGCGCCAAAACGCCAGACCCCAAGCCCAAAGCCAAAGGGCACGGGCGCAAAGCCGCCCAGGATTATCCGGGAGCCAAGCGCCTGCCGGTGCCTCATCCCAAGCTGCGCCTTGGGGACCTCTGCCCCAAGTGCCTCAAAGGCAAACTCTACCTGCTCAAGACCCCAGCCCGGATCGTGCGCATTGCCGCCCAGCCTATGTTTAGCGCGACGATCTTCGAACTGGAACGGTTGCGTTGCGCTTTGTGCGGAGCCCTCTTCACCGCCGCCCCGCCGCCGGAGGCTGGGCAGAGCAAATACGATCCGAGCTGTGGCGTCATGTTGAACCTGCAGCGCTTTGGGGTGGGCCAGCCCATGTATCGCACCGACAAATGGCAGCACTATCTCGGGGTGCCGCTGGCCGCCTCGACGCAGTGGGAACTGATGGCGGCGGCCTCCAAAACACCCGAAGTGGTCTATGAGGCCCTGATCGAAGCCGCCGCCCAAGCCGAGGTTTTGCACAACGATGACACCCCCATGCGGGTGCAGAGCTTGCGGCGGCAAATCGCCGACGCCCAGGACCCGGACCCGCGCACGGGCATTTTCACCACCAGCATCGTCGCCCGGGTCGGCTCAGTCCCGGTGGCCCTGTTCTTCACCGGCCAGAAGCACGCCGGGGAGAATCTGGACCAACTGCTCCAAAGCCGGGAGGCCAACCGGAGCCAGCCGCTGCAGATGTGCGATGCGCTCGCGCGCAATGAACCCAAGGAGTTCCACACCCTGCTGTGCCATTGCCTCCTCCACGCCCGAAGAAACTTTATGAACGTGGGCCAGAGCTTTCCGGAGGAATGCCGCCAGGTCATCGAAAGCCTGCGGGAGATCTATCGCTTTGAGGCCCTGGCCAAGGAACGGCAGCTCTCGGACCTGGAACGACTGGCCTTCCACCAGGAACACAGCAAACCGGTGATGGACCAACTCCGGCAGTGGATGAAAGAGCAGTTGGAACAAAAGAAGGTTGAACCCAACTCCGGTCTGGGAGAGGCCATCAACTACATGCTCAAACGGTGGGAAACGTTGACCCGTTTCCTCTCGGTCCCCGGTGCGCCGCTGGACAACAACATCGCGGAGCGGGCGCTCAAGATGGCGATCCTTCACCGCAAAAACTCGTTGTCCTATAAAACGCTCAACGGAGCCCGGATCGGCGACATCCACATGAGCCTGATCCACACCTGCGAACTCAATCGGGTCAACCCCTTCGACCACCTCATGGCCCTCGAGCAACACGCCCAGGCGGTGGCAAAGGCCCCGACCTGTTGGTTCCCGTGGAACTACCGACAGGCCATCCAAGCGGTCAACAGCGGCTGATTAGCCCGCCCTCGCCCATAGTGGGCGCCCGCGTCCGGCCCCGGCGCCCTGGAAAAGCCGCCCGCCTCCAAGTTTTTGCCGCTACGCACGCTTGCCGA